>DATJPY010000137.1:0-1096 GCA_035506135.1 Myxococcota bacterium | reverse complement strand
CCGTTTCGGTTTGGCGCGCTCGCGCTTGACGAGGCCTTCACCGACCGCACCGACGAGCTGGCGGAGCTCACCGGCGACGTCCTGAACGGCCAGGACGTGGTCCTCTTCGCGCCGCGCCGCTTCGGCAAGACATCGCTCGTCTGGCGCGCCACGCAGGAGCTGACCCGACGGCGCGTACTCGTCGCGCAGGTGGACCTCATGACCACCCCGACGAAGGAGAAGCTCGCCGAGAAGCTCGCGCAGGCGATCCACGACGACATCGCCTCGCCGATCTTCCGCGCGCGCGAGCGCCTGCGCGTGTTCCAGGGACTGCGCGTGACGCCGACGGTGACCGTCGATCCCGACGACGGGTCGCCGCGCTTCAGCTTCGACACCGGTCGACGGCGCCAGGACATCGACGCCACGATCGAACGGCTCCTCGAGCTGCCCGCGCAGCTCGCCGCCGAGCGCGGGCGGAAGGTCGCACTCGTGCTCGACGAGTTCCAAGAGGTGATCGACATCGACCGCAGGTTGCCGCGGCTCATGCGGGCCGTGTTCCAGACGCAGCCGGAGGTCGCGCACGTCTACCTGGGAAGCCGTCGGCACATGCTCGAGCGGATCTTCAGCGATGAGCAGGAGCCGTTCTGGCGCAGCGCGAAGCGCATGGAGCTCGGGCCCATCGCGCCCGAGGCGTTCGCGCCGTTCATCGAGGCGCGATTCGGCGCGACCGGCCGGCGTATCGCACCGGAGGCCGTCGCGGCGATCCTCTCGACGACGCGCGGCCAGCCCTACGCGACGCAGGAGGCCTGCTACTTCCTGTGGCAGGAGACGCCGCCGCGCGGCACCGCGACGCTGGAGCGACTCGCCGCAGCGCTGGAGCGGCTGCTGCGCTCCGAGCACGCCCACTTCAGCCTGATCTGGCAGCAGGCGACCGGCCCTCAGCGCCAGGTTCTCCAGGCGCTCGCCGTCGAGCCGGGCCCGCTCTACGGCGCCGACTACCGCAGGCGTCACGGCCTGCCCGCTGCCTCGAGCGTCCAGCGCGCAGCAGGCGCGCTCGAGGGACGCGAGCTCGTGGCGCGCGGGGCCGGCGGTCACGAGATCTGCGAGCCCTTCTTGG
>DATJPY010000136.1:0-14787 GCA_035506135.1 Myxococcota bacterium | reverse complement strand
GAGCGCCTTGGCGATCTCGCCCAGCATCGCCTTGGCGTCGCCGAACAGCATCAGCGTGTTCTCGGCGGTGTAGAGCTCGTTGTCGATGCCGGCGAAGCCGGGGTTCATCGAGCGCTTGATGGCGAGGCACATCTTCGCCTTGTCGGCGTCGATGATCGGCATGCCGTAGATCGGGCTCGACTTGTCGTGGCGCGCGGCCGGGTTCACCACGTCGTTGGCGCCCACCACCAGCACCACGTCGGTCTGCGGCAGGTCGCGGTTGATGTCGTCCATCTCGACCAGCGACTCGTAGGGGATGTCGGCCTCGGCCAGCAGCACGTTCATGTGGCCGGGCATGCGCCCGGCCACCGGGTGGATCGCGAACTTCACGTCGATGCCGCGCTTGGTGAGCTGGTCGTAGACCTCGCGCAGCCGGTGCTGCGCCTGCGCCACGGCGAGCCCGTAGCCCGGCACCACCACGACGCGCGCGGCGTGCTCGAGGTAGTCGGCCGCGTCGTTCGCCGTCGCGCTCTTCACCGGCCGCGCCTCGCCGGTGGCGGCGGCCACCTGCACCTGCCCGAAGGCGCCGAACAGCACGTTGGTGAAGGAGCGGTTCATGGCGCGGCACATGATCACCGAGAGGATGAAGCCCGAGGAGCCGTCGAGCGCGCCGGCGGTGATCAGCAGCTTGTTGTCGAGCACGAAGCCCATCGCGACCGCGGCGAGTCCGGCGTAGGAGTTGAGCAGCGAGATCACCGTCGGCATGTCGGCGCCACCGATCGGGATGATCAGGAGGACGCCGAAGAGCAGCGAGAGACCGACGATCACCGGGAACAGCATCCAACGCGTCGGATCGATGACCAGCCAGACGCCGGAGGCGACGGCGATGCCGAGCAGCGTCAGGTTGATGAGGTTCTGCCGCGGATAGGTGATCGGCCGGGTCGGGATCACCTCCTGCAGCTTGCCCGCCGCCATCAGGCTCCCGGTGAAGGTCAGGAACCCGAGCAGCACCTCGATCGCGATCGCGCCGGTTCGGAACGGCGTCAGCGCGCCCTCCGGGAGCCAGAGCGCGTACTTCGCGGTGCCGACCAGGCCGGCTGCGAGGCCGCCGAAGGCGTGCGAGAGCGCGGTCCGCTGCGGCACGGCGGTGAGCGGCACGCGCGAGAGCGGAATGCCGGCGATCGTGCCGACGGCGACCGCGATCGCGATCCAGCCGAAGCCCACGATCTCCGGGTAGAGCAGCGTGCCGAAGATCGCCGCCGCCATGCCGGCGACGCCGGCCGCCACGCCGCGCCGCGCGGTCTTCGGCTGGTTCAGCCAGCGAAGCGAGAAGACGAAGAGACCCGCCGCGAGCAGGTAGCTGATCTGCGTCAGCGCGAACCTCATCGGCCGGGTCCCCGCTCCTTGAACATCTTCAGCATCCGGTCGGTGATCAGGAAGCCGCTCACGATGTTGGTGACCGAGGCAGCGACCGCGACCGTCCCGAGCACGGTCGCGAAGGTGGTCTTCTGCTCCCCCGCGATCAGGATCGAGCCGACGACGGCGATCGCGGAGATGGCGTTGGTGAGGGACATCAGCGGCGTGTGCAGCAGCCGCGAGACGTTCTGGATCACCTGGAAGCCCACGAAGGTCGCGAGCATGAAGACGAAGAGCATCGACCAGAGGTCGAGCCCCCCCGATTGGCTCATGGCGGCCCTCCCGAAGGTGCGGCGCGCGGCAAGATAGGGTAAAGAGGCCGGCCTTTCGACGTGAGCGCGGCGGGAGGGTGCGATGGAGTGGTGGCACGCGGCCTTGCTGGGCCTGGTCGAGGGGGTGACCGAGTACCTGCCGGTGAGCTCGACGGGGCACCTGATCCTGGTCTCGAGCCTGCTCGGCCTCGACACGCCCGCGCACAAGGAGGCGCTCGACGCCTTCGAGATCGCGATCCAGGGCGGCGCGATCCTCGCGGTGGTGGGGCTCTATCGGGCCCGCGTGCTGCAGATGCTGCGCGGCCTCGCCGGTCGCGACCCCGTCGGACTGCGCCTGCTCGGCAACCTCGCGCTCGGCTTCGCGCCCGCCGCCGTGCTCGGCCCCTTCCTCGAGAAGCCGATCGACCGCTACCTCTTCCGCCCGCTGCCCGTGCTGCTCGCGCTCGTCGTCGGCGGCGTCTGGATGATCTGGCTCGACCGCCGCAAGCAGGGCAATCCGCAGGGCCGTCGAATCGACCAGCTCGACCGCCGCCACGCCCTCGCGATCGGCCTCTTCCAGTGCCTCGCGATGTGGCCGGGCACCTCGCGCTCGATGGTGACGATCGCGGGCGGCCTGATCCTCGGCCTGCGCGTGCGCGACGCGGCCGAGTTCTCGTTCCTGCTCGGCGTGCCGACGCTCGGCGCCGCCTGCGTCTACAAGCTCGCGAAGAACCTGCTCGCGGCGCACGCGGGCACCGCGCCGAGCCTGTTCGCGGTGCTCGGTCCGGCGCCGGTCGCGCTCGGATTCGCCGTCGCGGCCGTCTCCGCGGTGTTCGCGGTGCGCTGGCTGGTCGACTTCCTGCAGCGCTCCGGGCTCGCGCCGTTCGGCTACTACCGCATCGCCCTGGCCGGAGTGCTCGGCGCGCTCTCCCTCGCGGGTGTCGTCAGCCTCAGCCGATGAGCGAGCGCGAGAGCCTGGCGCGCGCGCGGCGCGCGCAGAGCCCGGCGCACGCGAGGGCCAGCGCCCCTTCGCTCGCGGCGGACGGCTCGGGCGCCACCCAGGCCCCATCGTCGCCCGCGTGGGTGCCGGTGCCCGCGAACGTGCGGCCGTCGGCCGAGACCACCGGACCGGACGACAGCAGCCAGCCGGAGAGATCGTTGCCCTGATCGGCGAGGACGCCGCGAAGATCGCGCACCCCGTGCTGCGCATCCCAGACGAAGGCGGCCGGATTCTGTCCGTTCTCGACACAGAGGCCCACCTGGATCGACCCGTCGCCCGAGAGCGAGGTGGTCTCGCAGCCGTCGAAGCCCGGGAGCACGCCGAGGCCCACGATGCCGTTCACGGCGTCCCAGCGAAGTGCGTGCGAGAACTGGCTGTTGCCCGCGTCCGAGTCGCCGGCCACGACGGCGCCGTCCTCCGAGATGTAGAAGGCGAAGCTCTCGGTCTGGCCGCTCGGGACGCCGAGGCTCTGGACGTCGTTCGCGGCGTCCCAGCGGACGGCGACGGAGGTCGTCTTATCGCTCGAGTCGCAGATGCCCGTCACGAAGGAGCCGTCGCGCGAGGCCGCGGTCGGGCTGCAGTAGGGGAACGACGTCGAGAGCGGCGTCAGCGCCTCCATGCCGTTCACCGCGTTCCAGCGAAACCCCTGCGAGGTGGAGAAGTCCGACGGGGCGCTCACGCCGATCACCACCGTGCCGTCGGAGGAGAGTCCCGAGATGAGGCTCTGCGTCGTGTTCGGGAGGTCGCCGAGCCCCTGGATGCCGCCGATCGGGTCCCAGCGGAAGGCCTGGTTGATCGTCATGTCCTCGGAGGCGCAGTCGCCGGCGATCACCGATCCGTCGAAGGAGATGATGTTCGAGCGGTCGAGGAAACAGACCGGCGCATCGGGGAGGGAGCCGAGATCCTGGATGCCGCCCACCGCGTCCCAGCGGAACACCGAGCTGTCTCCGGAGGGAAAGTCGCAGACCCCGGTCACGACCGAGCCATCCCCGGAGACGGACGCCGTCAAGCAGGCGGCCGAGCCCGCGAGGAAGCCGAGACCCTGCGCTCCCTGCGCGTCCCAGCGCACGGGCTCGGTCTGGTGAGCCGACTCGCAGTATCCGACCACCGCGCTCCCGTCGCTCGAGATCGCGCTCACGAAGCACGTGTCGCCGCTGTGGAGGGGATCGAGCGGGCGGAAGACCGTGGCCGGAGCTGCCACGGCGCTGGAGCCCGTGATCAGCGGCGAGAGGAGGCTGCCGATGACGAGAGCGGCCGCTCTGCAGCGAGGCAGGCTCATCGCGACGCTCCCGCGGACCATGCTATTCCGCTCGCCGCGCCGGCGTCAAGCACGCTTCTGTGTCGGCCCGCGTCCGCGCGCGCCGGCCTCGAGCAGCCGCTTGATCTCGGCCACCTCGCGCTCGACCGATCGCTGCCACCAGCCGCGCACCAGCAGGTCGTGGACCGCGCCGAGAGGCCCCCAGCCGAGCTCGAGCTCCTCGACGTGCGTGACGCGCGCGCCTTCGGCCGCCGGCTCGATCTCGAACCAGTTGTGCATCCCCCGCGGCATCCCGTGCTCGAGCGTCACATCGATGCGCGAGGGGCGCGTCCAGCGGTAGCGGGTGACGACCGAGCCGTGGGCGAAGCCCAGGAAGGTCCCGTCCTCCCGCGCGATTTGACCGTCTTCGGTGTCGGCCAGCTTGACGACGGCGCGCAGCTTGGTGTCGGCCTTCAGGTACTGGACCGGATCGAGCACGAAGTCGAAGACGTCGCCGGCGGTGACGCCCCGCACGACCGCGCTGCCTTCGCCGCGGATCACGTCGGGGGCCAGACCGCCGTGGTGACCGAGCTCGGGGGCAGGCGGAGCATGCGCGGCGAGAGGCGGTCGGGCGAGTCGGCTGGGAGCTCGACCCCGTTCTCGGTCTCCGAGCTGCGCACCAGCCGGGGCGGGCCGCCGATCGCGTCGTCGGCTCCCCCGACGAGGGCCCAGCGCGCATCGCTCGCGGTGTTGATCAGCACCGCCGTGATCGCGCCCGAGGTCGGATCGAGATAGGCGGAGACGAGGACCTGTGCGTCGGGGCAGCTCGCCTCGATGCGCTGCGCGCCGGGGCGCACGAAGCGGGTGAACTGGCGCAGCGTCCAGTACTTCGGCGTGACGGTGTAGTCGCCCGTGCCGGCGGCCGTCGGGATCACCACCAGGGCCTCGCCGGGGCCGCCGGGGCGGTAGAGGTTCCACATCACGTACATGCTCGCGCCGTTCACGAGGGCCTGGTGGATCAGCTGCGCCTGCGCGAGCGCCTCGTCCCAGGTGCCGTAGCCGACGCCCGTCGTGTTCGAGAACTCGGTCACCCAGAGCGGCAGGCGCTGCGGCGCGCTCGCGGCCACCTGCGCGATCTCGCCGGGCACCTGGTCGATGTCGTAGTAGCCGTACTGGTAGAGATGAAACGCCACCGCCTCGAGGAGACTCGACGCGGTCGGCTTCGCCAGGAGCGAGGGGAGGTAGAGCGTCGCGAAGTTGGCGAGAGCGGTGTCGGGGCCCACGAGGCGCACCGCGTGGCTGTCCGCCACCAGGCGCTTGGCGATGGTCTCGGCGGTGCTCGCGTACGTCGCCGGCGTGTAGGTGTTCGCGTCCCAGGGCGAAGCGGACTCCGGCTCGTTCTGGATCGAGAGCCAGTCGAGCGGATGTCCGTCGGCCTCGAGGTAGGAGAGATACACCGAGAAGAACTCGGCGAGCTCCGCGTCCATGCCGGGCTTGAGCGTCCCGCCGCAGCACTCCTGATCGGTGGTCTTCATCCACGCCGGCGGCGTCCACAGCGCGCCGAGGAGCTTCGGCTGGCCGCGGGCGAAGATCTGGTCGACCTGCCACAGGTGGTCGTCCGGACGGACGAAGCCGGCCGGATTCACGTGCTCGGGATCGTCGTCGTCGTTGACCGGCTCCATGTCCGGTCGCGGCTTGATGCGCACCACTGACGGCTGGAGATCGCCGAACACCAGGTCCATCACCTGGCTGCGGCCCGGCTCGGTCATCGCGCGCAGCGAGCTCTCGTCGGCGGCCGACCCGCCGATGCCGTCGATCGTCTGATCCACCTGCGCCGGATCGATCGTCACCCAGACGGGGGGCGCGGGGCGGAAGGTGCTCGGCGGGCACTGCGCCGCCGGAAGCGCGGCGAGCGCGAGCAGCAGCGGGAGCAGGAGCCGGATCGGCGCGGGGAGCCGCATCGCGGCGGAACGTAGCCGCCGGCCGGCCCCCGGTCAGGCCCCGGCTCAGAGCTTGGGCGGGTCGCCGCCGCCCGGCCGCGTCGAGGTCTGCAGCGAGCTGCCGCCCTCGAAGAAGTTCTCGTCGCGCAGCAGCGGCAGTGCCGCCTGGGCGATCGGATCGGCGGCGAAACGGCGCTGGATCGCGCCGTCCTCGAGGTGGTTCGCGAGCGCGATCAGGATCATCGCCTGGTCGAGCGCGAGATCGACGCGCGCCACCGTGCCGCTCCTGGGATCCACCGCGTCGTAGAAGCCGTAGTCCCCGTACACGTCGTAGCGCCGGGCGAGCTCGCGCAAGTTCGCGATCGCCTCGCGCGGCGTCACCGCCAGCGCCAGGGCCGCGGCGTGCGGAGTGACGGCATCGCTGCGATACCCCTGGAAGCCGAGCGGCGGAACCCCGTGCTCGGCGTAGCGCTCCCCGCTCGGCTGCCAGCTCGGCGACATTCCCCACACCGGGAGCCCCAGGTCCTCGAGCGCGTAGCGCCGCTGCACCTCGGCGTGCACCTCGTCGTTGCGCCCGAGGCTCGACGGCGCGTAGCGGCGCTCGTCGAGCACGAGCACCGGCATCAGCGCCTCGAACATGCTGCCGCCCCACGACGGGACGTAGTGCAGACCCTTCCACTGGTAGTAGGCGCTGGGCCACGGGTGCACGCGCGCCGGCTCGACGTGTGCGGCGGCGTCGGATGCGATTCCCGGCGGCGGCGGCGTGCGGCTCATCGCGAACCAGTGCTCGGCCGGCACGTCGCCCTTGCCGATCGCGACGAGGCTGCCGAGCCGCGCCTCGGTGTAGAACACCCCGTAGTGGTACGGCGAGCGCTGCTCCGGGCCGACGTACTCTCCGTGCGACATCAGCTTGCGGCGCGCGTCGTAGAAGCGGCCGAAGTCGCGCGCGGCGAGCCAGGCGCTGCAGCGCTCGTCGAGCTGCGGGAAGCTCGAGCGCGCCACCATGAAGCCCGCGGCCAGCCACGAGGAGTCGACGAACGAGACGAAGTCGCTGGTGCGCTCGAGCGTGGTCGTGTCGTAGAAGTTGAACGGGAAGCCGTGCCAGGTCTCGAGCCGGTCGATCGAGTCGAGCGCCGCCGTGAGGCGGGCGAGCGCCTCGCTCTCGGGGATCAGCCCGAGCTCGTGAGCCGCGACGATGGCGATCAGATAGAGGCCGAGGTCGCTGGCGCTCGCGTAGTCGCCGATCTTGGCGTCGGCGGCATCGAGCGAGGCGCCGAAGCGCACGTGGTTGATCGGGAGGCCGTTCTCGCGATCGGAGAGCGCCGCGAGGCCGCGCCATGTGTCGCGCGCCAGCCGCTTCAGGAACTCGTCGTCGTCCGTCGGCAGCGTGCCGCGGTCGACCAGCAGCCGCTCGGGCCAGCCCGCGAGCCGCGAGCGGACGTAGGGCTTCGCCGCGTCGCGCCCGCCGAGCGCGGCCTCGAGCGCCTCCTTGCGCGGTGCCCGCACGGTGGTGGGCTGTCGTTGCAGCGGCGAGGAGCTCGGCGCGCAGGCGAGCGCGGCGCTCAGCACGACGGCGAGAATCGGCCACACGGCGGAGCTGTAGCGCGCGCGGCGCGCCGCCGCCGCGCTCAGCCGGCCGCACCGGGCAGCTCGACCTCGAAGCACGTGCCACCGCCCGCGCGGGCGAGGCAGCGCACCTCGCCGCAGTGCCGACGGGCGATGCGGCGCACCAGGGCGAGGCCGAGCCCGATCCCGCTGCCGGTCTCGCGGCTTCCGGGCGGGCGATAGAACGGCTCGAAGATGCGCTCGCGCTCCGCCTCCGGAACGCCCGGACCGCGGTCCTCGACGAGCAGCCGCGCGCCGCGCGGCCGGAGCGGCGAGACCGAGACCTCGACCGACGAGCTGCCGCCGTGACGGCGCGCGTTCTCGAGGAGGTTGCGGGCGAGGCGCCGCAGCATGCGCGGCTCGCCCGCGAGCCGAACCGGCTCCCCGGCGACCTTGGCGCCGGTGCGCGCAGCCTCCTCGGCCACCAGCGCGAGCAGATCGACGTCCTCCACCTGCTCCAGCGCGGGCTGCGCATCGAGTCGGCTCGCCAGCAGGAGCTCGCCGATCAGGTCGTCCAGCTCCGCGATGTCGCGCTCGATGCCGGCGCGCAGCGCGGGCCGCGCGTCTCCGGCCGCGAGCTCGACGGCCATGCGGATGCGCGCGAGCGGCGAGCGCAGCTCGTGCGAGGCGCTGGCCAGGAGCGTCCGCTGCGCCGCGACGAGCTGTCCGATGCGGCTCGCGGCGCGGTTGAAGCTGCGCGCCAGATCCGCCACCTCGTCGCGCCCTTCGACCTCGACGCGCGCCGCCAGATCGCCCGAGCCCAGCGCGTCGACCCGCTGCTGCAGCCTCTCGAGCCGCCGCGTGAGCCGTCGCACCAGCGGGTAGGCCCCGATGGCGACCGCCGCGGCGAGCAGCGCCAGACCGCTGCCGAGCTCGAAGAGCGGTCCATACACCAATGCATGTCGAAGCAGGAGCCAGCGGCCGTCGCCGAGCTGGAACTGGATGCGGAAGGCGCCGTTCTCGCGCGCGACGCGGGGCGACCCGGGCGGCCGCGGCCCGCCGCCCAGGTGCCAGCCCCCCTCCTCCCCCTCCGCGGGCGCGAAGGGAATCGGCTCGCCGACCGCCGTGATGAGCTGTCCGTCGGAGGTGTAGATCGAGGCCTCGGAGAGCATCGCGTCGGCGATGCGCTCGAGCGCCGCCTGCTGCTCTGCCATCGGCCGTCCCGCCGGCGGGATCAGCTGGTCCACCAGCCGGGCCAGGCCGCTCAGCATGCGCATCTCGTGCGGGCCCATCCGCGCGGCCGACAGCGCATTCCAGCCCAGTGCCGCGATCGCCAGCACCACGAGCACCGTCGCGTAGATCTGGAGGTAGAGACGGCGCATCAACCGCCCGCCACGAGCCCAGAGCGGCCGTCCTGGTTCCGCGCGAAGACGTAGCCGGCGCCGCGCACGGTGATGACGCGGCGGGGGTGTCGCGGATCGTCCTCGATGACGGCGCGGATGCGCGACACGTGCACGTCGACGCTGCGATCGAACGCCTCGAGCGAGTCGCCGCGCACCCGCTCGAGCAGCGCCTCGCGCGACATCACGCGCCCCGGGTTCTCGGCGAGGGCGAGGAGCAGCTCGAACTGGTGGCTGGTGAGCAGGCGCTCGGCGCCGTCGACGCGGACCGATCGGGCGTCGCGGTCGATCTCGAGGCGCCCGAAGCGCAGGACGGAGGTCGGCTCGGCGCCGCGCTGCCGGCGCAGGATCGCGCGCAGCCGGGCGAGCAGCTCGCGCGGGTTGAACGGCTTCGGCAGGTAGTCGTCCGCGCCGAGCTCGAGGCCCACGATGCGGTCGGTCTCCTCGCCGCGCGCGGTGAGCATCAGGATCGGCACCGGGCTGCGCGCGCGCACGCGGCGGCAGACCTCGAAGCCGTCGACGTCGGGCAGCATCACGTCGAGGATCAGCGCGTCGAAGCTGCGGGCGTTCCCGAGCGCCGCGAGCCCGCTCTCCGCGTCCGGCCGCGCGGTCACCTCGAAGCCGACGCCGCCGAGGTACTCGCCCAGCATCGCCGCCAGGCTCTCGTCGTCCTCGATCAGCAGGATTCGCTCGCCCACGACCGATCTATAGCGGAGTTCATGCGGGGATCGAGCGCGACGCGCTCCGCTCGAGCGCTCGATGCGCCCGCAGCGCGGCGATCGTCTCGCTGCCGAAGTCCCGCCACCTCACGGCGACCCGCTCGAACCCCGCGCACTCGAGGCTCCACGCGATCTCGCCGACACGCTCCTCGCTCATCCCGAAGCGCGAGCGATCGAAGCGTCCGGCCCCTTCGCGGTGCATGCGCAGCGCCAGCACGAGCCGCCCGTCCGGGGCGAGCACGCGGCGGAGCTCGCCGAGCCCGTCCTCCACCGACGGCCAGAACTGCAGCGAGTTGACGCTACACGCGCGCGTGAAGCTCTCGTCGGCGAAGGGCAGCTCGCCGACGCTGCCGAAGCGCAGGTCGACGCGTCCCTCCCGTATGGCCCTCCGGTTGCGGCGGCGCGCCTGCCGCAGCATCGCCTTGGAGCAGTCGACGCCGGCCACGTGCTCGGCGCGCGCCGCCAGCCGGTCGACCAGGAGGCCGGGCCCGAAGCCCACCTCGATCACGCGATCGCCGGGACCGACGTCGGCGAGCTCGGCGATCCAGCCGTTCAGCGCGAGGTTCTTGCGGGCCATCAGCCACCCGGCGACGTGACCGAGGGGGCCGTGCGGTCTCGCGAACTGGGCGAAGAAGCGTTCGAGCATGCGCGGAGGCTAGAGCCTCGGCGTTTCGCGCGTCGTTCCGGCGTGTGAAGTTGTATGAAGCCGCCGCGCCGCGCGCTCAGGGGCTGGCTTCGCCCTCGAGCATCCGGGCCGTCGGAGAGGTGGGCACGGCCTGGAGCTCCGGCCCCGTCCCGAGGAGCCGGTCGCCGGCGAGCATGGTGACCCCGTACCAGAAGTGCTCGTTCTTGAAGTGGTGCCGCCGGTGGTTCCTCCACAGGCGCTGGTAGGCGCGGCTGCGGGGTGACACGCGCGTGTGGATCAGGAAGTGGACCCACTCGTAGTGGAGCGTGAGGGCGAGATGGATCGACAGGCCGGTCAGCGCGAGCGCCCGCGTCGGCGCGAGCGAGAGCCAGAGCACCGCGAGCAGCGGCACGCTGTAGAGGAACGAGTGCATCGGGATGAACAGCAGATCGAGGCGCCACGGGTCCCGGTGATGCGCGCGGTGCTTGCGCGGCACGCGGAAGTCGACGCTCCGCCCGAAGAGCCGGAGCGGCCTCGCGTGCAGGATGAAGACGTGGATCAGCCACTCCTGGAGCGGCCAGTAGGCGAACACGACCGCGGCCGGCACGAGGTCCCAGGGCGACCACCCGCCGAGCGAGAGCCGGGCGCCGAGCGCCAGGACGAGCGCCGCGATCAGGATGCGCGGGCTGCCGTGCCGCAGGAAGACCGGGAGCGCCTCGCGCAGCGAGGCCGGGTTCGCGCCGAGCGCCGGGCGGGCGAGGTCCACCGCGGGCGCGCTCACGCCTGCCCCGGTGCATCGAGGCGCCCGAGCACGTTGCCAGGCGAGAGGGCCATGGGCCCAGCGTGCACCGACCCGGGTCTTCTCGTCAACGGGTCCGACGGGCCTACCGAAGGCCCTCGGGCGCGGTCTCGAAGCGGGTCTCCGCCTGCCATCCGCGGGAGGCGTGGAGGCGTCCTCCTGCCTCGACGAGCAGGCCCTCGCAGCCGGGCTCGGCCTGCAGCAGTGCGAGCCCGGCGCGCGGCCCGAGCAGCAGCAGCGCCTTGCTCCACGCCTCCGCCTCGGCGGCGGTCGGCGCCAGCACCATCGCCAGGGCGGCTCGCTCGAGCGGGCGTCCGGTGCGCGGGTCGATCACGTGCCCGTAGCGCCGGCTGCCGATCTCGAACGCTTCCCCGAAGCTCTCCGACACCGAGATGGCGCGGTCGCGCAGGGTCGCGATGCCGGCGAACCCGGCGTCCGGCCGCCGCACCAGGAGCCGCCAGCCCTCCTCGCCCGGAGGCGCGCCGACCGCCCAGAAGCTGCTCTCGCCGAAGTCGAGCAGCGCGCTCGCCACGCCGTCGGCGCGGAGCCCCTCGAGCATGCGGTCGAGCGCGTAGCCCTTGGCGACGCCGCCCAGATCGACGGCGGCGCCGCTTCGGACGATCTCCGCACGGGTCGGCGAGAGCACGCGCAGGCCGTCGGACCCGACCCGGGCCCGCGTTCGCGCGAGCTCGGCGGGGCTGGGCGGGGACCCGCGCGCCGCCGCGGCGCGCCAGAGCGCCATCAGCGGCCCCACGCTCACGTCGAAGGCGCCGCGCGTGCGGCGGGAGAAGTCGATCGACTCCGCGAGCACGTCGGCGAGGGCCGGATCCACCGTCTGCGGGCCGGCGCCGGCGCGCGCATTGAGCTGCGAGAGCGGGCTCGCCGGATCGAAGAGCGTGAGGGCGTGGTCGAGGCGCTCTGCGGTCCCGTACAGGCGCTCGAGCAGCGCCCGTCCGCGCTCGCGATCCGGCGCCTCGAGCGTGACGGCGAGCAGCGTCCCCATCACGTAGCGGCCGTCGCCGACCTCGACCGGCGGCGGGGCCGCCGCGAGGGCGCTTGCCGCGCCCGCGAGCGCGAGCGCCGCCGCGAGCTGCGCCCTCAAGGCGGATCGGACCCGATCGCGTCGTCCTCGTCGTCGTCCGCGACGCCGCCGACGTAGTTCTCGGAGGTACCGCGCAGGACCGCCCAGAGCGAGACGCCGATCAGCGTCGCGAGGCTCGCCTGCAAGGACACGAATCCGATCACCTTCAGCCAGGCGAAGCCCGGATGGACGAAGCGCACCCCCCAGCCCGAGCCCTCGTCGAGCAGCGCCGACGCGAAGGGGATCGCGATCAGCCACGCCTTCACCGCGCCGCGGGCCGGGATGAAGAGCACGAGGTGCGTCAGCACGAGCAGCAGCATCCCCATCGCGAACAGGTGGAAGTGCGAGACCTCGAGCATGCCGGGGTACGAGCGAGGCGCCGTGAAGTCGGCCTCCGAGCCGAGGTAGTAGCGGACCACCGAGGCCGGCGAGAGGCTCATCTTCTCGAAGTAGAGCAGCGCGTTCGTGACCCACAGGAGGCCGACGTAGACGCAGTAGATCACGACGATCACCTGGAGCAGGCGGTTGCGATTCCACTCGCCGGTGACGACGAAGCGCACGGCTAGCAGGCCGATTCGAGAGTCGGCCGACGCGCAGCGAGGCGGAGTCTCCGGAGCCGAGCGAAGTTCATCAGCGATGACCGGGGCCGAGCAGGACGGCCTGGAGCGCCAGCGAGCGGCGCACCGCGCCGGTCACGGCCTCCGACGAGAGCGTGGCGCCGGCGATGCCGTGCACCTCGTGCCCGACGCGCAGCGAATCGCCGGCCTGCCTGCCCTCGAACTGGGCGAGCCACCGCTCCGGGGGCAGGTACTCCTGCGGCTCGTGGAACGCGATCACCCGCAGCCGCGCGAGCTTTCCATCGGGTCCGATCACGACCAGGAACGCCCCCGTCTGCGTGCGCACGGTGTGCAGGTCGATCAGCGCGTAGCCGAGCACCTGGCCGCCGCGCAGCCCGGTATAGAGCGTCACCAGCCGCGAGTCGAGCTTGGACTGGGCGAGCGCCTCCACCTTTGCGAGCTGCTCGTCGGAAAGCGCGAAGCTCTTGCGATCGACGTGGTCGGCGTCCGGGAACGCCCAGGCGAGCGCGTCGGCCTGGGTCATGAAGACGCCCGCGCTGGCGCCCGGCGCCGTCGCGCCGAGCGCCAGCGCACAGGCGCCGAGCAGCGCGCTAGAACGCCACGCCGAAGCCAAGCTCCACCTGGTTCGTCGTCTTGCCCTGCGCCGGATTGAAGCTGCGGAAGTCGAGCTTGTAGACCACGTTCGGGGTCGGCTTGAAGCCGATCCCCGGCGTGAAGAGCCAGACCTCCTGGCTCTTGTCGCGGTCGAAGCCCGACGGGACGCTCTGCTGCGTGTTGTAGTACTCGACGCGGAAGAAGGGCGTCAGCGACCAGTCGCTCGAGAGCCCGAGGAACGGCATCACGTCGTAGGCGGCCTCGACGTAGCCGCCGAGCTGCTCGTTGCCCACGACCTGGCCCGGATCCAGGTCGCCGCGGTCGACGAGCGCCCGGGTGACCTTGCTCGCCCCATCGATGAACGACTGGGTGTAGAGCGCGCGGAGCTGGAGTCCCTGCCAGCGGTACTGCGCGTGAAGCTCCCAGAGCATCAGCTTGGCGTCGCCGAAGCCGCTGCGGCCCTGGTCGGCGCCGCCGCCGTAGAGGGAGCCGCCGAGCAGCACGCCCTCGAGCGGCGGCCGCCAGTCGACGCGCACCACCCCGGCCACGTCCTCGGCGCGCGACTGGTTGCCGAGCGTACGGCCGCCCGCGATGCCGTCGGGGCCGAAGCCGAGCGAGTCGAGGCCGGTCACCAGGTAGGCGCTGTAGGAGACGTTCTCGCTGATGTCGCCGTACAGCCCGACGCCGTTCTCGCGCCACGTGGTGGGGATGATGACCTGCTCCACCTCGGGGCGGCTCACGCCGTTGAAGAAGGGCGGCTCGTGCACCTGGTTGATGAAGCCGATCGGGAGCAGCATCAGCCCGGTGCGCAGCGTCGCCCACGGGCGCAGCCGCCAGTCGAGCGCGGCGAACTCGGCGATCGCCTCGCCGCCCACGTCGAACTTCGCGGAGTCGTCGCTCACGCCCGCGTGCTCCCACTCGAACTCCGAATTGAACACGAGGTTCTCGTTGAACTTGTATCCGACGTAGAGAACGGTGCGCAGCGCGTCGGTCATCGACGCCGCACCCTGGGGATCGCCGTTCGGGTTCTGGTTCTTGTTGCTGAACAGGTGCGCGTAGTAGCCCTCGGCGTAGCCGCCGATCGAGAGGCCCTTGGCAATCCCGTACACCTTCGAGGCGGCAGGACCCATGCCGGCGAAGCTCTGCAGGCTCCCGGATTCGGGCACCGCCTGCTCGGTGCGCATCCGCGAGAGCTCGTCGGTGAGCACGTCGACCTTCTTCTCGAGCTCGTCGATGCGGTCCTGCTGGGCCGTGTCGCGATCGGTCGCGTCGTCCGATCGCGCGGGCGCAGCCGTCGTCGCGGCGGCGATCAGGGTCACGAAGAGGATCCAGGTCTTGCGGAACGGCAGTCGCATGGGGCCCCTCGGCCTCGAGCGGTTCGAGGCAGTTGGGGCTCTGGGTTCGCGACCTCTGGCCTCTGGAAGATGGGATCTGCGGGAGGCTCGGCGTCGAGCGGGATCACCTGCGTGCGCTTGCACCGCCTACACTTGATCTCGACACCGCCGGAGACCCAGCGCGCCAGCAGACTGCCGCACGTGCAGCGACAGGGCGCGGGATCGCCCTCGACGCGCAGCGCGGCTCGAGCGGACGGAGCGGGCGCCACCTGCTTCGGTCTCCTCGGAG
>DATJPY010000135.1:0-1811 GCA_035506135.1 Myxococcota bacterium | reverse complement strand
CGGCAACCACTTCTGCCTCGGCGCCTCGCTCGCGCGGCTCGAGGCGCGCGTCGCGCTCGAGGCGCTGCTCGACGTGCTGCCGTCGCTGCGTTGCCGCGAGCCGCGCGTCGACTACGTCGACTCGTACCTGGTGCGCGGCCCGCGGCACCTCCCGCTCCTGCGAGCGCAGTCTTCGGGCGGCTCCTGTGCCAACCTGGCGGGGTGACCCCGGGAGCTCCTGACGCCGCGACCGATGCGGACCGCTTCGCTCCCAGCGCGCCCACGGGCCTGCGCCGCACCCAGCTCCCCCTCGCCGCCATGCTCGGCTACGGCGCCGGGAACTTCGCCTTCTCGCTGCTCGGCCTCGTCGTCGCCGTGAACCTGCAGTTCTTCTACACCGACTACGTCGGCCTCTCGGCGGGTCTGGTGTCGTGGGCGCTGCTCTTCGCGCGACTGTTCGACGCCTTCGTGGATCCGTGGATGGGGTGGGTCTCGGACCGCAGCGACACGCGATTGGGCCGGCGCCGCCCGTTCATGCTCGGCGCGGCGCTCCCGCTCGGCGTGCTGTTCTGGCTCCTGTTCGCGCCGCCCGCGTCGAGCGACCCGGCGTCCGAGCAGCTGCGCCTGCTCGGCTACCTGATGGCGACCTACACCGGCACGTTCCTGCTCTGGACCGTCGGCGCGATCCCGTACTACAGCCTCGGCGCCGAGCTCACCGACGACTATCACGAGCGCACGCGGGTGATCGCCGTGCGCGAGGGCTGGGGGCTCGCGGGCCTCCTGTGCGCGACCGTGCTGCCCGCCTACCTGATCCACCTGCGCGGAGGGCGGGCCGGCTACGCCGCGATGGGCGCGATCCTCGGCGCCGCGACCGCCGCCTTCCTGTTCCTCGCGGGCGTCGTCTCGCGGGAGCGGCCCGAGTTCCAGGGACGGCCGTCGATGAATCCGTACGCGGGCGTGCTGCGCACCTTCCAGAACCATCACTTCCGGCCACTGCTCGCCGCCTTCACCTTCTCCGCGATCGCCGGCGCGGTGCCCGCGACGCTCGTGATCTACGTCGCGGTCTACATCATCGGGACGCCCGGGTGGTGGAGCGCATCGGTCCCGGACTGGCTCCCGACCTGGTCGTACTACCTGCTGCTCTACTTCGTCTCGGCCGTGATCTCACTGCCGTTCTGGAGCCGCATGGCCGCACGCTCCGGCAAGCGGGCGACCTGGGGCGCCGCCATCGCGCTCGCCGTCGTGACGAGCGCGGCGTGCTTCTGGCTCCGCGACGGGTCGGTCGGCTTCTTCTCGGCGATCCTGGTGCTCGGCGGCGCGAGCTTCGGCAACTACCTGGCGCTGCCGCCGTCGATGGTCGCCGACCTGATCGACCACGACGAGGTATCGACCGGCATGCGGCGCGAGGGCGCGTACTTCGCGGTCTGGTCGTTCGCGACCAAGGCCGGCAACGCGATCACCGGCTTCGCCGCGCTGCAGGTGCTCGAGCACGTCGGCTACCAGCCGGGCGTGCCGCAGAGCGCGACGGTGAAGCTGTGGATGCTGTGGATGTACTCGTGGTTCCCGGCGCTCTTCTACCTGCTCTCGGGCGTCGCCCTGCTCGGCTTCCGCTTCACCCGCCGCGACCTCGCCGAGGCGCAGCGCCAGGTGGGGCGGGGCTAGCACGTAACTTCGTCGAGCCCGGAACGTTTTTCGGAGCGTAGGAGAAATGATCCTTCGGGGTGCCGCCCTTCGCCAGGTCGGGCGGAGTCATCTGCCAGGAGGGCGCGGGGAGGAACCTCCCTCCGCCCGACCTGGCAATACCGGCGGGGCGCCGGCGCCCACGAGTCCAT
>DATJPY010000134.1:0-1511 GCA_035506135.1 Myxococcota bacterium | reverse complement strand
GACATCGGCCTCGCGCCGGACCTCTACACGTCGTTCCGCAAGTACCAGACGCTCATCCTCGAGGAGTTCGACCGGATGGCCGAGCTGTACGGCTTCACCACCATCGACGCGTCCCGCACCGTCGAGGAGGTGCAGGCCGAGCTGCGCCGCGAGGTCGCCAACCTCCTCGATCCGTCCCTGCTCACGCCCGTCGTCGATGTCGCCGACGACTGAACGCTTCGCGGCGATAGACGTCGGCTCCAACTCGATTCGCTGTCTGATCGCCGAGCAGGGCGAGGACGGCCATCTCCAGATCATCGACGACCTGAAGGACCAGCCCCGCCTCGCGCGCGGGCTGTCGTCCACGGGGCTGCTCGCGCCCAAGTCCGTGGAGCACGCCCTCGAGTCGCTGGGCCGGATGGTACAGGCCGCCGAGCGGCGCGGCGCCTCGCGCGTGGCGCTGGTCGCGACCTCGGCCGTGCGCGACGCCGCCAACGGCCGCGAGTTCGCGGAGCGGGTCAAGAAGGAGATCGGCATCCCGCTCGAGGTGATCGACGGCGAAACGGAGGCGCGGCTCGCCTTCCTGTCGGTGAGCGAGCACTTCCCGATCGGGCGGGGGCGCGCGGTGGTCGCCGACATCGGCGGCGGCAGCCTCGAGCTGGTACTCGCGATCGGCGGGCTGGTGGACCGCGTGGTCTCGCTCCCCTTCGGCGCCGTGCGCCTCACGGAGCAGTACCTCGCGGGCGCCGAAGACGCCGGCCAGGGCGTGCGCAAGCTGCGCGGCGCGGTGCGGCAGAAGCTGCGGCGCGCCATCCCGGGCCGCGAGTGGGCCGCCGCGAAGCTGTTCGGGTCCGGCGGGACGTTCACCAACCTGGCGCGCATCTCCGTCGCCCGCGGCCGCGGCGCCGTGCCGCCCGGCGGCATCCACGCCCAGTCGGTCACGTCGGCCGAGCTGCAGCGGATCCTCGAGTGGCTGGCCGCGATGAGCGTCGAGGAGCGGCGCGGGGTTCCCGGCCTCAACGCCGCGCGCGCCGACATCATCGTCGCGGGCCTCGCGGTCGCGGCCGAGGTGCTCGAGCTGTTCGACGCGCCGAAGGTCATCGTATCCGCGTTCGGCCTGCGGGAAGGCCTCCTCATCCACCTGGCACGGCCCACCGCCGGCGCCGAGGCCCCGACCAAGGCCAGGGCCCTGCGCCGGTTCGCCGACCGGTGCCGCGCCGACCGCCGCCACGGCGAGCAGACGGCGCGCCTGGCCCGCAAGCTGTTCGACGTCCTCGGCAAGCGGCTCGGCTGCGTGCCGGAGGATTGGGAGCTGCTGGAGGCCGCCGCGCTCCTGCACGACGTCGGGACCATCGTGTCGTACCGCAGCCATCACAAGCACAGCTACCACCTGATCGCGCACGCGGAGTCGCTCCCGTTCCCGCCGCGCGAGCGGCTCCAGATCGCGCTCATCAGCCGCTACCACCGCAAGCGGGGCCCGAGCAAGAAGCACCTCGAGTATGCCGCGCTCGAGCCGGCCGAGCGCGCCCGGG
>DATJPY010000133.1:0-4308 GCA_035506135.1 Myxococcota bacterium | reverse complement strand
CGATCTACGAGCCCGGCCTCGACGCCCTGGTGGCGCGCAACCTGCGCGAGCGCCGCCTCGCCTTCAGCACCGACACGTCGCAGGCGGTTCGGTCGTCGCTCGTGGTCTTCATCGCGGTGCAGACGCCGCCCGCCGCGGACGGCAGCACCGACCTGGCCGCGGTCGAGGCCGTGTCGCGGGAGATCGGCCGCGCCATGGACGGCTACAAGGTGGTGGTGACCAAGAGCACCGTGCCGGTCGGCACGTCCGCGCGGGTCCGCGGCTGGATCGAGGAGGAGCTGGCCGCGAAGGGCGCCCGACACCGATTCAGCGTCGCGTCGAACCCGGAGTTCCTGCGCGAGGGCGCCGCGATCGGCGACTTCATGCGCCCGGACCGGGTGGTGATCGGCGCCGAGGACTCCGAGGCGATCGCCATCCTGCGCGACCTCTACCGGCCGCTCTACCTGAACGAGACGCCCTTCGTGATCACCAACCTGCCGAGCTCGGAGCTCACGAAGTACGCAGCCAACGCCTTCCTCGCGACGAAGATCTCGTTCATCAACGAGTTCGCGAGCCTGTGCGAGCGGGTCGGCGGCGACGTGCACGCAGTGGCGCGCGGGATCGGCCTCGACCGGCGCATCGGATCCAAGTTCCTGCACCCCGGGCCGGGTTTCGGCGGCGCCTGCTTCCCCAAGGACACGCGCTCCGCGGCGCACTTCGCGCGCGCGGCGGGCGAGCGGCTCGAGATCGTCGAGACCGTGATCCGGGTGAACGAGCGCCAGCGCCAGCGCGCCGTCGAGAAGATCGCGCGCGCGCTCGGCGGCGACGCGCGCGGAAAGACCGTGGCGCTGCTCGGGCTCTCGTTCAAACCCGAGACCGACGACCTGCGCGAGGCGCCGGCGCTCGAGATCGCGCGCGCGCTGCTGGCGACGGGCGCCGCCGTGCGCGCCTTCGATCCGGCGGCGATGTCGAACGCGGCGCGCGAGCTGCCTGCGCTCGCGCTCTGCAAGAACGAGTACGAGGCGTGCGAGAACGCCGACGCGTTGGTGATCGTCACCGAGTGGAACCAGTTCCGCATGCTCGATCTCGAGCGCGTGCGCGGCCTGCTGCGCCAGCCCGTGCTCATCGACCTGCGCAACGTCTACGACCCGGCGGCGCTGCGCGCGGCCGGCTTCCACTACGAGTGCGTAGGGCGCTGAACGTGCGGGCCGATCCGCGGCTCCACGCGGTGATCATGGCGGGCGGCGCGGGCGAGCGCTTCTGGCCGCGCTCGCGCAAGGCGCGGCCGAAGCCGCTCTTGCGGGTGCTCGGCGGGGAGACGCTGCTCGAGGCCGCGCTGTCGCGCGCGGCGCGCTTCGCGCCGCGCGCGCGCACCTGGGTCGTGTGCACGCGCGACAACGCCGCCGCCGTGCGCGCGGGCTCGAACCTCGCACCCGGGCACCTGCTGGTGGAGCCGCACGGCCGCAACACGGCGATGGCGGTCGGCTTCGCTGCGGCGCGCATCGCGGCGGAAGATCCCGGCGCCGTGCTGGCGATGCTCCCCGCGGACCACGTCATTCCCGACGCGCGCGCCTTTGCCGCCGCCATCGCGCGCGCGGGGCGTGCGGCCGCGAGCGCCGGCGTGCTGGTCACGCTCGGGATCGCGCCCACGCGGCCCGAGACCGGCTACGGCTACATCGAGGTCGGCGCGGACGCCGGCCGCGGCCACGGGGGGCTGTTCCGCGTGCGCCGCTTCGCGGAGAAGCCGTCGCGCGCGCGCGCCCAGCGCTTCCTTCGGCGCGGGGGCTTCCTCTGGAATGCGGGGATCTTCGTCTGGAAGGCGTCGGACGTCCTCGACGAGATCGCGCGCTGCGCTCCCGATCTCTCTCGCGCGCTCGCGCCGCTCGCCCGCACGCCCCGCTCGCGCGCGGCGCTCGAGCGGGCGTACCGCGCCGCGCCCTCGGTGCCGATCGACGTCGCGGTGCTCGAGCGGAGCCGCCGCGTGTGGACGCTCCCGGTGCGCTTCCACTGGAGCGACGTCGGCAACTGGGCGTCGCTCGCCGAGGAGCTCGGCGTCGCGCCGGGCCGCTCGCGCGTGGTGGCGGGAGACGTCGTGCTCGAGGAGGCCGGCGGGAACCTGGTGTGGGCGGGCGATCGGCTGGTCGCGCTGCTCGGCGTCGAAGGGCTCGCCGTGATCGACTCGGGCGACGCGCTGCTCGTGGCGCCGCTCGCGCGCTGCGGCGAGCTGCGGCGCGTGGTGGCCCGGCTGCGCGAGCGCGGGCGCGTGGATCTCCTCTGACGGCAAGGCGCTCGCAGCCGGTCGGAAGCTGCGACGCCGAAATGCAAGCCCGGCGGTCATGTCCCGTACATGACGAGCCGCTCGCCTGCGGCGCGCACGCGGTCCCGCAGGCGCCTGCGTTGGCGCGGCGGGGACGACGACTGCGGTCGGTGGTGCGCCGTGCCCTCAAGTGGTCGGAAGGGCACTCCGAATCTGCGAGCGACGCTCGGAGCTGGACCCTCCGGGCGACGACGAGGCTCGACGCGCATGAGGGGATCTCTCGCGGCAGGGCTGCTGGTGGCGATCGCGTTCGCCGCCGCCGGGGCGCCCAACGGCGTGCCGGCGCGGCCGCGCACGCTCGGGAGCTGGCGCGACCACGATCCGGTCTCGCCGGCGCCCGGCAAGCAGCGCTGGACGCCGAGCGACGTCGTCTCCTTCCTCGCGCTCTATCCCGACGCCTACATGGATACCGGCTACCGCGACGCCGAGCCCGCCGGCAACAACTACTGGCTCGCCATGGGAAAGCTGGTCGACCAGGCGCAGGCGCTGGCGCGGGCCCGCGGCGTCCCGGTCGAGAGCCGGATCTGCGTGACGGAGCGGCCCGACGTGATGACGAAGATGATCCACGAAGGGGGATGCGATCCCACCTGGGGCGGCGGCGGCTGCGACTGGGAGGGCGACATGGACGGCTCGCGCGGCGAGACCGAGAACGTGGTCAAGGCCGCCGGCCAGGCGACCGGCGGAACGACCACGGTGCTCGAGGACTCGAAGGCGAGCTGGGACCCGAGCAACTGGGGCCATCGCCTTCTCGTGCTGCGCCCGCGCGCGAGCGGCGAGGAGCGCCGTCGCATCGTCGCGAACGACGCCACGACGATCACGGTGAGCCAGCCCTTCTCGACACCGCCCGCGCCCGGCAACCGCTACGAGATTCGCGGCTCGTTCGATCCCGCCTGGGTGAAGCGGGTCCCTCGCGCCGCCTCCGCGGCCACCGTGCAGCAGCTCTGGACGGGCCTGCGCAACGTCTGCCCGCCCGGCCATGCGTGCCTGCCGCCGGCGCAGCCGCTCGATCCCTTCGATCCCGCGGATCAGCGCTCCTGGGTCGCGTGGATGGACCGCAGCGCGCTGCTCGCGCTGGCCAACTCGAGCTCGGTGCCGGCGCTCTACGGATCCGTCGGCGGCGGACAGGCTCCGGTCGACTCCATCAACTTCCGCGATCCGTTCTTCCAGCCGGCGGCGGTGGTGGTGGACCTCGACAACCCGAGTTACCGCGCCTGGCGCATCCGCTACCTGCTCTACAAGCTTGCGGACTACGGGATCGCGCCTGCCGAGGGCGCGTGTCTGCTGGAGGCGTACAAGCCGGGCTGGTACGGCTACTACGACGAGGCCGCGAACGGGCCGAGCAACGACCCCTGCAGCGTTTCGGGCTCGCACCTGTGGACCGGACCTGCACACGTCTGCAAGGACGGCCGGGCGCCCGGTGGCCCGTTCGACTCCGGGCTCTACGGTCCGGGCCAGTTCGAGGCGGGCCTGAACGACTACTTCCGCGAGCTCTTCGCCGCGCTCGCTGCCGCGGGCTACACCGATGTGCGGATCATCACGGAGGAGCGGCCGAGCTATGGAGACACGCCCTGGTCGCTGCTCGCCGACGATGTGAAGGCAAGCCCGCAGATGATCGGAGAGTGGGACCGCGCGATCGAGCCGTCGCTCTCGCAGATCCAGGCGGCGGGCGCCACACCGCCTCCGGCCCCGCCGCCCCCGGACCTGAACGCGAATCCGCCACCGGCGGCGCGGTCGGAGTCGACGAGCGCCGAGGACCCCGCGTCCTCCGACCGCAAGGAGGGGACTGGCGGCGGCCGGTTCCTGCCCGGCGACAACGGGGCCCGGGAGGACGCCACGATCCTCGCGCCGAGCCTGAAGGGGATCCACTAGCCTTCGCTCGGATGCGGCTCGCTGCGCGTCGGCCGACGCCCGGGTCGGCCTCCTGGCCGATGACCTTCGCTCGCCTGCGGCTCGCTGCGCGTCGGCCGACTCCCGACTCGGCCTCCTAGCGCGGGTTGCGCTCAGGGGGGATC
>DATJPY010000132.1:0-1912 GCA_035506135.1 Myxococcota bacterium | reverse complement strand
GGAGGCTGCGGCGCGCCTGCCCGGCGACGAGCTGCTCGAGACGCCGGACGGCGTCTCGACCCGCGCGATCTGGATCGACGCGCCCGCCGACGCGGTGTGGCCGTGGCTCGCCCAGATGGGGCCGGCGCCGCGCGGCGGTGCGTACACCTACGACTGGATCGAGAACCTGCTCGGGCTGAACATGCACAGCGTCGACCGCGTCCTCACCGAGCTCCAGCACCCGCAGCTCGGCGACACGATCGCCTTCGGCTCGAACCGCATGCGCGTGGAGCGCGTCGAGCCCGGCCGCGTGCTCGCCCTGCGTTCGGCGGACGGCAACTGGGTGTGGAGCTTCGTGCTGCATGAGGAAGGTGGGTGCACGCGCCTCATCAGCCGCAACCGCTTTCGCCTGCCGTCACTCGCGATGCGCGTCGGCATGCTGCCCATGGAGCCCGGCTCGCTCGTGATGGAGCGCAAGATGCTCGCCGGGATCAAGGAGCGGGCGGAGCGGCTCGCGCGCGCCTGACCGGCCACTCAGGCCTGCGCCGACAACTCCAGCTCGAACCCCGCGCTGTGCGCGAGCGCCGCGGCCTCGCCGCGGTTGGCCGCGCCGAGCTTGCCGAGGATGTTCGAGACATGCACGCTGGCCGTCTTGTCGGTGATGAACAGGGCCTGCGCGATCTCGCGATTCGTGCGCCCCTCGGCGACGAGCGCGAGGACCTCGCGCTCGCGGGGGGTGAGGTCCGGGAAGGCGCCGCCGCCGGCGTCGCGCATGCCGGGGAGCAGGACACGGGAACGCCGGGCGAGCTGCTCGATCCGCTCGACGAGCTGGGGTGTCCCGACGACCTTGGCGGACGCGTGCGCGCAGGACAGCGCATGCTCGAGCTCCGCGCGCGGGCCGCGGGCGTTCGCGAGCGCCTGCGCCTCGCGCCAGCGCGCGTAGGCCGCGTCGAACGGGCGGGCCAGGGCCTCCCAGGCCGCGGCGGCCGCACGCCAGCGCACGGCGTCGGGCAGCGGCTCGAGCCGCGAGCGCTCCGCCTCACCGGTGAGCACGCGGGCGTCGGGCTCGGGCAGGCGCCCCTCTCCCGCGGCCGCGACGTCGCGCAGGCGCGTGAGCAGCCGATCGGACTCCGCACGGGCGGCGTCGACGTCGACCACGCCTGCCTCGGCAGCATCGGCCAGCGCCCAGACGCCGGCCGCGAGGAGCTGCGTTGCGGGAAGGCGGTCGGCCTCCTCGAGCATCGCCTCCCCCTGACGTACCGCGGCGATCGCCGAGTCGGCGTCGCCGCGCAGGAGCGCGGCCGTCGCGTCCGTGGCGCAGGCGGGGACCAGGAACAGCGCCTCGAGCCCGGGGATCGCCCGGACTGCAGCGAGGCGCGCGGAAACCCCGGCGAGGTCCCCCTCGAGCATCGCGATCGTGGCCAGGCCCTCCTGGATGCTGATCGTGTCCGATGAGAACGCGCCCTCCCCGTCACCGAGCAGCTGGGCAGCCTCGCGCGGACGGCCGAGCGCACACAGCGCACCCGCCGCGTTCTCCTGCATGCACAGCTGCCCGTGGCGATTGAGCCCAGCGCGAACGTGGAGATCGATGCCCTCGAGTCCAACGGCGACGGCCTCCTCGTAGCGCCCGAAGCAGTGCAGGATCCACGTCAGGTTCGTGAAGTAGCGCCGGACGATCCGTGCGTCGCAGGTCTCGAGCACCGGTGGACGCGCCTCCGCAGCGAGCTGGAGCGCTCGCAGGATGTCACCGGCCTCGCCGCGGCAGACGAACTGCGTGACGAGTGCGTCGGCTTCCTCGAGGAGTGCGCCGACAGCGCGCGCGAGCCGCACGGCCTCGATCGCCTCGCGCTCAGCCGTCCCGAACTCGCCCGCGAGCAGCAGCATGTTGGCGTAGCGCGTCCTGACCCTCGCGGCGACCTCCGACGGGGTCCCA
>DATJPY010000131.1:0-1498 GCA_035506135.1 Myxococcota bacterium | reverse complement strand
TGCGCGAGCGCGGCCAGAAGCGCTCGCCCGCTCCGCCCGCCATGATCACCGCGTGGAGCCGCGGATCGGCGCGCACGTTCAGCGCCCTACGCACTCGTAGTGGAAGCCGGCGGCGCGTAGCGCCGCCGGGTCGTAGACGTTGCGCAGGTCGACCAGCACGGGCTGGCGCAGCAGGCCGCGCACGCGTTCGAGATCGAGCATGCGGAACTGGTTCCACTCGGTGACGATCACCAGCGCGTCCGCGTTCTCGCAGGCCTCGTACTCGTTCTTGCAGAGCGCGAGCGCGGGAAGCTCGCGCGCGGCGTTCGCCATCGCCGCCGGATCGAAGGCGCGCACGCTCGCGCCTGCCGCCAGCAGCGCGCGCGCGATCTCGAGCGCCGGCGACTCGCGAAGATCGTCGGTCTCGGGCTTGAACGAGAGGCCGAGAAGCGCCACGGTCTTGCCGCGCGCGTCGCCGCCGAGCGCGCGCGCGATCTTCTCGACGGCGCGCTGGCGCTGGCGCTCGTTCACCCGGATCACGGCCTCGACGATCTCGAGCCGCTCGCCCGCCGCGCGCGCGAAGTGCGCCGCGGAGCGCGTGTCCTTCGGGAAGCAGGCGCCGCCGAAGCCCGGCCCGGGGTGGAGGAACTTGGATCCGATGCGCCGGTCGAGGCCGATCCCGCGCGCCACCGCGTGCACGTCCCCCCCGACGCTCTCGCACAGGCTGGCGAACTCGTTGATGAACGAGATCTTCGTCGCGAGGAAGGCGTTGGCCGCGTACTTCGTGAGCTCCGAGCTCGGCAGGTTGGTGATCACGAAGGGCGTCTCGTTCAGGTAGAGCGGCCGATAGAGGTCCCGCAGGATGGCGATCGCCTCGGAGTCCTCCGCGCCGATCACCACCCGATCCGGGCGCATGAAGTCGCCGATCGCGGCGCCTTCGCGCAGGAACTCCGGGTTCGACGCGACGCTGAATCGGTGTCGGGCTCCCTTGGCGGCCAGCTCCTCCTCGATCCAGCCGCGGACCCGGGCCGAGGTGCCGACCGGCACGGTGCTCTTGGTCACCACCACCTTGTAGCCGTCCATGGCGCGGCCGATCTCCCGCGACACGGCCTCGACCGCGGCCAGGTCGGTGCTGCCGTCCGCGGCGGACGGCGTCTGCACCGCGATGAAGACCACGAGCGACGACCGCACCGTCTGCGGCGTGTCGGTGGTGAAGGCGAGGCGGCGCTCGCGCAGATTGCGCGCCACCAGGGCGTCGAGGCCGGGCTCGTAGATCGGGATCTCGCCCCGCTCGAGCGCGGCGATCTTGTCCACGTCCTTGTCGACGCAGGTCACCTGCACGCCGAACTCCGCGAAGCAGGCGCCGGTCACCAGCCCGACGTACCCGGTCCCGACGATGCAGATGTTCAAGCCCGCCCCCTCACCCCTTCAGGCTCTCGATGGTGCGCCGCAGCCCCTCCGCCAGCGGCACCGCGGGCTCGAAGCCGAGCAGATCGCGCGCGCGAGAGAGGTCGGCCAG
>DATJPY010000130.1:0-55865 GCA_035506135.1 Myxococcota bacterium | reverse complement strand
TCAGGAGGGATGCAGGGGCTCGGCCTCGTCGCCGGTGCCATCTCGTCCACCTGTCGAGCGGTCTCGGGCGACGGCTCGACGATCGTGGGCGGCATGATCGGCGCGACCTACCTGGCCTATCGCTGGAACAACGGCTTCGAGACGCTCGGCGCCCTCGGCCCCGACGGCACGAGCGAGGCCTTCGGCGTCTCGCACGACGGCTCGGTCGTCGTCGGCATGAGCTCGGTCGTCGGCAACATCGCCTTCCGCTGGACCGAGAGCGGAGGCATGCAGTCGATCGGCGTCCTGCCGGGCGGCGCCTTCAGCGCAGCGCAGGGTGTCTCCGAGGACGGAGAGGTCGTCGTCGGCTACGGCGACTCGACCGAGACGACGTCGGAGCCGTACCTCGGCAAGGACCAGGCGTTTCGCTGGACGGCGGGCGGTGGCATGATCGGCCTGGGCGACCTCCCGGGCGGCGCCTTCAACAGCCGGGCGTTCGGCGTCTCGTCGGACGGCCAGGTCGCCGTCGGCGAGAGCGACAGCGCCGCCGGCACCGATGCATTCCGCTACACCGAGGCCGGCGGCATCGAGAGCCTCGGCGACTTCGACGGCACGGCGCATGCGGCGTCCGCGGACGGATCCGTGATCGTCGGGGAGGGCTACTTCGGCAATCCGCCGCACCTCAACGAGGCCTTCGTCTGGGATGCGACCCACGGCGTGCGGCGTCTGGCGACGGTCCTGACCGACGACCTCCACCTCTCGCTGTCGACGTGGTACCTGGGTCCGGCGCAGGCCGTCTCGGCCGACGGCAACACCATCGTGGGTTGGGGCGTCGATCCGGCCGGCAACACCGAGGCCTGGCTCGCGCGGCTTCCGGAGCCCGACGCGCCGCTCTTGCAGGGGGCCGCGCTCCTCGCGCTGGCCGCGCTGGCGGGGCGGCGCGCGCGCTAGCCGGCGGTGCGGCGGTACAGCCGCCTCGCTCCGCTCCGAGCCGGCCTCAGCGGCCCTGCCGCATCTGGAGCTGCATCGAGAGCGCCTTCTCCGCCTCCGCCTCCGGGATGCGCCCGGCCTGCTGGTAGAGCATGGAGAGGCTCGTGTGGGAGAGGGGGTCCTCGGGGTCCAGCTCGACGTAGCGGCGCGCCGCCGCGATCGCGTCGTCGAGGTCGCCGCGCTTCGCGAGCGCGATGGCGAGGCCGTTCCACGCCATCGCGAGCCCGCCGTCGAGCGCGATCGCCTTGCGGTGGGCCTCGACGGCCTCGTCGACCCGTCCGTGCGCGAAGTGCTCGATCCCGGCCTTGTAGAGGGTGCGCGCCTCCGACATCGACGGCAGTATAGCCGCGCGATGGCCGCTCCCTCGATCCGCACGTTGCGCCGCGACGAGCGCGAGGCGTGGCTCGAGCTGCTCGACGGATGGGAGCTCGGCGACGGCTGGCGCGGTCGCGACTTCTTCCGGCGCCCGCTCGAGCGCGATCCGACCTTCGAGGACGAGAACGTCTGGGTCGCGACCGAGGGCGGGCGGCTCGTCAGCTGCGTGCAGATCTTCCCGCGGCGGCTGCGGGTGCGCGGCGCCGCGGTGCCGACGGGCGGGATCGGCAGCGTCTTCACGCGCCCCGAGGCGCGTGGCAGCGGCGTCGCGAGCGCGCTGCTCGAGCGCACCCTCGCGGCGATGCGCGAGCGCGGCATGGAGCTCTCGCTGCTCTTCGCGGCGCGCCACGCGTTCTACGGCCGCCTCGGCTGGGGACTCTGGCCGCGGTCGCGCCCACTCCTCCTCCGCGCCGAGGGGACCGCCCCGGCGGTGCGCGCCGGCGACCGCTTCGATCCGGCGCGCGACCTGGCCGAGGTCGCCGCGCTGCACGCGGCGTACTCGTCGCCCTTCGACGGGACCGTCGTGCGCGACGCCGCGCAGTGGCAGGCCAGCCTCGTGCTGGCGGGGAACCCGCGCGAGGAGTTCCTCGTCGCGCGCGAGGGCGGCGGCGGGATCGCCGCCTACGCGCGCACCATCGTGCTCGAAGGCTTCTTCCTGATCGCCGAGTGGGCGCGGCGTCCGGACGGCGCGGATGCGCTCGCCGCGCTCGTGGCCGGCCTCCTGACGCCCCGCGAGGAGGATCCGCTCGAGCGCCCGGGTCGGCCTTCGAGCGAGCTCCGCAAGCTCCTGGTCGCGCCGACGCCGCCGGACGCCGAGCTCTACGCCGCGCTCGAGCGGCGCGGCATCGACGTGAAGCACTTCGACGAACGAGGCGCGATGCTGCAGTGCCTCGACGCCGACGCTCTCGCGCGCCGGCTCGACGAGCCGCGCCGGTCCGGCGAGGACCCGGGCGCCTTCCTCGAGCGGATGATCCCGCACGACCGCTTCTGCTTCTGGCCGAGCGATCGATTCTAGCCGGAGGAGCGATGCCCACGACCCCGCACAGCGAATCCCACTTCACCGGAGGCCGGATCGTGCGCGACGTGGTGATCGGAATGTCGGACGGCCTCACCGTCCCCTTCGCGCTCGCCGCCGGGCTCAGCGGGGCCGTCGACTCGAGCCACATCGTCGTCACGGCGGGGCTCGCGGAGGTCGCGGCCGGCTCGATCGCGATGGGCCTCGGCGGCTATCTCGCCGCGCGCAGCGACGCCGAGCACTACGCGAGCGAGCTCGCGCGCGAGCGCAGCGAGGTGATCGAGAAGCCGGACGCCGAGGCGGCCGAGGTGGAGCAGGTGTTCGGCGAGTACGGCCTCGCGCGCGAAGACGTGGCCCCCATCATCGCCGCCTTCCGACGCCGGCCGAGCGCCTGGGTGACGTTCATGATGCGCTACGAGCTCGGGCTCGAGGCGCCCGACCCGGGGGCGGCGGTCGCGAGCGCGACGACGATCGCGGGCGCGTACGTCGCCGGCGGGCTGATCCCGCTCGCGCCGTACTTCGCCGCGGACGGGGTGCGCCGCGCGCTCGCAATGTCGGTCGGGGTCACGGTGATCGCGCTCGCGGCCTTCGGCTACGTGAAGGGGCGCTTCACGGGCGCGCGGCCCGGCCGCAGCGCGCTGCAGACGACCGGAATCGGCTGCCTCGCCGCGGGCGCGGCGTTCGCGCTGGCGCGTTGGATCTCCTGAGACGCCCCGCGCTGCTGCTCGTCTGCCTGGCGTCGCTCGCCGCGCGGCCCTCGGCCGCATGGGGGCCCGACGGCCACCGCATCGTCGGGGAGATCGCCTGGCACGAGCTCACGCCGGCCACCCGCCGCGCGCTGCGCGACCTGCTGCCGACCGGACGCTACGGCACGCTCGCCGAGGCGTCCGTCTGGGCCGACACCGAGGCGCGTCGAATCGCGAGCGACCGCTGGCTCGAGCCGTACCACTTCGTCGACGCCGATCTGTCGTCGCGTCACGTCGACGCGCCGGACGACTGCACCTGCGTGCTGGGTGGCATCGCGCGCTTCCGGGGCGAGCTACGCGACCCGGAGGAGTCGTACCGCGAGCGCGTGGTCGCGCTGCGGCTCGTCGCGCACTTCGTCGGCGACGTGCACCAGCCGCTCCACGTGGCCGCGGCGGACGGGCGGGGCGGGACGAGGACGATGGTGATCTTCCTCGGGCGCCGGCAGACGCTGCATCAGGTCTGGGACAGCGGGCTGATCGAGCACCAGCTCGGCCGGCGCCGCGCGCGGACCTGGGCTCGCGAGCTCATCGCCTCGATCGGCGACGCGCAGCGCGCGCGTTGGACCGCGGACATGAGCCCGCGCGCTTGGGCCGACGAATCGCTCGCGCTCGCGCGCCGGGAGAGCGCGATCCGCGCCGGTACGCGCCTCGGCGACGACTACTTCGCGCGCGAGATCCCGGTCGTGGCGGAGCGGCTCGAGCAGGCCGGCGTGCGGCTCGGCGCGCTCCTGAACGGCATCTTCGACCCCGCGCACTCGATGCACTAGGCTCGCCCGAGGAGGACTCGATGGCGAGCGAGCGCCAACCGCACGGCGACTGCGATCCCCGCTTCCGACGCGTGCGCGACGCGTTCGCCGCCCAGCTCGCGCGGCCCGAGGAGCTCGGCGCGGCGCTCTGCGTCGCGATCGACGGGCGCACGGCGGTCGACCTCTGGGGCGGCCACGCGGATGCGCAGCGCACGCGGCCCTGGACCGGCGACACGCTCGTCAACCTGTTCTCCACCACGAAGGGCATGGTGGCGATCTGCGCGCACCGGCTCGCCGACCAGGGCAAGCTCGATCTCGACGCGCCGGTCGCGCGCTACTGGCCGGAGTTCGCGCAGGCGGACAAGGGCGCGATCCCGGTGCGCTGGCTGCTCGACCACAGCGCCGGGCTCCCGGCCGTCGAGGCGCCGCTGCCGCCGGACGCGCTCTTCGACTGGGACGCCATGACGCGCGCCTACGCGGCCCAGGCGCCGTGGTGGGAGCCGGGCACGCGGCACGGCTACCACGCGCTGAGCTTCGGCTGGCTGGTCGGCGAGGTGGTGCGCCGGATCAGCGGCCGCAGCGTGGGGCGCTACTTCCGCGACGAGATCGCCGGCCCCCTGGACGCCGATCTCTGGATCGGCACGCCGCCGGAGCTCGACGCGCGGACTGCAGAGATCGTTTCCGAGCTTCCGAAGCCCGAGGACAGCGGCCTGCTCACCGAGCTGCTGGCGCAGGCGAAGCCGTGGGCGCTGAAGGCGTTCCTGAACCCTCCGCCCGGCGCCGGCGGCATCAACGCGCGGGCCTGGCGCGCCGCGGAGATCCCGGCCGCCAACGGCCACGGCTCGGCGCGCGCCCTCGCGCGCATCTACGGCGCGCTCGCCAGCGGAGGGACACAGGACGGCGTCACCCTGCTCTCACCGGCCGCCATCGATCGCGCGCGCGCCGAGCAGCGGCACGGCCCCGACAACGTGCTGCCGATCCTGACCACGCGGTACGGGCTCGGCTTCCAGCTCGGCACGGCGGCCGAGCCGATCGGCCCGAACCCCCGCGCGTTCGGGCACTCCGGCGCCGGCGGCTCGCTCGGCTTCGCCGATCCCGAGGCGCGCATCTCCTTCGGCTACGCGATGAACCGGATGGAGATGGGACTCTTCCTGATCGGCCCGCGCGCCACCGCGCTGATGAACGAGGTCTACGCCAGCTTGTAGGACTCGGAGCCGTCGTTCTGAACCGCGCCGATAGCAGCGCCGGGTGTGTCACCGCGACCCACTCGTTCTCCCAACGGCTCAGCTCGCCGCGCGATTCCCCGGAAAACCCCCAATTCGAGCTCGGCTTCCCCGTCTAGCATTCCCCGGACCGCGTGGCGCAGCGATGCACGCGCGGTCCCGGGAGTCCGCTCCTGGGAGCGGTTCCTCAGCCAGGTCCCCACCCGAGGGAGTCCCTTGCGCCCCAAACCGAGCGCGACGCCCTCGGGTGGGCACCGGCCCCCGCCTTTCCAATCCACCGCATTCCCGCTATCTGATCCGGATACGGGGAAGGGTGTGCCCCGCCAGACGCAGACGAGCCTGCGCTGACCGAGGCACCCATGACCCATGCGCGGCGGGCGCGCTTCCGCTTCGAGGGCATCGAGGTCGATTCCGTGCTGCGCGAGCTGCGCCGCGGCCCGGAGCGCGTGCCGCTCGCCCCGAAGCCCTTCGAGCTCTTGCTGCTGCTCGTGGTCAATCGACACCGATCAGTGTCGAGGGCCGAGATCCTCGAGCAGGTCTGGCCCGGCGTGCACGTCAGCGACGCGACCCTGGCCTCGACGCTGCGGGACCTTCGGCGCGCGCTCGGCGATGACGGCAGGCAGCCGCGGCTCGTCCGCACGCTGCGCGGTGTCGGGCTGCGCTTCATCGCGCCCGTCGAGGAGATCCGCTCGGCGCCGGATCCGGACGCGGAAGCGCGGCTATTCGTCGGCCGCGCCGAGCTGCTCGGTCGCCTCCACGCGGCGCTTGCCGCCGCGTCGCGCGGACAGGGGGGCGTCCTGCTGATCGCGGGTCCGCCGGGCATCGGCAAGACCCGGCTCGCCGACGAGTTCGCGCGGCAGGCGCGGGCCGAAGGCTCGGTGGTCCTGATCGGCCGCTCGCCGGAGATCGGCGCCGCGTTCTCGTATCGCCCGTGGACCCAGGTGCTGCGCGAGCTCCTCGACGGCGCCGGGCGCGCTCCCGAAGGGCTCGCGTCGGAGCTGGGTCCGCGGGCGGCGGATCTGGCGCGCCTCCTGCCGGAGCTCGTCGGCGCGGCGGCCGCCAGCGCGGCGGAGCCTTCGGACGAGTCCGACGCGGCGCTCTTCCGGCTCTTCGACTCGACCGCCAGCCTGCTGGCGCGCGCGGCGCGGCGGGCGCCCATCGCGCTCGTCTTCGACGATCTCGATCGCGTGGACCGGCCGTCGCTGCGCCTGCTCGAGTTCGCCGCGGACGAGCTGGTGGCTGCGCGCGTGCTGATCGTGGGGCTCTACCGCAGCTCGGAGCTCGGTGGGGAGCACCCGCTGGCCGAGACGCTGGCCGAGCTGCAGCGCCATCCGCGCCTCCAGAGCTGTCGCCTCGAGGCCCTCTCGCCGGACGAGACGGCCCTGCTGGTGCGGGGCTGCGCGGGTGGCGACCCGCCGGCTGACGTGGTGCGTGCGATCCAGCGGCGAAGCGAGGGCAACCCCTTCTTCGCTCGCGCGCTCGCGCTGCACTGGGTCGAGCCGGTGCAGGGCACGGCCGATGCGGATGCGGGGCGCTGGGTGCGCGAGGTCCCGGAGAGCATCCGCCATCTGGTGCGGGGCCGCGTGCTGCGGCTCTCCGAGCCGTGTCGCGAGATGGTGGCTGCGGCGGCCGTGCTCGGCCGCGAGTTCTGTGCCGAGGTGCTGGCGCGCATGCTGGACGCCGACGAGGACGGGCTCGCCGACCTGGAGGAGGAGGCCCGCCGCGCCGGACTCCTCGAGCCGTCGCACCCGTTCGCCACGCGCTTCGTCCATGCGCTCGTACAGGAATCGGTGTACGCGGAGCTCGCGCCGGCGCGCCGGCGCGAGCTGCACCGCCTCGCGGGTGAGGCGCTCGAGAGCGGCGGCGACGACGGCGGGCGCCATCTGGCGGAGATCGCCCGTCACTTCGCGCTCGGCGGCGAGACCACGGCTCCGCGCGCCGTCGAAGCCGCGGTGCGCGCAGCGAGGGAGGCCGAGCGGCGGCTCGGCTTCGCGGACGGATCCGACCTCTACCAGCTCGCGCTCTCGGCGCTCGACCGCGCAAACCCGCTCGACCGCGCACGGCGATGCGATCTCCTGGTGGCGCTGGCGCGCGCGCTGCTCCGCGACCGCGAGCTCGAGCCGGCGGCGCGCGCGGCTCGGAGCGCCGTCGAGCTGGCGCACGATCTCGGGAGCCCCGTGCGGCAGGCGCGGGCGGCGCTGGTGCTGGCCGCGGCTCGCGAGCTGGGGAGCCCCGCGCGGCTCTCTCGCGCATCGCTCGTGCTCGCCGAGCACGCGACGCTGCGCGACGTCGCGCTCGTGCCGCTGCTCGAGGAGTCGCTCGCGGCGCTCGCGCCGGAGCCGACGCCGCTGCGCGCGCTCCTGCTCGCGGAGATCTCGAAGCTCCTCTTCGACGGGGCCGAGGAGAAGCGACGCATGCAGCTCTCCGACGAGGCCGTCGCCGTGGCGCGCGCAAGCGACGACCCGGAGGCGCTCGCCGCCGCGCTGCTCGCCCGTCGCCACGCGCTCGCCGGCCCCGCCCGGCTCGACGATCGCATCGCGGCCATCTCGGAGGCGGTGGCGCGCGCGGACCAGATGGGGAGCGCCACGTGGCGGATCGTCGCGCGCAGCTGGCGCGCCGCGGACCTGCTCGAGTCGGGGAACTCCGCGGGGGCCGAGCTCGACGTAGAGACGGCGGAGCGCATCGCGCGCGACGAGCACCTCCAGCGCTTCGAGAGCTTTCCGCTCCGCTGGCGCGCGATGCGCGCGCTCCTCGAGGGGCGCTTCGCCGATGCGCGGATCGCCATCGACGAGGCGCTCGCGGCCGGCCATCACGCGCGCGATCCCAACGCGGTGCCGTGGCACGGCGGACAGCTCGCCGCGCTGATGCTCGAGGAGGAGCGCTGGGAGGAGCTCGAGGCCTTCGCGCCCGAGGCCCTCTCGTGGCTCGAGCCGAGCCGCACGCGGATTCCCGGGGCCACCGCGTTCTTTGCCCGGTTCGACGCTGTGCGGGGCCGCACCGACCGCGCGCGCGGCACCCTCGCGACGCTGGCCGCGGGCGGCTTCGAGGACCTCGAGCGCGGGCCCGATTTCCTCGTGGCCGGAAGCTTCCTGGCCGAGCTGTGCGCCTTCCTCGACGAGCGCGACCATGCGGGCCGGCTCTACGCGAAGCTCGCCCCATACGCGGAACGGATCGTGCTCGTCGAGCACGCCCTGGCGTGCCGCGGCTCGGCGTCGCTCTTCCTCGGGCTGCTAGCGCGCACCGTGGGCCGTGCGGACGCCGCCCGGGCTCACTTCGAGCGGGCGATCGAGGTGAACACGGAGCTGGGAGCCGCTCGCTACAGCGAGCGGGCGCGCGCCGAGCTGGCTCTCCTGGGCCGGAATCGGCCGGGCTGATTCGACCGTCCGGCCGTGTCCGCTGCTCCGGACGCGTCGCCCGAGTGCGATTCCCCAAGCAATCCCCAACTTTCGGACGCACCACTCTACCTAGCATCCTCCGCGCGCTGCGCCGCGCGCTTCGAGACCCGCGGGGCGAGCGCGAGACCCGAGGAGTGGCCTTGCGACCCGAACCGAGCGTGCAACGGGAGCGCTTCCGCTTCGCGGGCGCCGAGATGGACACGGAGCAGCGCGAGCTGCGCCTCGGCTCCGGGCGGGTGCAGCTCGCGCCGAAGCCGTTCGAGCTGCTGCGCCTGCTGCTCGCGCATCGGGATCGCGCCCTCTCGCGCGGCGAGATCCTCGAGCGGGTCTGGCACGGCGTCCACGTGAGCGAGGCGACGCTCTCGTCCACGCTGCGCGACCTGCGGCGAGCGCTCGGCGACGAGGGCCGACATTCGCGGCTGATCCGCACCATTCGCGGCGTCGGGGTGCGATTCATCGCGCCCGTCGAGGAGGTCGAGGTGCCGCCCGAGGGCGAGGCGGCGACCGAGCTCTTCCTCGGCCGCGAGAGCTCGCTCGAGCGCATGCAGGCGGCGCTCTCCGAGGCGTGGTGTGGGCGCGGCGGGGTGCTGATGATCGCTGGCGAGCCCGGGATCGGGAAGACGCGGCTCGTCGAGGAGCTCGCGCGGGAGGTGCGCGACGCCGGCGGCGCGGCGTACCTCGGGTCGACGTCGGGATCGAATCTTCCGTACGGCCCGTGGGTCGCGCCGGTCCGAGAGCTCGCGGCGTCTCGCTCCTGCGAGGCGCTCTTCGCAGATTCCGGCGCCGCGCCGCTCGATCTCGCGCCGCTCGTCCGCGACCTCTCGGTGCGTGAGGAGCCGCACTTCGACGCGCGGGAAGCCGGCGGCAGCGACTCCTCTCTGTTGCTCTTCGACGCCGTCGCGAACCTGCTGCGGCGCGCCGCGCGGCGGGCGCCGATCGCAATCCTCCTCGACGATCTCCACGGCGCCGCGCGGCCCGCGCTGCACCTGCTCGAGTTCCTGGCCGGCGAGCTTGCCGAGGCGCGCGTTGTCCTGGTCGGGTCCTACCGGAGCAGCGAGCTCGCCGAAGAGCATCCGCTCGTGGCGACGCTGGCAGAGCTGGCGCGACATCCGCGTTTCGAATGGCAGTGCCTGGGCGGTCTCCTGCCGAGCGAGACGCGGGCGCTGATCGCGAGCGTGGCCGGCTGCGAGCCGCCGCCCGCGGTCGTCGACTCGATCCGCGCTCGCACCGACGGGAATCCCCTCTTCGCGAGCGAGCTGGCCCGCGAGTGGACGGTGCGCGGACGTGAAGACGGTGAGCCACCGGTTCCGCCGCGCGTCCGGGAGCTGGTGCACGGCCTCGTGCTCCGCCTCTCCGCACGCTCGCGAGCTGTGCTCGAAGCGGCGGCGACCATCGGCGAGTTCGGGGTCGAGGCGCTGCGCCGCGAGAGCGGGCTCGGCGAGGACGCCGTGCTCGACGCGCTCGAGGAGGCGCGTCGCGCCGGGCTCCTGGAGGCGCGGGCGGCGGGGGTGCAGCGCTTCGTCCACGCCCTCGTGCGCGAGGCGATCTGCGCCGGGCTCGCGCGCGACGTGCGCGCGGACACGCCGGAGCTCGCGCGGGAGCTCGCGAGCGGCTCTTAGAGGCCCTTCTCCAGCACGTCCACCAGGCGATGTCGGCGGAAGCCGACCTTCTCGTAGGCGCGCAGCGCCGTCCGGTTCCCGGGCGAGAGCAGCAGGAGGGCGCTCTGTGCGCCCGCGTCGAACAGGCGCGCCAGCGACCAGCCGACCAGCGCGGAGCCTACGCCGCGGTCGCGCAGCGCTGCCTCGACGCCGACGAAGGCAACCCACGGGCGCTCCGGCCAGTGCGTCTCGATCTCGGCGAAGGCGACGATGCGGCCGCCCTCGCGCGCGACGGCGTGCGCGTGGCGCCCGTCCTCCAGCACCGCGCGCATGGACTCGTCGCTGCGGGGCTCGAAGCCGCAGGCGCGGTACAGCGCGAGGATCGCCTCGGCGTCCGCGGGCTTCGCCGCCGCCAGCACCAGCTCCTCGCCGGAGCCCCGGCCTCCCGCGACCCGACCGAGCGCGGTGCGCGCCGGCTTCGCGTCGAGTCGCATCAGGAAGTGCTGGCGGGTCGGGCGGAAGCCGAACGCGGAGAGCAGCGAGTAGCCGGCGCGGTTGCGCACGCCGATCGCGGCCGACACGAGCTTCACGCCGAGGTCGCCTCCGTGCGCGAGCCCCGCGCGCAGCAGCTCGCCGCCGACGCCCTGGCCGCGCGCCTCGCGCGCGACGATGGGGCACACCAGGCCGGCCGTCGATGCGCGGGGCCGGCGCACGAAGCCGACGCAGCCCTCGACGCGCCCGTCGCCCGGGTCCGCGACGAGCAGGTGCTCCTCGGGCTCGACTCCGTGTCGCTCGAACTCGGCGAAGAGATCGCGCTCCGTCTCCCAGAGCGGATTCAGTACGAAGTCGGTCTCGCCGCGCGCGCACGAGCGCGAGAGCGCTGCGAGGGCGGCGGCGTCCTCGGCTCGGAACGGGCGGATCGGCATCGGCGCCCTCCCTCCCGCGCATTATACGGAGGGAGCGCGCGCATTCGGGGCGGCGCGTGCTTTGACATGCGAGTCGAGGCTCTCCTAGACTGGCCGCCAACCCGAACCCCCGGCCCCCCGTCGAGGACGGCCGACCGCGAGGAGAATCATGGGCAAGAAGGCGAAGGCCGTGCTCTATCGCGAGATGAACAAGCCGGTCGTCGTCGAGACGATCCAGGTCGACTCGCCGAAGCGCGGCGAGGTGATGGTCGAGATCGGCGCCTGCGGCGTCTGCCACAGCGACCTGTCGGCCACCAACGGCACCATCCCGCTGCCGCCGCCGCTGGTGCTCGGCCACGAGGCCGCCGGCACGATCTGCGAGCTCGGCGAGGGCGTGACCGACCTCGCCGTCGGCGACACCGTGGTGGTCTCCTGGGTCCCGACCTGCGGCAAGTGCCGCTACTGCGTGATGGGCAAGCCGCAGCTCTGCGACGTGGCGGCCAAGGCGACCCTCACGCTCCCGGACGGCACCAGCCGCTACAAGGACGCCAAGGGCCAGACCTTGCACCACTTCGCGGGGACCGGCGTGATGGGCGAGTACGCCACGCTGCACCGCGACAACGTGATCAAGATCGATCCCACGGTCGGAATCGACAAGGCGGCGATCGTCGGCTGCGCCGTGATGACCGGCGTCGGCGCGGCGCTCAACACCGCGAAGGTCGAGCCGGGCTCGAGCTGCGTGGTGTTCGGCGCCGGCGGCGTCGGGCTCAACGCGATCCAGGGCTGCGCGATCGCGGGCGCCAAGCAGATCATCGCCGTCGACACGGCTGACAAGAAGCTCGAGTACGCGCGCACCTTCGGCGCGACCCACACGATCAACCCGTCGACCGACGGCGATCCGGTGGGCAAGGTGATGGCGCTGACCGGCGGCGGTGCGGACTACGCCTTCGAGTGCATCGGGCTCGGCGCGACCATCCAGCAGGCCTTCGGCTGCGTGCGCAAGGGAGGCACCGCGGTCGTGGTGGGCGTCTCGAAGCCGACCGAGACGGTCACCTTCGGCGCCTTCCTGCTGCCCTTCCAGGAGAAGGTGCTGACCGGCTCGATGTACGGCTCGGCGCGCCCGTCGATCGACTTCCCGCGGCTGCTCGACCTCTACAAGTGCGGGCGACTCAAGCTCGACGAGCTCGTGACGGCGACCTATTCGATCGACGACGCGCCGCGCGCCTTCGACGACCTGGTCGCGGGCGTGAACGCGCGCGGGGTGATCGTCTTCTAGACGGCGTCGCGCGAGAGCTCGTCCTCGCCGTCCGCCTCCTCGGAGGCGGGGGCGGCGTCGGCTCCGGGCGCGCTCGCCTGGGGCGGCGGCGCCGGCAGCGGCGGCGCGTCGTCTCCGGCGGCGCGGCGCCGGCCGACCGCGCCGCGCACGCGCTCGACCAGGGATCCGAGGTCGAAGCCGCGCGCGCGCGGAATCTGGAAGTAGTTGTCGCCGTCGTCCTTCACGAGCAGCTTCACGCGGCGGCCCGCGAGCACCGCTTCGGCCGGCTCGCCCTCGTCGGGAGCGCGGTCGAGCTTCGCGAACGCGCGGCGGTCGGCGATTCGCACCAGTCCCACGTGGATCGGACCCGGCTGCGCGCCCGACGTGACGTGGATCGTCGTGTAGGCCTCGAGCACGGCCGTCGCGCCGTGCAGGCTCTCGGCTGCGCGCCGGCCGCGGGCCGTCTCCGCCGAGCGGAAGGTGAGATGCGGGCGCGGCACCGGATCCGGGCGCCGCTTCGCGTCGCTGCGCTCGATCACGGTGACGTACACGTTGTTGCCCGGCCCTCCGATCGAGTGCGCGATGCCGATCTTCGCGCCGGGCACCTGCGCCCGCGGGTTCGGGAAGCGGCCCGTGAGCTGCAGGTAGCACTCGGCGATCTGGAAGAGCCCCGTGCCGCCGACCGGGTGGCCGCGCGCCTTGAGCCCGCCCGAGAGGTTCACCGGCAGCCGGCCGCGCAGCCCCGTGACCGGGTGCTCGAGCGGATCTCCGGGCTCGCGCCGCAGGCTGCCGACGACCGCCTCGATCGCCTCGTCCGGCTCGACCAGGCCGAGGTCGGTGAGGTCGATGGGCAGCAGGCTGTTGAAGGCGTCGTGGCACTCGACGACGAGGCCCTCGAGCTCGCGCGGCCGGGCGATTCCCGCGCGCCAGTACGCCACGCGCGCGGCGGCGCGGGTCGCGTCGAGGCAGGCGAGCCGGTCGCGGTCCAGGACCGAGCTGGTCTCGGTCGCCGAGCCCAGTCCCGCGATGCGCACCGCCTGGGGGCGGGAGGTCAGGATCAGCGCGGCGGCACCGTCGCAGATCGGCGAGCAGTCCTTGCGCATGAGAGGCGTCGCGACGGGCAGGTTCTTGGTGGCGTCGAAGTAGGCCTCGAGCGGCTCGCGGCGACCGCTGAAGGCCGCCAGCGGATTCTCGGCGCCGAGCGCGTGGGCGCGGACCATGAGCCGTGCGAGCAGGTCGGCGACGGCCTTCCCGCGCAGCTTGCGCTCGTGCAGCCAGGCCTGGGTGACGAGCGCGATCAGCGCCGGCATCGTGAAGCCGAAGTTGCGCTCCACGGGGTCGACCGTCTTCGACATGATCGCCGTGGCGACCTCGGTCGTGACATTCTTCATGCGCTCGCCGGCCAGCACCAGCACGCTCTCGCACTGGCCCGAAGCGACCTTCGCCCACGCCTCGTGCAGCGCGGCGGCACCGGTCGAGGAGGCGGTCTCGGAGCGGATCGCGGGGATGCCGGTCAGCCCGATGCGGTCGGCGACCTTGGCCGCGACGTTCGCGCGGTTCTCGAACTCTTCGCTGTCCATGATGCCCACCTGCAGCGCCTCGAAGGCCCGCACCGGAGAGTCTTCGATCGCGCGGTGGTACGCTTCGGCGAACAGGTCGAAGACGGAGGCGAAGATGCGGCCGGTGAGGTCCACCTTGGTGAGACCGACGGCTGCGATGTACACCTCTCGCGCCACGGAGTCGAAGGATAGCCCGCGGCGCGCGGCTGGCCGGCGCAGGTTCTCCTGCCTCGGCCTGGGAGGGGCCGGAATTGCGCACGATCCGCTGGGCGGTGATCGCGCTGGTGGTGCTCGCGGGCGTCGGCTGGCTGGCGCGGCGCATCGCGTCGCCGGGCATCCAGCCCGGCAGCGCGCTCTTGTTCGAGCTGTCGGGCGACTACGTCGAGGCGCCCGACGCACCGATCCTCGCGCAGCTCCTCGGCTTCGAGCAGCGCTCGCTGCTCGGCACGCTCGGCGAGCTGCGCAAGGCGGAGCGCGACGAGCGCATCTCGCACGTGGTCCTGGTCATCCGCGACCTGCAGATCGGTTGGGCGAAGGCGCAGGAGTTCCGCGACGAGATCCGCGCCCTGCGCGAGAAGGGCCGCCACCCGATCGCGTATCTCGAGGTCGGCGGCTTCGGCGCCAACATCGAGTACTACGTCGCCAGCGCGGCCGAGCAGGTCTACACGGCGCCGGGCGGAGGCGCGCCGCTGATCGGCCTCGCGCAGGAGTTCCTGTTCCTCGGCGGCCTATGGGACAAGCTCGGGGTCAAGGTCGAGGTGGCGCAGGCGGGCACCTACAAGGGGGCGGCGGAGAGCATCGCCGGTCGCGGCATGAGCCCCGCCTACCGCGAGCACGCCGCCGCGCTGCTCGACTCGATCGACGCGGGCTTCGTCGCCGGGATCGCAGAGGGACGCGGCATCGACGAGGCCGCCGTGCGCGCGGCTCTCGCGGAGGCCACCTCGAAGCCGGAGGATCTCGAGCGCCTGCACCTGGTCGACGGGGTCGAGACGCAGCGCGAGCTCCTCGATGCCCTCGGCAAGCCGCCGATCGTCAAGGCCAACGAGTACGCGCGGGTCGATCCCGCCTCGCTCGGCTTCGACCCGCAGGCCACCTTTGCGCTCGTGTACGGGAGCGGAACGATCACCACCGGGCGCGGATCGAGCTCCCGCTCGGGGCGCCCGATCTTCGCGGCAGACAGCGTGATCGAGGCGCTCGAGGACGCCGCCAAGGACGACAAGGTGCGGGCGATCCTGCTGCGCATCGACAGCCCGGGCGGCGGGGCCTTCCCCTCCGAGCTGGTGTGGCGCGCGATCCGCGAGGCGCGGAAGAAGAAGCCGGTGATCGCCTCCTTCTCGGACTACGCCGCCTCGGGCGGCTACTACCTGGCGTCGGCGGCCGACACCATCGTCGCCCAGCCCGGCACGCTGACCGGCTCGATCGGTGTCTTCGCGGTGCGCCCCGCGCTCGCGCCGCTCCTGGCGCGCCTCGACGTCGGCGTCGAGACGCAGACGCGCGCGCCGCACGCCGAGCTGGAGCTCATCACCCGCGAGCTGTCGCCCGAGACGCGCGCGTGGCTGCAGGCCGACGTGATGGAGGTCTACCACCGCTTCCTGTCGCGCGTCTCGGAGGGGCGCGGCATCCCCGTCGACGCGCTGGATCCGGTGGCCGAAGGCCGCGTGTGGACAGGCGCGCAGGCGGCCGGCCTCAAGCTGGTCGACGCGCTCGGCGGGATGCGCGTCGCGGTGGCGAAGGCGAAGGAGAAGGTGGGGATCGCGCCGGACGCCGACGTCGCGCTCGCCGTGTTCCCGGCCCCCAAGCCGCTCGCCGCGCAGCTGCGCGAGGCGATGCACATGCGCGTCGTGCAGTCCCTGGCTCCCGCACTACCCTTGCCCCGAGCGTTCGAGCACATCGCCGGCTGGCTCGACGCGGTGTCGGTGGACGGGCCGGTCCTGGCGCCGACCGTCTGGATGGAGGTGCACTAGTGCGGATGGAGAAGGAGTTCGACGTCGAGCGCAGGCGAAGCGACGCGGCCGTGCTCCTCGCCGACGACGAGGTGCTCCGCGAGCTGTTCCCCGATACCCGCACGGAGATCGTCGAGAGGAAGGGAAGCCGCAAGACCATCCGGAGCCACTACACGGCACTGGGTCGCGAGGGGGTCGCGACCTTCCACTTCGACTTCGAGCCCGACGGCGACGTCCGCTTCGAGAAGGTCTGCGACGGCCGCGTCTGGCGCGAGCTGCGCGGCGCCGTCACGCTGACCGAGCGCAAGACGCGCACGCGGGTGCGCATCGAGCTGAACGGGCGCACGAAGGTGCTGGTGCCGGAGTTCACCATCAAGGGCCCGATGCAGGATCAGCTCGAGCAGATGGCGAAGGCGCTGAAGCGCCGCCTCGGGGCGCAGCGGGCCGCGGCGGGCTCCGGCCGGCGGGCGCCGCAGGCCGACGCGACGAAGCCCACCGGCTGACGCGGTGGCGCGGATCCGCGCGAGCGACGGCACCGAGCTCGAGGCCGAGGCGCACGGCGCCGGGATCCCCGTGCTCTTCTCGTGCGGCTACTGCACCACGCGCGAGAACTTCCGCCCGCAGGTCGAGCCGCTCGCGGCCGCGGGTGCGCGCGTCGTGCTCTGGGACTACCGCGGCCACGGCGAGTCGGATGCGCCCGAGGACGCCGCCGCCTACTCGTTCGAACACGTGCTCGAGGACATGGCGCGGGTGCTCGACTGGGCGGATGGCCGGAGCGGCGCGCCCGCGGTGCTCGCGGGCTTCTCGTTCGGAGGCCTCGCCTCGCTCCACTTCGCGCTCCGCTTCCCCTCGCGGGTGCGCGCGCTCGCCCTGCTCGACACGGGCCCCGGCTTCAAGAGCCCCGACGCGCAGGCCCGCTGGCTGGCGCAGGTCGAGCGCACCGCGCAGATCCTCGAGGAGAAGGGCTTCGAGGGTTTCCTCAAGAGCCGCGGCTCCGACACGGCCGTGGGTCGGCGGCGGGAGACCGAGGCCGCCCGCCGCGCAGCGGGCGCGATCGCCCGCCAGAGCGTGGGCGGTGTCGCGCGCTTCGGCCGGCGCATCGCCGGCCCCGCACCGGGCTGCATCGACCGGCTCGCCGAGATCACGTGCCCGGCGCTGGTCGTCGTGGGTGAGCAGGACGAGGCGTATCTGCGCGCCGCCGAAGTGATGTCGGCGCGGCTGCCGGCGGCGCGGCGCGTCGTGATTCCGCGGGCCGGCCACGTCGTCACACTGGAGGAGCCCGATGCGGTGAGCCGGGTCCTCCGCGAGTTCCTGGCGACGCTCGAGCGCGCGGACTGACCCCTCGGGGCCGTGCAACCCGGAGCGGAGCTGCGGGTTGAATGGGGTGACGGGGACGGGCGTGCACGCAGGGGATGAAGACGTCCAGCTGATGCTGGCCCTCCGTGCCGGAGACGAGTCCGCCTTCGACGTGCTCTTCCAACGCTGGTCGGCTCCCCTGCTGCGCTATCTCGAGCGCATGCTGCGCGATGCTGCCTCCGCCGAGGAGCTGGTCCAGGAGGCCTTCCTCCGCCTGTACCGGGCTCGCGAGCGCTACCAGCCCGACGCGCGCTTCTCGACGTGGCTGTTCACGATCGCGAACCGGCTCGCCCTGAACGAGCTCCGGCGACCGCGGCACCGGAGCCCGCACCAGAGCACGGACGACGACGGGGACGGCGCGCCGCTCGTGCTCGCAGCAGAGCAGGCGGGAGTAGACGACGTGGTGAACGCGCGGCGGGTCGGCAAGTCGGTCGAGCAGGCGCTCGGGACCCTCCCGGAGCGTCAGCGCGCTGCCCTCTGGCTCACGGCCGTCGAGGGTCTCTCCTACGCGGAGGTCGCGGTCAGTCTCGAGACGACGGAGAAATCGGTGAAGGCGCTGGTGCACCGGGCGCGCGCGGCGCTGGCCGAGCGGCTTGCCGGTGACGTGGAGGTATGAGCATGAGCGTGGTGTCCGAACGCTGTCTGCCCTTCGACGAGGACCTCTCCGCGCTACTCGACGGAGAGCTCGACGCCGCGCGTGCGGCGGAGCTGCGCGCGCACCTCGACGGATGCGCCGACTGCCGCGCGCGCCTCGCCGCGTGGCGAGGCGTCGACGCCGCGCTGCGCGGCCTCGTGGCGCCGGCGGTGCGGCCGGAGCTGGCCGCGAGCATGGCGGCGCGGCTCGGGGCGGAGCGGGCGGCGTCTGGCGCGCCGGCGCAGCCGCAGGTCCAGCCGCTGCGCCGGACGCCGAGCCGTCCGGCCGTCGACCCCTCGGCTCGAAGCGCGGGCGGCGGCCGTAGGGTCCGCCGCGGCGCGATGCCGGTCTGGCTCGGGGCGCTCGCGGCCGCTGCCGTGCTCGCCTTCTTGGTCCTGCCGCGCGCCCTCGAGCGTACCCGCCTGCCGGGTGGGCAGGGAGCCCCGCCCAACGACGTCGCGCGCCGCGAGAGCGTCGCGCGCCAGGCTCCGCCGCTCCCGGTGCCGCAGCGCGGACCCGGGCCGGCCCCGATCGAGATCGCCCGCGACGTCCACAAGCCGCCCGCGCCGGCCAAGCTCGGGGCGGCGGCGGCCGATTCGCCGCTGCCCTCCGGCGATCCCGCGCTGGCGCAGCTCGAGGCCGCCAGCGACGAGGACCTCGCGCTCGCGATCGCGGTCCAGGACGCCGGCGACGTCGAGTCGGCCGACGACCTCGCGCTGGTCGAGCAGCTCGACCAGGTCGAGTCGCTCGACGATCTCGATCAGGCGGGACACGGCTAGGTGTCGAGACGCGCGGCGGCGCTGCTCCTCGCCTTCCTGGCGCTGGCCGCGGCCGGCGGCGCCGAGGCGCAGCCGCGCGAGCCGGGCACCCCGACTGCGGGCCAGGGTCCTCGTGGACCGGACCCCGCGATGCGCCAGTGGTTCCAGGGGCTTCCGCCCGGGCGCCGCCGGGAGCTCATGCAGAGCTGGCGCGGCATGCCGCCCGCGCAGCGCGCGCAGATGCGCGAGCACCTCTCGAAGCTCCCGCCCGCCGAGCGGCAGCAGGAGCTCGGCCGCTGGCTGCAGCAGCGCGAGGCGCAGGGCGGGGCTCCGAAGGGGGCAGCGGCGCCGGGAGGGCCGCTGGTGCGCGGCATGCCCCCCGCACAGCAGCAGGAGCTGCGCCGCGATCTCCGCTCGATGACGCCCGAGCAGCGCCAGGAGCTGAGGCGCAACGTGCGCTCGATGTCGCCCGAGGACCGGGCGCAGATGCGCGACCGCCTGCGCACCCTCCCGCCCGATCAGCGCAAGGACCTGCTCGATCACCTGTCCCGGCTGCGCGAGATGTCGCCCGCGGAGCGCCAGTCGCTGCGTCAGCGGCTCGGAGGCATCGACGACCTCCCGCCCGCGCAGCGCCAGCGCGTCGAGCAGAACCTCGAGCGCTGGCGCAGCCTGACTCCTGCGCAGCGGCAGCAGCTGCGGCAGCGCTGGCAGCGTCTCCAGACGCTCCCGCCCGCCGATCGCGCCAAGCTTCTCGAGCGAAGCGGTCCGCCGAAGTGAGCGGCGCGCCCGGCGCGCGCCTGCAGACCCTGCGCGAGACGAGCCCCGCCGCCTTCCTGGCGCGCGCGGAGCCGTGGCTGATGCGCGCCGAGGTCGAGAACAACGTGATCCTCGGGCTCGCACTGGCCCTGCGCGAGCGCGCGCGTCCGGCCGCGCCGGAGCCGTGGCTCGCCACGGTGGAGGCGCGCGGCGAGGTGGTCGCGTGCGCGCTGCGGACGCCACCGCGCGGGCTTCTGCTCACGCGTGCCGCGCCCGACGCTCTCGAGTGTCTGCTCGCGGAGCTCGGGCCCGAGGCGGCGTCGCTGCCGAGCGTGATCGGGCCGGAGCCCGCCGCGGGTGACTTCGCCGGACTCTGGTCGGCCTCGCAGGGTCGCCCCTCGCGGGTGCGGGTCCGGCAGCGGCTCTACGAGCTGCGCCATGTCCGCGGCCTTGCGCGGGCGGCAGGGAGACTGCGGCCTGCCGTCGCCGTCGATCTCGACACCGTACGGCGTTGGGTCGCAGGCTTCCTCGGCGAGGCTGTCCCGAGCGATCCCTCCTCGCCCGACGCGCTGGCCCGGGAGCGGATCGGCGCGCGCGGCCTCTTCCTCTGGGAGGACGGCGAGCCGGTCTCGATGGCCGGAACGACCGGCCGCACACCGAACGGCTGGCGCGTGAGCCTGGTGTACACGCCACCGGCGCACCGCGGGCGCGGCTATGCGACGGCCTGCGTCGCGGCGCTCTCGGCGCAGCGACTCGCCGAAGGGGCCCGCTACTGCTGCCTCTACACCGACCTCGCCAACCCGACGTCGAACGCGATCTACCAGCGCATCGGCTACCGCCCGATCGGCGATGCCGCCGAGTATGAGCTGGGTTGCTGAGCTGCAGCACGTCCTTATGGACTTCGCTCGCCTTCGGCTCGCTGCGCGCGCCCGCTTCCCGGGCGCTTGCGGGGATACTCCGGGCGATCGCGTTGCCCCGGAGGCGACGCGGCCGATGGCTACGCGGCGTCGATGGCCATGTGGCCGTCGCGGGGCACCAGCGTCCAGCGGCGCCGGTGGTACTGGGCCACGCCGGGGCGGTGCGCGATCGAGACCACCGTTGTGTCGGGAAGCTGCTCCTCGAGCAGCTCGTAGACGCGCTCTTCCATGGCTTCGTCGAGCGCCGCCGTCGCCTCGTCGAGGAACACCCAGTCGGGTCGCTGGAGCAGGACGCGGGCGAAGCCGAGCTGCTGCTGCTCGCCGCCCGACATCTGCTGCTCCCAGTGCGCGTTCTCCGCGAGGCGTCCCTGGAACCGCTCGAGCCCCACCAGACGCAGCACCTCCTCGATGCGCTCGTCCGAGAAGGTGCCCTCGCACGACGGATAGGACGCGGCCGCGCGCAGCGTCCCCATCGGCAGGTAGGGATGCTGCGGGAGGAACAGCTTCTTTCCCTTCTCGGGGATCTCGACCCGGCCGTGCCCGAACGGCCAGAGGCCCGCGAGCGTGCGGAAGAGCGTGCTCTTGCCCGAGCCCGACGGCCCCGTCAGCAGAACCTTGTCCCCCGCCGCGATCGACTCGTTCACCCCGTCGAGCAGCGCCCGGCCGTTGGGCAGCTCGATGCGCAGGTCGTCGAGCTTGAGCGTCGGCTCGGCATTCGCCCGGAAGTCGATGCCGACGTTGTGCGCGAGCTCCGCGTGGCTCTCGTCGATCGCCTCGCTGAACGAGAACAGCCGCTCGACGCTCGCGCGCCAGTGCGCGATCTCCTGGTAGGCGTTGACGAACCAGACCAGCGCGCCGGAGACCTGGCCGTAGGCGTTGTTCGTGAGATACACGTCGCCGAGCGTGAGCCGGCCGAGGAAGTAGCCCGGCGCCGCGACCAGGAGCGGCACGATGCTGTTGGTCTGGCCGAGCCCCAGGGTGCAGAGGGCGAGGTCCCGCTGGGCCCGGATCAGGCGCAGCCAGTTGTTGACGACGCTGTGGAAGCGGCTCTTGGCGCCGAGCAGCTCGCCGTCCTCGCCGCGGTAGAAGGCGACCGCCTCGGTGTTCTCGCGGAAGCGCACCAGCGTGTAGCGGAAGTCGGCTTCGAAGCGCTGCTGGTCGAAGTTGATGGGCACCAGCGGGCGGCCCACCCTGTGCGTGATCCAGGTGGCGAGCCCCGCGTAGATCAACGCGACCCACATCATGAAGCCCGGGATCTGGAACTCCCGGGAGCCCAGCTTGATCATCCACTCGCCCGAGAGCGACCACAGGATTCCCACGAAGGAGACCAGGGTGGCCACCGCCTGCACCAGCGAGAGCGAGAGGCCGAGCGCGCTCGCCACGTAGTCGCGCACGTCCTCCGCGATGCGCTGGTCCGGGTTGTCGGTGTGCTCGCGGTGCAGCTCCATGCGGTAGTACGCCTGTGAGCCCATCCAGTCGTCGAGGAAATGGTCGGTGAGCCAGCGCCGCCAGCGGATCTCGAGGACCTGCCGCACGTAGATCCGGTAGGTCGACACCAGCACGAAGAACAACGCGAGAAGCAGGAACCACCCGACCGCGTCCAGGAACGGCAGCATCGCCTTCGTCTGGATCTGGTCGAAGATCTTGCGCTGGGCCTGGGCGAGCATGACGTTGCCCTGCACGGTCCCGAGCTCGAAGCCGATCGCGGTGGCGTACAGCAGCCCTCCGGTCCGGCCGTCCGGGGAGGTCCAGTAGGCCCGGGTGAGGTGCCACAGATGGCGCAAGAAGCGCCGACCGAAGATCGCGTGGGTTCGGGTGTAGGCCACCGGAGCCTCCTTGCTGGGGCGCAGCTTATTCGGCTTCGGGGCAAAAGTCCGCCGCGCCGCTTCAGCATCGTCGGCGTTACGGGACGGTGGCTTGCGCCGCTCGTCGCGAGCCTCTGCCTGGCGGCCGGCGGGTCCGGGCCGCTTCCCGATTACGCCGCGCCGAAGGCGCACCCGCTCGGCGCCGTCGATGGGGCTCGGTCCGACGTGATCCCGTACCGGACCCTGACGCGAGACGACTTCCGCGCGACCCACCCGCCGCCCGACGCGCGCGAGCACGCCCAGGCGATGGGCGCCGCCACGTGCGCCCTCGTGCTCCCCGCCTCGGAGATCCAGATCGCCGGCAAGCCGGTGCAGGGCGCCGACGGCCGGGTCCTCTATCGGAGCTCGATCCGCGGCCTCGCCTTCCGCGCCGTGATGGATCGGAGCTGCTCGTGGTGGAACGCGGCGGCCCGATCGCCGCCGCCGGCGTACGTGCTGGAGCACGAGCAGATCCACTTCGCGCTGGCCGAGCTGGCGGCGCGCGGGCTGAACGCGCGCGCGGCAGCGCTGATGGAGGGCTTCCACTTCGAGTCGCCCGACCCGGGCGCTCTCGCGCCGACCGCGCGGCGCTACGTCGAGGGCGAGATCCGCCAGGCCATGCAGGACCTGGTCGAGCGGAACGCGGCCTTCGACAGGGACACCTCGCTTCGCTACGAGCCCGAGAAGCAGGCGGCCTGGCGCCAGCGCGTCGAGGCGGAGCTGCGCAACACCCAGCGCGAGGCAGCCCCACCGTCCCGAGCGCCTTGACGCTACGGGAGCTCGGGCGACGCGATTCCGCGCGCGCGTGCGTGCGCCAGCAGCCCGGCGAGGGCGCCGCGGAAATGGCTCGCGTCGAGGCCGGCGGCCCGCATGCGCTCGGCCAGGTGCGCGCTCTTGAGCCCGAACTCGCAGTAGAGCAGGTAGCGGCGATCGCGCGCGAACGAGGGGCAGGCGGACAGCGCGCGATCGAGATCGAGCCGCAGCGCCCCGGGCCAGTGCCACCCCGCGAACGCGGCCTTCGAGCGCAGGTCGATCACCACGGCGTCGTCGGCCACCTCGTCGGTCTCGAGCTCGGCGATGCCCTCCGCGTCGACGTCGAGCACGCGCAGGTCGAGCACCTCGCGCTCGCGGACGGCGCGATCGAGCAGCGACGGGTCGAGCTTCTCCTCCTCGGCCAGCAGCGCGGCGAGCCGCGCCACCGTCGCGGGTCGGGAGGACACCATGGCGCAGTACTCGTCGACCACGGCCGAGAGCGGCGCGGTGCCGATCTCCTCGGCCGCGCGGATGATCTCGTCCTTGTTCATGCCGACCAGCGGGCGCAGGATCGGAAGCCGCGCCACCTGCGAGATCACCGCCAGGTTCGGAAGCGTCTGCGACGAGACCTGGCCCACGGCCTCGCCGGTCGCCAGCGCGTCGGCGCCGCGCACGGCCGCCACCGCTTCGCCGGCGCGCAGCATCTGGCGCTTCAGGATCAACTGCCAGTAGCGCGGGCGGACGTGCGCGCGGATGTCGGCCGCCACGGCATCGAAGTCGATCGCGTGGAGGTGAGGGCGCCCGCCGTAGGACCAGCGGTCGGCGAGCACCTTCACGACGCGCAGCACGCCGAGGCGATGGGTGCGGCCGCCCAGGTTGCAGAAGGCGTAGTCGATCTGGACGCCGCGGCGCAGAAGCTGCCAGGCCGCCACCGCCGAGTCGAAGCCGCCCGAGACGAGCGCGATGGCGCGGCCCTCGACGCCGAGCGGCAGGCCGCCGGGCGCGCGCAGCGTCTGTGCGCAGAAGTAGGCCTGTCCCTGGTGCAGCTCGACGCGCACCACCACCTCGGGCGCATCGAGGTCGACGCGCGCCGCGCCCGGGAGCAGCGCCGTGCCGAGCGCGCGCTCGACCTCGCGAGCGTCGAGTGCGATGCGGCTGCGGTCGCCGACCCGCCGCGCGCGCACCGCGAAGCGGCGGCCGGCGACGGCGTCGCGGAACATCGCGGTCCCGTTCTCCACCACGTCGAGGAGCTTCTCCGCCGGGCGGGCGACGGCGACCGACAGCGACTGCACCCCGAACACGCGCGCCAGGAGCGGCGCCGCCGCGGGATCGTCCGTCTCGACGAAGACGCGGTTTCGGGTGCGATGCACGCGCGCCGGGATGCCGGCGCTCTCGAGCGCGTCGGCCACGTTTCGCAGCAGCTGGCGCTCGAAGCGCTGGCGGGTCGGCTTCGCCTTGGTGGAGATCTCTCCCGAGAAGCGCAGCAGCACCATCGCGGTGGGCTCGGACACGATGGGAGGCTATCGCTACCTTGCACGCCGTGCTGCGCTGGGACGGAGAGCCGGTCGAGGCGGTGCTGCTCGACCTCGACGACACGCTGCTCGACAACCAGGTCGGCCTCGACGAGGTCTGGGACCGGGTGTCGCAGCTCGTGGCGGTGCGCCTCGGCGACGTCGATCCCGGCGCCGTGCGCGCACAGCTCGTGCACAGCAGCGGGTGGTTCTGGTCGGACGATGCGAGGCAGCGCGCCGGGCGGCTCGACATGCCGGCCGCGCGACGTGCCGTGCTCGCGCACGTGCTCGAATCGCTCGGGCGCCCCGACGCGCACCTCGCCGACGAGCTCGGCCGTCACTACTGCGAGCTGCGCGAGCGCTCCCTCGCGCCGATCGCCGGCGCGTTCGAGGCGCTCGCGCGGCTGCGCGCCGCCGCGCCGGCCCTCGGCCTCGTCACCAACGGCGCCGCCGCGGCGCAGCGCGCCAAGATCGAGCGCTTCGCGCTGGCCGACTTCTTCGACGTGATCGTCGTCGAGGGCGAGCTCGGCGTGGGGAAGCCCGACGCCCGCGTGTTCGCGCACGCCACCGCGGCGCTCGGGAGCGCGCCGGGCGCCTCGCTGATGGCGGGCGACAACTACGAATGCGACATCCTCGGCGCGCTGCACGCGGGCCTCCACGCGGTGTGGATCCAGCCGCTCGGCACCGCCGCGCCGGAGCCCGCTCCGCGCGCGCACCGCACGCTGCCGTCGGTCTCCGCGCTGGCCGATCTGCTCGGGGCCTAGAGGCGATGGCCGGGCTCCGCCGCATCGCCGTCGTCGGCGCCTCGCTGGCCGGGCTGCGCGCGGTCGAGGCGCTGCGCGCGCGCGGCTACGACGGGGGCATCCTCTGGATCGGCGCCGAGCCCCACCTGCCGTACGACCGACCGCCGCTCTCGAAGGAGGTGCTGCGCGGCGAGTGGCAGCCCGAGGACATCGCGCTCGCGCGGCGGGGCGTCGAGTCGCTCGACGCCGATCTGCGTCTCGGCTGCCGAGCCGTCGGCCTCGATGCCGGTGCGCTCGAGCTCGCTCTCGGAGACGGAAGCCGCGAGCGGGTCGACGGCGTGGTGATCGCGACCGGAGCCTCGCCGCGGCGGCTGCCTGGCGAGCTCGCCGGCGTGCACGTGCTGCGGAGCCTCGACGATGCGCTGGCGATCCGCCGCGAGCTCGAGCTCCGCCCGCGCGTGGTGGTCGTGGGCGGCGGCTTCATCGGCAGCGAGGTCGCCGCCTCGTGCCGTTCGCTCGGGCTCGAGGTCGTCCTCGTCGAGGCGCTCGGCCAGCCGCTCGAGCAGGCGCTCGGTCCGGAGCTCGGTGCCTTCTGCGCCGCCCTGCACCGCGACCACGGCGTGCGCCTGGAGCTCGGCGCGTCGGTGGCGGCGCTCGAGGGCGCGGGGCGGATCGAGCGCGTTCGGCTCGCCGACGGCCGCGCGCTCGAGGCGGACCTCGTGGTGGTCGGCATCGGCGTGCGACCCGAGACGGGCTGGCTCGAGGGGTCGGGGCTCGCGCTCCGGGACGGCGTCGTGTGCGACGCTCGCTGCATCGCGGCGCCGGGCATCGTCGCGGCCGGCGACGTCGCGCGCTGGCATCACCCGCGCTACGGCGAGGCCCTGCGCGTCGAGCACTGGACCAACGCGGTCGAGCAGGCCGTCGCCGCGGCAGGGAGCCTGCTCGACGGGCCGGCCGCCGCGCGCCCGTTCGCGCCGGTGCCCTACGTCTGGTCGGATCAGTACGACGTCAAGATCATGGCGGCGGGCCGACCGCGGGCGGGCGACGAGGTCCACGTGGTCGAGGGCTCGTTCGCCGAGCGGCGCTTCGTCGCGCTCTTCGGCCGCGGCGGGCGGCTCACCGGAGTGCTCGCCGCGAATCGCGCCCGCCGCCTCGCGGAGTGGCGCCGGATCCTCCACGAGGACCTCTCGCTCGACGCCGCGCTTACTCGCGCCCGAGGGGCTCGCTGAGGTGGGACTCCCTCGCGCAACTTTTTCGTGTGCTCCGCCCCCTGCAGATGGTATGAAGGCGCGGCGCCCGGCTCGGGCACGACACGTCGAAGGAGCGATCTCGTGAGAGCGACCCGCGTCCTGGCCCTGGCCCTGATCGGCTGCCTCCTGAGCTCGTGCGCGACCCTCCAGTCCATCGGGCCGGCCACGTGCGGTGTGATCGGCTCCGCGATCGGCGGCGCGGGCGGCGCCCTCGCCGGCGTGGAGCTCGGCCAGAACGGGTCGGCAGGGCCGGGAATCCTGGGCGGCGTGCTCGGCTTCGCAGGCGGCGCGGTCGCGGGCTACTTCCTGTGCAGGAAGCCGAAGGCGCCGCCCAAGCAGGTCGCCCAGGCGGCGCCGGCGAAGCCGCCCGAGCCCGCCAAGCCGGATCCGTGCAAGGAGAAGGTGAGCCTCCCGGGCGTCAACTTCGACTTCGCCAAGGCCACCATCCGGCCCGATGGGGAGAAGGTGCTCGGCGAGTGGGAGGCGCGCCTCGAGCAGTGCACCGACGTCCACGTGGCGGTCCACGGCTTCACCGACTCGATCGGGAGCGAGGCGTACAACCTGAAGCTCTCGCAGCGGCGCGCGGACTCCGTGCGCGACTTCCTGGTGAAGCGGGGCATCGCGGCGTCGCGCCTCGAGACGAAGGGCTTCGGCAAGGCCGACCCGGTCGCGAGCAACGACACGGCCGAGGGCCGCGCCCAGAACCGGCGCGTCGAGCTGATTCCGGCGAGCTAGTCCCAGAGCCCGAGCGCGCAACCGTCCTTGCGGCGGTCGCTGGCGCCGATCCACACGCCGTCCTCGCCCGCGGCGATGGCCTGGCCGCCGCCGAAGGTGTCGGCCAGCGCGCTTCCGGGGCCGACGACCTCGTGCCCGCGCGCGGCGAGCGCGGCGCCCAGCCGCTCGCCGCCGGCGAGAGGGAGGTCGGGTGCCTCGATCGCCACGCGCCGCCCGCCGAGGTAGCGGAAGCGCGGCCGGTCGAGCGCCTCCTGCGGATTGCAGCCGTGGTCGACGAGGTTCGCGACGAAGGCGGTGTGGGCCTGGGGCTGGACGTCGCCCCCCATGATCCCGAAGGCGAGCGCCGGACGTCCGTCGCTCAGCAGGAACGCCGGAATGATGGTGTGGAACGGCCGCTTGCCCGGAGCGAGGCAGTTCGGGTGTGCCGGGTCGAGGACGAAGCCTGCGCCGCGGCTCTGCAACAGCACGCCGGTGTCGCCGCAGCCGATCCCGGAGCCGAAGCCGGTGAAGAGGCTCTGGATGAACGACACCAGGTTGCCCCGCGCGTCCGCGGCGCACAGGTAGGTCGTGTCGCTCGCGGCGAGTGCCGGTGCGGCGCCGGGGAGGGCGCGATCGCCGATCGCAGCCGCGCGCCGCCGCGCGAGGCCCTTGTCGAGGAGCTGCTTCACCGGCACGTGCGCGTGGTCGGGGTCGGCCACGTAGGCCGCGCGGTCGGCGAAGGCGAGCTTCACCGCCTCGATGCGCCGATGCCAGTCGAGCGCGCTCGCGGCCTCGACCGGCTCGAAGTGCTCGAGCAGGTTGAGCGCGATCAGCGCGGCGATGCCCTGGCCGTTGGGCGGCAGCTCGACCACCTCGACGTCGCGATAGTGCGTCGAGATCGGTTCGACCCAGGTCGACGTGTGCGCCGCGAGATCGGCCATCTCGAGGAAGCCGCCCTCGGCGCGCGAGGTCTCGGCGATCGCGCGGGCCGGGCCGCCTTCGTAGAAGGCCGTCGCGCCGCCCTCCGCGATCTCCCGCAGCGTGCGCGCGAGCGCGGGCGCGCGGAACCAGCTTCCGGCGCGTGGCGCCTCGCCGTCCGGCGCCCAGTGCTCGCGCGCCGCGCGGTTGCGCAGCCCGCCGGTTCGGACCAGCAGGCTCCAGTAGTGGGCGACGAGCTCCGTCACCGGGAAGCCGTCCTCGGCGGCACGGATCGCGGGCCCGAGCAGCTCCGCGAGCGGCATCGAGCCGAGCCGGCGGGCGAGGGTCTCCCAGGCGTGTACGGCGCCGGGCACGGTCACCGAGAGGATCCCGCGCGGCGCGATCTCGCGGATCCCTTGCGCGCGATACGCCTCGAGCGTCGCACCCGCCGGCGCCCGACCGCTTCCATTCAGACCGAAGAGCCGCCCCTCGCCAGCCGACCACACCAGCGCGAAGGCATCGCCGCCGATCCCGGTCATCATCGGCTCGACGACGGCGAGCACGGCGGCCGTCGCGATCGCAGCGTCGACGGCATTGCCCCCGCGCCGCAGCATCTCGACTCCCGCAGAAGCCGCCATCGGAACGCTCGCGCACACCATCCCGCGGCGCGCGACCGCGCACGAGCGCTCGCTGCGCAGCGGATCGATCGTCGATCCCCGTCGGCTGGGCAGACGCATTCCATCACTCTAGCGACGGAGGGCCCCGCCGCCTTCGAGGCACCCGGATCGTCTGGATCATCCCCGCAAGCGCCCGCGAAGCGGGCGCGCGCAGCGAGGCGAAGCCGAGCGAAGTCAACAGCTAGAGCCCCAGCTCCTCCAGCGCGTCGTCGGCCAGCGACTCGAGATCGGGGTACGCGCGCGTCGGCACCCCTTCGGCCGCGAGCGCGAGGAGCGAGCGCGAGCAGCGCGCGCTGCCGAGGCGCTCGGCGATCGCCCGCGCGATCGCCTGCGCCGGCTCGCCCGGCTCGGCGTCGAAGCGGCGCACCAGGCACTCCGCGTGCTTGCGCTCCACGACCAGGTCGAAGACGATGGTGCGGACGCCATCGGGCTCGCCGACCTCCGCAGCGAGCGCGCGCTCGATGCGCTCCCAGCGCAGCGTCGACCGGCTCGCGCCTTCGACGTGGTCGACGCCCGACTCGCCGACCTCGACCCACGCGAGCAGCTCGACCCGGTAGCGAGCCGAGGCATCGGCGTCGAGATCGGGGCGGCTCGCGGACGAGCGCGCGCGGTCGGAGTCGGCCATCGTGCTCGGGATCGGCCGGCGGAGCGCGCTCCTTGACCGGCCCTCCGCGCTTGCGGGATTCGCGGCGAATCCCCACACTGCGAACCTCGCATGTGTCCCCGACAGCGCCGGATCGAGGCGCGGGGTCGTCGGGGCCGGCGGTCGCTCGGTCCGCCGGGATCTTCGGGGGGTGGGTCCATGTCCGGCGTCGTTCTCGATCGCAAGCAAGGCGTGCGGAGGCTTCTCGCTCCGCTCGCGATCCTCGGCCTGGTGGCCGCCGTGGGCGTGCTCGGCTGCTCGAAGAAGAAGCCCGCCGAGGAGGAGCCGGGGATCGGCAGCAGCGAGTTCAAGACCGGCGACGGCTCGCATGACAGCGAGAGCAGCGAGCCGGAGCGCGTCCGCGAGCTCGCGACCATCTACTTCGACTACGACTCCTCGGACCTCCGCTCGGATGCGCGCACCACGCTCAAGTCGAACGCGCAGGCGATCCAGGCCCACACCGAGTGGAAGCTCGTCACGGTCGAAGGCCACTGCGACGAGCGCGGCAGCGAGGAGTACAACCTCGCGCTCGGCGAGCGGCGCGCGAACGCCACGAAGAAGTACCTCTCCGACCTCGGCGTGTCGCCGGCCCGGATGAAGGCGGTGAGCTTCGGCTCGAGCTCTCCGGCCGTGCAGGGGCACGACGAGTCCGCCTGGCGCTGGAACCGCCGCGTCGACTTCCGCGTGACTCGCTGACTCCAGGCCGGCTGATTGCCCCGGAGGCATCGGGGGCGGTTTGGTGATACCGTCGCGCCAACTCGCAGCGACGGAGACGACCATGCCCGTTCACGGCGGCAAGCCGCTGGCCCGCGCCCTCAAGCAGGCCGGCGTCGAGTGCATCTTCACGCTCTCCGGCGGCCACATCATGCCGCTCTACGACGGCTGCCTCGACGAGGGCATCCGCGTGATCGACGTGCGCCACGAGCAAGCGGCCGTCCACGCCGCCGATGCGTGGGCCCGGTGCAACCCCGGCAAGGTCGGCGTCGCCGCGATCACGGCGGGGCCCGGCGTCACCGACGGTACCACCGGCGTCGCCAACGCCTGGCGCGCCAACTCGCCGATCCTCGTGATCGGCGGCCAGGGTCCCTTCAGCAACCTGCGGCGCGGCTCGCTCCAGGAGATGGACCACGTCGGCCTGATGAAGCCGATCACCAAGTGGGCCGACGCCTGCTACGAGACGCGGCGCATTCCCGAATACGTCGAGCTGGGGATCCGGCACGCGGTCTCTGGCATTCCCGGCCCCGCCTTCCTCGAGATCCCGATGGACGTCTTCATGGGGCAGGTGGAGTGGGAGCAGGCGCCGATCCCGCCGATCCGCACCGCGCCGCCGCGCCTCTCGCCGGATCGCGCCGAGGTGCGCGCCGCGCTCGCGCTCCTCGAGAAGGCGAAGCGCCCGATGCTGATGGCCGGCACCTCGGTGAAGTGGTCGATGGCCAGCGCGGCGATGAACGCGTTCATCGACGAGACGCACATGCCGTCCTACACCAACGGGATGGGGCGCGGCACGATCCCGCCCGACTCGCCGAACTTCCTGAACCGCTCGCGCCGCGCCGCGCTGAAGCAGATCGACCTGATCATCCTCGCGGGCTCGTTGCTCGACTTCCGGCTCGCCTTCGGCAAGACGATCCCGGCCGACGCCAAGATCATCCAGCTCGAGATGGATGCCACGCTGATCGGGCAGAACCGCCCCGCCGACGTCGGGCTCGTCGGCAACCTGGCCTGCACCTTCGAGCTCATGCTCGAGGAGATGAAGAACTCGGGCGTTCGGCTCGACTACACCGGCTGGCGCGACGAGCTGCGCAAGGTCGAGGTCGAGGAGGAGAAGAAGGTCGAGGCGGCGCTCAACAGCGACGAGTCGCCGGTCGACCCGCAGCGGATGTGCCGCGAGGTGCGGGACTGGCTCGGGACGCTCGGCGAGACCATCGTGGTCGGCGATGGCGGCGACATCGTCGCGACCGCCGCGAAGATCATCCCGGTGCCGGGGGAGGGATCCTGGATGGACCCGGGCCCGCTCGGGACGCTCGGCGTCGGCATGCCCTTCGCGCTCGCCGCGCAGCTCTCGCATCCGAAGAAGCGCGTCGTGATCGTGTACGGCGACGGCTCGTTCGGCCTGAACGGCTTCGAGTACGACACCGCCGTCCGCTTCAAGCTCCCGATCATCGGCATCGTCGGCAACGACGGTGCGTGGGGGCAGATGATGCGCCCGCAGGGCGCCGTCTATGGCTGGGACCGGCTGGTCGCGACCGAGCTGGCCTACACGCGCTACGACAAGGTGGTCGAGGCGCTCGGCGGGCACGGCGAGTACTGCGAGCGGCCGGAGCAGATCCGCCCCGCGCTCGAGCGCGCCGCGGCCTCCGGACTTCCCGCGCTGGTCAACGTGAAGATCCGCCAGGACAAGCAGTACAAGGGCGGCATCTACGTCTGACCGCAGCTCGTGTCGGCTCGAGCCGGTCGACGCGGAGGCGCTCGGGCTCGACCTCGATGCGCTCGGTGAGTGGCTCTCGCGGGTGGGCCCGGTCGCCGTCGTCGATCTCGAGACGACGGGCTTGTCGACCGACGCGGGCGCAGAGATCCTCGAGTTCGGCGCGGTCCTGCTCGAGCCCGGCGCGACGCCTCGGGGCCTGCGCACGCTGGTGCGCCCCGGCGCTGCGATCCCGCCCGCGATCCAGCGCCTCACGGGCATCGACGAGTCGCTGGTGGCGGACGCCCCCCCGCTCGCGTCGGTGCGCGATTCGATCCGCGAGGCGCTCGCCGGCCGCGCGCTGGTCGCGCACAACACCGCCTTCGAGCGCCACTTCCTGGCGCGCTTCATCGGCGGTGGTCTCGCCGACGCGGTCTACCTGGACACGCAGGACCTCCTCGCGGTCACCCATCCCGACGCCCCCGACCTGCGGCTCGAGACGTTCTCGCGGCTCCTCCTCGGCCGCGAGGAGCGCCATCGTGCCTTCGAGGACGCGCTCGACACGGCGCGCGTCGTCTCCGCGATCGCCGCGGCCTCGCGCGCCGGCGAGGCGCGATACGGCGCCGCTCGCCGCGCGCTCGAGAGCTACGCGCCCGAGTCGCCGTGGATCGCGCTCCTCGCCAAGGACGCTCCGCCGGCCTCGGCCGGTGGGTCGGAGTTCGTCGAGGTCGGGCCGAGCTCCGAGCCGCCGGTCGCCTTCGCTCCCGACGCCATCGCCGCTGCGCTGCGCGACGCCGAGCGCGGCGGCCGCCACTTCCCCGGCTACCGCGTGCGCGAGGCGCAGGTCGAGCTGGCACGCCACTTCGCGGCACGGCTGCGCGACGGCGGCACGCTGCTGCTCGAGGGCGGCACGGGCGTCGGCAAGTCGCTGGCGTACCTCGCGGCGCTGATCCCGTTCGCGGTCGAGCGGTCGCAGGCGGCGGAGGCGCGCGGCGAGCGCTTCCATCCCCTCGTCGTCTCGACGCGCACCAAGCTGCTGCAGGACCAGCTCCTCTCGAAGGACATTCCGGCCGCGGCGCGCTTCCTCGGGCACCCCGGCCTGCGCGCGCTCTCGATCAAGGGACGCGCCAACTACCTGTGCGAGCGGCGATTGGCGCTGGCACTCGCCGAGGGGCTCGAGCCGCGCATCTTCGCGGAGGACCGCCTCGCCTACGCCGCGCTGGCGGCGTGCGCGTCGATCCGGCCGCACGGCGAGGTGGGATCGCTGTCGGCGGCGTGGCTGCGGCGGCACCCGGGGCTCGGCGAGCTCCTGCACCGCTCGGTCGCCGCGCGCGCCGAGCAGTGCTCGCGCGAGCAGTGCGCCGCGCACCCGGCCTGTCCGATGGGCCGCCGCCGCGCCGCGCTCGGACAGGCGCACCTGGTCGTCGCCAACCACGATCTCCTGCTGCGCTGGCCCTCCGACTACCCGCCCTTCGCCCACGCGGTGGTGGACGAGGCGCACGAGCTGGCCGACGTCGCCGACGACGTCTACGCGCTCTCGGTGCGGCCGGAGGAGGTGCTCGACCGGCTCGACGACGTGTTCGGTCGTCCAAGCCAGACTGTCCCGGCGGGCTTCGCGGGAGCTGCCGTGGATCCGCTTCTACCGGCTTCCAAGCGGCGCGCGCTCCGCAAGGAGCCGATCGCGTGGCGGCGCGCGATCCAACAGGAGCTGGTGTCGCTCGGCCGTGCCCTCGAGCCCCTGGCCGGCGAGTTCGGCGAGGTGCAGGTGCCCGAGCATCTCGGCGGGCCGCTGGCGGATGCCGCGGCGCTCGCGGAGACGGCGGCCGCGCGCATCGAGGCGGTGGCGCGCGAGATCGACGCGCTGGTCGATCCCGACGAGGCGAGCGGGGGGCTCTCGCGCACGCCCGAGGATCTGCGCGCGGCGGCGAGCGCGCTGCGCCTCGCCTTCGCTGGCTCGGAGGACTCGGTGGCGGTGTTCGAGAGCGTCGAGGCGCCCTTCGACCGCTGGCGACTGGCGGTGCGGCGCGTCTCGCCGGCCGAGGCCTTCCGCGAGCACTTCCTCGCCCGCCTCGAGAGCTTCGCCGGCGTCTCGGCGAGCCTCTTCATCGACGGCGACGCCTTCGCCTCGCTCGGCGAGCTCGGCATCCAGCCGATGCCGGAGGGCTTCGTGGGCTTGGGCTCCTCCGATGCACCCGACATCACGACGGTGTCGGTCCCGAGCCCGTTCCCCTACGCCGAGCACATGCGCGTGGTGGCGCTCCCCGAGCGGGGCGAGCTGGTCGAGGAGACGGCCCACATCATCGAGCGGCTCGCGCTGCAGCTCGGAGGCCGGACGCTCGGGCTCTTCACGAGCCTGCGGCGCATGCAGGACGTCGCGACGCGGCTCGCGCCGCGTCTCCGCGAGGCGGGCCTCGAGGTGCTGGCGCCGCGGCGCGCAGCGGACGATCCCAACGCGCTGGTCGAGCGCTTCTCGCGCGGCGGCGCCGTGCTGCTCGGCGCGCGCAAGTTCTGGCAGGGCCTCGACCTGCCGGGCGACCAGCTCCAGGCCGTCGTGATCGAGAAGCTTCCTTTCGAGGTGCCGACCGAGCTGCGCCGCCGGCGCGAGCTGCGCCTGCGGCGCGCCGGCATCGACGCCTTCGAGCGCTACACGCTCGGGAAGATGCTGCTCAACCTGAAGCAGATGATCGGCCGGCTGATCCGCAGCGAGGACGACCGCGGCATCGTGGTGATCGTCGAGGGGCGCACCGACAAGCGCTACTTCCGCCGTCTCGACGCCGCCCTGCCGCCCGGCTCGCACGTGGTGGTCTCGCGGCCCGAGCGGCTCGGGGAGCGGCTCGCGGAGGTGGGCCTCGGGGCGAAGGCTGGATCCGAGCCTCCTGACGGCCGCTGCTAACCTGCCGCCATGTCGGAGAAGCCCGTCGCACTCGTCACCGGCGGCGCGCGCGGCATCGGCGCGGCGTGCTGTCGCGCGCTGGCGGGCGAAGGGCTTCGCGTCGTCGTGCACCACAACGCGAGCGGCGAGGCGGCGGCGAAGCTGGCCGGCGAGCTGCCCGACGCGCTCGCGCTGCGCGCGGACCTCGCGCTTCCGGCCGAGGTCGACGCGCTCGTCGCGGAGCTCCAGGAGCGCGCGGGCCGGATCGACGTGCTGGTCAACAACGCCGGGGTGGTGCGCAACGCGCCGACGCCCACGATGAAGCTCGACGACTACGATGCCGTCGCGGCGCTCGCGCGCGGCACCTGGTACCTGACCAAGCTCGTGCTGAGGCGCTTCATGCTGAAGCAGCGCGCCGGGCGCATCATCCAGATCTCGAGCGTGGTGGGCCACGTCGGCAACCGCGGGCAGTCTCCCTACACGATGGCGAAGGCGGGCCTCGACGCGCTCACCAAGTCGCTCGCGCAGGAGCTCGCCGGGCGCGACATCCTGGTCAACTCCGTCGCCCCCGGCTTCATCGAGACCGACATGACCGCCGAGCTCCCCGAGGAGGCGAAGCGCCGCATCCTCGAGCGCATTCCGCTCGGGCGGATGGGCCGCCCCGAGGAGGTGGCCGAGGTGGTGGCCTTCCTCGCCGCGCGCGCGAGCTACGTACACGGAACGGTGATCCACGTGAACGGCGGTCTGTACGGGGGCTGAGACGGGATCCGCGGGGCAGGTGCTGATCGCCGGCTGCGGCTACGTCGGCGCCGTGCTCGCGGGACAGCTCGCCGCCGACGGCCACCGCGTGCTCGGCCTTCGCCGGCAGCCGAAGGGGCTTTCCGCTGCCGTGGTCCCCGTCGCCGCCGACCTCGGCGACGGCGCCGGCCTGGCGGTCGCGATCGATGCCGCCGCGGAGGGCCGGGTCGACGCGCTGATCTACGCCGCAGCGCCCGACGGGTCGGCGGACGACGCATACCGCGCCGTCTACGTCGACGGCCTGCGCCGCGTGCTCGACGTCGTGGTGCGGCGCGGCGAGCCGCTGCGCTGCGTCCTCTTCGCCTCGAGCACCAGCGTCTACGGGCAGCGCGCGGGCGAGTGGGTCGACGAGGAGAGCGCGACCGAGCCGCGCGACTTCCGCGGCGCGCGCATGCTCGAGGCGGAGCGCGTCCTCCTCGAGAGCGGTCTTCCCACCACCGCGGTGCGCCTCGGCGGCATCTACGGCCCAGGCCGGACGCGCCTCGTCGAGAGCGTGCGCGATGGCCGGGCGCAGGCCCGCCGCGGGCACTACACCAATCGCATCCACCGCGACGACGCGGCGGGAGCGCTGCGCCACCTCCTCGCGCTAGCCCTCGGCGGCGAGCCGCTCGCTCCGATCTACCTCGGCGTCGACGACGACCCCGCCGACGAGGCCACCGTCGTGCAATGGCTCGCCGAGCGCCTCGCGGTCGAGCCGCCGTCAGCTCCGAGGCAAGCCGCTCGACTAGATCATCCCGCAAGCGCCCGCGGAGCGGGCGCGCGCAGCGAGGCGAAGCCGAGCGAAGTCGATCAGGACGTGCTGCAGCTCAGCAACCCAATCGGCCGGAGGCCGATTCGCGCAGCGAGCGCAGCGAGCGAAGTCAACAGACGCTGCCGCAACGGACGGCTCCGCGCGACGGGCTACCGCTTCCGCTTCCCGACCTTTCGCGAGGGCTACGCCGCGCTGCTCACTTCACCCGGATCTTGATCGGCTCGGACAGCAGCGGCGGGTCGAACGGGATGTGGTCCTTGTCGGCGAGCTCGAGCTGCAGGGTGTGCTCGCCGGGCGGGAGCGTGAGCGTCACCTCCGTCTGCCCGCCGCCGAAGTGCATGTGGTGCTCGTCCTTCGGGATCGGCAGATCGGGCGGAGGAGCAGGCACATCGATCAGCAGGTGGTGGTGACCGGTGTTGGGGAAGGCCACACCGGCCGGTGCCACGCCCATGCCGGCGAGCCCGAACCGGATCGTGACCGGGTTCGACACGTCGGCGCCGTTGGCCGGCGAGATCAGGTAGACCTTGGCGTCCGCGGGTCGCTGCGTGCGCGGGAGCTTGGGCGTCGCCTCCTGCGCCAGCGCGCTCGCGGCGAGGAGCGCGATCGGAAGCAGGGCGAGCACGGAGGTACGTCGCATGGAGCCTCCTCCTCAAGCCGAGCCTAACGCGATCGCCGCACACCTTCCAAGGGTCGCGCCGCCTGCCCTATGCTGCGCGGCCGGTGCGCCGCGCTGCCCTTCCGATCGGCCTCGCCCTGCTCTTCGCCGGCCTCGTGGCGCTGCGCGTGCACGGCTTCTCGATCTCGGCCTGGCATGCGCTCATCGACGGGAGCCTGCCCTCGGAGGTGCTCCTCGGCGAGCCGCGCGCGATCCGGTCCGACGACTGGAAGGTGCAGCTCCCGCTCGCGTTCGCGCAGGCGGCCCACGAGCCCGGCTTTCCCCGCGTCAACGACCGCATCGGGCTCGGACAGAGCGCGCTCCTGCCGATCGAGCTGCCGGTCGCGTATCCGCTCGCGCTCTTCCATCCGACGATGTGGGGATTCTTCCTCGGCGACGACGTCGGGATGGCGTGGCTCTGGTGGAGCCGGGCGCTCGGCCTCTTCGGCTCGTGGACCGCCGTCTTCTACCTGGTCAGCCGAGGGCGGCTCGCGCTCTCGGCTGCCGGCGCCGCCGCGCTGGCCTCCTCGCCGTTCTTCCAGTTCTGGTCGTTCAACGCCGCACCGCAGGCTGCGAGCATGGGCGTCGCGTTCGTCGCCACCGTCGCGCTCGCGCGCGCGCGACGGCCGGCCGCGATCGCGGCGAGCGCGGTCGCGCTCGCCTACGCGGGAGCGTGCTTCGCTCTGGCGCTCTATCCCCCGTTCCAGGTTCCGCTCGCGTGGCTCTATGTGGCGCTGGTCGCAGGCTTCTGGCTCGACGGGAGGCGCGAGCTGGAGCTGCGGCATCACGGCCCGCTCCGCGCCGCGGCGTTCCTCGCCGCGGCGCTCGTCGTCGCAGGCGCCGTCGCGTGGTTCGCGTGGGATGCGCGCGAGGCGATCCAGCGCATGCGCGGCACCGCGTATCCGGGGCTGCGCATCGCGACGGGCGGCGATCGCACGCTCTGGCAGCTCGCCAACGCGAATCTCGCCGCGCCGCTCTGGGCCCGCGACTGGGGCCCGCTCTTCAACGTCTGCGAGGCCGCATCGTTCTGGATGCTCGCGCCCGTGGCTGTCGGGAGCTGGCTCTGGCGCAGCGCGGCCGACCGCAGCCGCTTCGACCGCTTCGCGCTGCCCGTGGTCGCGCTGTGGTTCGCGCTCGCCGTCTACATCGCGGCCGGCTTTCCCGATTGGCTGGCCCGCGCCTCGCTGCTCGCGCTCGCACCCGGCCGCCGCGCCGTGCTCGCGCTCGGGCTCGCCGACGCCGTCCTGCTGGTGCGCTTCCTCGCCTGCGCCGAGCCGGTGCGCGACCGCCGCCGCATCGTCCTGCTCTCGGCCGGCTTCGCGCTCGGGCTCGCGCTCTGCGCCGTGCCGCTCGCGCGCGCGCTTCCGGGAGCGCGGCTCGCGTGGCTGCTGCCGCTCACGGCGGCCAACGGCGTCCTCGCGGCGTGGGTGCTCGCCGCGCGCCGCCGCGCGCTCCCCGCGCTCGCGATCGCGGTGGCATCACTCGCCACGACCGCGTGGTTCAACCCGATCGCGGTGGGCGGCGCCGGCTACCTCGTGGGCAACGACCTCTCGCGCCGGATCGTCGAGATCGACCGCGAGGCCGGCGGCTCGAGCACCTGGGTGGCGTTCGGCTCCGACGAGGTCGCCAACCTCTTCCGCGCACTCGGCGTGCGGTCGATCAACGGAACGCACACGCTGCCCCAGCTCGAGCTCTGGGCGCGCATCGATCCCCATGGCCGCTGGCGAGGGGTGTACGACCGCTACGCGCACGTCGCCTTCGTCGCGTCCGCCGAGCCGCGGCCCTCGTTCAAGCTGCGCTCACAGGACTCGGTGGTCGTCTACGTCGACCCGACCGGGCCGGAGCTGCGCGCGCTCGGCGTGACCCACGCGCTGTTCCACGGCGAGGCGCAGCAGCGCGAGGCCTTCGAGCGGCTCTCGGGCTACGAGTACCTCGGATCCGTCGGGACCAACCACCTCTACCGGCTGCCGGCGGTCTCGCCCGACCCGGGTGCGGCGCGGAGCAGGTAGCCGAGCTTGCGCAGCGCGGCACCCGGCCGCAGCGCGGCGAGGTCGGCGGCGGCGCGGACGCCGAGGTGCAGGCGGACGATCGCGGCGCGCTCCGCCACGCGCGCGGCGGGAGCCCAGCCGCGCGCGCGCGCCTCACCGGCCAGCCGCGCGTAGAGCGCGAACTCCTCGTCGAAGCGCAGCAGGCTCTCGGATTGCAGCGCGGTCGCGCTCCCGGCGTGACGCCGATAGGCGTAGGCGCGCCGGCGCGAGCCGACGATGGACTCGCCGTCGAGCAGCAGCCGCGCGAGCAGGTCGAGGTCCTGGACCTGGCGCCAGCGCGCGTCGAAGCGGCGCGCGCCGAGCACCGGCCGCCGCCAGCAGAGCGTCGGGCACATGACGAAGTCGCCGCGCAGGAGCGCATGCAGCCCTCGCTCGCCCGCGAGGCTCCAGGGGTCGCCGGCCGGGAGCAGCCAGCGCTTCACGGCGTCGGGGAGCGAGAAGCGGGGGCGGCCGTCCCCGTCGATGATGACCGCGTCGCAGCAGAAGGCGACCGCGCCGGGATGGGCATCGGCGAGCCCGAGCATGAGCCCCGCGTAGTCCGGGAGCAGCCGGTCGTCGGCGTGCAGCAACGTCACCAGCTCGGTCGACGCCGTCTCGAGCGCCCGGTTGAAGTTGCCGACCATGCCGAGCGTCGCCGCATTGGCCAGGCATTCGACGCGCGGATCGCCGAAGCCCGCGACGAGCTCCGCGACCGACTCCGCGTCCTCCCCGCGGTCGTCGAGCACGACGGCGCGCCACGCTTCGACCTGCTGGGAGCACACGCTCTCGATCGCCTCGCGCAGCCACCGCAGGCCGCGATGGAACGGGATCGCGAAGGTGATGCGCGCTGCGGTCAAGCCGGCGCCCTACAATGGCGTTCGTGCCCGAAGCGTCCGACACCGGGAGCCGCGCCTACGCCGAGCGCCTCGAGCGCCTCTCGGGAGCGCGCTGGAAGCGCTGGCTCGACGTGCAGGCGCCCTATCGGTGGAATCTGCGCCGGCTGCGCCTCGGGCGCACGCTCGACGTCGGCTGCGGCATCGGGCGCAACCTCGCGCACCTGCCGCCGGGCTCGGTCGGCATCGACGCCAACCCGCATTCGGTGGCGGCCGCGCGACGCCGCGGGCTCGACGCCTTCGAGCCCGACGCCTTCCGCAGCGTGGGCTCCGGTGCGGCGCCCTTCGACGCGCTGCTCTTCGCGCACGTGCTCGAGCATCTCCGTCCCGCGGCGGCGGAGGCGCTCGTCGCCGAGCACCTCGCCTTCCTCCGGCCCGGCGGGCGGGTGGTGCTGATCACGCCGCAGGAAGCGGGCTTTCGCTCCGATCCGACGCACGTCTCGTTCCTCGATCTGGGCGCGCTCCGGGCGCTGCTGGCGCGCCTCGGCTGCGAGATCGAGCGGGGCTACTCGTTCCCGCTCCCGCGCTCGCTCGGACACGTGTTCCGTCACAACGAGTTCGTCGTCGTCGGCCGCCGCGCCTGACGCTCTCCCAGCCGCCGGTGCAGGACGTCGCGGGGCACGTTCGCGAGGTCGTAGGAGAGGAAGGCGAGGATCAGCTGGATGCCGACCAGGAGCGGGAGCGCGGCGAGCATCACCGTGCCGCTCGTCTGCGGCACGTTGTGCAGCGAGCCTTCGACCCAGCGCGTGACGCCGATCCAGAGCCCGAACAGGACGGCCGGGATCCCGAGCGCGATCTCGATCGACGCGATGTTGAAGTTGCGCAGGTAGTAGTTGTAGAAGATCCGCTTCGCCGCGTTCGCGGCGTGCTTGCGCGCGAACTCGAGCGCGACGCGCCGGACCACGAGCGAGCTCTCCTCGTCGCCGTAGCGGGCGGGCATCGGCACGTCGCACACGACGGCGCGCAGCGTCCCGAGGCGGAACAGGAGATCCGATTCGAAGAAGTAGCCGCGCGAGAGCTTGTCGAGCGGCACCCGACGCAGCACCTCGGCATGGATCGCCGTGAAGCCGTTGGTCGGGTCGAAGACGTTCCAGTAGCCGGAGGACAGCTTGCTGGCGAAGGAGAGCAGCGAGTTGCCGACGAGGCGAAGCCGCGGCATCGCCGCGAGGCCCTCGAGCTCGAAGAAGCGGTTGCCCTTCGCGTAGTCCGCCTCGCCGTCGAGAACGGGCGCGACGAGGCGCGGGATCAGCGCGGGATCCATCTGGCCGTCGCCGTCGAGCCGGACGATCACGCGCGCGCCGTCCGCCAGCGCGGCGCGGTAGCCGGTCAGCGTGGCGGCGCCGACGCCGCGGTTGCCGTCGTGGCGCAGCACGCGCACGCGCGGGTCGCGGCAGGTGCTCTCGACCAGATCGCCGCTGCCCTCCGGGCACCCGTCGTCGACCACGTAGATCCGCTCGACCAGGGCCGGCACGGCGGCGAGGACGTCGAGGATGTGTCGCTTCACGCGGAAGCAGGGGACCACGGCGGCGATCATGCCGCCGGAGGATACTCTGCGCAGGTCGGCGAGTGAAGCGCCTTGCGGCGGATCCACGCAGCGCGCTCACCTTCTCCGATGCAGCGGCAATTCGAAGATCCCGAACGGCCCCACTCGAGCAATGGGCTTGTACGGCTGGAGACGTCTGCCCGCGCTCGAGTCCATTCGCGCCAGCAGATGCGTGACGCCAAGCTGCTCGAGCACGCCTTCCTCGGGATCCGCGTACAATGCCAGCACGTCCTGCAGGTGTCCAAATCTTGTTCCGGTCCGCGCCTCGCCGACCCAGACGTGCGCAAACCGGTTGTAGTGCAGTTCGTCGACGCCCAGCGGATCGATCCGCCTCCAAAGTGCGAGCTCGGGGATCGGATGCACGCCGTTCAGGGAGTGCACGCCCAGCACGCGGAACAGGTTGGCGACCCGGTCGTCCCCGTAGGTCGACCATACGGTCTTCCCTCCGGCGAGCCGGTCGATCTCGAGAATCACCCGCGACAGCGGGTTTTCGAGCAGATACGAGGAGCCTCCCACGGCGAGCGGGTTGAACCACAGGGTGCATGCCGCAAGGCCGCCGGCGAGGGCGGCGACGAGCGCCGTTGGAGATACGCGTCGAAGGATCGCGAACGCGACCACGCCGTTGGCTGCGACGAGCAGCACCAGCCAGACGGGCCTCGCTTCGGGAAGCGCGCTTGCGAGTGAGCGCGCGCAGAACGCGATCCATGCGCTCCAGGCCAGAGCAATCGCGGCGTCGGCGTACCGGTCCGCCGTCCGGAGCGGCGGCGACGTCGCCAGGAAGCACACTAGAAGCGCTGCGTCGGCGAAGCCGAGCCCCAACAGGGCGCGCTCACTCGGGACGAGACCCAGAAGCGACGCGCGCAAGAACCACGTGGGCAGGCCGATCTCACAGTCCACGAGGATCACCCCGCAGTAGATCGCGAGTCCTACGAGCAGCGGCGGAACCGGCTCTCGAGACGCGAGTCTCCTCACGAGGAGCGCTGCCGCGATCAGGGGCGAAACCAGCCAGAATGATGCCGCGCTGGAGGTGTATCGGCCGAGAGACCCGTAGTTCGAGACCTGCAGCGGAATCCAGAGGTTTGCGTTGAACAGCTGCCAGAGCGGCTTGTCGCCGCCCGTCGAGAGACGCCGACCCGGGTACACCGTGTTCTGCAGCTGCCCGATCGCGTCGCGTGCGCCGGACCACAGCCACGCGACGGCGGCACCCGCGATGAGGATTGCGATCGAGAGTGCCAGGATACGCGAGCCGCCGTTTCGACGGATTTCCAGAGCGCCGCGGTTCTCCCAGAGGAATCCGACTAGCAACACCAGGACGAGGTAGCCGAGGATCAGCTGGTAGGGCGGGTAGGTCTCCAAAGCGAGGCAGGCGCCGCTCCAGCCGAGTGCGATGCCGCTCGCGAGGATCGCCCGCGGTCGAGTCGCCGTCGCCAGGCATATCGCCGCGAGCCAGGTCAAGCCCGCGTAGATCGCAAATGGCGCTGCATTGAAGGACCAGAACTGAAGGAAGGGAGAAAGCAGGAGGAGCAGGGCTGCAGCCAACGATAGACCCACGCGTCCGCGGGTCAGGATGAGAAACACGAGGAACCAGACGCTGAGGAGCCCCAGTACCCGGGTCCACCACATCCAGGAGATCCCGAAGTCGCGACCCAGGAAGAACCCCCACGTCATGGGCCGAAACAGTGCGACGGGGTGCCAGACCGGGATCGAGATCGGCACGAGCATGTTCATACCGATTCCGATGTTCTCGTTGATCACGGGAAAGCGCGGCTTGTGGGCGACCTGCGCCAGTGCGAGCGGGAGATGCACCACCCAGTCGTCCCAGCGCTCTTTACGCGCATTGCCGAGCAGCACTTCGGCCGGCGCGGAGCCGTCCAGCTCCGAGTGCCACGCAGCGAGCGAGAAGCCATGCAGGTGGAGGCCGACCAGCAACACGAACGCCACGCAGACACCCAGGAGGAGAGAGCGCGCGCGTGCCGGTACCACGAGAAGGCCGGCGCCGCGCGGCGAGGAAGGCGACGGCGGGAGCGACGTCCTGGGGCTTTCCGAGTGGCCGATCGGGATGCCGATCACTGCGCGTAGCCGAGCGCCCTGAGCTGGTCGCTCAGCGCCTGGTCCGCGTGCAACAGCCCGCTGTCGGTGCGATCCACGTCGCGCGTCACCGCACGTGCGCGCAGGCCCGGCAGATCACCGCTTCCCGCCCCGAGGTCGTGCTCCTGGTGCGGGTCGCTCGCGACATCGTAGACCCGCTCGGTGTCGGTCGAGCGCAGATACCAGCGGTCGCCCTCGATCACGGCCAGCGCGAGCGGGTGCGCCCGTATCGCGGCCGAATGGATGCTCGTCGCGTGCCACCACGAGAAGTAGAACTCCTGCGCGTAAAGGGAACGCGCTGCGCCATCGCCCCCGGCACCGCGAAGCCATGGCGCGAACGAGCGGCCGTCGAGGTCGGCCGGCACCGGAGCGCCGGGCAGCTCGAGGAGGGTCGGTACGATGTCCACTAGCGATACCGGCGTTTCGACCGTGCTCGGTGCGAGGCCCGGCACGCGCACGAGGAGTGGGATCCGCACTACGTCCTCGTCCAGGCGTCCGCCGTGGTGGACGCGCCCGCGAGCGGGATCGAAGCCCTCGCCATGATCCGCGGTCAGAACGACGACGGTTCGATCCCAGAGCCCGGCGGACACGAGGGTGTCGCGCAGCCGTCCGAAGCACCCATCGAGGTCGCGCAGCTCGGCCGCGTAGAGCGCGCGCAGCGTGCCCCAGTCGTCCTCGTCGCAGCGCTCGGTCCCCTGCAGGCAGGCCTCATATTCGTCGGCCGAGCGCACGGGACGCTGCAGCTGCGGCAGGGTGCGGGGCGCAAGGCGGTAGTAGTCGTGCACTCTGTAGGTCTGGAGGAACAAGAAGAACGGGCGCGACTCCTTGCGCGCGGCGAGTCTCGCGGCAGCGCGGTCGAAGACGGAGTCCCGCGCGCCTTCGGCGCTCGGTCCCGAGCCCTCCTTGCTGTCGTACTGATCGAAGCCGCGAGCGAAGCCGTAGTCGGGGGCCAGGAAGCCGCCATTCGTGAAGCCCAGCGTCTCGTAGCCGCGCGCCTGGAGGCTCTGCGCGAGCGTCATCGAGCTTGGCGAGAGCCTGACACGTGGGTCGGTCGCGCCGTGCCGGTCTGCATAGAGGCCGGTGAGCATCGAGGCGTGCGCCGGCAACGTCCACGACGCCGTCGACACCGCGCGCTCGAAGCGGACGCTCTGCGCCGCCAAGGCGTCGAGTTCGGGGAGCGTTTCTGCGGCGGGGTCGTAGGCTTTCAGCGCGTCGCGGCGCATCGTGTCGACGGAGATCAAGACGATGTTGGGCGGGCGCGTTGCCTCCCGGTGGCATGCGACTGCGAGCGCCAGCAGGAGCGCGGTCGGGAGGGCGCGCACGAGCGCGTACTCTAGCAGGGGGATCGCCCAACGGGAGCCGTAGGCGCCCTACGCCATCGTCAGCCCGCCGCTCACCGAGAGCGTCTGGCCGGTGATGTAGCCGGCGTCCTCGGACGCCAGGAAGGCGACGGCCGGCGCCACGTCGTCCGGCCGCCCGAGCCGCCGCATCGGGATCGCGCGCTCGAGCGCCGAGGTGATCCGCTCCCCATCGCCCGAGGACCGAGCGAGGCCCTGGAAGAGCGGCGTGTCGGTGGGGCCCGGACACACGCAGTTCGCCGTGATGCCGTCGCGTACGACCTCGCGTGCCACCGACTTTGCGAGCGCGAGGAGCCCGGCCTTGGCGGCCGCGTAGATCGCTTCACCCGACGATCCGACGCGCGCCGCGTCCGAGGAGACGAGCACGACGCGACCGAAGCGCTCCTTCTGCATGTCGGGCAGGACCGCGCGCAGCACCCGGACCGGCCCGGCCAGGTTGATCTCGAGCACGCGTGCCTGGAACGCCTCGTCGGTCTCGACGAAGGGCCGCATCTCGTCCCAGCCGGCGCACGAGACCAGGATCGCGATCGGCCCCAGGCGGCTTCGCACCTCGCCGAGCGCGCGCTCGACGGATGCGGCGCTGGCCACGTCCATCGCGACGCCGCAGCCGCCGAGCTCGCCGGCGATCCGATCGGCGCCGGCGCCGTCGAGGTCGGCGACCGCGATGCGGCGGCCCTGGGCGGCCAGGGCGCGGCAGACCGCGGCGCCGATCGCGCCGGCGCCGCCCGTCACGAGCGCGACCCGCGTCATCGCCGGAACTTCGAGAAGTCCGGCGTGCGGCGCGCTCGGAACGCCTCGACGCCTTCGCGCGCCTCGGGGCTCCCGACGAACAGGTCCAGCCCGTCGAAGGCGAGCGCGCCGAGGCCCGCGATCGACTCGCTGTCGGCGTTGAAGGAGTGCTTGAGGAAGCGAAGCGCGGTCGGGCTCAGCGCGAGGATCTCGTCGGCCCAGCGCCGTACCTCGGCGCGCAGCGCGGCGGCGGGCACCACCGCGTTCACCAGGCCCCATCGCAGCATGGTGTCGGCATCGTATTGCCGGCACAGGAACCAGACCTCGCGGGCGCGCTTGTCGCCCAGGATGCGCGCCAGGAAGGCGCTGCCGAAGCCCGCGTCGAACGACCCGACCCGCGGGCCCGCCTGGCCGAAACGCGCGTGGTCGGCCGCGATGGTGAGGTCGCAGATGACGTGCAGTACGTGGCCGCCGCCGATCGCGGCGCCGTTCACCGCGGCGATCACCGGCTTCGGCAGGTCGCGGATCACGCGGTGGAGCGTCTCGATCTCGAACAGCCCCGACTCCGACGGCCCGTAGTCACCCGTCTCCGCGCGCTGCTTCTGGTCGCCCCCGGTGCAGAAGGCGCGCTCCCCGGCGCCGGTCAACGCCACCACACCGACCGCCGGGTCGGCCCACGCCGCCTTCATGCAGCGGATCAGCTCGTCGACCGTCCGTGCGCGGAAGGCGTTCATGCGATCGGGGCGATCGATGGTGATCCAGGCGAGTCCGCGCTCGACCTCGTAGCGGACGTCGGAGAGCGAGGCGGGATCCACCTCGACCTCAGCCGGAGATGACGAGCTCGAGCACCGTCTCGAGCGCGGGCCAGAGGTCTTCCTCGGGGATGTTGAGCGCCGGGAAGAGCCGCAGCACCGTGCCGGCCGTCACGTTCACCAGCACGCCGCGCTCGATCGCGCGCCGCGACAGCGTCGCGGCCGCCTCGGCGTCGCGCACCTCGAGCCCGAGCAGGAGCCCGCGCCCGCGGGCGCGCGCGGCCCGCTCGGGGTGCTGCTTGGCGAACTGCTCGAGCCGCTCGAGCACGCGACGCCCGATCGTGTCGGCGCGCGCGACGAGCCCCTGCTCGTCGATCTCGCGCAGCACCGCGTCGGACGCCGCGCACGCCAGCGGGTTGCCCGCGTAGGTGCCCCCGTGGTCGCCGAGCGAGACGGTCTTGGCGACGTCCTCGGTGCATAGGAAGGCGGCGATCGGGAAGCCGCCGCCGAGACCCTTCCCGAGCGTGACGACGTCCGGACACCAGTTCAATGAACCAGCGGGCTTTGCGTCGTGCTCCAGCGCGAGCCAGCGGCCGGTCCTGCCGATTCCGGTCTGGATCTCGTCGAGCACGAGCAGCGCGCCGGCGCGGCTCGTGATCTCGCGCAGGCCCGCGAGGTAGCCGGGCGGCGCCACGTTCACGCCGCCCTCGCCCTGCACCGGCTCGACGACGAAGGCCGCCGTGTTGGCGCCCACCGCACGGCGTGCGGCGTCGAGATCGCCGAACGGGACGAAGCAGCCCTCGTGGAGGATCCGCGCGTAGGGGGCGCGGTGCTTGTCCTGCCCGATGACCGAGAGCGCGCCGAGCGAGCGGCCGTGGAAGGAGTTGGTGGTCGACACGAACTGCGTGCGCTCGGTGGCGCGGTGCGCGAGCTTGAGCGCTCCCTCCATCGCTTCGGTCCCGCTGCTGGTGAAGAAGGCGCGCGTCAGCGCAGGCGGCGAGAAGCCGATCACCCGCTCGGCGAGGTCGAGCTGCGGGAGGGTGTAGAAGAGGTTGGTGGTCTGCATCAGGCGGCCGGCCTGCCTCGCGATCGCCTCGACGAGCCGCGGGTGACAGTGACCGATCGCGCAGACGCCCCAGCCGGCGGTCAGGTCGACGTACTCGCGCCCCTCGACGTCGCGCACGCGCGAGCCGCGCCCTTCGACGAGCGCCACCGGGAGCCGGCGCACCACCGGCAGGAAGTGGCGCGCCTCGCGCGCGGCGATCTCGTCGAGCCGTGAGCCCATCGGCGCGAGGTTCGAGCGTCGCGGGGTCGCCGTCAACCCTGGGCTACCCTGCGCCGCGTGGCGGCCCCCGGTCCTGCGGCGCCGCGCGCGAGGATCGCTTCGGGTGCTGCATCGAGAGCGTTCACATCTCCGTGACCGACGCTTCGTGAAGCCCGAGCGGACCACGAGCCAGATCGGAGGCTAGGACAGGTGGTCGACCGGCCCGACGCGATCCTCCTCGAAGGCATCCAGGTGCCCGCCGCCCTGGGCGTGACGGCCGCCGAGCGGCGCATGCGGCGCCCGGTGCTCCTCGACCTCGAGGTCGAGTTCGACCTGCGCCCGGCCGGGCGCACCGATCGCATCGGGCAGACCCTGCACTACAAGCGGATCTTCGAGGTGGTCGAGGACGTGGCGGCGAACCAGGAGCACAAGCTGGTCGAGGCGTTGGGAGAGCGGATCGCCGCCGCCGTGCTCGAGAAGTTCGAGGCGCTCGCCGTGACCGTGACCGTCCGCAAGCCGAAGCCGATCGCGGGGGTGCTCGAGCACGCCGGGATCCGGATCCGGCGCCGCCGCGACGAGGGGCGCTGACGGCCGGGTGACCACCGGTCTACCGTTCGGCCTCCGCCGCGCGCTTCGCCCCCCCGGATCGGGGTCGGGGTGTTATGCTCGGATGGCCGCCCCCCAAGGGGCTTCGGAGAGGGAGCCCGGCGTGTCGAACCCGATCGAATCGCTCGACGCCGCGTCCGAGCAGCTGGCCCGGCTGAGCCCGATCGAGCGGGAGATCCTGGTCTACTCGTACTACCGCGACGCCGAGCTGCGCGGCGCGAATCTCCTGTTCCGCCTGCTGCGCGTCGTCGACGATCCCGAGTCGCAGGTGCGGCTCACCGAGCATCTCGCGGACGAGGTGCGACACGCGTGGCTGTGGACCGAGCTGATCCAGCGGCTCGGCGCGCGTCCGGTCCCGATCCTAGACGGCTATCAGGTCCGCATCGGCAAGCGCGCCGGCGTGCCGCGCACGCTGGTCGACCTGTTCGCGCTCACCGTGGTGGTCGAGCAGCGAGCGCTGCGCCGCTACACCGAGCACATGCGGCGCCCCGGCATCTCCTCGCACACGCTCGAGGTGCTGACGGCGGTGACGGAGGACGAGGGCTGGCACGTCGATTGGATGCGGCGCAAGGCGCGCGAGCTGGCCGGGCGCGACGGGGACGCCGAGCGCGCCGAGCGCGCGATCGATCGCTACCGCGAGATCGATCGGGCCGTGATGATCGAGCTCGAGGCGGCCGAGCGGCGGCTCGCCGAGACGTAGCCATGTCCGATACGCCGGACTGGACGCCGCCCGACAAGCCGCCGGTGACGCTCGCGGACTCCGAGCTCTCCGAGATGTCGAAGAACGAGCGCATCAAGGCCTCGAGCCGGGGGCTCTTCTTCGTGGGCGACGGCTCGGGGCAGCACTCCTTCGCGACGGAGATCGATGCCCTCTCCCGCGGCGAGCGCGACACCATCGGCAACGAGGCCAAGGAGCTCTCCAAGTTCTTCGGCATCTACCGGCAGCAGGAGCGCGGAGAGCGCGGCCGCAAGAGCGGCGACCAGATCTTCATGGTGCGCATCAAGTGCCCGGCCGGTGGCGAGCTGACCGCGCGGCAGTGGGCCGCGCTCGACGACGCTGCGGAGCGCTCCGCCGACGGCACGCTGCGGATCACGTCGCGCCAGGGCGTGCAGTTCCACCACGTCTACGGCCCCGAGCTGGCGCCCCTCGTGCGGGAGCTGAACCGCGGCTACCGCGAGGAGGCCACGCTCGGCGCCTGCGGCGACGTGAACCGCAACGTGATGACCTCACCCGCCGACGGCCTGTTCGGGCCGGACCCGCGGGCGCGCGAGCTGGCCCAGGAGATCGCGAGCGAGCTGGCGCCGCGCAGCTCGTCGTACTTCCAGGTCTTCCTGTCCGACGCGGAAGGCCGCAGCGTGGCGCCGCTCAACGACGACGAGCCGCTGTACGGCCCGCAGTACCTGCCGCGCAAGTTCAAGGTCGGGCTCGCGCACGCGGACGACAACTCGATCGACCTCCGCACGCAGGACGTCGGCCTGCTGCCGCTGCGCGACGGCGGCTCGGACGGCGGTGAGCGCTGGGACCTGTGGTCGGGCGGTGGGCTCGGACAGACGCACAACAACGCGGCCACCGCGCCGCTGCTCGGCCTGTACCTCGGCCGGATCCGCCGCGCGCAGGTCGTCGCCGCGGTGCGCGCGATCGCCACGCTCCAGAAGGAGCACGGCGAGCGCAAGGACCGCAAGCTCGCGCGCTGGAAGTACACCCTCCGGCGGCTCGGGCTCGACGCGGTTCGGCGCGCGCTGCGCGAGCGCTTCCGCATCGATCTCGAGGACGCGGCGCCGCAGCCCCTGCCGCCGGGCCTGCTCTTCCTCGGCTGGCACGCCGCGCGGGACGGCAGCGGCTCCTACGGCATCTCGGTCGAGAACGGCAGGCTCCGGCCCGAGGCGCGCAAGGGCGTGCGCGCCGCGATCGAGGCGCTCGCGCTCCGCGTTCGCTTCACGCCGCACCAGGATCTGCTGCTCACCGGGGTGCGCGATCGCGACGCGCTGCTGCGCATCCTCGACGGCCACGGGGTGCCCCGGCCCGAGAGCCTCTCGTCGGTGCGCCGGCTCGCGATGGCGTGCCCCGCGCTCCCCACCTGCGGCCTCGCCATGACCCACGCCGAGCACGCGCTGCCGCACTACATCGACGCCCTCGACGCGGCCGGCCTCGGCGACGTCGACGTCGAGATCCGCATGACCGGCTGCCCCAACCACTGCGCCCGCCCGCCCTCGGCCGAGATCGGCATCTTCGGCTACGGGAAGAACGACCACGTGATCCTGATCGGCGGCTCGCGGACCGGGTCGCGCATCGGCAAGGTGCTCTACGCGCGGATCGGCGAGGAGCAGATGATCCCGGCGCTCTCGGGGCTGCTGCGCGCCATCCGCGAGCGCGCGCCGGCGGGCGTCTCGGCGGGCGACTGGCTCTGGGAGGCCGACCCGGAGGCGCTGCGCGAGTGGATCGGGATCGAGGGCGCGGGCTGAGCCGGCGTCCGAGCGATCGCCAGCGCGGGCCGGGGACGCGGGCCGGCGTGCTACCGTCAGTCTTCGCGCCCCACTCGAGGACCCCTCGTGAGCGAACCTCCGGCCGACGCCCCGCTCTCGCCCGGCGAGGCGGAGCGACTCGCGCGCGACGCGATGGAGGCCGGGCGGCTCGAGCGGTCGCCCGCGCTGCGCCTCGGACGTCAGCTCGCCGCCGACGCGAGGCTCGTCGCCGCGGTCGCGGAGGTCGCGGCGGAGGCGAAGCGGCGCTGGCTCGGCGACGTCGTCAGCGTGTCGCGCAACGTCTTCCTGCCGCTCACCAACCTCTGCCGCGACCGCTGCAGCTACTGCACCTTCGCAAAGCGGCCGGGTGATCCGGGCGCGAAGACCTACACGCTCGACGAGGTCGCCGCGGTCTGCGACAGCGCGCGGCGCGCCGGCTGCATCGAGGCGCTCTTCTGCCTCGGCGACAAGCCCGAGCTGGCGTTTCCGAGCTACCGGACGTGGCTCGCGGCGCAGGGGCACGCCACCACCGCGGAGTATCTGGTCGAGGCGTGCCGCGTCGCCGTCGAGCACGGGATGCTCCCGCACACCAACGCCGGACTGCTCACCCAGGCGCAGATGGCGGCGCTGCGGCCCTGGAACGCCTCGATGGGCCTCATGCTCGAGACCGTGAGCGAGCGCCTCTTGCAGCGCGGCGGCGCGCACCACGCCGCGCCCGACAAGCATCCCGAGCTCCGCCTGCGCATGCACCGCGAGGCGGGCGAGCTCGGCATCCCGTTCACGACGGGGCTCCTCCTCGGGATCGGGGAGACCGCGGACGAGCGCGTCGACACGCTCTTCGCGATCCGCGCGCTCGCCGACCGGTACGGCCACATCCAGGAGGCGATCCTGCAGCCGTTCCATCCCAAGACCGACACCAAGATGCGTGGAATCGCGAGCCCCGCCGACGACGACGTGGTGGCGTGGGTCGCGCTCGCGCGGCTCGTGCTCGGGCCCGCCGTCCACGTGCAGGCGCCTCCCAACCTGGCGAGCGGGGAGCTGCTCGAGCGGCTGCTGCGCGCCGGCATCGACGACCTCGGCGGCGTCTCGCCCGTGAGCATCGACTTCATCAATCCCGAGGCGCCGTGGCCGGCGCTCGCGGCGCTGCGCCGGCGCACCGAGGCGGCGGGCTCGGTGCTGCGCGAGCGGCTCCCGGCGTATCCCGAGCACCTGCTGGGACGGCCCGAGCTCTTCGAGCCGTCGCTGCACGCGCGCGCCCTGGCCCTCGCCGACCGGGAAGGCTACGCGCTGCCTCGCCAGCGCGAAGCGGAGGAGGCCGCATGAGTCTCGACCGACTGCTCTCGGGCGTGAGCCGCCCCGTGGCCGACGTGCTCGCGCGCTCGCTGGCCGGTGATCGGCTCTCGGTCGACGACGGCGTGGCGCTGCTCACCGCGCAGGGCGCCGACCTGCTGGCCCTGATGACCGCCGCCGACGTGGCGCGCCGCGACGACAAGGGCGACCTCGTGACCTACGTCGTCTGCCGGAACATGAACTTCACCAACGTCTGCTACGTCGGGTGCAGCTACTGCGGCTTCTCGCGGCACAAGGACGACGCGGACGCCTACGACCATCCGATGGAGAAGCTCGTCGAGAAGGGCCGCGACGCGGTCGCGCGCGGGGCGACCGAGTTCTGCATCCAGGGCGGCATCCATCCGAACAAGGATCACACCCACTACCGCGAGATCCTGATCGCGCTCAAGGCCGAGTTCCCGAACGTCCACATCCACGCCTTCTCACCCGAGGAGATCGATCACGGGCACCGGCAGAGCGGGATGGCGCTCGAGGACTACCTGATCTGGCTCAAGGAGGCGGGCCTCGGGACCATCCCCGGCACCGCGGCCGAGATCCTGGACGACGAGGTCCGCCGGGTGATCGAGCCGCACAAGCTCAAGACCGCGCGCTGGGTCGAGATCGTGAAGGCCGCTCATCGCATCGGCCTGCGCTCGACCGCGACGGTGATGTACGGGCACATCGAGCAGCCGCGGCACGTCGCCAGCCACCTCGCGCTGATCCGCGAGATCCAGGAGGAGACGGGGGGCTTCACCGAGTTCGTGCCGCTCGGCTTCATCCACGAGAAGAACCGGCTCTTCAACCAGCTCGGCGCGCGCCCGGGGTCCTCCGCGCCCGAGGACGTCCGACTCGTCGCGGTCGCGCGGCTCTTCCTGCGGCCGTGGATCACGAACGTGCAGATGTCCTGGGTGAAGATGGGCACCAAGCTCGCCCAGCTCGCGCTCCTCGCCGGCGCCAACGACTTCGGCGGCACGCTGATGGAGGAGTCGATCAGCCGCGAGTCGGGCGCCGACCACGGGGAGAACCTGCCGCCCGAGGAGATGCGGCGGCTGATCCGGGAGATGGGACGGACGCCCGCCGAGCGCAGCACCACCTACGCGATCCTGCGCGTGTTCGAAGATCCCGCGCTCGACCCGCCCTCGCTCGAGCCCGCGCATCGCCGCGACCTGTCCGGCCCGGCGCGCTGGCGCAAGGGCGCCGAGCGCCGCGCGCCGCTGCGCGTCGAGGGGGCTGCGGGCTGAACCGCGCCTATACTCGGCGCCCGTGCGGGTGCTGGTGACGGGCGGCGCGGGCTATCTCGGGAGCGTGCTCTGCCAGCGCCTGCTGGCGTCGGGCCACGCCGTGACGGCGCTCGATACGCTGGCGCACGGCGTACCGTCGCTGCTCCACCTCTGCGCCGAGCCGCGCTTCGAGTTCGTGCGCGGCGACGCGCGCGACGAGCCGCTCCTGCGGCGCCTGCTGCGCGACGCCGACGCGGTCGTGCCGCTCGCGGCGGTGGTCGGCGCGCCCGCCTGCGATCGCGATCCGGGGCTCGCGCGCTCGACCAACCTCGAGGCCGTGCAGCTCCTGCTCCGGCTGCGGAGCGCCGCGCAGCTCGTGGTCTTCCCGACCACCAACAGCGGCTACGGCACCCGTTCGGGCGACGTCCATTGCACCGAGGACACCCCGCTCGAGCCGATCTCGCACTACGGGCGCACCAAGGTCCAGGCCGAGGAGGCGGTGCTCGCGAGCCCCAACGCGATCAGCCTTCGGCTCGCGACGGTGTTCGGAACCTCGCCGCGCATGCGCCTCGACCTGCTCGTCAACCACTTCGTGCACGCGGCGGTCACCGACGGCTACCTCGTGGTGTTCGAGAAGGACTTCCGGCGCAACTTCATCCACATCCGCGACGTCGCCGAGTGCTTCCTCCACTGCCTCGGCAACGCCGCCCGCATGGTCGGGCGCGCCTACAACGCGGGGCTCGACGCGGCCAACCTCTCGAAGGGCGAGCTCGCGATCAAGGTGAAGGAGCAGGTGCCCGGCTTCCACGTGGTCTTCTCGGAGATCGGCAGCGATCCCGACAAGCGCGACTACATCGTGTCGAACCAGCGCCTGCGCGAGGCGGGCTTCGAGGCGCGCGCCTCGCTCGAGGCGGGGATTGCCGAGCTGGTGCGCGCCTACCGCATGCTGCCGCTCGGCGGCTTCCGGAACGCGTGACGGAGACCCGTGCGCTGGCCGGGATCCCGGTCGCGGTCCTGGCCGGCGGGCTGGGCACCCGGCTTCGCCCCGCCATCGGCGAGCGCCAGAAGGCGGTGGCCGAAGTGGCCGGGCGCCCGTTCCTCACCCGCCTGCTCGATCAGATCGCGCGCTTCGGCTTCCGCGACGTGGTCCTCTGCACCGGCTACGGCGCCGAGCAGGTCGAGCGCGCGATCGGCGCCGCGCACGGCGCGCTGCAGCTCCGCTACTCGCGCGAGCCCGAGCCGCTGGGCACCGCGGGCGCGCTGCGCCGGGCGCTCCCGCTGCTGGCGGGCGACGCCGTGATGGTGATGAACGGCGACAGCTTCTGCGACGCCGATCTCGCGTCGGCCTGGGCGTCGCACCGCCGGCGGCAGGCGCTCGCGACCTTGGTGCTCGTCGAGGTGGACGACGCCGCGCGCTACGGCCGCGTCGAGCTCGCTCCGGACGACGCGATCCGCGGCTTCGCGGAGAAGCAACCGGGGGGCGGATCGGGCTGGATCAACGCCGGTATCTATCTGCTCGAGCGCGCGCGCATCGAGGCGATCCCGGCGCGTCATCCCCTCTCGCTCGAGCGCGACGTGTTCCCGGGCTGGGTCGGGGAGCGGTTCTTCGGCCACCGCTGTAGCGCCCGCTTCATTGATATTGGGACCCCCCGATCGTATGCTGACGCGTCCCGCTTCTTCGCGGCGGGCGATCGGGGATCCTGGCCGTGATCATCAGCCGCACGCCGTACCGGATCAGCTTCTTCGGAGGGGGTACGGACTACCCCGCCTGGTACCGGCAGCACGGCGGCGCAGTGCTGGCCAGCTCGATCGACAAGTACTGCTACCTGAGCTGCCGCCATCTCCCGCCGTTCTTCGAGCACCGCATCCGGGTGGTCTACTCGAGGATCGAGGACTGCCACGGGATCGACGAGATCAAGCATCCCGCGGTGCGCGAGATCCTGCGCCACCTGCGATTCGAGCGCGGAGCCGAGATCCATCACGACGGAGACCTGCCCGCGCGCAGCGGGATCGGCTCGAGCTCCTCGTTCTGCGTGGGGCTCCTGCACGCGCTCTACGCGCTCATGGGTCGGATGCCGAGCAAGCGCCAGCTCGCGCTCGAGGCGATCCACATCGAGCAGGGCGTCCTGGGCGAGACCGTAGGCTCGCAGGACCAGATGACGGCGGCGTATGGTGGCTTCAACCACATCGTCTTCTCCGAGAACGGCGAGATCTCGCTGCGCCCGGTCACGCTCTCGGAGCGGCGGCTGCGCGAGCTCGACGCGCACCTGCTGCTCTTCTTCACCGGGATCAAGCGCACCGCGTCGGACGTGGCCGCCAGCTACGTCGACAACCTCGACGCCAACAAGCGCCACCTGCGCATCATGAAGGATCTGGTCGACGAGGCGCTCGCGGCGCTCCAGAGCGAGCGCGACCTCGCGCCCTTCGGCGAGCTGCTGCACGAGGCGTGGATCGCCAAGCGCGGGCTCAGCCGCGAGGTCTCGAACCAGGAGGTGGACGACATCTACCAGGCGGCGCTGGCGGCCGGCGCGCTCGGCGGCAAGCTGCTCGGCGCGGGTGGCGGCGGCTTCCTGCTCCTGTTCGCGAGCCCCGATCGCCACGAGGCGATCAAGCGGGCGCTCGACCGCCTGATCCACGTGCCCTTCCACTTCGAGTCGGGCGGCTCGCAGATCATCTTCTTCGATCCCGAGACGGAGTACCGCGACGAGGAGCGCGCGCGCGCGAGCGGTCCACGCCCGGTGTTCCGGGAGCGCGGCGGGCCCGGCTCGGACGGCTAGAGACCGGCGTGGAGCCGCGGACGCGCATCTTCGTGGCCGGCGACCGCGACTTCGTCGGGGCCGCGCTGGCGCGGCGACTGCGCGCGGCCGGCTGCGATCGGCTGATTGGCGAGGGCGACGCGGCGCCCGACCTGCG
>DATJPY010000129.1:0-1306 GCA_035506135.1 Myxococcota bacterium | reverse complement strand
CGCAGGTCGGGCGCCGCGTCGCCCTCGCCAATCAGCCGATCGCAGCCGGCCGCGCGCAGTCGCCGCGCCAGCGCGGCCCCGACGAAGTCGCGGTCGCCGGCCACGAAGATGCGCGTCCGCGGCTCCACGCCGGTCTCTAGCTGTTGCGTCCAAAGAGGTTCGTCACAGGGTGCTCCGGATTCGGCTGTGGGGAGGAAGGCCTCGGAGAGCCGAATGGGGTCGCTGGCGGTTGTAGTAGCGCAGCCAGGGGGCGAGGCGCTTCGCGCGCTGATTCGAGGTGCGGTAGGGGCGTGCGTAGGCCCACTCGCGGAGCAGCGTTTGGATGAAGCGCTCGGCCTTGCCGTTGGTTTCGGGGCGGTAGGGACGCGTGCGCCGGGGCTGCACACCGAGCTCGCGGCAGGCCGCCGCGAACGGGTGCGAGACGTAGCAACCGCCGTTGTCGCTGAGCACGCGCTCGGCGCGAATTCCCTGTTGGTGGAACCAGCGCACGGCGCGCCGCAGGAACGCGGCGGCGGTCGCGGCGAGCTCGTCCGCCAGCACTTCGACGTAGGCCAAGCGGCTGTGGTCGTCGATGCAGACATGGACGAACTCGTAGCCGCCGCGCGCGTTCGGACGGCGGCGATCGCCGGTGATGCGATGGCCAACCCGGCGGAATCGCCCGAGCTTTTTCGTGTCCAGGTGCAAGAGCTCGCCGGGCCGCGCGCGCTCGTAGCGCACCACGGCCCGACGCGGAGCGAGCCGCGAGAGCCGCTCGAGTCCAAGGCGCTTGAGCACCCCGGCCACCGTCGAGCGGGGCATGCCCAGGCGACGAGCGATCGCCATCCCCGTCAGCCGTCTGCGGCGCAGCGCCTCGATCCGGCGGACCCGAGCCTGCCCCGTGCGGCGCGGCATCCGATGCGGCGTGGAACTTCGATCCCGAAGGCCTTCGCGACCCTCGGCTCGCTGGCGGGCCATCCAGCGATAGCCCGTTCGTCGGCTGATCCCTGCCGCTTGGGCTGCATCGTGCATCGACCAGCCGAGCACTTGGACCCGATGTGTCAGCAGCTCGCGAGCGAACGGCGTTGTCTTGGCGTTAGGATGAAGTGTCACTTGGGGTCCCCCTCTGGAGAGTGGTTGGAGTGGAAACCCCATTCTCTCAGAGGAACCCTGAGTGACGAACGTCCCTGGAACTGACAGCTAGGCGCCGTCGGGCGTCGTGCCGCCGGGTCGCGCCTCGGCGGCGGGCGAAGGGGCGCGCGCCATGCGCGCCCGCTCGAGGGTCAGCTCGACGCGCTTGTCGTCCGGCGCCACCGCGCGCGCTCGCTCG
>DATJPY010000128.1:0-9833 GCA_035506135.1 Myxococcota bacterium | reverse complement strand
GCGTTGATGAGGCGCAGGTAGTGCAGATGGAGGGGATGCCCGACCATCTGCGTCGAGACTTGGTGCGCTGCGCTCTTGAAGACCTCCTTCAGCGCGCCGTTCCGGTTGCGATTGAGGCCGAGCGACTGCTGCATCATGGCTTTGATCACAGAGCCCGGCGGCAATGTTAGCTGGTTTAACATCGGAGATTTCTCTCACGGTCCATCTTCCCCTCCTCCCGTCTTTCTACCCGGTTATGTTCAGCCCAAGGCAATAAGCCAACCGCAAGGCTAGCCTATGATGGGACAAGCACGTGGGTGGCGGACTCTTCCCTCAACGTCGTCACGAAGTTCAGGAAGTGATCCTGCAGAGGCGGTCCTGCGCGCGGGCTCGACTGTGAGTGATCAATCTTGAGGGTGCGTTCTTCGCGAACCGTGAGCGCGGCGAACACATCGTCACGAGTCCGTTGAGCTCCCGGCCATCGTCTTCTGGCGGGGGCACAGGCTCTACGCATCGAAGGCATCGGGGCCGTCTCCACCTTTCCCCCCTGCGACCCCTCCCCCTGCCCTCGATGCCACCTCCGGCGTGGAGCAGGCATGGAGCGGTCAGCGTGCCAACTCCGCCAGAAGCAGCTCGATCACCCTCTCCTCCGGCACGCTCACCCCCGCCCTCGCCATCGCCGCGGGCAGCAGCGGGTCCCAGGGCACGGGCACCGCCCCGCCCAGGAGCGCGGGCCCGATGCGCCCCTCGGCCACGGCATGCTCGTAGTCGTGGGCCGAGAAGCGCCATGGCGCGACCCGCCCCAGGCTCCAGACCTGCCACGCGATACGAAGGCCGGGCCAGTCGAAGTCGGCGCGAACGCGGAGCTGCGCTCCCTGCCGGACGCAGAGCCCGAGGAGCTGCAGGACGGCCGTGGACGGCACGCCCTCGGTGCACACGAGAGGGCGTGAGCGCGGGCCGAGCGCGTCGGCAGCGGAGGCGACCACGGTGGGGTTCTCGCAGACGTGGACGATCTCGCCCGCCGCCACGACGAGGTCGGCGTGAGCGAGCTCGCGCAGGGTGATGCAGCGAGGCTCCCCCGCCTCCGCGCCATCCCGGAGCTGGCGGGCAAGAAGGCCAGAACCCTGCGGGCGCAGGCCGTACACCAGCGCAGTGGCGGAGAGGGCATCGCAGTCGAGACCGACCTCGGCCCAGAGCGCGCGCCTGCCGCCGGCGCCGACAGGCACGGATGCCCAGCCGACGATGGCGGCCGCGGCACGGAGGACGAGGCCGGCAAGCGCGGTGCCCGCGTCGAGGGCGTGAGGATCGCCGAGCACTTCGCCCGCGAAGACGGCAAGGACCTTCCCGCCGGCAGGGAGGCGCAGCACGGCCCGCAGAGCGCGGTCCAGCACCTCGGCCTCGGGCCGCCCGGCGGCCCGGGCCGCCCGGGCGAGCGCCCCGCGCCGGAGCTGATCGAGCCACGGGCCAAGCTCGGACCGACCCGCAGCCTCGATGGCACCGTGCGCCTCGGCCCAGCGCCGGTCCCGTTCGGCACGCAGGATGCGTCGCTCCTCGCGCCGATCGCGGAGCGGCCCGACCAGCAACTCCACCGCCCGACGCAGCGGCACGGCGACGGCGCTCTCGCGCAGCGCGCGATCGAGTTCCTCGAGCGGCACCCGTAGCGCGCCCTCGGGCACGGCACTCCAGCCCATGAGATCCGCCACGGCGGCGTACGTCTCGGGTCCGCAGCCGGCGAGCACGACGGTGCGCGCCGCGCCGCCGCCGGCCTCGAGCCGGCGATGGACGGCGACGAACAGCGGCGCAAGCGCGGTGCCCCCCAGCAGCCCGCGGAGCCGCTCGTCGCCGTTCCCCTCATGCCGCTCCGGGTCCGTTCGAGTGGCATGAGATCTCGGTGCGGGGAGGCTCACGACGCCTCCACCATCACCCGCTCATGGCCGTCCCACAGGAACCACTCGGCGTAGACCCCGCGGTGACCGCGCTCGCGGGTGAGGTGGTAGGTAGAGAGCCCGTCGAGCTGCGGGTAGCAGCCCCACTCCTCGAACGAGGTCATGACGAAGTCGAGGTCGAACTCGGCGAGGAGCCCCATGAGGTTGGCGCGGGTAGGCCGATCAATGCCGGCGAAGGCCTCGTCGAGGCCGATGAGCCGTGGGGCACCGGGTGCGGCCGCGTCGTAGAACGCGGCCACCGCGGCGAAGACGGGCAGGTGGAGCATCACCGCCTTTCGCCCGCCGGAGCCGGCAGCGTGCGCCTTCCGCGTCAGCTTCACCGGCCGCTGTCCGGGCTCGCGGAATTGCACCTCGAAGCTGTGCCAGCGCCGGTAGTCGAGCACGGCGCCGAGCCGCTCCTGCAGCGGCCGCTCGTCGTCGGCCTCGCGCGCCTCAACGAGCCGGTGCTCGAGGAACGTCCGCAGGGTCCGCCGATTGCCCTCGGAGAGCAACGCCCCGCCCTTGAAGAAGAGCGGCACGGCCTCCTGCGCCTCGGCGCTGGCGCCGGCGTCGAGCCGCCAGGCGAGCTGCACCTGTGCGCCGGCCGAGGTAATGCGGGACTCGAGCGCGCCGTTCATGCGGGCGACCAGAGCCTGGGCGGCGCGGAGCCGCGCCGCCAGGTGATCGTGCGCCTCGCCCGTCAGGAACCGCTCGATGAGCGCGGACTCCTCCTGGCCGAGCAGCGTCTCGCGCGCTGCGGCCTCCTTCTCCATTTCGGCCACGACCTCGCCCAGCGGGCGGGTGTGGCCGTTCCAGGTCGCGTCGTAGATGGCGGCCTCCTCGGCCCGGCCGGGCAGGAGCCGCACGCCGGGGGGGAGCTGGACGACGAGCTCGCCGTAGCGGCGCGACAGCCGGTCCTCGAGCTTGCTCCGCTCACCCTCCTCGCCGTCGTTCCCCGTGGCCAGGGCGGAGCGGGCATGCTCGAGCAACGCCGTGAAGCTCCAGTCGGTGGAGGGCTCGGCCGGTCCGACCCCGGCGGACGCGAGCAAGCCGGCCGGCCCGAGCGCCCGATACCGCTCGGCTGCGCCCTTCCTCCGCGTGTCGGCTTCGCCGGCGTCGCGCTCGGCGGTCTCCACCGCGACGCGCGCCGCGCCCAGCTCCTCCGAGGCGCCAATCCGCTCCTTGCCGGCGCGATCGCGCCGCGCGCGCAGCGCATCGCGCGCCTCCCGCGCGGCGTGCAGCTCGCGCAGGACCTCGTCGCGCGCCCCTCCGGAAACCTCGCGGAGCGCCGCGGCGCGGGCGGCGACCTCGGCCGCCCCCGCGCGGACGCGCGCCGCCTCCTCCCGGCTCTCGCCGGCGCGGGCCTCCGCGCGCCCGGCCTGGTGCACGGCCGCCGCTCGCGCCGACTCCGCCCGCTCCAGCTCGCGGGCGGCCGCGACGAGCGCCCGGGAGGCGTCTTCGTATGTTCGGCTAAGCTCGGCGAGCCGCCCCGGCTCCCGCGCGAACGGCGCGATCCCGAATTCGGCTGCGGCCCGCTCGAGCTCCGCCGACGCTGCGGTGAGCGCCTGGAGCGCCCCCGCCGCGTGCGCCTCGGCGGCCGCGGCGCGTGCGCGCGCCTCCTCGAGCAACCCCGCCCTGGCCCCGGCGACGGCCACCCGGTCGGGCAGGTCGCCGCCCTGGGGGAGCGCCGCGACCTCGGCCGCGAGCCGGGCAGCCTGCCCCTCGAGGCCCTCGAGCATCCCGGAGCGCTCCGCGAGCGACCGGTCGAGGTCCGACAGGCGAGCATCCAGCGCAGCGAGCTGGCGCACCCGTTCGGCCTCGCGCGCCGCCGCGCCCACGTAGGCCGGGAGCACCTTCTCGTGCGCGCCCTCCAGCGCGCCGAGCCGGAAACGGCCATCCTGCGCGATCCAACACCTCCCCTGCGAGGTCTCCCCCGCGCCGAGCACCTCGACCCGCTCCAGCGCGGCGCGGACCTGGCCGAGGGTCAGGCCACCGGCCGCGACCGGCACGAGCACGTCGGCCAGCGTGCGCCCGGGGAGCGCCGGACCGCGCAACACGAGTTCCCCGGTGAGCGTCTCGATGCATAGGCCGCTGGGCTCGACCCAGGCGTCGAGGAGGCCCGAGGCCTCGAGCGCGGCCTCGATGCCCGCCTCGGCCCCCGCCGAGCCAGGGCCGAACTCGCACAGCTCGAAGAGCGGCGCGCCGGCGCGACCGGTCGGCCGCGGCCGCCGCCAAGCGGCGACCGGCGGCACGGGGTGGTGAGCCTGGGCGAGCGCCTTGCACTCCCTGGCCACCGCGCTGCGCTCGGCGCCGAGCTGCCGGAGCTCGCCGCGGACTCCGGCCGCGCCGTCGGCCAGGCGCTGGCGCAGGGGGCCGGCGAGCGCCTCGACGCGCGCGCGCACGAGCGCGGGCGCGCCGCCCTGGGCCGGGCCGTCGAGCTCGGGGATCGGACCGCGGGGGAGCGCGACGAGCCCCTCCTGCCACCGCTCGACGTCGTCGGCCCAAGAGCGGAAGGCCTCCTCGAAGGCGCGCTCGGCAACGTCCAGCGCCTCGGCGGCGGCGGCGCGCTCGGTGGCCCGCTCGCGGGCCCGCTCGTCGGCGCGCTGGTGCTCGCCCTCGGCCCGGGCGAGCGCGGCGCGGAGCGGGCGGAGCTTGGCCAGGGCCGCCTCGCGCTCGGCATGGATGGCCGCCGCAGCGCCCTCGGCCGCCGCGCAGTCTCCGCGCGTCACCGCCGTCGCGACGGCCCCGTGCGCCCCGCGCAGGAGCGCCCCCTCGGCCGCCTCCTCGGCGCGCCGGGACGCCGCCCCGACGGACGCGGCCCGCTCCTCGCGCTCGGCGCTCCGGCGCGCGACCAGCGCCAGGGCCTCCTGCGCCTCGCCGGCGTCGGCGCCCGCCCGGCGCGCCACCTCGGCCGCGCGCCGCTCCGCCTCCGCGGCCAGCCGCTCGGCCTCGTCGAGCTCGCGCGCCGCCCGGAAGGCGTCGGAGTCCTCCAGGGTGGTGATGCGCGCGCTCGTCTCCCGGTCCCGCAGCTCGAGCCCGCCGAGCTCGTCCTCCAGCGCCTGCACCATCCGCTCCAGCGCGACCCGCGCCTCCACCCGCTCGCGCACCAGGGCGCGGCTCCGCTGGAAGGCCCCCTCGGCCGCGGTGAGCTCGTCGGCCCGCTCCCGCACCACCGCCGCGGCGTAGGCGCGGTACACCCGGGCGAACTCCCGCAGCCGGCGGAGCGTGGCCTCGAGGTTCTCGAGCTCGGCGCGGTGGTGGTCGAGCCGCTCGAAGCCCTCGGCGATGGGACCGATCACGGCGGGGTCGAGGGGCGGGAGGGCCTCGGTGAGGAAGCCGGAGAGCTGGTCCGGGTCGAGCGACTTCGAGAGCTGTGGCCGCCGCAGGTGAAGGAGCGTGTCCACCAGCGCGGTGTACTGCTCGGGCTGGAGCGAGAAGAGCTTGGCGTTGAGGACGCGCCGGTACTCGGCGCGGCCGTCAATCACCTGCCCCGCCGCGCCGATTGCCTCCTCCAGCGCGCCCCGCGCGAGCGGGCGACCCTCCTGCACGAGCGAGAGCTCGCGGTCCGGCCGCTGGCTCGTTAGGAAGAACCAGTGCTCCACGTCGCTGGAGCTTCGCCGGGCCCTGAGCCCGGCGCCGATGGTGAGGTAGGCGAAGCCGTCGCCCTCCTTGCGGCCCAGCTCCAGCCACACGTAGCCGATGCGGAGCTTCTCCTCCGGATCCTGGTCGTTCACCAGGTTCCAGCGCATGGGGCGCGCCGTGGTCCCGAAGGGATCGAGCCGCTGCGGGGCGAGGTCGCCGTCCAGGAGGAACGGGAACAGGAGCTCGAGGGCCTTGGTCTTGCCGGCCTCGTTCTGCCCGCGCAGGAGGAGGCGCCCGCGGGTGAAGACGAAGCGCCGATCGTCGTACTCCCACACGTTCTGGATGCCGGCGCGCAACGCCGTCCAGCGCGCGGTGGCCGGCTCGGGGAGCTTCGACGGGGTGGTGGTCGTTCCCATGGCTTCCCTCTCAGCGTACGGCGGGCCCTGGCGCGAAGCGCGCGGCCGCGGGGCGGGCGAGGACGCGGCCGTCGCCCGCCCGCGCCAGGCCGAACGCCACCAGCACGCCCACCGCCTCGTCGGCGAGCCGGCCGTCGCCGTCGTCGCCCGCGAACTCCCGGGACCAGGCCTCCCCGCAGGACGGGCGCAGCGCAGCGATCCGCGCCACGATCTCGCCGCGCGAAGCGCCGCCGTCCTCTCGCGCCTGGTCGCGCGCGGCGCGACCGCGATCGGCGAGCCACTCGCAGAGGAGCAGCGCGGCGTGCTTCACGGTGGAGCTCCCCTCCGGGAAGGTCGAGTCGGAGAGCGTGCCCTCGGGGTCGATCCCGGCGAGCCCCTCGGCCCGCCGCTCGACGGCGAGCCCCACGTCGTCCTCGAGGCGCTCGTAGACGTGACCGCTGCCGTGCCCCAGCCAGTCGCGTGCGCCCTGGTCGAGGTCCTCGAGATAGACCACCGGGTCGTCGAGCAGAAGGCGGAAGATGGTCTGCCGCGCGCGGAGTCGCTCTCCCTCCTCGGTGCGGGCGCGCTCCTCCTCGACCATGCGAGCCGGGTCACCCGCCAGCGCCGGGGGGACGGGCGCCGCGACCAGGGAGCCCAGAAGCCGATCGCTCACGTCGTAGAGCGCGTCGGCCTGCTCGCGTCCGCGGGCGTAGCCGTCCACGTCGCCGTCGCGGAGCGTGAGGACGCCCAGCTCGGCGAGCAGCCGCAGGACGTCGACGAACGCGTGGCGCTCGGCGGAGAGGTCGGTGTCGAACGGCTGGAGGGCGGGGTCCTCCAGCGAGAGCGCGCGGACGTCCTCCGCCAGGCGGGCGATCGTGACCTGCCTGCCGGCGCGATCGAGCGCGGCGAGGGAGAGGCAGAGGAGCGCGTAGCGGTGCCGGTCGAAGGGCGGCTTACCGTCGGCGCGCGCCGGGCGTGACGGGTCCTTCCGGGCCGGCCGCTTGAAGAGCCGCGCGTAGCCCGCCGCGGGCTCGACGGTGAGCGTCCACCCGGCCTGGTCGGCGAACCACCGCGAGAGCTCCGCCCGGTGGCGGACCGCCGCGGCGAAGGCCTCGGGCTCCCGCTCCGCGAGGACGAGCGGCGTCGCGAGCAGCGCCCGCAGGGCCCTGCGGCGCTCGGCCGCCCGAGCGATCTCGGCGGGAGTGACCGGCTTCAAGTCCCCAGCTCCTCGCCCGAGTCCCCGGGCTCGGCCGCGGCGTCCGCCGCCGCAGAGACCTCGAGCCGGTAGTCCAGGCAGCGCAGCCGCCCCTCCGGCGTCTGCACCGACGCCCAGGGCCGGTCTTCCGCCGGCGGCCGGAGCACGAGCTCGAGCCGGCCGTCGGCGGTGCGGGTCCGGCGCGCGCCGTCGGCGGCGCGCCGGGAGGAGAGCGCCTCGTCGAGCAGGGCCAGGAGGAGATCCAGCTCCTCGCCGGAGAGCCGCTCGAGCTCGGAGACGTGGACCGGTCCGCGCCCGGAGAAGCGGGCGAGCGCCGCCTCGGCCTGCGCCCGCTCCCGGCGGCGGCGCGCGGCGATCCAGGCGCGGCCGTCGCCGAAGTCGCGCACCGGCGGAGGGCGGCCGGAGCGCGTGAGGGCGCCGCGGGTGCGGAGCCGCACGGGCACGTCTACCGGCGGGGCATCCCACCAGGAGGCGTCGGGCCGGGTCCACTCCGGGTCCTCGTCGGCGAGGTGCAGGTGCCGGGCCGGGTAGAGGCCGAAGGCAGCCGCCCAGAGCGCGTGCGCGGCGGCGTCGTCCGGGCAGGCGGCGAACCAGCTCGCCAGCGTCCGGAAGTCGGCGGCGCGATCGGCGGCCCGCACGCGCCGCTCGTTGAGCCGCTCCAGCGAGCGGGTCAGGCGGAGCACCCCGTCCACGGCAGCGGCGTGGAGCCGCTCGACGCGCGGAGGGCCGGCCGGCGAGGCCAGGAACCAGGAGACGACGCCCGCCCAGCGCTCCCGCTGATCGCCGGCCCAGGCCGCGACGGGATCGATCCCGGGCAGCGCCGGTGGGAGGTCGGCCGCACCGGCGGCGAGGGCGAGCCAGGCGTCCGGGCCAAGCGCAGCGGCCTCCTGCACCCGGTCGGCGATCTGGGGGCGCAGGCGGCGCAGGTCGTCGATGAACTTGCCCAGGTAGGCGAGCAGCGCCTGCTTGTGGGCCAGGAACAGCGCCTCGTCGATCCGCCCGGCGGAGACCTGCCGATCGAGCTCGCCCAGGAAGAGGTTCGCCTCCTCAGCGAGCGAGTCAAGGGCGGCGCGGAGCCGGTGAAGCGAGCGCACCAGGCCAGGCGCGTCGCCAGCCCGGGCGGCGAGAGCGAGCGCCTCCAAGGCGGCGTCGATCTCGAGGAGCATGGAGGTCTGGAGGGCGCCGGAGCGGCCCACCGTCGCCTCGACCTCGCGCACCGCGCGGTGGGCCGCCTCCCCCACCGGCGTGAGTCGGTACCGGTAGCGGCGCCGGTAGAAGTCCTCGACCCGCGCCACCGCGGCGGTGTCGTGGAAGCGCTGCAGGTTGCCCCAGCCATCCAGCGCATCGAGGTGGCGGTCGAGGTCCTCCGGTGCGGGGAGATCGTAAGCGAGGCTGGAGCGCCCCAGCAGGTCGCGCACCTCCGCCGGTGAGAGCTCGATGTGATAGTGCTCCTTCGCCTCGACGAAGACTTCCAGGATGGCACGGTAGTTGTGCGCGTTCTCGACCGTGACGTAGCGCAGCACGTCGACCTGATCGAGCAGGCGCGTCGAACCTGCCGTTGTTGGCACTGCGGGCACAGGATCTCCGGGATGGTCCTGTCTGAATGTAGGAGATGGGTCGGACAGGCCCGACAACGAGCGATATCGATCAGGGGCGTGGGGTCGTCATGCTCCTCCCCTAGGGGTTGACCGTAGCCATACAGTTTTGTATATTTACATGCTGGAGCGTAGCCATGAAGGATACCCAGATCTCAGCGCAGATCTCCGAAGCCACCCGCGACCTGATGGAGCGGCACGTCCGCCGTGCAGGGGTCAAGAAGGGCCACCTGATCGAGCAGGCTCTGCTTCATCATCTGCAGGCTCTCGAGGAGCTTCCCGCCGAGTACATCGTGCATCCCCGAATCGTCGTCTCCCGCAAGACGGGGGCCGAGTTGCTGCGGGAGCAGCCGCCTTCGCCCTCCGCGGCACTTCGCGACTTGATGCGCGATGGAGATTAGGGCGCTCCTTCCCACGGACGACCGCACCGTCTTCAGTTCCGGAGATGAGGCGCTCGATCGCTTTTTTCACCGGTATGCCGGACAGAACCAGTTCCGGCACCACCTCGGCGTCACATACGTCGCAGTGGACGCAGGGCGTGTTCTCGGGTTCGCGACCGTCGCGCCGCGACACCTCGAGATCGAGGAGCTTCCAGAGCGCGAACGAAAGAAACTGCCGCGGTACCCGATCCCCGTGCTCGGGCTTGCACGCCTCGCCGTCGATGGCTCGGCGCGTGGGCTCGGTGTCGGTGCACAGCTGCTTCGGTTCGTGCTCGAACTCGCACTCGACATGGTGGGGCGCGTCGGCTGCGCGGGTGTCGTCGTAGACGCGAAGCCGGGTGCGATCGAGTTCTACGCCAAGTACGGCTTCGCGGCCTTCGACGTCCTAGAGGGCGAATCCGACGCGCGACCACGGGCGATGCCGATGTGGTTGCCCATCGACGCCGTGAAGCGCGCGCGGAACCCCGCGCACTGACTAGCGCGCCCGCCCTCGAAACCAAGTGCGACTCGGGCGCTCGCCCGCCGGGAAAGACAGGACGGGTCGGACTCGGCGCTTCACTTGCGGCCAGAATCCGCGGGATCCTCGCGCGACGATTCCGTGGAACAGGTATGGAGCAGCGGAGCAGCCGCCGAGGCCCCGAAAGATCCTCAGCGGCTGCGGGGTACTTAGAGTCGGGGAGACAGGATTCGAACCTGCGACC
>DATJPY010000127.1:0-4122 GCA_035506135.1 Myxococcota bacterium | reverse complement strand
CGCGCGATCGGATCTTGCTGAGCTGCAGCGCGTCTGTTGACTTCGCTCGGCTTCGCCTCGCTGCGCGCGATCGGATCTTGCTGAGCGGCAGCGCGTCTGTTGACTTCGCTCGGCTTCGCCTCGCTGCGCGCGATCGCTTCGCGATCGCTTGCGGGATGCTCCAGGCGCTCGTCTTGCGTCGGAGGCGACGGGAGGCTGCCTTCGGGGGCTTGCGGGAGCCGCACCCGGAAGACGGCGCTGCACTGGCTGCAGCGAAGGCGCGCGCCATCGGAGCCGAGCTGCTCGGTTCCGACGCGGTAGCGGGTCTGGCACTTCGGGCAGGCCGCGATCATCGCCGACTCCTCTCCCCGTCCCGCGCCGCGCGCGGCGGGGCCGCTGCCGATCCACTGCACTCATCGGTCGTCGCGCCACGGGACTGAGCCCCACGGTGGGGCTCCGGATCCGAAGCCGCCAACCCCGCCTGCGGGCGCGCCTGCCGGTGCGAGAGCCGGGACGGCGAGGGCCCGTCCCCACGCCTGCGCCTCAGCGCTCCTCGTCCGGCGCGCCGAGCGCCGATCGGTACACGCTCTCGAGCAGGTGCTCGAGCGAGAGGACGAGCGCGGGAACGGCCCCTTCGCGCCGGACCACGGCGCGCACGGCGTCGTAGCCCGCCTGCGCGACCAGGGCAGGCGGCCCCTCGACGTCGCGGCCGGCGACCGCCAGCACCTCGGCGGCGGCATCGACCCGCAGCCCGAACACCAGGCCCTCGACCTCGACGATCGCGATGCGCGCGCGCGCGCCGTCCGAGCCCGGCTGGCCGAGGAGCGCGCGCCCGAGGTCGACCACCGGGACGATCGCGCCGCGCAGATCGATCACGCCTTCGATCAGCCCGGGCGCCTTCGGCAACGGCGTCACCCGCTGCGAGCGCACGATCTCGCGGATCTGCTGGACGTCGATGGCGAAGAGCTGCCCGCCCACCTCGAAGCACGCCAGCTCGACCCGGTCGTCGTCGATCGCGAGCGACACGCCTAGGCGTCCAGCTCGAGCAGCCGGTCGACGTCGAAGAGCGACACGAAGCGCTCGCCGTAGGCCGCGAGCGCGGCGACGGTCTCGGCGTCGCGCGAGGCCGGCGGCCGCAACGAGTCCTCGTCCACCCGCAGCACCTCGCTGACCCGGTCGACGAGGAGCCCCGTGAGCTGCCCGTCGTCCCCGTTCAGCACCACGATGCGCGCGCGGCGGGCGCCGGTCTCCTCGCCTCGCAACCCCAGCCGCCGTCGCAGGTCGATCACCTGGACGATCTCGCCGCGCAGCGAGATCACGCCGCGCACCGCCGCCGGAACGCGCGGAATGCTCGTGATCGCGCGCATGCGCACGATCTCGCGCACGCGCTCGACCGGCAGCGCGTACGGATCGCCGTCGAGCCACAGCACCAGGAGCTCGCGGCGCATCTCGTCGGAGCTCTCGACCTCGCGGCGCGCGGCGCTCCGCGCGAGGTCCGTCCAGCTCGAGCCGCTCGTCATGCCGCCTCCCGGCGCCGCGCGACGTCCTCGACCAGCGACGCCACGTCGAGCACCAGCACGGTGCCGAGGTCGCCGAGCTCGGTCGCGCCCGCGATTCCCGCCACGGTGCGCACGGGGCCCTGGATGGGCTTGATCACGGCGTCCTGCTGGCCCTCGAGGCGGTCGACCAGCAGGCCGGCTCGAGCGTCGCCGAGGCCGATCACGACCACGGCGACCCGCGCTTCGGGCGGCGGCGCCGGCAGCCCGAACTCGGCGTGCAGGCGCCGCAGCGCCAGCGGCTCGCCGCGCAGGTTCAGGAACTCGCGGCCCTCGCTGCGCTGGATGCTCGCCGGATCGACGAGCAGGGTCTCGAGCACCGAGGTGAGCGGGATCGCGAAGCGCTGGTCGGCGACGCCGACCGTGAGCGCCTGGATGATGGCCAGCGTGATCGGCAGCGTCAGCGAGATGGTGGTCCCGGCACCGGCCGAGGAGTCGACGTAGACGAGTCCGCCGAGCGCGGTCACGTTCTCGCGCACGACGTCCATGCCGACGCCGCGCCCGCTCGTCTCCGAGACCTCGGAGGCGGTCGACAGGCCGGGCGCGAAGATCAGGTCGAGGACCTCCTTGCGCGTGAGCGCCGCATCCGCGTCGATCAGCCCGCGCGCGACGGCGCGCGCGCGAACCGCCTCGAGGTCGATGCCACGGCCGTCGTCGGCGACCTGGATCACCACGTGGTTGCCCCGCTGAAGCGCCTCCAGCCGGATCGTGCCCTCGGGCGCCTTGCCGGCGGCGACTCGCTCGGCGGGCGTCTCGAGGGCGTGATCGAAGGCATTGCGCACGATGTGCATCAGCGGGTCGGCGAGCTCCTCGACGATCAGCTTGTCGAGCTCGGTATCGCCTCCGCGGATCTCCAGCCGCGCGTCCTTGCCCGAGTCGCGGCGCAGCCGCCGCACGACGCGCGACAGCTTCTCGAAGACCTGGCGCAGCGGCACCATGCGGACCTCGAGCACGCCGGCCTGCAGCTCCTGGAGCTTGCGGTCCAGCATCTTGTGCACCTTGACGAGCTCGCGGCCCAGCCGCGCGCTCGCCGGGTCGGCGAGAAGCTGAGCGGCGATCGCGCCGATCGCCCCGCGCTGGACCACCAGCTCTCCGACGAGGTTCATCAGCTCGTCGAGCTTGCGGATGTCGACGCGCACCGTCTCGCTGATCGACTTGAGCGAGTCGAGCTCGGGCCCCATCTCGCGCGGCGCCTCGCCCGCGGCGTCGTCGTCGATCGCGGCGGGGTCGTGTTCTTGCTGAGCTGCAGCACGTCTGTCGACTTCGCTCGGCTTCGCCTCGCTGCGCGGATCGGCCTGCGGCCGATTCGGTTGCTGAGCTGGAGCACGTCTGGTGACTTCGCTCGGCTTCGCCTCGCTGCGCGCGGCGCCTTCGGCGCCGCTTGCCGGATGATCCAAGTGATCGCGTTGCCCCGGACGCGACGGGGGTGTGGGTTGCTGAGCTGCAGCACGTCCTTGTGAGCTTCGCTCGCCTTCGGCTCGCTGCGCGCTCGCTGCGCTCGCTTGCGCACCTCGGTGTACGCAGCGGACGACGGCGGTCGGGTGATCGAGGTGATGCTGCAGCGCGGGGGAATCGCGGTCGGTCGCGACGAGCAGCGAGAAGCGGATCTGCGCCTCCGGAACCTCGCCGGGCGCCGGCAGCGTGGAGATCACTTCGCCGACCTCGCGGGCCGCGCGGGTCAGCTCCGCCAGCCCCTCCTCGAACGAGAGGATCTCGAAGCTCGCCTCGATCAGGTGGATCCAGCGCCCCTGTCGCAGGCTGTCGCGCAGGCGATGCTCCTCGTACTCGGTGAGCGCCCGCAGCAGCGCCTCGTCGATCTCCCCCGCGCCCGGCGGCCCGGCGCCGTCCGGCGCCTGCAGGGCCCCCTCGATGCGCTCGATCAGCGCCGCGATCTCGGTACCCGCCTCCTCCTGCGCGCGCGCGCTGCCCGCCCGCTCGAGCAGGCCCGCGACGAGCACGACCGAGGGCTCGAGCAGGTCGAGCGCGGGGGCGTCGGGTGCGAGGCGGCCCATGCGCAGGCCGTCGAGGATGTCCTCGAGACGGTGCGCGAGACCGCTCATGCCCTCGAACCCGAACATGCCCGCGAGACCCTTCAGCGAGTGGGCCGAGCGGAACAGCCGGTTCGCGAGCTCCGGCTCGAGCGCGCCGCGCGCGCGCTGGTCGGAGAGGTCGGCCAGATCGGCCCGCATCCGGTCGAGGATCTCCTCGACCTCCGACACGAACTCTCGGGTCGCCCGGGAGCGCGCAGGCGAACGCGTGCGCCGCGGCGCCACGGGGAGCTACCCCGCCTTCGCCTTCGAGAGCAGGTCCCGGGCGGCGCGACGCAGCGCCTCCGGCTCGAACGGCTTCACCAGATAGGCGTCGGCGCCGAGCTCGAGACCCTTCAAGCGGTCGCGCTCGGAGCCCTCGGTCGAGATGATCAGCAGCGGGATCGAGCGGTACGCGGCGTTGCTCTTGACGAACGAGACCAGCTCGAGGCCGTTGATGTCCGGCATGTTGATGTCCGTGATGACCAAGTCATACGGCCCCCGTGGCAAGAGGCGCAGCGCGTCGAACCCGCTGGACGCCTCGACCACTTCCACGTCTC
>DATJPY010000126.1:0-23944 GCA_035506135.1 Myxococcota bacterium | reverse complement strand
CCCGAGCAGCCAGGCGATCGGGTGCGCGCGAATGCGCCGTCGCAGATCGAGCCCGGCGCGCGCACGCGCGCCCAGATCCTCCAGCAGCTCCGCCAGCTCCTCGCGCTCGCGGACGAGCCGCGCCTCGACGAGCTCGCGCGAAGGCGCGGCCGTCACCGCGGCGATCCCCGCGTCCCGAGACCGACGAGCATCGCCCCGAGCACCGCCTGGCATCCGGCGACGAGGCCGAGGCGCACCTCGAGCGGCATGCGGCCCGCGAGCGCCACCACCACCGCGGCGACGAGGGCGATCCAGGCGAGCGCGAGGCTGAAGACGCCGGCCGCCACCCAGAGCGCGCGCCACAGCGAGCGCTCCACCTGCTCGCGCGTCTCGAGCTGCAGCAGGCGCAGCTCGTCGACCGCGACGCGCTGCGCGAGGTCGAGCGCCCGCCCGAGCGAAGTCACCTCGCTGCTCATGCTCCCACCACGCGCAGCAGCTCGGCCAGATCGTCGGCGTGCTCCTCCTCCTTGGCGAGAATCTCCTCGAGGAGCCGGCGCGTCGTGGGGTCCGACTCGCCGAAGAAGCGGATCATCTCGCCATAGGTCTCGATCGCGATCCGCTCGGCGATCAGGTCCTCGCGGATCATCTCGTCGAGCGAGTCGCCGGGGACGTACTCCGAGTGGCTGCGCGAGAGCAGGCCCTCGGGATCCAGATCCGGCTCGCCCCCGAGCTGCACGATGCGCTGCGCGATGCGGTCCGCGTGCGCCTGCTCCTCCCCCGCGTGCTCGAGGAACTCCTCCGCCGCGGTGGCGCCGCGGAAGCCCGAGGCCATGTAGTAGTGCCTCCGATAGCGGAGCACGCACACCAGCTCGGTGGCGAGCGCCGCGTTCAGCAGGGTGATGGCGGTCGCTCGGTCGGCGTCGTACCCGGGCGTGACGGCGCCCTCCTCGATGTGCTGGCGCGCGCGCTCGCGGATGGCCCTCACATCACGCAGGAACGGGGGAATCGACATGATGGTCTCCTCGGTTGCCGAGCCCGGCGCCGGGCAGCTCGATCACGGCGCGGACTGGAAGGTGGTCGGAGGCGACGCGCGAGAGCGCGCTGCGGTGCGCGCGCACCTCCGCGAGCGCAGGGGCGGGCTTCACCCAGACGCGGTCGAGCGCCAGCATCGGCGCGCTGGCCGGGAAACTGCGCACCGCGCGGGTCTCTCCGAAGAAGCGATGCATCCGCCGCAGCATCCATGCCGGCGCCCACCACTCGTTGAAGTCGCCGAGCAGCACCGAGACGTCGAAGCCGGCGTGCATCCGCATGCGCTCGAGCAGCCGCCCGCTCTGGTGGCGCCGCTCGTCGGCCCCCAGGCCGAGGTGCGTGACGACGACCCGGATCCACCCGCGGCTGCACGCGATCTCGGCATCGATCGCGCCACGCGGCTCGCAGCCGGGATGGCTCAAGTCGATGAGGCGCGCGTTCCGCACCGGCAGGCGAGTCAGGAGGCCGTTGCCGAACAGGCCCGCGCCGGGCTGGAGCGTCGGCCCTCGCAGCCACGCGAAGCCGCTGAGCCGGGCCAGCCCCGCGAGCTGGTCGTTTCCCGCGCGGCCGTCGTCCACCTCCTGAAGGCCGATCACGTCCGCGCCGAGCTCCGCGAGCACGCGCGCGACGCGCTGCAGCTCCTGCCGCCCGTCCGCGCCGACGCAGCGATGCACGTTGTAGGACGCGATCACGAGCCGCTCGGTGTCGTGCGACACGCTGCGCCCTCCCGCTCGCGCCCGAGCCAGCGCGTGCCGACGAAGCCGACCGCGCTCCCGCCGAGCAGCGCGAGGACGCCCGGAACCAAGCGAGCGATCGCCCCGGCGCTCGTGGCGACGAGCAGCGCGCCAAGGGCCGCGGCGGCGGGTCCCAGCGGACGCCGGTAAGGATCGCGCAGCCACTCGGGCGTCCACGCCTCGATGAGCCGCATCGAGGCGAAGGGGTGCTCCGGGTCGGTCAGCAGGTTCGGCGGGACCAAGCGGTCGATCCACGCCGGCAGCTCGGGGTCGAGCGGCACGAGGGTGCGCTCTCCACCCGCGAGCCGCTCGATGCAGGTGAGGAGGCTGCCGCCGCTCTCGGCGAGCGTGTGCGCCACGCGCGCGCGCGAGGTGCCGAGATGCTCGGCCAGCAGCCGCTCGCGGAGCCCGCGGATCGCGCTCGCGGCGACCGCATCGCCTCGCGCCTCGATCTGGACGTCGCACTCGGTGTCGAGGCCCATCGAGCGGTTGCTCAGGTTCGCCGAGCCGATCCGCGCCAGCTCGTCGTCGACGATCATCAGCTTGCTGTGGACGTTGAGCCGCGCCGCATCTCCGGGCAGGCGCGGGTAGTAGAGGCGGAAGCGGCCGTGGCGGTCGGCTGCGCGGAGCCGGCGCACCAGCCGGTGGCGGAGCAGGCCCATGGTCCCGTGCTCGACCCATCCCGTGCACTCGCGCGTCGTCACCACGGCGATCTCGGGGCCGTCCGGCGCGGCCAGGCTCGCGCACAGCGCATCCCCGATCGACCGCGACGACAGATACTGGCTCTCGATGTAGATCGAGCGCCGCGCCGAGCCGATCGCGTCGGCGTAGAGCCGCTCGACCTCGCGGATCTCGGAACGGCCCGCATAGGCGGGCTCGGTGCGCGCGATCGCCACCTCCACGTCCTCGAGCTGAGGCGTCACGGACTCCGGCCAGGGCGCGCGCGGCGTGCCGCCGCGCACGGCGACCGGCGCGTCCGACGCGGCGCCCGTCGCGCGTCGCCAGCGCTCGCGCGCGAGCGCCGCGAGCGCCTGCGCCGCCTCGCCGTCGACGACGAGCTGCACGTCGTGGAACGGCGGGTACGGGTTGCCCCACGGATTCACGCGCCGCGGGTCGTCCGTGAGATGCGCCGACGTATCCCAGCGACCGGCGGTGAGGTCGATGCCGCCGACGAAGGCCAGCGCGTCGTCCACGATCACGAGCTTCTGATGGTGACAGGCGCCGACGGGATGCCGGCCGTCGAGGCGGAACGCAACCCGGTCGCGCGTGCGCCAGTCGAGGCGCACCCACGGCATGAGCTCGCGCGCCGGGCTCAGCAGGAGCGAGTAGTCCCAGTCCAGGATGTGGACGCGGAGCTGAGGGCGCCGCTGCACGAGGCGATCGACTAGCTCGCCGAGCTCGAGCGGATCCTCCGCCTCGGGCCGCAGTCGCACGCGGCTGTGCACGTCCCAGCCGAGGATGAAGACGGAGCTCCTCGCATCCCCGAGCGCCGAGGCCAGCGCATCGAAGTAGCGCTGGCCGTCGATCAGGAATGCGGCGCGCCGCGCGCGCGCGACGCGCCAGCAGTTGACGCCCGGCGCGGCGAGTCCGGGGCGCATCTCGCGTTCCTGCATCGCGGGCTGACCCACGCCGTCCACTCCGGGAGTGTCAGATCCGTCCGAGCAGGACGAGCAGGACGACGATCAGCAGCACGGCACCGACCGTGCCGCTCGGCGCGTACCCCCAGCTCTGGCTGTACGGCCAGGCCGGCAGCATGCCGAGCAATGCGAAGATCAGGACGATGAGGAGAATCGTACCCAGCATTCTCGGTACCTCCGCGTGGCTGAAGAGCACGTCTCGTGCCAGCCGTCGGCGCACGCCGGAAGGTCCTTGCAGACCCGCAACCCCAATCCTTACAAGCGATGGAAGGACTTACATGCAAACGAGTGCCGCGCTCCGTCGCGCGCCGGGGATTGCGGCTGCGGAGCCGGGGCCCGCGCTTGGCACGCAGGTTGCTCGTTTCCCCCCGCATGGACTTCAAACTCAAGCCGCTCCCCTACTCGAAGAACGCGCTCGAGCCCTGCATCGGGCGAGAGACCGTGACGCTCCACTACGAGAAGCATCACGGCGGATACCTGAAGAAGCTGAAGAGGCTGCTCGAGGGAAAGCCCGAGGCGACCGAGAGCCTCGAGTGGATCCTCTGCGCCTCGGAAGGGCGCGTCTTCGAGAACGCCGCACAGGTCTGGAATCACGACTTCTACTGGCGCTCGCTCCACCCGGAGGGCGGGGGCGAGCCGAAGGGCAAGCTCGCCGCGGCCCTGGATCAGGCCTTCGACGGATTCGACGGGTTCCGCAAGACGTTCCTCGCGGCGGGCGAGGGTCATTTCGGATCGGGCTGGCTGTGGCTCGTGTCCGATTGCGGACATCTCGTCGTAACCACCACGTCCGATGCGGACCTTCCGCTCCGCTACGGGGGCATCGCGCTGCTCGGCATCGACCTCTGGGAGCACGCCTACTATCTCGACTACCACAACGAACGCGCGAAGTACCTCGAGGTCTGCCTCGACCGCCTCGTGAGCTGGGAGTTCGCCGAGGCCAACTGGAGCGCGGCGTCGGCGCGGCCCCCGGTCGTCGGTCGCTGCGCGGGCGACGAGCGCTAGACGGCGCCGCAGGATCTCCCGGAAGTTTGTAGAACGCACACCGGCGCGAGCTCGGCGCGGCCGCTCGAAGTGCCGGCTCGGCCTCGACGACAAAGAGCAAAATCAAACCAACCGCTCGCGGCACGAAAGCTGCTTGCTGAGCCTTCGATGGATCTCTGGCCGGGTCAACCGTTTCCGCTCGGCGCCACGTACGACGGAGCGGGCACCAACTTCTCGCTGTTCTCGGCGGTCGCCGAGCGCGTCGAGCTCTGGCTCTTCGACGAGAACGGTGCCGTCGAGCGGATGGCGCTCCCCGAGACGACCGCGCAGTGCTGGCACGGCTACGCACCGGGCGTCGCGCCGGGCCAGCGCTACGGCTACCGCGTGTTCGGACCCTGGGCACCCGAGCGCGGGCATCGCTGCAACCCGAGCAAGCTGCTGCTCGATCCCTACGCGAAGGCGATCGAGGGCGAAGTTCGCTGGAGCCCGGCCGTGCTTCCGTATCGGCCCGATGCGCCCGACCGGCCCAGCGAGAGCGACAGCGCGCCCTTCGTGCCGCGCTCGATCGTGGTGAATCCGTTCTTCGACTGGGGCAACGATCGGCCGCCGCGCACTCCCGCCCACGACACGGTCCTCTACGAGGCGCACGTGCGGGGTCTCACGGCCCGCCATCCCGACGTCCCGGAGCCGCTGCGCGGGACCTACGCCGGCCTCGCCCATCCGGTGGCGATCGAGCATTTGAAGCGGCTCGGCGTGACCGCCGTCGAGCTCCTGCCGGTGCACCACTTCGTGCACGACGCGCACCTCGTCGACCGCGGGCTCCGCAACTACTGGGGCTACTCGTCGATCGGCTACTTCGCACCGCACGACGAGTACGCCGCCGGCGGCCGCGCCGGCCAGCAGGTCGCCGAGTTCAAGGGCATGGTGCGCGCGCTGCACGGCGCCGGGATCGAGGTGATCCTCGACGTCGTCTACAACCACACCGCCGAGGGCAACCACCTCGGCCCGATGCTGTCGTTCAAGGGGATCGACAACCTCTCGTACTACCGGACCGTCGCCGACGATCCCCGCTACTACATGGACTACACGGGCTGCGGCAACAGCCTCAACATGCGCCATCCCCACGTGCTGCAGCTCATCATGGACTCGCTCCGCTACTGGGTGCTCGAGATGCACGTGGACGGGTTCCGCTTCGACCTCGCCGCGGCCCTCGCCCGCGAGCTCCACGACGTCGACCGCCTCTCCGCCTTCTTCGATCTGATCCAGCAGGATCCCGTCGTGAGCCAGGTGAAGCTGATCGCGGAGCCCTGGGACCTCGGCGACGGCGGCTACCAAGTGGGGAACTTCCCTCCCGTGTGGTCGGAGTGGAACGGGCGCTTCCGCGACGGCGTGCGCGACTACTGGCGCGGCGCGGACGAGGCGCTCGGCGACTTCGCCTGTCGCCTCACCGGAAGCCCGGACCTGTACGGCGGCTCGGTGCGGCGGCCGTGGGCCAGCATCAACTTCGTCACGGCGCACGACGGCTTCACGCTTCGCGACCTCGTCTCCTACGAGCACAAGCACAACGAGGCCAATCGCGAGGAGGGTCGCGACGGCGAGGACCACAATCGATCGTGGAACTGCGGCGCCGAAGGTCCCACCGACGACCGGGGGATCGAGGCGCTGCGCGCGCGGCAGCAGCGCAACCTGCTCGCGACGCTCTTCCTGTCGCAGGGCATCCCGATGCTGCTCGCCGGCGACGAGCTCGGCCGCACGCAGCGCGGCAACAACAACGCGTACTGCCAGGACAACGAGGTCTCGTGGATCGACTGGCCGGCGGCCGACCTCGAGCTGCTCGACGTCACGCGCCGCCTGATCCGGCTCCGCGCCGAGGAGCCGGTCTTCCGGCGCGGGCGCTGGCTCGAGGGTCGCCGGGCCGGAGCGACGGACGTCGCGTGGTTCCGCCCCGACGGAAGCGAGATGCGCGAGAGCGACTGGAAGACCGGCTTCGCCAAGTCGCTCGGCGTCTTCCTGAACGGCGACGCCATCGGCGCGCGCGATCCGCGCGGCGAGGAGATCCGGGGCGCCAGCTTCTACCTCGTCTTCAACGCGCACTCGGATGCGGTCTCCTTCCGCCTGCCGCCGCTCCCGGCCGGCTCGGCCGCATCATCCATGGGCCCGCCGAGCGAGCCCGCGTCGCCCGCAGGTACACCCAGCTGGAGCGTCGTGCTCGACACGGCGTCGCCTTCGACCGAGGCGGGCGCCTGGCGCGCGGAGGCGCAGGCGGAGCTCAAGGTGGAGGGCCGCTCGCTGCTGGTGCTCCGGCGGATCGACGCGTGAACGCCCCTCGCGCGACCTATCGGCTGCAGCTCCGCGGCGGCTTCGATCTCGACCAGGCCGCCGCCCTCGCCGACTACCTCGCAGCGCTCGGCGTGAGCCATCTATACACCTCGCCGCTGCTGCAGGCCGAGCGCGGCAGCGCCCACGGCTACGACGTCGTCGACCACCGGCGGATCGATCGCGACCTCGGCGGCGAGGAGGCCCTGCAGCGCCTCGGCGATCGTCTCGCCGAGCACGGCCTCGGCCTCGTCCTGGACGTCGTCCCGAACCACATGGCCGTCGGACGCGATAACGCGTGGTGGTGGGACGTGCTCGAGAACGGACCGTGCAGCCGCTTCGCCGCGTTCTTCGACGTCGACTGGGACCCGCCCGAGTCGCGGCTGCGAAACCTCGTGCTGGTGCCGATCCTCGACGATCACTACGGGCGCGCGCTCGAAAAGGGCGAGCTCCTCCTGGTGCGCGACCGCGGATCCTTCCGGGTGCGCTGGCGGGATCACGAGCTGCCGGTGGCGCCGCGCTCGCTCGACGACCTGCTGCGGAGCGCAGCGGATCGCTGCGGGTCGCAGGAGCTCGCGTTCCTGGCCGACGCGTTCGGTCGCCTGCCGCTCGCGACGGCGACCGACTACGCCAGCGTGGCCCGCCGCCACCGCGACAAGGAGGTGCTCCGCCGCGCGCTGGCGGGCTTCCTCGCGACCCGGCCCGACGCGGCCGCCGCGGTGGACGAGAGCGTGGCCCGGCTGAACGCCGACGCCGACGCGCTCCACGAGCTGCTCGAGCGCCAGAACTGGCGCGTGGCGCGCTGGCGCGCGGGCGAGCGCGACCTCGGCTACCGGCGCTTCTTCGACGTCGATCATCTGGCCGGCCTGCGGGTCGAGGATCCCGTCGTGTTCGAGGCCACGCACCACTGGCTGCTCGAGCGCCGCCGGGCCGGCGCCGAGGACGGCATCCGCGTCGACCACATCGATGGGCTCCGCGATCCCACTCGCTACCTGGAGCGCCTGCGCGCGGCGCTGCCGGAGAGCTGGATCTCGGTGGAGAAGGTCCTCTCGCCCGGCGAGCGGCTGCCGGACTGGCCGGTCGCGGGCACCACCGGATACGACTTCCTGAACCGGGTCGGCGGCCTCTTCGTGGACCCGGCGGGCGAGAAGGCGCTCGGCGATCTGTTCGCGTCCTTCGCGGGCGAGCCGCGCGACTTCGCGGCGATCGCGCGCGAGAAGAAGGACCTGGTGCTGCGCAAGGGCCTCGCCGCCGATCTCAACCGGCTGACGATGCTCACGCTCTCGGTGTGCGAGCGGCACCGCCGCTATCGGGACTTCACCCGCCATGAGCTGCACGAGGCGCTGCGGGACTGCATCGTCCACTTCCCGGTGTACCGAAGCTACGTGCGCACCGACGGAAGCCTGCTGCGCGAGGAGGACGTCGCGGCGATCCGCTCCGCGCTCCGCGCGGCGCGCGACGCGCGGCCCGATCTCGACGCCGAGCTCTTCGACTTCCTCGAGGCCATCCTGCTGCGGCGCCTGCGCGGGGAACTCGAGGACGAGGTGCTGCTGCGCTTCCAACAGCTCACCGGACCGGCGCAGGCGAAGGGCGTCGAGGACACGGCCTTCTACGGGTATCACCGGCTCGTGTCGCTGAACGAGGTGGGAGGCGACCCGGACCGGTTCGGCACCGCGCCCGCCGCGTTCCATGCCGCCTCGAGCGAGGCGCAGCGATGCTGGCCGACGGCGCTGGTCGCCACCTCCACCCACGACTGCAAGCGCGGCGAGGACGTGCGCGCGCGCCTCCACCTGCTCTCCGAGATTCCGGAGGCGTTCGCCGAGGCGGTGCGCCGCTGGTCCTCGGCCAACGCGCGCCATCGCAGCGGCGATCTGCCCGACCGTGGCATCGAACTGCTCTTCTACCAGACCCTCCTCGGCGCCTGGCCGATTCCGCCGAGCCGCGTGCACGCGTATCTGGAGAAGGCGGCGCGCGAGGCGAAGCAGCACACCTCGTGGACCGATCCCTGCGACCGGTACGAGGCCGCGCTGCACCACTTCGTCGAGGGCGCGCTGTACGACGCCTCGTTCCTCGCCGAGGTCGACCGCTTCGCGGCGCAGCTCGTCGCGCCGGGCCGCGTCAACTCGCTGGCGCAGACCCTCGTGAAGCTCGCCGCGCCGGGCGTCCCCGATCTCTACCAGGGGTGCGAGCTCTGGGAGTCCAACCTGGTCGACCCGGACAACCGGCGGCCGGTCGACTTCGCGCGGCGCCGGGCGCTGCTCGCGGAGCTCGATGCCCTCGATCTCGCGTCGGTCCGCGCGCGCGCCAACGAGGGGCTGCCCAAGCTCTGGCTGATCCGCCAGGCGCTCGACCTGCGACGCCGCCGGCCCGAGTGGTTCGGACCGGCGGGAGACTACGAGCCGCTCGACGCGCGCGGCGACTGCGCCCGGCACGTCGTCGCGTTCTCGCGCGCGGGCCGCGCCGTCGCGCTCGCGCCGCGCCTCGTGATCGGGCTCGAGCGGGCGGGCGGCTTCGGTGAGACGTGGATCGACCTGCCGCCCGGGTGCTGGCGCGACGTGCTCTCGCTGCGGCGGCAGGCGCCCGGCCGCCGCCTCGTCGCCGAGCTCCTGGCCGACTTCCCCGTCGCCCTGCTCGAGGACCTCGACGCGTGAGCGCGCTGCGCGTGTGGGCACCGCGCGCTCGCCGCGTGGCGGTCCAGCTCCGAACGGGCCGCCGCGCGCTGCGCTGCGACGCAGGCGGCTGGTGGGAGCTCGACGAAGAGCTCGAGCCCGACGCCGACTACGCCTTCTCGCTCGACGGCGGGCCCCTGCTCCCCGACCCGCGCGCGCCGCGACTGCCGCACGGCGTCTCCGGTCCGGCGCGATGGGTCGATCATGCGCGCTTCGCGTGGAGCGATGCGCGGTGGCAGCCGCCTCCGCTCGCCTCGGGCGTGGTCTACGAGCTGCACGTCGGCACCTTCACGCCGGCCGGCACCTTCGACGGCGCCCTCGCGCGGCTCGACGCGCTCGTCGAGCTCGGCGTCACGCATCTCGAGCTGATGCCGGTCGCGTCCTTCGCCGGTGCGCACGGCTGGGGCTACGACGGCGTCGGCCTGTTCGCGCCGCACGAGGCGTACGGCGGCCCGGACGGGCTGAAGCGCCTCGTCGACGCCGCGCACGCGCGCGGCCTCGCGGTTCTCCTCGACGTCGTCTACAACCATCTGGGCCCGAGAGGGAACCACCTCGCGCAGTTCGGCCCGTACTTCACGGACCGCTACCGCACACCCTGGGGCGACGCCCCGAATCTGGACGGTCCGGGCAGCGACGAGGTGCGCCGCTTCTTCTGTGACAACGCGATCCAGTGGCTGCGCGACTACCACGTAGACGGCCTGCGCATCGACGCGGTGCACGCCTTGATCGACCGCTCGCCCGTCCACCTGCTCGCCGAGCTGCGCGAGGAGGTCGACGCGCTGGCCGCCGCCAGCGGTCGACACCGGGTGCTGATCGCCGAGAGCGATCTCAACGACCCGCGCGTGGTGACGCCCACAGCGTGCGGCGGCCTCGGAATGGACGCGCAGTGGAGCGACGACTTCCATCACGCGCTCCACGCGGTGCTGACCGGCGAGCGCAGCAGCTACTACGAGGACTTCGGCTGCCTCGCGCAGCTCGCCAAGGCGATCTGCTGCGGATTCGTGTACGACGGCGCCTTCTCACGCCACCGGCAGCGGCGCCACGGGCATCCGCCGCGCGGGCAGAGCGGCCATCGCTTCCTCGCCTATCTGCAGAACCACGACCAGATCGGCAACCGGCCGCTCGGCGAGCGGGCGAGCCACCTGCTCGACACGCCCCGCCTGATGGTGGCGGCGGGTCTCGTGCTGCTGTCGCCGTTCGTGCCGCTGCTCTTCCAGGGCGAGGAGTGGGGCGCCCGCTCGCCCTTCCTCTACTTCACGTCGCACGCGGACCCCGAGCTGGTGCGCGCCGTCCGCGAGGGACGCCGGCGCGAGTGCGCCGCGCGCGGAGGCGGCGAGCCGCCGGATCCGCACGAGCCCTCCACGTTCGAGCGCTCGCGCCTCGACTGGAGCGAGCGCGAGCGAGCGCCGCACGCCGCGCTGCTCGATTGGTACCGGCGCCTGATCGCGCTGCGGCGCGCGTGGCCGGAGCTCTGCGACGGCCGGCTCGACCGCACCCGCGTGGGATTCGACGAGGCGGAGCTCTGGCTCACCCTCGCGCGCGGACGGCTGCGGATCGCGTGCAACCTGAGCGAAAGGCCGCGCGTGATCCCACTCGGCGAGGGGAAAGCGCTCGCGGTGCTCCTGAGCTCGCACCCGGACGTCCGGATCGGCAGCGGTGAGGTCGGCATTCCTCCGGACTCGCTCGCCGTGTTCGGCGCCGCCGAGGATCGCGATGGCGATGCATGAGCCGATCGATCCCGATGGCCCCGGCGGCCGCGACGAGGTGATCCAGGTCCGCGACCAGTTCTACATCCTGGCGACCTCGGACCGGCTGGACGATCGGACGCGCGTCCTCAAGAACGGCGAGACCTTCGCCGTCTTCGACCGCCGCGGAGACATCCGCAACGTCGGGAGGGGTGAGCAGGGCCTCTACGTGGGCGGCACGCGCCATCTCTCGCGCTTCGAGCTCTCGCTCTCGGGCTCGCTGCCGCTGCTGCTCGGCGCGGCGAGCCATCGCGACGCGGCGGCGCTCACGGTGGATCTGACCAACCCCGATCTGCGGGACGGCGAGCAGCTCGTGCTCGAGCGCGGGCGGCTGCAGGTGGCCCGCACCAAGTTCCTCGGCGACGGTTCGTTCGAGGAGTCCGTCGAGATCACGAACTTCGGGATCGAGCGCGCGGAGGTGTCGTTCCTGCTGTCGGTCGACGCAGACTTCGCCGACATCTTCGAGGTGCGCGGCTTCAGCCGCAAGGAGCGCGGCCAGCTGCTCGCGCCGGAGGAGAAGGATGGCTGGCTGCGACTCGGCTACCGGGGCCTCGACGGGGTCGAGCGGCGCACCGGAATCCGCTGCGACCCGCCGGCGCGCCGCCGCGACCGGAGCCTGGTGATCCCGCTGCGCCTCGAGCCCAAGCAGGTGCACCGCTTCCGCATCGAGGTTCGCTGCGAGCGAGAAGGCGGCGCCGCGGAGAGCGCGTCGCGGCGGACCGAGGCACCCCCGCCGCCGCACGCTGCCGCGGTGCTCGACGCGAGCAGCCGCCGCTGGAACGAGTGGCTGCGCCGCTCGACCTCGGACCTCGCGATGATGACCACCGAGACGGAGTTCGGGCCGTATCCGTACGCGGGCGTTCCGTGGTTCAGCGCGCCGTTCGGACGCGACGGCCTGATCACCGCGCTCGAGCGGATGTGGCTCGAGCCCGGGCTCGCGCGCGGTGTCCTCGCGTATCTCGCCGCAACGCAGGCCCGCGAGGCGTCGCCGGAGCGCGACGCCGAGCCCGGCAAGATCCTGCACGAGGCTCGCCTCGGCGAGCTCGCCGACCTCGGCGAAGTCCCGTTCGGCCGCTACTACGGCAGCGTCGATGCGACGCCGCTCTTCGTGATCGTCGCCGGCGCCTACTTCGAGCGCAGCGGCGATCGCGCCTTCCTCACCGCGCTGTGGCCGCACGTCGAGGCCGCGCTCGCGTGCATCGACCGCGCCACCGATGCGCGCGGCTTCCTGGTCTACCAGCGGCGCACGCCGCACGGGCTCTCCAACCAGGGCTGGAAGGACTCGGGCGACGCGATCTTCCACGCGGACGGGCGCCTGGCGGAAGGGCCCATCGCCCTCTGCGAGGTGCAGGGCTACGTGCACCGGGCGAAGCTCGAGGCGGCCGGCCTCGCGCGCGCGCTCGGGCGCGTCGATCGCGCCGCGGAGCTCGAGCGCGAGGCGCTGGTGCTGGCGCAGCGCTTCGCGAGCGCATTCTGGTGCGAGGATCTCGGCTGCTACGCGCTCGCGCTCGATCGCGACGGCGAGCCCTGCCGCGTCCGCTCCTCCAACGCGGGCCAGTGCCTGTTCGGGAGGATCGCCCCGCCCGAGCACGCGCGGCGCATCGCCGACGCGCTGATCGGGCCGGAGCTCTTCTCGGGATGGGGGATCCGGACGGTGGCGACCGACGAGAGCCGCTACAACCCGATGTCGTATCACAACGGGTCGGTGTGGCCGCACGACAACGCGCTCATCGCCGACGGGCTCGCCCACTACGGATTCCAGGCGGAGGCGATGCGCATCCTGGAGGCGAGCTTCGACGCGAGCCTCTCGCTGGAGCTGCGCCGCATCCCGGAGCTCCTGTGCGGCTTCGCCCGCCGCCCCGAGCAGGGCCCGACGCTCTATCCGCTGGCCTGCACGCCGCAGTCCTGGTCGGCGGGCGCCGTGTTCCTGCTGCTCCAGTCGGCACTCGGCGTCTCGATCTCGGCGACGCGCCGCGAGGTCCGCTTCGATCGTCCGGCGCTTCCGCCCACCCTGCAGCGCCTCTGGATCCGAAACCTCACCGTGGGCGACGCGCGGCTCGACCTCGAGCTCGTGCGCCTCGGCGACCAGGTCGGCGTCAGCGCGACTCGCAGGGACGGCGACGTGCAGGTGCTGGTCGCGAGCTGATCGGTCGCGGCGAGCGGTCGAGCTCGAGCACGCGCTCGTACAGCTCGAGGTAGTCGCGCGCCATCCGCTGTGCCGAGAAGCGCACCTCGAAGAGCTCGCGGCAGAGCGAGCGGTCGAGGTCGCCCGCCTTGCCGACCGCGGCGACGGCGGCGGCCGCGTCGGGGACGATGAAGCCGTTGCGGCCCGGCTCGACGATCTCGACGACCGAGCCGCCGGGGAACGCGATCACCGGGGTACCGCACGCCATCGCCTCGATCATCACCAGCCCGAAGGGCTCCGGCCAGTCGATCGGGAAGAGCAGCGCCAGGGCGTTGCCGAGGAACTCCTCCTTCTCGGCCTCGCCGATCTCGCCGACGAACTCGACCAACGGCCCATCGAGCAGCGGCTCGATGACCTCGCGGAAGTAGTCGCGGTCCGCGTCGTCGACCTTGGCCGCGATGCGCAGCTCGATGCCGGCGCGGCGCGCGATCTCGATGGCGCGGTCGAGCCCCTTCTCCGGCGACGTCCGCCCGACGAATGCGAGATACGAGCCGGGGCCCGGGGAGAAGCGGAGCAGCTCGACCGGAAGGCCGTGATGCACGGTTCCGAGCCAGCTCGCGTGCGACAGCGGGGCCCGCTGCGCGTCGGAGATCGAGACGACCGGCATGTCGCGGAACTCGGCGTAGAGCGCGCCGAGCTCCGGCATGTCGAGCCGGCCGTGGAGCGTGGTGAGCTGCGGGACCCGCTGGCGGCGCGACAGGGGATAATGGAGGTAGTCGATGTGGAAGTGGATGACGTCGAAATGGGCGGCGCGCTTCGCGACCTCCTCGAGCATCAGCACGTGGTGGGCGAGCTGGTCGCGCTGCTCGGGGTCGAGGCGCAGCGAGCGCGCGCAGACGGGGACGAGGCGCGCGCGGGTCCTCGAGTCGCCGCTGGCGAAGAGCGTCACGTCGTGGCCTTCTTCGACCAGCTCCTCGGTCAGGTACGACACGACCCGCTCGGTGCCTCCGTAGAGCTGGGGCGGCACGCTCTCGTAGAGCGGAGCGACCTGGGCGATCCTCATCGCACCCTCCCCCGCGACGACGGCCGCCTCGGCGCTTCCATTTTCTTCAAACCGCTCCTCACGGGCTCCTCCGCTGCGCCGCTGGCGCGCCGGACGCGACGAGAGAGGGCCTAGCAACGGCCGTGCCGATGCGCGGCACGTCGCTTGCACCGGTCTCGTTGCGCGGAGGGATGCGTGGCCGTCGAGATTCCCCGACTGGATCACGCGGCGATCGGGAACGGACGGGTGCTCGCGCTGGTCTCCCCCACCAGCGCGATCGAGTGGCTGTGCCTGCCGCGCTTCGACTCGCCGTCGTGCTTCGCGCGCATCCTCGACGCCGAGCGGGGCGGAGCCTTCCGCATCCTCCCGCACACGGGCGAGAGGCCCGGGCGCATCGAGTATCTCGCCAACACCAACGTCGCGTGCACCCGCTTCGACGACGGGGACACGAGCTGGGAGATCCTCGACTTCGCGCCCCGCATCCCCGAAGGCATGAGCGTGCGGGTACCGATCGCCATCGTGCGCCTGCTGCGGCCGACGCGGGGTCACCCGCGCGTGCGCGTCGACTTCGATCCGCGCCCGGACTACGGCCGCGTCGCGCCGGTCTGGCGCGAGACCGCGGGAGGCCTCGAGGTGCACGGCGGCGGCGGACCGCTCCACCTCGCCACCAACTGCCCGCTCCCGTACGTCGTGAACCGCACCGAGTTCATCGTCCACGAGCCGATCTTCTTCGTGCTGTCGTGGGGGCCGCCCGAGCAGCCGCCGACGCTCGCCTCGGTGCGACACGATCTCGAGGCGACCATCGCCGGCTGGCGCGCCTGGGCGAAGACCTGCTCGCTGCCCTCCTTCGCGGCCTCCGCCGTGCTGCGCTCGGCGCTCTGCCTCAAGCTGCACGCGAGCCACGACACGGGCGCGATCATCGCCGCCGCGACGACCAGCATCCCGGAGGCGATGGGAACGGAGCGCACCTGGGACTACCGCTACTGCTGGCTGCGCGACTCGGCGTTCGTGGTCGAGGCGCTGCGCCGGCTCGGCCACCTGAACGAGGGCGAGCACCTGCTGCGCTTCCTGTGCGACGTCGTGTCGAGCGGACCGCTGCAGCCGCTGTACGGGATCGGCGGCGAGCGCGACCTGCGCGAGGAGCTGCTGCCGCATCTGGCCGGCTTCGGCGGCAACGGCTTCGTGCGGGTCGGCAACGCCGCCTACGGCCAGCGCCAGAACGACCTGATGGGCGAGCTCGTACTCTGCTTCGAGACGCTGCTGCGCGACCCGCGCATCGTCCACAACGATCCCCACTGGCTCTTCCCGCTGATCGAAGGCCTCGTCGAGCACGCCATCGCCAGCGCTCCCGAACCCGACACGGGCATCTGGGAGTTCCGCACGCTCCTGCGGCCCTACACCTTCTCCCGCGCGATGTGCTGGGCCGCCGCGCACCGCGGAGCGTTGATCGCGCGCCGCTTCGGCCACCTGGCGAAGGCCGAGCGCTGGGACCACATCGCGGACTCGGAGCGCGAGATCGTCTTGCGGCGCGGCTTCGATGCCGAGCTCGGCTTCTTCACCCAGACGCTCGACGGGCGTCACCCGGACGCGTCGAACCTGATGCTGCCGACGATCGGCATCATCGACGCCCACGACCCGCGCTTCGTGTCGACGCTCGATGCCTACCAGAAGCGGCTCGTCGAGAGCGGCTGGATGCTGCGCTACCGGAATGCCGACGACTTCGGCGAGACCACCAGCGCCTTCACCATCTGCTCGTTCTGGTGGGCGGAGGCGCTCGCGCTGACCGGCCGGCTCGACGAGGCGGCCGCGCTGTTCGAGCGCCTGCTCGGCGCCGCCAATCCGGTGGGACTGTTCTCGGAGGACGTCGAGCCTGCCACGGGCCGCCTGCTCGGAAACTTCCCCCAGGCCTACACCCACGTCGGTCTGATCCACGCGGCGATGACGATCGGAGAGCTGCTCGATGCGCGCGACGGCCGCGTGCGCGCTTGGACGTGACGGGTGCGGCGGTCGCTCAGGAGCGCGCTCCACTCGCCGGGGCCTGCTCCTCCCCGACGAAGTGGATCGGCTCGCTGCCCTCGATCATGTCGGGCGTCAGGATGTAGTCGCCGTCGACGGCGGATCGCCAGACGGCTCCGGCCGGCTCGTGGCTGCCGCCCGTCGCGAGATACGTGACGCCGCTGGTGATGGCGCCGGCGCCCGCGAACAGCGCCTTCGCTGGGAAGTAGACCACGTTGGCGACGACGGTCTCGGCGTACGTCGCGGCGGAGTGTTGCTCCTGATTGCTCGCCTTCGCCGAGGCCACGCCGCCGCCGACGCCGCCGGCCGCGGCTCCGACGCCGAGCAGCACGCAGCCCGTCGAGCTTCCGAGCGCTAGCGCGGCCAGCAGACACCGGAGATGGACACGCATGCTTCTTCCTCCACGGTGCGACGCCTCGCATCTGCGGGCGTCACCCGTGGAGGGGAGCAAGAGGCATGCCCGGGATCCAGCCGTTGCGCGCGGATCCCCTGCTGCGAGCCCGGTGCGTTTCTACAAACGCCGGCGCGGGTCGGCAGCGGGACGCCAGGTCGACGTCGGCGCGGAGCGCGCGGGCTCGCGCGCGTGGATGCGGTGCGCTCGGATCGGAACCACGACGGTCTCGCGAGGCGGCGCGGTGAGCAGCCGGAGATAGGCCTCCGCGGCGCGCTCCACGCCGAACCAGAGTCCGCGCGACCGCAGCGCCGCGCGATCCGGCGGCGCATCGAGGGTGGCGACGATCGCTTCGGCCATTGAATCCACATTGCCGAGGGGAACCAACCGGCCGAAGCGACCGCCGCCGAGCACCTCCGCCGGTCCGCTCGGGCAGTCCGTGCTCACGACCGGACAGCCGCAGGCGAGCGCCTCGGCCAGCACGTTCGCGAAGCCCTCCCAGCGCGACGACAGTACGAACACCGCCGCGCGCGACAGGTGCGCCGGAAGGTTGGCGGCGAAGCCCGGCACCTCGACGTCTTCGGCGACGCCGAGCTCGGCGGCGAGCGCCATCAGCTCCGCGCGGCGCGCCGCCGTCTTCGCCTCGTCGCTCGCGGCACCCAGGATCAGCAGGCGCGCGCGACGGCGCCGGCGTACGGCGGCGAATGCGCGCACCAGCAGCGGGAAGTCCTTCTGCTCGATGAGCCGTCCCGCACCGAGCACCACCGGCGGCTGGCCCGCGCGCAGCCACGGATGCTCGACCGGCTCGCCGGCCTCGCGCAGCACGCGCGCGTCGATCACGGGGTTGTAGATCGTGGTGATCGAGCTCCGCGGCAGTCCGGTCAGGGCCGCGAGGTCCAGCGCCACGCCGTCCGACACGGCGACGATCGCGTCCGCCGCAGCATAGGCGCGCCGCATCACCGGCGGGAGATAGCGCCGCCTCCACTCCCTCGATCTCTTCTTCTCCAGGTCCTGTGACGCCGAGACGTGCTCGCTCACGAGGACGCGCGTGTCGACCCCGGCCAGCTCTCGCGCCCAGACCGCCATGATGTTGAGGGTGCGGCCGCCGGTGATCACGGAGCTCGGACGCTCGCGCGAGAGGTACCGCGCGAACGAGTGCAGGTATCGGAGATAGCCGGGGGGCGAGCCGGCCAGGAGGATCGGACGCAGCATCGCCAGGAGCCCGCGCGGGTCGGCGCGCAGGGCCATGAGCCGCGTGACCATCCGCGGCGAAGGCTCGAGCGGGAACACGCGCACGCCGGATGGCACCCGGGACGCGAACGCCCCGCCCGGCTCGCAGACGGCGAAGTCGACGCGATCACACGACTCGAGGAACACCTCGGCGAGGGAGAGCCACGCGCGCTGGACCCCACCTCCGGAGAGGCTGTCGAGGACGAAGGTCACCCGCTCCGGAGCGCGCGGGGAGAGCGACGCGATCGGCTCCGCGGCGGAGAGGAGGTCGGACAATCCAGCGACTCCGAATTCGGTTGCAAGCGACGACCGCGGCCACACGCCGGCTACGCGCGAACGAGTGCAACCTAGTGCCTGGACGGCGACACCGCGCCGCAAATTCCGTGCGCAAACCCTCCATGACGGCGAAGTAACCCGCGGGTCAGCTCTGCATCACCTTTCCGCCGATCCGCCGCGCGACGGGGGCTCCCGCCCGAGGGCGACGAGAGTCGCTCCGCCCTGCACCTGTCGCCGCGCGTACCGTTTTGTCACGCTTCCACGAACTCGCCATGCGCGTCTTCGCCCGATTCGTCCGCGCCTATCCGAGGGACAGACTCGCGATCGTGCTCGCCATGGTGACGTCGGGCGCGCTCGAGGGGATCAGCTACACGGCGCTGGTCCCCGTCGCGATCCTCTTCTTCTCCGGAGACGCCGCGAGCGCGATTCCGGCGGCGACCCTACCCGGCCGCTTCGTGACGCACGCCGTCCAGCGGCTCGGGTTCACGCCGGGCATCACCTCGCTGCTCTCCGTCTTCTTCGCCTTCACGCTGGTGAAGAGCGGGACGTCGCTGATCGCGAACCGGATGGTCGGCTACACGGTCTCTCGCGTCGCAACCGACCTGCGGCTCCGGCTGCTGCGCGCGCTGCTCTCGGCGCGCAGGGAGTACTTCCTGCGCCAGCCCCTCGGCCGGCTCGCCAACGCGGTCTCCTGGGAGGCGGACCGCGCAGCCGGCACGTACTTCCAGGGCGCCACCATGGTGGCGGCGGCGATCCAGCTCGCGGCGTGCACCGCCGTCGCGATGCTGCTGTCCTGGCGCGCGACGCTGCTTTACCTCGCGGAAGGCCTGGTCTCGCTCTTCTCGAACGTTCCGGCGCCGTCCTGAGCTATACGGGGCGCGCGCCGGCGATCATGTAGCGCCAGAAGCGCCGCGGCTCGCCGACCGCGAAGTTGCCGCCTGCCTTGTGCTGCACCGAGGCGTTGTCCCACACCAGCACGTCGTGTTCGCGCCAGTCGTGCTGGCAACGCGGCGCGTTCGACTCGGCGTGGTCCTGCAGTGCCTGGAGCAGCGCGCGTCCCTCGGCGACCGGCATGCCCTCCACGTGCTTCGCCCGATCGAGGTCGAGGAAGAGCGCGCGCGTGCCCGCGACGGGATGGGTACGCACCAGCGGGTGGGTGACGTCCTCGAGAACGTCGGCGGCTCCGCGCGCGGCGCGCCTGGGCGGGAAGGCGTCCTCGTTGTTGTGCGCGTAGCGCACGCGCAGCGCCGACACCCGCTTCCGCGTTGCGAGATCGAGCAGGTCGAGCGCCGTGCGCATGTCGAGGAACCAGGTGGGCCCGCCGCCGCTCGGCGGCAGCTCGCGCGCGTGCAGGACCGTCGCGCTGGCGGGCTCCGCCGTGTAGGTGTCGTCGCAGTGAAATGTCTCGAAGAGGCCGGGGCGCCGATCGTCGAGGCCGCCGAAGGCGACCTCGACGAGCTTCGCGCGCATCTCGTCGGTCATGACGAAGCCCGAGTCGATGATCTGGCGCGGCTCCGCGTAGCGGAAGCGGCTTCCGTCCTTCGCGCGAGCGACGGGATCCTTGATCGGGCCGAAGAGCCGCGCCACGGACTGGAGCTCCTCGTCCTCGAGAGGCCGCGCCATGCGCAGACACAGGACTGCGTGCCGGGCGAGCGCCTGCCGCAGAGCGGCCTCGTGCGCTGCCCCTCGCCCCGGATCGAGATCGATCACCTCGGAGACGCCGAAGGCCCCGTCGTGCGGACGGATCTGCACCATCGCAGCCCCATCGTAGCCGGAGCGCTTCTCCCGTGATCTCCGACACCGATGCCCGTGGCCGGTCACGGACAGCCCCGCCGGGGCCACGCTGCGGCGTGCGGACTCTTGGCGCACCGATTGCACGAGCACCCTCCCGTGCCGGAAGACACTTCGATCCTGGTCGTGATCGTGAACTACCGGACCCCCGGGCTCGCGGCCGACTGCCTGGCGTCGCTCGCACCCGAGGTAGGCGCGGTCGGCGGGGTGCGCGCGGTCGTCGTGGACGGCGGGTCCGCCGACGGCTCCGCCGAGATCCTGGCGCGCGCGATCCGGGAGCGCGGCTACACCGACTGGGCGGCCCTGCTGCCGCTCGAGCGCAACGGCGGCTTCGCGTACGCCAACAACGCGGCGCTCGCGCGGGCGCTCGCTGCGCCCGACCGGCCGCGCTACGTCTATCTCCTGAACCCCGACACGATCGTGTTTCCCGGCGCGCTCGCCGCGCTCCGCGCGTTCCTGGAGTCGCATCCGAGCGCCGGCATCGCCGGCAGCCGCTGCGAGAACGCGGACGGGACGGTGCGGCGCACCGCGTTCCGCTTCCACTCGGTGCTCGGAGAGCTCGAGAGCGAGGCGGCGATCGGGCCGATCTCGCGCCTGCTGCATCGCTGGATCGTCGCGCCTCCGGTCGGCGACGCGCCGCGGCGCACCGACTGGGTGTCCGGCGCGGCCATGCTGGTGCGCAGCGAGGTGTTCGACGCGATCGGACTGCTCGACGACGGCTACTTCCTCTACTACGAGGAGACGGACTTCGCGCGGCGCGCCGCCGCAGCCGGATACGAGTCCTGGTACGTGCCGCAGAGCCGCGTCCTGCACTACTGCGGCCAGGCCTCGGGCGTCACGCAGGCGGACGGCTCGATCGGGCTCGCACCGAGCTACTTCTACGAGTCCCGCCGCCGCTACTTCGTCAAGCACCACGGCCGCGCCTACGCGGTCGCGGCGGATCTCGCCTGGCTGGCGGGCGGCCTGCTCCGGCGCGCGCGCCGGTGGGTGGAGGGCGCGGCCGACGCGGGGTCGCGCGCGCGCCTTCTCGACTTCGCCCGATACAACCTCCCCGAATGGATCTCCCGATGAGCGCCTCCGCCGATCTCGCCACGCATCCGCTTTCGGCCCGCGCCGCGTCGCCGCCGCGCGGCGACGCGAACCAGAACCCGGGAGACGTCAGCCTCTGGGCGCTCGTCGCCGAGGACCTCCGCACCTACGACGGCGATCTGCTCCAGCCCGGCCTCTGGGCGGTGCTGGTGCACCGCTACGGCAACTGGCGCATGGGCATCCGGTGGAGGCCGCTGCGGCTCCCGTTCAGCGCGCTCTACAAGACGCTCTACCTCGCGATCCTCTGGCTCTGGGGGATCCAGCTCGAGTACACCGTGAAGCTCGGGCGGCGGGTGCGCATCTGGCATCACGGCGGGATGGTCTTCGGCGCCGCCGAGATCGGCGACGACGTCCACCTGCGCCAGAATACGACGTTCGGGAGCGCGCGCCTCGACGCGCGCTTCGCCAAGCCTCGCATCGGGAACCGCGTGGACGTCGGCTGCGGCGCCGTCGTGCTCGGCGACGTGCGCGTCGGCGACGACAGCGTGATCGGCGCGAACGCCGTGGTGATCCGCGACGTCCCGCCGCGGAGCGTGGTCGGAGGCGTGCCGGCCCGGATCCTGAGGACGCTCGGGCCGATCTGACCGGGGCGGATCGCTCCGACGCAGCCCGCCACGACCCGCTCGATCTCGTGTAGTATGGCGGTCTCTAGCACCTCGAGGACGGTCGTCCTCCATACCCAACCGCTTCGCCTCGGCCGTGGCGATCGCCCTCGTGACCTGCGCCGACCTGCAGAGCCGGGCGGACTGGAGCGTCACCGCCGACGGCAGCGGCTACGTCTCCCTCGACGCCGGGACGACGCAGTACCCGCTCGAGGTCACGCACACCGACGACACCGCCGTCGACGAGTCCAAGTTCGCCGCGGGCAGCGGCTCGTTCTACGAGCACACGCTGACCGTGCCGGAGCAGATCGGCGCACTGGCCGGCGCCAACGGCTACGCCTACGCGGCCCCGGGCGTGCTGCACGCACAGATCCACGGCCTCGCCTTCATCGACGGCCTCCCGGAGTTCGACCCCATGGTCCAGGCGGGCTTCGGCAGCCCGTTCACCGACACCCTCCATCTCACGAGCAGCACGCTCGCGCCCGGCACGCCCGTCTCGTACCACGGATCGGTCGAGATCGACGTCGGCCAGTACGGCGCGTACTACTACTCTGGCAACGGCTATTCGACCGGCACCTTCACCCTGCAGTACTCCGTGAGCGGTGCGGGCTCCTTCTACGACTTCCCGGAGCCGGGCTTCAGCGATCTGCCGGACCTGCACTTCGAGATCCCATTCGACGGCTCCGGCAGCGTCGGCGATGCCGTGCCGATCTCCTGCTCGCTCGGCCTCGGCGTCGAGAATCGCGCCAACAACGGCTATGGAGACGAGCAGGAGACGGTGCTCAGCGGGCCGGACGGCGTACAGCTCTTCGTCGACGCCGTGACGACGGGTCTCACCATCACCAGAGACAGCGGTCACGACTACGCGCGGGCCGCGCCCGAGCCGACCTTCGCCTCGGCGGGAGCCGTGGCCGCGCTCGCGTTGCTGGCACGCCGGCGGCGGAGGCGCGCGCGCTGATCCAGCGATTGCGCGGGGCGGTAGGCCGCGGGAGAACCTATCCTCGTGGCGATCGAGCCATGGGGAGGGACATGCGACTCCGGATCTCGACGGCGATCCTCGCGATCGCGCTTTCCGCGGCCTGCCCCGGCGCGCGGGCCGAGGGTCTCTCGGCCCACCGCATCGCCAGCGGGCTCTCGGAGCCGATCTACGCGACGGCTCCTGCGGGCGACGCGCGGCTCTTCATCGTCGAGCGGGAGGGCACGATCCGCGTCCTGAAGGACGGCAACGTGCTCTCCACCCCGTTCCTCGACATCTCCGACCACGTGTACACGGCCGAGAACGTCGGAGGCGAGGGGGGACTGCTCAGCATGGCGTTCGCGCCGGACTACGCCCAGTCGGGCCTCTTCTACGTCTACTACACCGCGCCGAGTCAAGCCCAGGGAAGCAGCATGCAGAGCCGCGTCTCGGTCTTCTCGGTGGCGGGCGACCCCACCTCGGACGTGGCCGACCCCACCGAGCACGTTCTCTTCCATCTCGATCAGCCCAACACCAGCAACCACAAGGGAGGGACGATCGCGTTTCGCGGCGGCTTCCTCTACCTCGGCCTCGGTGATGGAGGCGGGGGCGGGGACCCGAACGGCAACGCACAGAACAACGGCTCCCTGCTCGGCAAGCTGCTGCGCTTCGATCCGTCCGACCAGGCGTTCACTCCGCAGATCTGGGCCAAGGGGCTGCGCAACCCGTTCCGCTACAGCTTCGACAGCGCGACCGGCGACCTCTACATCGGCGACGTTGGGCAGGACGCGTGGGAGGAGGTCGACGTCGAGCCGGCCGCCAGCCAGGGCGGGCTCAACTACGGCTGGAACGTGATGGAGGGCTCGCACTGTTATCCGCCGAGCGCGATGTCGTGCGACGAGACGGGCCTCACCCTCCCGATCTACAACTACACCCACGATGACGGGTACTGCGCCGTCACCGGAGGCGCCGTCTACCGCGGCGCTGCGATCCCGAGCATCCGGGGCCAGTACTTCTTCTCGGACTACTGCCACTCCTCGATTCGGAGCCTGGTCTGGGACGGCGCGGGGGGCACGGTCGGTCCCGTCGTCGATCACACCGAGATCACCCCCGACGCGGGCGTCGTCACGCAGATCGTCGCGATTGGTCAGGACGGCAACGGCGAGCTCGCCCTCGTGAGCCTCGCAGGCGACATCTTCCGCCTGGTGCCGGAGCCGGGAAGCGCCGCCCTGGGCCTCGCGGCCGTGGCGGCGCTCGCGGCGCTGCGGCGCGTCGGCTGAGCGCGGCGGGCCGCGACCCGGACGGAGAGGCGGCACCGCGGGGCGCCCGCCGCGCGA
>DATJPY010000125.1:0-1052 GCA_035506135.1 Myxococcota bacterium | reverse complement strand
CCCTCGGGTCGGCAGAGGTCGCGTTCATCGACAACGAGTACATCGCGCGCCCGATGTACCGCGCGGCGACGCGCATCCGCGGCGGGAGCTCCGTCAACTGGACGGCCAACGTCGCGATGGCCTACCTGCCGTACCTCGTCTTCGAGCGCGAGGTCTGGAAGCGCTTCGGCTCGGAGCTTCGAGCGGGTCGCTTCGACGTGGTGCACCGCGTGACGCCCATGTCGCCGACGATCCCGAGCCCGTTCGCGCGCTGGAGCCCGGTGCCGTTCGTGCTGGGCCCGCTGAACGGCGGCCTTCCGTGGCCGCGCGAGTTCCGGGCCGAGCTCCGGCGCGAACGCGAGTGGCTGACCTATGCGCGCGACGCGTATCGGATGCTCCCGTACTACCGCTCGACCTACCGGCGCGCTGCGGCCATCCTCGCGGCCTTCCCGCACACCATTCGCGACCTCCCGGCCGATGCGCTCGACCGGGTCGTGGACTTTCCCGAGGTCGGGATCGACCCCGAGCGCTTCCGCGCCGGAGAGCGCGCGGGGCGAGCCGGGCCGCTCACGTTCCTGTTCGTCGGACGGCTCGTCCCGTACAAGTGCGCGGACGTCGCGATCCGCGCCTTCGCCGAGAGCCCGCTGCTTCGATCGCATCGCCTAGTGGTGATCGGCGACGGCCCGGAGCGCGTGTCGCTCGAGGAGCTGATCCGCACCCACGGTCTCGAGGGGACCGTGCGTCTCGCAGGCGCCCTCCCGCAGCCGGAGGTCGCCGCGGCCATGCGCGACGCCGACGTCTTCGTCTTCCCCTCGATCCGCGAGCTGGGCGCAGGGGTCGTCATCGAGGCGATGGCCTCCGGCCTGCCGTGCGTCGTGACCGACTACGGCGGGCCCGGCGGGCTCGTCGACGCGAATCGCGGCGTCAAGGTGCCGCTGGGCGAGAAGGACGGTCTCGTGGCCGCGTTCCGCTCGGCGCTGGAGGCGCTCGCCGCGGACGCCGCTCGCCGGGAGCGGCTCGGCGCGAATGCGCGCGCCTACGCCCTCCGTGAGTTCACCTGGGCCGCGAAGGCA
>DATJPY010000124.1:0-30830 GCA_035506135.1 Myxococcota bacterium | reverse complement strand
CGGCGCCCGCCGAGCAGCGAGCCCAGCACGCCGCGGGTGATCTGCCGAGCCACTGTGGAGCCGATCGAGCGCGCGGCGCTCTTCGCGAAGGCGTCGACGAGGCCGTCGCGCCGGCCACCTCGCGGCCCCGTGGATCCGAAGAGCACGCCGCCGAGCTCGCCGAGCACGCCGCCGCCCGCGGGAGCCGGCGCCTGCCCGCTGGGCCGTCCCGTGGCCGGCGCGTCTTGTGTCCCGGCGCGCTGCTTCAGCAGCTCGAAGGCGCTCTCGCGGTCGACGGCCTTCTCGTAGACGCCCGCCACCGGAGACTCGGCGATCCGCTTCTTGCGCTCGTCGGGCGTGAGCGGTCCGATCCGGCTCGCGGGCGGGATCACCCAGGCGCGCTCGGTGACCGAGGGCGCTCCCTTCGGGTCCAGGAGCGAGATCAGCGCCTCGCCGACTGCGAGCTCGCCGATCGCGGCCTCGAGGTCGAGCTTGGGATTCGGCCGCATCGTGTCCGCTGCCGCGGCGACCGCCTTCTTGTCGCGCGCCGTGAAGGCCCGCAGCGCGTGCTGCACGCGGTTGCCGAGCTGGCCGAGCACCTTGTCGGGGATGTCGAGCGGGCTCTGCGTCGCGAAGTACACGCCCACGCCCTTCGAGCGGATCAGGCGCACCACCTGCTCCACCTTCTCGAGCAGCGGTGCCGGCGCCTCGGAGAACAGCAGGTGCGCCTCGTCGAAGAAGAACACGAGCTTGGGCTTCTCGGGATCGCCGACCTCGGGGAGCTTCTCGAAGAGCTCCGAGAGCAGCCACAGGAGGAAGGTCGCGTAGAGCCGCGGGTTCGCGATCAGCTTGTCCGCGGCGAGGACGTTCACCACCCCCTTGCCGTCCGACGTCTGCAGCAGGTCGTCGATGTTGAGCACCGGCTCGCCGAAGAAACGGTCGCCGCCCTGCCCCTCGATCTGGAGCAGCGCGCGCTGGATCGCGCCGATCGAGGCGGCGCTGACGTTGCCGTACTCGGTGGTGAACTTCGCCGCGTTCTCGCCGACGAACTGCAGCATCGCGCGCAGGTCCTTCAGGTCGAGCAGCAGGAGCCCGTTGTCGTCGGCGATCTTGAAGGTGAGCGCGAGCACGCCCTGCTGCGTCTCGTTCAGCATGAGGAGCCGCGCGAGCAGGAGCGGGCCCATCTCGGAGATCGTCGCCCGCACCGGATGCCCCTGCTCGCCCCACACGTCCCACAGCGCGACGGGGCAGCCGGCCCACGCGGGGGCCGGCTGCTTCAGCATGTCGAGGCGCGCCGTGATCTTGTCGGAGGGCTGGCCGGGCTCCGCGATGCCGGCGAGGTCGCCCTTCACGTCGGCCACGAACACCGGAACGCCGATCTGGCTGAACCCCTCCGCCAGCCTCTGCACGGTGACGGTCTTGCCCGTCCCGGTCGCGCCCGTGATGCAGCCGTGGCGGTTGGCGAGCGCGGGGAGCAGCTCGAGATCGGTGTCGCCCGCGCGGGCGAGCCGCAGCGGCGCGGTCATCTCGAGGGGCCGGCGAGCAGGTTGCGCGCGACCACCTTGAGCTCGAGGATCGGCTTCACGCCTTCGAAGATCGGCAGCACCAGCGCGTCGACCGCGTAGCGGCTGATCGGATACTCCTCGGCGTAGCCCCAGCCTCCGTGCAGGAGCTGGCCCTCCTGCGCGACCTCGACCGCGATGTCGCACGCCAGGAGCTTCGCCTGCGCGGCGAGCGGAGCGGCCCGACGCTCGTCCTCGTCCATCGCCTGCGCCGCGGCGTACGTGATGGCCCGCGCTGCGGCGAGCCGCGCGGCCATGCGCCCGAGCTTGTACTGCGTGAGGCCGTACTCGACCGTGGGCCGCCCGAACTGCACGCGGTCGCGCACGTACGAGGCGCTCTTCTCGAGCGCCGCCTGCGCGAGCCCGCAGGCGCGGCCACCGGTCTGCAGGCGCCCCGCCGCGAAGCCGCCCATCTGCAGGTAGAAGCCGCGCCCGAGCCCGCCCTCGCCGCCGACCAGGTTCTCGGCCGGGACGAAGTAGTTCTCGAGCGAGAGCGTGAAGGAGTGCATGCCGCGGTAGCCGATCGTCTTGTCGGCCTTCCCCTCCATCACGCCGCCCGTCGGCTGGCGCATCGCGAAGCTGTGCCCGCGGAAGGGATCCTTCTCGACGATGAAGAGCGAGAGGCCCTTGGCGCCCGAGGCCGGGTTTCCGTCGGTGCGCGCGAGCAGGGCCAGGATGTTGGCGCGCCCGGCGAAGGTGCACCACGACTTCGGGCCGTTCACCGCGAAGCCCGCCCGGCCGCCCACCGTGACGCGCTCGGCGCGACACTTCACGGAGGCGACGTCGCTCCCGATGTCGGGCTCGGTCACCGAGATGCCGACCATCAGCTCGCCGGCCGCGATGCGGGGAAGCCAGTGCTTCTTCTGCGCCTCGGTGCCGCCCGCCAGCAGCGCCTTGGTCAGGATCTCGGGACGCGTGATCAGCGAGCCGGCTCCGGCGAGCGACGCGCGCGACAGCTCCTCGGTGGTGAGGATCATCGCGAGATTGCCCATCTCGGTGCCACCGTACGCCTCGGGCACCGAGAGCCCGAAGTAGCCGAGCTCGGCCATCTTGCGGATGAACTCTTCGGGGATCGTCTCGTCGTTGCGGTGGATGCTCTCGGCGTGCGGCGCGATCTCCTTCTCGGCGAACTCGCGCACCGCCTCGCGCACCTGCTCGAGCGTCTCGTCGAGCGGCGTCTCGTTGCGGCCGCGCCGGGCCGCCACCTCGCGCCCGAGCGCGCGGAACACGGCCTCGTTGCCGACCCGCCGCAGCGACGCGCGCACGTCGGGCGGGAACGCGGACTGGAAGGCATCGTCCCCGATGCCGAGGTCGTCGGCGGCGGGCGCGAGCCGCTGCCACAGGCTGGTGACGAGGTCCGCGGCCCCGGCGGCCGCGGTGGCCTCGAGGGCAGCGCTGCCGCGGCCCGCCTCGCCGGCCCGCGCGGCGAACTCGACCAGCTCGCGGGCGGCGCGCGCCTCCGTGGCGGCGTACGCGACGCGCTCGGCCAGCACCTGGTGGTCGTCGATGCGCTGGCCATCCTCGGTGATGGCGCGGGCGCGCGCCACGGTGCCGTCGAGCAGCCGCTCCGCGGCGGCGAGCAGCGGGCGCGCGTCGGCCAGCGCGGGAAGGTGGGGGGGGGTGGTCATCCGTAGCTCTCCAGTCGCTGGATCTGCTGCGCGGATTCTAGCCATCTACCGCACGGGCGCATTGCGCACGAAGCCGAGCAGATGCTCGACCAGCGCCGGCGCCCCGAACACGAGCCCGAGCTTTCCGAGCGCGGGGTACTCGATCGTCTCGCATCGACCGCCCGCCTCGGGGACGAGCACCTGCGTCGCGGCGGCGTCCCAGGGATTCAGGTGCAGGTCGACCATCGCGTCGATCCCGCCCGCCAGCACCTGGGCGTGGCCGAACCCGTCGGTGTAGGCGCGGAGCAACGGCACCTCGTTGACGAGGCGCAGGTAGGCGGCGCGATCGTCCACCAGATCGAAGCAGAAGGCGTCGCCGTGCGAGATCAGCGCGCCCTGGAGCTCGGTCCGCTGCGAGCAGCGCACGGGAGCGCCGTTGCGGCGCACCCCGCCGCCCCTCCAGCCGACCGTGCGCTCGCCGAGCGCCGGCAGGTCGATGAGCCCGAGCACAGGCACGCCGTCCTCGACGCGCGCGATCAGCGTCGAGTAGAGCGGAATGCCGCGCGAGAAGCCGATCGTGCCGTCGATCGGGTCGATGATCCAGGCGGCGCCCGTGCCGGGCGCGCCTTCCGCGCCGTACTCCTCGCCGAGCAGGCCGGCGCCGGGGTCTCCCTCGCGCAGCACGCGCCGGATCGCCTGCTCGGCGGCCCGATCGGCCTCGGTGACGGGTGACCCGTCGGCCTTGGTTTCGAAGCCCACCTTGCGGAAGCGCGGCAACGTCTCGGCGCGCGCGGCGTCGGCGGCGGCTTCGGCGAGGCGGGCGAGCTCGGCGAGGTTGCGCTGCACGGCGGGCGGGAGGTTACCATGCGGCGCATGGCCCCCACGCTCGCCGAGCGCCTCGGCTTCTCCGCCTCCGACCGCGTCGCCGTCGTCCACGCCGACGACATCGGTATGTGTCATGCCGCGAACGAGGGCGCCTTCGAGGCACTCGGGGGTGGCCTGGTGACCTGCGGCTCGATCATGGTCCCATGTCCGTGGTTCCGCGAGGCCGCGGACCGCGCGCGATCCGACCCGCGGCTCGACCTCGGGATCCACCTGACGCTCAACTCCGAGTGGCCGCACTACCGCTGGGGCCCCGTGGCGGGGCGCGCGCGGGTGCCGTCGCTGCTCGACGACCAGGGCTTCCTGCCCCGTACGACCGTCGACACCGTGAAGCGCGCGCGTCCCGAGGAGGTGGAGATCGAGCTGCGCGCGCAGATCGACATGGCGCTCGCCGCGGGGATCGACGTCACGCACTTCGACTCGCACATGGGCACCGTCTTCTTCCCGCCCTTCGTCGACATCTACGTGAAGCTCGCGCGCGAGTACCGAATCCCCGTCTTCGCCGTGCGCCCGGAGAAGCAGGCGCTCGAGCGCGCTGGCCTCACCGCGGCCGAGCCGATCCTGCGGCGGGTGGCGGAGACGCTCGAGGCGGCGGGCTTCCCGCTGCTCGACGCCGTCGACGCCGACTCGCTCGGCTTCGCGCCGGGCGACGGCGAGGCGCACACGCAGCGGCGCCTCGAGCGGCTGGGACGCGGCGTCTCGTACTGGATCATCCACCCGGCGAAGGACGGCGAGGAGCTGCGCGCGATCTCGCCCGACGCGCACGCGCGCGCCTTCGAGCACGGCTTCTACGGTGGCGTCGCGGGCCGCACGACCTTCGCGCGCGCCGGCGTGAAGACGGTCGGCATGCGCGCGCTGCGGCAGCTCCTGCGCAGCTGATGACTTCGCTCGGCTCCGAGGACTCCGCCTCGCTGCGCGCGATCGCTCGCGGGATACTCCAGGCGGTCGATTTGCCTCGGAGGCGGCGGACAGCTAGCGGAGATCGTCGATCGGCGCCTCGTCGAGGTCGTAGCCGGCCTCGGGCGGGATGCGGATCACGGGCCCGTCCGCGCCGCGCGCGACGCGCGGCAGCACCGTGACGATCGGCTCGCGCCGCGCCCGCTCGAGCGCCTCGGCCACCGAGCGGCTGCGGCCGAGCTTCACCAGGTTGCGCAGCGTCGGGAAGATGATGGAGCGGCGCTTCGCGTGCGCGTCCTCGATCGCCCGGCCGACCTCGATCCAGAGCGAGTCGACCGACTCGCCGCCGTCGTGCGCGGCAGACTGGTCCGCCGGCGCCGCGACCAGGAAGAAGTGGGTGTCGAAGCGCTTCGGCATGAACTCGGGCGTGATCCAGTGCGCGAAGGGCACCAGCGCGTCGGTCGCGAGCTCGAGGTCGTGGCGCTCCGCGATCTCGCCGAGCGCGAGCCGTCCGGCGAGGAGCTCGGCGCGGGCCGTCGCCGCGATCGGCGCGACCTCGGCGGCGGCGAGCAGCGCCTCGCCCGGCGCGCCGCGGCGGCGCGCGATCAGCACGCCCGACTCCTCGAAGGTCTCGCGCACGGCCGCCACGCGCAGCGCGAGCGCGTCGTCGTCGAGCTGGGCCGCACCCGCGCAGCGCGCGCGCAGCTCCGCGGCGCGATCGGCGGGATCGACCTTTCCGCCGGGGAATACGAGCGCGCTGCTCGCGAAGTCGATCTGGTGGTGTCGCTCCACCATGAAGACCTCGAGACCGCCCGCGCCGTCGCGGACGAGGAGCACCGTCGCGGAGGCGACGGCAAAGGGCGGCGTGCGCTCTGCCATGCGCGCATGATGGCACAGGGAGGCCGCGCAGCGAGCCGCAGGCGAGCGAAGCCCATCAGGACGCGCCCGTCGCCTCCGAGGCAACCGGATCGCCCGGAGCATCCCCGCAAGCGCTCGCCCTGCGAGCGCGCGCAGCGAGCCGCAGGCGAGCGAAGCCCATCAGCTAGAGTGGGGGCATGTCGCCGCTCGAGGCCGCCGCTGCGCTCTCGCTCGCAGGCTGGCTCTACCTCGTGTTCGGCCACGGCCGCTTCTGGCTGTGCGACCAGCGGCTCGACGGGCGCGCCCCCGCGCCTGCCCGCTGGCCCCGGGTCGTCGCGGTCGTGCCCGCGCGCGACGAGGCCGACGTGCTCGAGGCGACGCTCGGCTCTCTGCTCGAGCAGGACTATCCCGGGGAGCTCTCGATCGTGCTCGTCGACGACGAGAGCGGCGACGGCACGCCCGCGGTCGCCGAGGGTCTCGCGCGCTCCCACCCGGCGGGCGCGCGCCTCCGCGTGGTGCGAACCCCGCCGCGGCCGCCCGGCTGGGTGGGCAAGATGTGGGCGGTCGAGACGGGGGTGCGCGCCGCGGCGGAGTGCGCGCCCGAGCACTGGCTCCTCACCGACGCCGACGTGTGGCACGGGCCGGACAACCTGCGCCGGCTGGTGGCCAAGGCGGAGGCGGACCGACTCGATCTGGTGTCACTGATGGTGCTGCTGCACGCCGGCCGCGGATGGGACGGCCTGCTGATCCCCGCCTTCGTGTACTTCTACCAGCAGCTCTACCCCTTCCCGCGCGTGAACGACCCGCGCGCGCGCACGGCGGGCGCCGCCGGCGGCTGCGTGCTGGTGCGGCATGGCGCGCTGGCGCGCGCCGGCGGCATCGAGGCGCTGCGCGGCGAGGTGATCGACGACTGCGCGCTCGGCCGCGCGGTGAAGCGCGGCGGCCCGATCTGGCTCGGGCTCAGCGACCGCGAGCGCTCGATCCGCCCGTACCGCGGGATCGGCGACGTCTGGCACATGGTGGCGCGCAGCGCCTTCACCCAGCTCCGACACTCGCACGTGCTGCTCGCGGGCACGGTGCTCGGTCTCGCGCTGCTGCACCTCTTGCCGCCGATCGCGGTGCTCGCGTGGCCGCTGCACGGCAGCGCGCCGGCGGCCGCTCTCGGCGCCGCCGCCTGGGCGCTCGCCGCGGCGTCCTTTGCGCCGACGCTCGCGCTCTATGGGCGCTCCCCGGCCTGGGGCTTCGCGCTGCCGCTGGCGGGCGCCCTCTACACCGGAATGACGGTGGACTCGGCGCGCCGTCACGCGAGCCGCCGCGGCGCGGTGTGGAAGGGTCGCGCCGGCGCCGGGCGGGTGGCGGCTTGATGGCGGCGGCAGCCGGCGGTCCGGATCGAGGCGCGCGGCGCATGACCGCCCCCGCCTGGAGGCTTGCGGCCGACGCAGTCGGCGGACCGCGCGCGATCGCCGGCAAGGCCCGGCGCCTGGCGCGCACCGCCGCGCTGTGGGTCCGCCCGCGAGAGGTGGACCGGCGCCTCGCAGCGCTCGAGGCGCGCGGCCTCGTGCGCGTGCGGCCCGGCCGCTGGCAGATCCTGTTCGGCGGGCTCGACATGCTTCGCTTCGTGATCGAGCCCGCGGCGCGCGACTACTACGCGCAGCGCGGGATCTCGTTCGGCTTCCACCAGCTCCTGCGGGTGCTCGACGACCCGGTATCGATGATCGACCCGACGGGCTTCCTCTCCGACCGCGACACCGTCATCGGTCACGTGATGCAGGTCGTCCACCTGAATCCGATCTACGACCTGCAGCTCTTGCAGGCCTTCCCGGACGGCCTCGACGAGCTCGAGCGCCAGCTCGAGGCGATGCTGGACGGCAGCCACCCTCGCGCCCGCACGATCGGTGCGATCGTCGAGGACGCGGACTATCACGCGCGGCTGCTCGACTACGTGCGGCGCTATCGGCGGGATCCCGCCACCCCGCCGCTGCGGCGCGAGGAGCAGACGCTGCGCGCCGATCCGCGCTTCGCCGCGGCGGAGCGCACCTTCGCGACGCTGCCGGGCTTCCTCGGCTACTGCGCGGGGCTGCCCGCGGACTTCGGCGCGCTGTGGCGGCGGCTGCGCGCCCTGCGCGAGTTCCCGCTCGAGGCGGCGAGTCGGGTCGCATGATGGACCGCGAGCTCGTGATCGAGTCGTTCCGCTTCCAGGCGCGCGCGTCGACCGACGCCGGCTCGCCAATCTACGCCGAGCTTCTCGACCGCGCCGCCGACGACATCGCCACGGACGGGCCGCTGACCGCGGTGGTCGACGGGTTCGAGGGCCATCCGATCCTGCTCGCGCTCCCGCTGCGCGTGATGGGCGCGATCCACCGCATCGCACTCGACGGCCGGGCCGCCGCGCTCGCGGCGAACTATCCGTCGACCGGGGGACGCTTCGAGCCCGAGCGCGCGTGGCGCGCGCTGCTCGACGTGGTCCGCGCGCACGCCGACGAGATCCGCGCGAGCCTCGGCGCGAACGTGCAGACCAACGAGGTGCGGCGCAGCGCGGCGCTGCTCGGAGGCTTCCTGCGCGCGGCGCACGAGACCGGCCTGCCGCTGCGGCTCCGCGAGGTCGGCTCGAGCGCGGGGCTGAACCTCGGGTGGGACCGCTATCGCTACGAGCTCGGACCGCATCGCTGGGGAGACTCGAAGGCGCCGCTCGTGCTGACGGCGGAGTGGTCGGGCGGCGCGCCCGATCTCGACGCCCAGGTCCGCGTCGCGAGCCGCGCCGGCTGCGACGTCGCGCCGATCGACGCGCGCGATCCGGAGGCCCGGCGGCGCCTCGAGTCGTTCGTGTGGCCCGAGCAGATCGACCGGCTCGCGCTGCTGCGCGAGGCGTTGGCGCTCGTCGCCGCGGACCCGCCGCGCATCGACGCGATGCCGGCCGGGGCATGGCTCGCGCGCGAGGTCGCGGCGCCCTCACGCGGCGAGGCGACCGTGGTGTTCCACAGCGTGGTGTGGTGGTACATCCCGAAGGACGAGCGCGAGCGCATCGCGGACGTGATGGAGACGGCCGGCGGGAGCGCGACCCGCGAGGCGCCGCTCGCGTGGCTCCGCATGGAGGGCAGCGACCCGAGCCCGCGCGGCGCGGAGCTGCGGCTGCGAATCTGGCCCGGCGGCGACGATCACCTGCTCGCCAGGGTGCACTGGCACGGGCGCTCGATCGAGTGGCTGGGCTAGCCCACCCTTCGCCGTTATCGTCGACGTGGAGGTGGCCATGACCCGTGCCGTGCCCGGCGCCGCGGATCCCCTCGAGCTCGACGCCGTCGGACAGGCCGAGCTGGTCCGCCGCGGCGCGCTCTCGCCGCCTGAGCTGCTCGAGCTCGCGATCGCGCGCATCGAGAAGCGGAATCCCGCGCTGAACGCGGTGATCCACGAGCACTTCGAGCGCGCGCGCCGCGAGGCGGCGGGCACGCTGCCCGACGGCCCGTTCCGCGGCGTGCCCTTCCTGCTGAAGGACCTCGGCGTCGGCAACCGGGCGGGCGATCCGATCCACTGGGGCACGCGCTTCCTGCGCGACGCCGGCTACCGCGCACCGACGACGTCGTACCTCGTCGAGAAGTTCCGCGCCGCGGGGCTCGTGATCGCCGGCCGCACGAACGTGCCGGAGCTCGGCGCGTGGACCACCACCGAGCCGGCCGCCTACGGGCCGACGCGCAACCCCTGGGACGCGAGCCGCTCGAGCGGCGGCTCGAGCGGCGGTGCGGCGGCCGCGGTCGCGGCGCGCATGGTGGCCGCCGCGCACGCGAGCGACGGCGGAGGCTCGATCCGCAACCCCGCCAGCCAGTGCGGGCTGGTTGGGCTCAAGCCCTCGCGCGGGCGCATCTCGCTGGGGCCCGACATCGGGGAGGCGTGGGCGGGGATGACGTTCGAGTTCGCCGTGACGCGCACCGTCCGCGACACCGCGGCGCTGCTCGACGCGGTCGCGGAAAACATGCCCGGGGACCCCTACACGGCGAGGCTCCCCGGCCGCCCCTACGCGCAGGAGGTCGGCGCACCGCCCGGCGCGCTGCGCGTCGGGATCTGGGCCGACCTGCCGGGCCCCGTGCACGCGGAGTGCGCGGGCGCCGCACACGAGGCGGCGCGGCAGCTCGCCGGCCTCGGCCACCGCGTGGAGCCCGCGCGGCCCGCGGCGCTCGGCGACGAGTCGCTGATGGAGTGGCTGGTGCGCGTGATTGCATCGTCGCAGGCCCGCATCATCGACGGCTTCGGCCGAGTCCTCGGGAGGATGCTCGGGCCCGACGACATGGACTGCGACAACTGGGCGGTCACCGAGCTGGGCCAGAAGGTCTCCGCCAGCCAGTACCTGGAGGCGGTCGAGCAGCTCTCGCGCTTCAGCCGGCGCGTGGCGGCGTGGTGGGCGGACGGCTTCGACCTGCTGGTCACGCCCACCATCCCCGAGCTCCCGCCGCCTCTCGGCGAGCTCGTCCCGGATCCCGCGCAGCCGCTCAAGGGCTTCCTGCGCTCGGGCGCGCTCACGCCGTTCCTGATCCCGTTCAACGTGACCGGGCAGCCCGCCATCTCGCTGCCGCTCTCCTGGAGCGCGTCGGGGCTTCCGATCGGCGTCCAGCTCGTGGCGGCCTTCGGCCGCGAGGACGTTCTGATCCGCGTCGCGGCCCAGCTCGAGGAGCGAGCGCCCTGGTCCCACCGGCGCCCCCCGCTCGCCGGCTGAGATGCGCTCCGTCCAGTACCTCCGCGACTACGTCGCGATCCCGTCGGTGAACCCGATGGGGCGCAGCGACGTGCCGGCCGAGATCGCCGGCGAGCGCCGCTACGCGGAGCACCTGCGCGAGCAGCTTCGGCGCCTCGGTCTCGACGCCGAGCTGCTCGGCGCCGGCGAGCGTGCCAGCGTGATCGCCGAAGCGCATCCGGCTGCGGCGGGACCCGCGCTGCTCGTTGCCTCGCACCTGGACACGGTTCCGGTCGACGGCATGGAGATCGACCCCTTCGACCCGGTGATCGACGCGGGCAGGATGTACGGCCGCGGCACGTGCGACACGAAGGGCGGTATGGCGGCGCTGCTGGCGGCGCTCGAGCGGGTGCTGTCGCGCGGCCGGCTGCGGCGCAGCGTGATCGTGGTGGGCGAGGCCGACGAGGAATGCGGGAGCGTCGGCGTCGCCGACGTGCTCGCGCATCTCGGCCACCGGCGGGCTGGCGCGGTGGGCCGCCAGCGGGCCGGCGCCGTCGACTGGGTGCTGGCGACCGAGCCGACCGGCTTGCGGGTGGCGACGCACCACAAGGGCATCGCGCTGCTCCGGCTCGAGGCGCGCGGGCTCGCCTGCCACAGCAGCGACCCGGCGCGGGGCCGGAACGCGGTCACTGCGATCGCGCGCGCGGCGATCGCGCTCGAGGCGCTCGGCGCCGAGCTGGCCGCCCGCGAGCATCCGAGGCTCGGGCCCGCGACGCTCTCCACGGGCCTGATCGGCGGAGGCCATGCGCCGAACATCGTTCCCGACCGGGCGTGGCTCGTCGCCGAGCGCCGCCTCCTGCCGGGCGAGACGGATGCAGCGCTCCGGGCCGAGGTCGAGGGCGCGCTCGCGCGCGGCGGCGTCGCGGACGTCGAGGTCGCGCGCTGCGAGATGATGAAGCCCCCCCTCGGCACGGAGCCTTCCCATGCCTCGGTGCGGGCGTGCTGTGCAGCGCTCGCGGCGCTCGGCCGTCCCGTCGAGCCGGCGGCCGTCGCCTTCGGCACCGACGCCGGGGTCTTCGCGGCGCACGGGATCCCGGGCGTCGTGATGGGACCGGGCTCCATCGAGCAGGCCCACACCGCGCGCGAGTACGTCGACCTCGACCAGGTGGAGGCGATGGAGGAGCTCTTCGTGCGGCTGCTCAGCTGTTGACTTCGCTCGCTGCGCGCGCCTGCTCCGCAGGCGCTGGCCGATGCTCCAGGCGACCCGCTAGCTACAAGAGCCGCCGCCGAGGACGCAGAAGCGGGCGCAGTGGGGATGGTTGAGCGGGACCTCCGCGCGGGCGGCTGCCAGTGTCGCGCCGAGCGCGAAGCGCTCGTCGTAGGGCAGCAGCGTGCACGGCATCAGCACGGCCCGCGGCTCGCCGCGCCGACGGACCAGCATGCGGCTCGTCGCGCACATGAGCAAGTCGCGATCGACCCCGAGCTTCTCGAAGCACGACTCGGTGATCTCGGGAACGTCGGCGCGCTCGTCCATCTCGGGGAAGAGCACGAGAGCCGTCGGGTCGGCGGCGTCGATCGCGAGGCCGCGCTCCTCGAACAGGCGCGCGTAGCCCGCGCGCAGGCGCGCCGGGTCCTCGCTCCAGATCGTGCGTCCGGCCACGCACACCGAGAAGCCGTGCGCGGCGAGCCAGCACAGGCCGGCGAGGGTCGGCTCGAAGCTGCGCGGGCCGCGCTCCTCCTCGTGCAGCGCCTCGGTGTAGTGGTCGACGCTCACGCGCAGCGTGAGGCTCGCCGGATGGCGGGCGCGCAGCGCCAGGAGCTCCGTGGCGAGCCGCTGCATCGGCCGCATCGCGTTGGTCAGCACCAGCGCGTGGAAGCCGCGCTCGAGGCACGCGTCGAGGAGCGCGAGGATGTCGGGATTCATGAAGGGCTCGCCGCCGGTGAAGCCGATCGTGCGCGTCGCCAGCCCGAGCGCGCGGATCTCGTCGAGGAGGGGCTCCACGTCGCCGAGCCGCAGATAGGCGAGCCGGTCGTTGCGCGGGCTCGACTCGATGTAGCAGCGCGCGCACTCGATGTTGCAGAGCGTTCCGGTGTTGAGCCAGAGCGTGTCGAGCGAGCGCAGGGCGATGCGTGCGCGCGGCTCGCCGCCCGCGGTCCGCAGGGGATCCCGGAACTTGGCCGGGTCGAGCCTGGCGGGGCTGGCGCTCACGCGCGGTCCCGACACGCCCCGCACTCGCAGAGCTCGCGCAGCCGGCGGAAGGGGTAGATGCCGGTCGCGTGGCCGTCGCTCCAGTCGATCTGGATCGCGTAGCGGCCGACCGGCTGGATGCGGAGCGGGCGCACGTCCTCCGGCACGGCGGCCTCGTCGAGCCGGTTCTCCCCGCTCCACTCGTCGACGCAGGCTGCGCAGCCGCAGGCGAGGCGGAGGCGGCGCACGTCGAAGATGCTCTCGTGCCCATCCGCCCAGGTGATGCGGAGGGCGCGGGCACCTGCCTGCGCGATCCCCGTCGGAGTCATCTGCTTTTCGTCCACGGCCCGACGATACCGCCTCCAATCCGCGTCACCTCCGAGGCAATGAACCGGTCTGGAGCATCCCCGCAAGCGCCCGAAGGGCGCGCGCAGCGAGCCGGAGGCGAGCGAAGCTCATCAGGACGCGCCCCGTCGCCTCCGAGGCAACCCGATCACTTGGAGCATCCCCGCAAGCGCCCGAAGGGCGCGCGCAGCGAGCCGAAGGCGAGCGAAGTCAACAGTCGCGCGACAGCTCAGCTAGTGTCCCGCCATGGATGCGAACGCGATCGCGATTCTCGGCGGCACGGGCGACCAGGGGCTCGGACTCGCGCTGCGCTTCGCGCGGGCCGGCCGGCCGGTGGTGATCGGCTCGCGCAAGCTCGAGCGGGCGCAGGCGGCGGCGGAGGAGGTGCGCGGCGCGGCTCCGGGCGCCAACGTGGTCGGCCTCGACAACGCCGACGCGGTCCGCCGCGCGCCGATCGTGATCCTCTCGGTTCCCTTCGAGCACACGGCCGAGACGGTGAAGGCGGTGCGGGCGAGCCTCGCCCCGGAGCAGATCGTGGTCTCGATGGGCGTCCCGCTGGCGAGCGCGATCGGCGACGCCGCCGCGCGCATCCTAGGCGTGTGGCAGGGATCCTGCGCGGAGCTGGTGGCCTCGCTCGTGCCCGACGGGGTGCCGGTCGTCTCGGCGTTCCAGAACGTGTCGGCCCACCGGCTGCGCGCGCTGGATGCGGAGGTCGAGTGCGACGTCCTGGTCTCGGGCCCGCCCGTGCCGCGCAAGGTCGTGATGGCGCTCTGCGCGCTCGTGCCGGGGCTGCGCGCCATCGATGGGGGACCGCTCGCCAACGCCCGCATCGCCGAGTCGATCACCGCGCTCCTGATCGGGCTGAACGTCCGCTACAAGGTCGCCGAGGGCATCGGCATCCGGTTTACCGGCGTGCCTCCTGACGCAGTGCGTTAGCGCGCCGCGTAAATCTCGCGTTTCCGCTGGCTTGCAATGCTGGCCGGGAGCTGGAACGGGCAGCTCGGTCCAGGCCCCGTCCTGCCCTCCCGGGGCGTGGGTCCTCCTAGCCTCGGATCCGGCAAAGCCACGATGCCTTGTAGCTCAACTTCCCTCCTCACTCGACATCTTGTATTTTTTCGGATTGACGACCCCGCGTGGCAGGAGTATTCCACGGCAACGGGGATGTGAACGGCCTTCCGGCGGCTTGGGGGGGTTCGTAACTAGGCGGTCGTCGGAAGGTGGCGAGCTCGAAATGGGAAGGAGGACCCAGATCGGGCTCGGGGGGCCCGGGGGTGTACCCGGGCCCTCTTCGTCCCCGGATCTCTTCGCTCTCGACGGTTGATTCCTGCAGTCGAGTGGGCCGTTCGCGGCGCCGGGTGGGTGCCGCGCGGGGATCGGTGTCGCTCGGATCGTGCGGACCTCGTCGATCGCGTCGAGCTCATTGATCTCATTTCATCGATCTCATCGTGGGGGAAGGGGAGGCCAGCGTGACGGACATCCAGGCGACTCGCTCGACCAACGGAACCTGGCGACCGCGCCCGCGTCTCGGCCGCGAGGCCCGGTCCGGCCTCGCCCTCGCTCGCCACTTCACGCGCGCCGGCGAGGATCCCTTTGAGGGCGTCGAGTGGGAGCTGCGCTCGGCCCGCATCACCAACGAGCGCGGCGAGACCATCTTCGAGCAGACCGACGTCGAGGTGCCGAAGAGCTGGTCGCAGCTCGCCGCCAACGTCGTGGTCTCGAAGTACTTCCGCGGGCACGTCGGCACGCCCGAGCGCGAGTCGAGCGTGAAGCAGCTGATCGGGCGCGTGGTCGGTCGGCTCCACGAGTGGGGCGCGGGCGCGGGCTACTTCGCGACCCCGGCGGATGGCGACACCTTCCGCGCCGAGCTCACCCACGTGCTGGTGAACCAGCTCGCGTGCTTCAACAGCCCCGTCTGGTTCAATCTCGGCGTCGCCGACACGCCGCAGCAGGCGAGCGCGTGCTTCATCAACTCGGTCGACGACACCATGGACTCGATCATGGAGCTGGCGCGCACCGAGGCGGTCCTGTTCAAGGGCGGGTCGGGGGCGGGCTCGAACCTCTCGCGCATCCGCTCGTCGCGCGAGCGCCTGTCGGGCGGCGGCATCGCCTCGGGCCCGGTCTCCTTCATGCGCGGCTTCGACGCCTTCGCGGGGGTGATCAAGTCGGGCGGCAAGACGCGGCGCGCCGCGAAGATGGTGATCCTGAACGTCGACCACCCCGACATCCTCGAGTTCGTGCGCTGCAAGGCCGACGAGGAGCAGAAGGCGTGGGCGCTGATCGAGGCCGGCTACGACGGCGGCTTCAACGTGCCGGGCGGCGCCTACGACTCGGTGTATTTCCAGAATGCGAACCACTCCGTGCGCGTCACCGACGCCTTCATGGAGGCCTCGCAGGCCGACCGCGAGTGGCACACGCGCGAGGTGATGAGCGGCGCGATCGCCGACACGCTGCGCGCGCGAGGCGTGCTGCATCAGATGGCGGAGGCGGCGCACGCGTGCGGTGACCCGGGCATCCAGTACGACTCGACCATCAACCGCTGGAATCCCTGCAAGGCGTCGGGCCGCATCCACGCCAGCAACCCGTGCTCGGAGTACATGTTCCTCGACGACACGGCGTGCAACCTCGCCAGCCTGAACCTGATGCGCTTCGTCGGCGACGACGGCGAGTTCGACGTCGAGGGGTTCCGCCGGGCCGTCCACGTGGTGTTCCTGGCGCAGGAGATCATCGTCGACCACGCCGACTACCCGACGGCGCGGATCGCGCAGAACAGCCAGCTGTACCGCCCGATCGGGCTCGGCTACGCCAACCTCGGCGCGCTGCTCATGGCGCGCGGCGTGGCCTACGACAGCGACGAGGGCCGAAACCTGGCCGCCGCGGTAACTGCGCTGATGTGCGGGCAGGCGTACGCGACCAGCGCCGAGATCGCAGGCGCGATGGGGCCGTTCGCGCGCTATCGGGCCAACCGCGACTCGTTCCTCGAGGTGATCGGGATGCACCGCTCCGCGGCCGATGCGATTCCCGCCGCGGGCGTCCCGGTCGATCTGCTCGCGGCGGCGCGCAGGGCATGGGCCGAGGCGCTCGAGCAGGGGCGCCGGCACGGCTTCAAGAACGCGCAGGCCACGGTGCTGGCGCCGACCGGCACCATCGCCTTCATGATGGACTGCGACACCACCGGCGTGGAGCCCGACATCGCGCTGGTCAAGTACAAGAAGCTCGTCGGCGGCGGGCTGCTCAAGATCGTGAACCAGACCGTGCCGATGGCGCTGCGCAAGCTCGGCTACGAGCCGGGCCAGATCGACGAGATCGTGCGCCACGTCGACGAGGAGGAGACGATCGAGGGCGCGCCGCACCTGCGCGACGCGGATCTCCCGGTCTTCGACTGCGCCTTCCGCGCGCAGAAGGGCGTGCGCTCGATCCACTGGATGGGGCACGTGCGGATGATGGGCGCCGTGCAGCCCTTCCTTTCGGGCGCCATCTCGAAGACGGTGAACCTCCCGGAGGACGCGACGGTCGAGGACATCACGACGGCCTACGTCGCCGGCTGGCGGCTCGGGCTCAAGGCGCTCGCCGTCTACCGCGACGGGTGCAAGCGCTCCCAGCCGCTCAACACCGGCAAGGCGCAGGAGGAGCCCGCGGGCGCCAAGGTGATCTCGATCGACGAGGCGCGCCCGCGGCGCGTGAAGCTCCCGGACGAGCGCGTCGCGCGCACGCACAAGTTCTCGATCGCCGGCCATGAGGGCTATCTCACGGTGGGCCTCTACGACGACGGCTCGCCCGGCGAGATCTTCCTCAAGATGGCGAAGGAGGGCAGCACGGTCTCGGGCCTGATGGACACCATCGCCACGATGACCTCGATCGCGCTGCAGTACGGGGTGCCGCTGAAGGCGCTGGTCGACAAGTTCAGCCACACGCGCTTCGAGCCCTCGGGCTTCACCAACAATTCGGAGATCCCGTTCGCCAAGTCCATCGCCGACTACGTCTTCCGCTACCTCGGGAGCCGCTATCTCTCGGGCGAGACGCCGGTGCCCGACGAGCAGGAGACCGAGGCCGAGGTGGTGGGCCTGGGCCAGGTCGCGCGCCCGGCGCTGCGCGCCGCGGTGGCGGGCGGCTCGGGCGGGCGCGGGGGCGCGGAGCCCTACGCGATCGTCAACCAGGCCGACGCACCGTCGTGCAGCGAGTGCGGCTCGATCATGGTGCGCAACGGTGCCTGCTACAAGTGCGCGAACTGCGGCGGCACGAGCGGGTGTAGCTGACCGAGATCCCCCGATCCCCACCAACCCCTCGCACTGAGCCGGCGTCTCCAAGGGGGGTGAGGCGCCGGCGAAGACGCGGAGGTCCTGGAAACGGGGCCTCCGCGTTCTTCTCTTCGTCCCGAGAATCCCCGCGGCTCGTCGCGCGGCGGTGGACGTGGCATCCTGGGCGCATGCCCGACTTCAGCCTCTTCGGCGACGAGCACGTCCGGCAGTACGAGGCGACCGGGGGTCGGACCGGCCACGACTGGAACGGCACCTCGGTCCTGATCCTCCACACGCGCGGCCGCAAGACGGGAGCGACGCGCAAGTTCCCGCTGATCTACGGCCGGGACGCGAAGGACTACGTGATCGTCGCGTCGCGCGGCGGCTCTCCCGAGCACCCGGGCTGGTACAAGAACCTCCTCGCGCACCCCGACGTGGAGATCCAGGTGCGCGACGCGGTCCTCCCCGTCACCGCGCGCACGGCGAGCGCCGCGGAGAAGAAGCGCCTGTGGCCCGTCATGACGGCGCAGTGGCCCGACTACGACAAGTACCAGGCCGGTACGAAGCGCGACATTCCGGTGGTGGTGCTGAGTCCGCGCTGACGTCTTTCGAGCGCGCGCGCTCGCCGACGACGCGCCGCCGCCCACGCCGCGCTGATTGCCGCGGTCGCCGCCGCGGGCGCGGCGTCCGGCTCGGGCACCTCGTAGGCGCCGATGTCCACGTGCGACCGCGCGACGCGCGCGTTTCCGTCGAGGTCGGTCAGCAGATCGGCGGGGACCGCCGCGTCGTCGCCCGCGTCGGCAGCCGGCGAGGGATCGAGGAGCCGGTAGTTGCCGGACGCCGCATAGTGCGGGTTCGCGAACACGCTGTGCGGCCCGGGCGTCGCCGATGGGGTCGCCGCGATGTCCGTTCCGTTGGCGAAGAAGAGGTTGTAGTCCTGCGTCAGGCTCGCGCCGTCGACGAGCCCGCTCAGATGCATCGCCGCGGAGCTGTTGCCGGTGAAGAGATTGTTCGCGATCCGGACGCTCGCCGTCGCTGGCGGATCGATCCGGGACGCAATTGCGGTGTCGTCGTAGGGAAACGTGTTGTTGACGACGGTCACGTCGAGCAAGCCGCTGCTGCTTCCGCTGTAGAGGACGAGGGCCCCGGGCACTCCCGACTGGTTGGCCTGACCCGTCACCAGGTTGTCCAGGATGCGCGCCGTGATCGTGCCGCTTCCCGACTGGCTCACGTCGATCCCCTCGTTATAGCCCACGCCGGAGATGCGATTCGCGATCACGTCGAATGCGGCGTCCGCCTGACCCGAGACCGCGATCCCCATCGCCTGGCTCCCGGCCTGCACGTGGACGAGGTTGTGGTCGATCGTGGCGTGTGCGGCGAGCGACGAGGTCACCGCGATTCCCGTCTGCTGGCCGGCCGAGTTGGGCAGGACCTCCAGGGTGTTTCCCGAGACCGATGCGGAGACGGGACCGATCGAGCCATCGATCCAGATCGCCGGGAATCCGTTGTCGAGGGCCGTGACGGTGTTGTCGCGGACCTCCGCGGTCAGCGTCCCCGTGCTCTGCTGGTGCACCCGGATGAAGCCGCGGTCGAGCCGGAGCCCTCGGATCGAGATCCTCTGGTCGCCGCTCGACGAGGTCCGGGCGGTGATGAACTGGGACGCCGAGAAGGTGGGGTAGAAGCCGCCGGCCGCGGCGAGGTCGAGCGCACCCGTGATGGTGATCGACTCGTCGATCGGGCCGTTGGTCGCGACGAGGACGATGTCCCCGGGCGCGGTGCCGTCGATGCACTCCTGGAGCGTCGCGCTGCAGAGGTCGCCGGGCCATACCCAGAGCGTCGGGAGCTGCACGGCCGCGACCGGCAGGGCGAACAGCAGAGAGAGGGCAGCGGCCGCACCGCGCAGGAGATCCATGGGAGCGCGCGAGTATACACTCGGGGGTGACTGGCTTGTCAACCTCGGGCTCGAGGTGCCGGTCCGAGAGCCGGCGGGCGTCCCGCGAAGGCGCGACAGCCGAGGCCGCTTCCGCGGAATCTCGCGTGATAGACTGGCATTCGGAGGCGATCCCTTGAGCCGTCGGCGGATCCTGATCGTCGAGGACGACGAGCCCACGCGCGAGCGCCTCGCGCGCGCGATCGCGGCCCACCCCGAGGAGATCGAGCTTGCCGACGCGGTCGGAACCTGTGGGGACGCGCTCCGGGTGCTCCGCCGCGACCCGCCCGAGGTGCTCCTGGTCGACCTGGACCTCCCGGATGGGCACGGCATCGATCTGATCCGCGCCGCGCGCGCGCTGTCGGCCGACACGCAGTCGATGGTCGTGACGGTCTTCGGCGACGAGAAGAGCGTGCTCGGGGCGATCGAGGCGGGCGCGCGGGGCTACCTGCTGAAGGACGAGTCGGAGGAGGGCGTGGGCGTGGCGATCCTGCAGCTCCTGGCCGGCGGCTCTCCGATCACGCCGGCCATCGCCCAGCACCTCATCCTGCGCTTCCAGGAGCGCGCCGCGACGACCAGCGCGGAGAGCACGCCCGTGCTCTCCAAGCGCGAGCTCGAGGTGCTCGAGCTCGTCGTGAAGGGCTTCACCTTCCCCGAGATCGCGACCCTCCTCGCGCTCTCTCCGCACACCGTCGGGACCTTCGTGCGGCGCATCTACCGCAAGCTCGAGGTCCGGTCGCGCGCCGAGGCCGTCTTCGAGGCGCTGCAGCTCGGGATCGTCAAGCTGGACGGCTAGGCGGCGTCGGGGAGGCCGGAAGCCAGAGCTCCACGCGAGTTCCGATCGGCGTTCCATCCTCGTCGCGTTGTGCGGCCTCGACGCGCAGCGTACCCGCGAGCCGCGCGGCCCGCTCCCGCATGTTGCGCAGCCCACGCGCGCTCGTCTTGTCGCCCCGAGCGTCCATCTTCTCGAGCCGCGTGGGATCGAAGCCGCGCCCGTCGTCGCAGACCTCGACGAAGATGCCCGGGCTGCCGCTTGGGTCGGGCCGCCGTCCGGTGCGCACCGCGACCCGGCTGGCGCCCGCATGCCGCACGGCGTTGACGATCCCCTCCTGCACGATGCGCAGCACGTGCAGGTAGTCCTGCGGTCCCAGCCACGGGGTGCGCGGCAGATCGCTCGCCTGCCACTCGAGCCGCACGCCGCTGCGCGAGAGGAGCGGCTCGAAGCGGGCGCGTGCCGCGCCGAGCGCGCCGCCGATCGTCTGCAGGGCCGGGTCCAGCGAGTCGATGACGAGGCGCATGTCGGCGAGCGCCGCGCGCACGGCCGGCGCGATGCGCGGGTCCGAGGCGCCGTCGGCCTCGACGAGCGAGAGCAGCGAGACGAGCTGACCGCCCAGGCCGTCGTGCATGTCGCGCACCAGGCGCTCGCGTTCCTCGGCGAGGAGCTTGGCGCGCTCGAGGGCGCGCCGATCGTCGTAGCTCTGCTCGAGCTCGCGGTGCTTGTCGACGACGCGCTGCTCGAGCTCGCGGTTGAGCGTCTCGACGCCCCGCAGTGCCGATGCGAAGCGGATCACCAGCGTCGATCCGAACGAGAGCAGCATGAGCGGAACGATGTAGGGGAGCAGGAAGGGCGTGCCGGGGTCGGCGTCCCCGAACTGCATCGCGAGGTCGTGGATCGCGAGGGCGAGGGCCACGATGCCGCTCGCGCTGTAGAGCACGGCCTCGGCCGGACGGAGGTGGCGCACGTGCGCCAGGATCAGCGCGGTGGCGTAGACGGCGGCGGGGAACACCGCGGCGTGGATCACGTTGACGGTCGGGTACAGGTGCGACGCGGGGACGATCCAGGCGACGCCGAGCGAGATTGCCGCAGCCGCGGCGAACGCGCGCTCGAGGCGCGGCCGGACGACGCCCGCGAACCGGTGCGCCCAGACGGCCAGGGCGAGCATGAACCCGTCCAGCGCGGGGTGCACGATGCGCTCCCAGGTCCAGTGCCCGACGGGGAGATCGCGCAGCCAGTAGTTGAGGCTCGCGAGGGTCCACAACGCCGTGACTACGGCGAGCCAGCCATACACGGGATCGCGTCCGCTTCCGAGCCAGAGCGCGCCGCTGAAGAGCACGATCGCGAAGCAGAGCGCGGTGGCGACCTCGGCGAGCGTGACCCGCTCGCGGTAGGCGCCCTCGTAGAACGGCCGCAGCGCCTCGTCCGGTCCGGCCCAGACCGGGTCGAGCTCGCCGTAGTGGTGCGGAAGCGCGAAGAGCCGGATCTCCAGCGCATTCACGGGGCGGTCGAGCAGCGCCGCGGGAAAGGCGAAGTAGAGCGGGCGGTTGAAGTTGTTCGCTACGGGCTCCGCGAAGCGCCCGCCGGAGCCCACCGGCATGCCGTTGATCCACACCGCGGCATTCATGTTCACGTGCGGGAGATAGACGGCCCAGGTGCCGGCGGGCTCGACCGGCCGGGGCAGCTCGAGTCGGTACCACGCCGCACCTCCGGCGCCGGGGCGGCGCTCGCGCCAGCGGTCGGGAAGCGACACGGGCTCCCCGGCACCCGACGCGGGCGGAGCCGACGCGGGATCTAGCTGCAGCTCCGCCCGCCCGAGGCGAACGACGCCGGGCGCGCCGCCGGGCGGCTCGGCCGCGCAGGCGCAGAGCAGCAGCAGGACCGGCCAGCAGCAGGAGGCGCGCACGCCGCGATTGTACGCTTTTCGCGTGTCGCGCTCGGGCTCGGTGCGGGGCGCCGGCGGTTGACCGTCCCGTCATCGCGGGACATCGCCCGGTGACGCTGCCGTGATAGAAGGTGCCGAGGGAGCCCTCCGTATGCTGCGAGCCGACACGCTGGAGAGTCGAAGCCGGGCCGGCGCCGCGATGGCGATCGGGCTGTGCCTCACGCTCGTCGCCGCTACATCGGCACGTGCCGCGGTTCACGTCACGAGCCTGACCGGCAACAGCACTGGAGGCGGCCAGGCGACGGTGACGGTCGGCGGGCTCAACTGCGGCCGCTTCGACCAGCAGGGACCGCCGCTGTGGGAGGCGAGCGAGTCCTGCCTCCAGAACTTCGGGCGCCAGTGCCGGGTGTACGACGCCTACGGCTACGTCCAGGTCTCCGCCTACCCCGACACGATGCCTTCGACGGACATCTCGTCCTTCGGTCTGCAGGCACAGGCGCTTGGCCGACCGAACGCGGAAGGCTGCGACGACGTGGCGTCGAGCACGACGTCGGGGAGCGCCAGCTTCTCGGCGACCTTCGCCGTCGACACCCCCACCCGCGTGACGATCCACGTGATGCCGCTCTTCAAGGGGGTCGTCCCGGGGACGGTCGCCGTGTCGGGTCTCCCCGGCGTGACGAGCCTGACGCCGATCCTGCAGCAGGGCTTCGATACCAGCGCGATCGCCGAGCCCCCGGGCTTCAGCATCTCCGGGAGCGTTGCAGCGAGCGCGAGCTATCCCTCGGGCGAGCAGAGCCAGAACGTCGAGTTCAGCTTCGACTTCAGCCCGCTCCCGCCGCGGCGTCCCGTCGTGGTCGTGCCCGGCATCGGCGGCACCTACGCGGCGGACCTCGCCGACGACGGCCCCTGGCTGTTCCAGCGCGGCATCGACCCCTCCTTCACGCAGACCGACCCGCTGGCCGGCGCCTACGACGACCTGCTGCAGACGCTCCGCAACGTCGGCTACGTCGACGGCAAGGACCTCTTCGTGGTCGACTACGACTGGCGGCTGCCGCCCGGTCCCGCCGACGGCATCTACGACGGCTTCGTGAGCGGCCTCACGGGCGCATCGGTCGCCGATTCGAGCTTCGAGTACGGGGTCGACTACCTCGGCGCGGTTCTGAGGCAGGCGGTCCAGCAGTGGGCGCAGGATCACGGCGGCGAGGCGCTCGACGTGGTCGACGTGATCGCGCACAGCACCGGAGGCCTGGTCGCGCGCACCTACATCCAGAGCGCGGCCTACGGGGACGCCGTCGATTCCAGCACCACGCTGCCTCGCGTGCGGAACCTGATCCTCGTCGGCGTCCCGAACCGCGGCGCGTCCAAGGCCTGGAATCCGCTCCACGACAACTGGGTTGCGGACCCGGCCTACGTGGCCGTGCTGTCGAAGATCCTGAACCGCGTGTACCTCAAGCTCCCGGGCGGAGCGATCGTCGGCGGGCCCCAGCCGATCGACGCGCTCTCGATCGCCGATCCGCTGAGCGGCCAGCCCGACCCGATCCAGTTCATCGACCAGTACGTTCCGACGATTCGCGCGCTGCTCGCGACCTACGACTTCCTCGACCTCGGGAACGGCGTCGATAACGTGAACGCCGACCCCGCCGCGCGCAACGACTGGCTGCTCGACCTGAACGCGGGCTTCGACTTCCAGCCGGCGGGAGACCCGGCGTCCTTCGCCAGCCTCTGCGACACCACGACGGTGATCTACGGGACCAACGTGGCGACTCCGACGACGGTGGAGCGCCTCGTCGGACCGGCGGTGGGCGGGCGCCGCATCGCCGCCTTCGGCGACTTCGTCCCGCGCGCGCCCGCGCCGGGCGAGGAGTGGTTCCTCGACCACGCCGTCGCCGCGAACGGGGATGGCACGGTGCCGATCGAGTCGTCGGCCGAGCTCTTCTACGGCGATTCGCGCGTGCTGCTGGCTCCGTTCGCGAAGGGCGCGAACACGAGCGCAGGGGTCTCGCATCTCGCGCTCATGTTCAACCCCGATGTCCAGGAGCTGATCCTCTCGGTGTTGGGCGCCTCCTTCGAGCCGAGCGACGTCTCGACCTCGCTGCACCAGAGCACGGCGCAGTCGCTCTGGTCCGGCGCCAACATCATCCGCACCGGCGCGCTGGTGGCGGCGCTCGACCCCGTGGATGGCTTCGTCGTTGACGGGCTCGGACGTCGACTCGGCTACAGCGACGTCACCGGTCCGATGACCGAGATCCCGGACAGCCGATGGATCGGGCGCGGCGACGGCTTCGGCTTCGCGTTCGGTCCGGTCGTGGGTCCGCTCGACCTCCAGGTCACCGGAACCGGGGCAGCGCACTTCGCGGGCGCAGGCGCTCTGGCGATGAACGGAGTGGGGAGTGTCGTCGACAGCGGCACGCTCGCGGCGGGCGAGTCTCGCATCACGCGGGTCGCGACGCAGGCCATCAAGCCCGGCTGCGACAACGGCGTCGACGACGACGGCGACGGTCTCGTCGACATGGACGATCCCGGCTGCCCCGCGCCCGAAGCGGCGCTCGAGAACCCGCAGTGCGACAACGGAGCGGACGACGACGGCGACGGTCTCGTCGACTTCGCCGACCCGGACTGCTCGCGCGAATGGCCGTACTGGGAGAGCCCGCCCCGCTGCGGCGTCGGCGCGGAGCTCGCGCTCGTGATGGGAGCCCTGCTGCGGCGCTGGAATCGGGTGCGTCCCCGGCGAAGCTCTCGCCCCTAGCCCTCACTCGAGGTGATCCACCCACATCTGCGAAAGCGGCGGGTGAGCGGACTTCCTGCCGCCTCCGGCTCCTCGAGACGCCCTGCCGAGCGTGGCCGCGCATTGCGTCGTGCCGCCTCGGCCCGGGGCCTTCTTGCCCCGGATTCTCCTCGCCGGAACGCCTTGATCCGTCAAGGATTCCTCCGGGTCCGCCGATTCACGACCGGGAAGAACCATTCCGGTTCGCGGAGGTGAGGTGCGGCCGACCGGCGCCGGCATCGTCGACCACGTCCTGGGCGGATATCCGCCCAGCCTGCCGCTGGTCATCGCGGGCGCGAACGGCTGCGGGCGCACCGTGCTCGGCCTTCAGCTCGCGCACGGTGCGCTCACGCGGGGGGAGCGGGTGGAGCTGGTGTCGAGCGAGCCCTCGGCGTCCCTGATCCATCAGGCCGGGGCGCTCGGCTTCGACTTCGACGGCGCGCTCCGCGACGGCCGCCTGGTGTTGCTCGAGCTGGACGCCGCGGCGGCGCCGCTCGTGCGCGCGCACGGCGTCGACGCGCTCGCCGAGTCGCTGCGGGCCGAGGCCCCCGAGGCCTCGGTCTTGATCGTGGACCCGTTCACCGCGATCACCGCCGAGATCGTCGACGAGCCCAAGCTGCGGGAGGTGGCGCGCGCCTTCACGCGCGCCCTGCCGGCGCGGCACCTGGTGCTCACCGTCGAGGCCGAGCGGCTCTCGGTCCAGCGCGGCCTCGACCGCGTGCTGCTCGAGCTCTGCGGCGCGTATCTGGTGCTCGAGCGCGAGGCGAGCGGCCGGCGCACCCTCACCGTCGAGAAGACGCGCTCGGGGGCCGGCTCGGCCGAGAGCGTGGAGTTCGCGGTCGGGCCCGGCGGCACGCATCTGGTCGGCGATGCGGATCTGGTTCCCGCGCGCCGCGCCGAATCGGCGCTCGTCTCCGCGTCTCCGACCGCCGCAGCTCCCGCCGCGCCTCCGGCGCCGCCCGCCGAGGCCGCGCCGCCGAAGCGACCGGTCGTGCTGGTCGTGGAGGACAGCCGCCTGCAGCGCGAGCTGCTCCGGGAGTGGCTCTCGGAGCGCTACGAGGTGATCGCCGCCGCCGATGGATTCGAGGCGATGGCCACGCTGCTCGCGCAGAAGCCCGATCTCGTGATCCTCGACCTCATCATGCCGCGGGTCACCGGCTACGAGCTCCTGTGCGCGCTGCGGCGCGCCTCGCTCGACGTTCCCGTCCTGGTGTCGTCGAGCAAGGTCGCGAGCGCCGGCGACCGGCTGGGACCGCTGGTGCTCGGCGCCACCGACTTCCTCGCGAAGCCCGTGAACCGGCTCGAGCTCGAGCACAAGGTCGAGACGCTGCTGCGCCTCCGGCGCGAGAACGACCGCCGCTTCGACGCGGTCGAGGCGGAGGCGCTCTTTGGCAAGGTCACGAGCTCGCGCCTGCTGGACGAGATCGAGTTCGCGGACCGCCTGACCCGCGCGTGCAGCTTCGGCGAGCGCCACTCGCTGCCGTCCTCGCTGGCGCTCGTGAACGCGCCCGACGGCGAGAGCCTCGACCGTTGGGTCGACGTCGCGAACGGAGAACTGCGCTTCGAGGACGCCATCCTGCGTGCGTCGAAGCGGCGCGCGCTGGTACTGCTGGTCGCGACCTCTCCGGCCGATGCGTCCAAGGTGACCGACCGCCTGCTGGCGCTCGCGGACGAGGCCGCCGGACACGCGCTCGGTATCTCGGTCGAGATCCTGGCGGCCGATGCGCGCCAGGCCGATCTCGCGAACCTCGAGGCCCTGGCCGACGCGAGCTGGCCGCCGGACGCAGACGCGTGAGCGGCCGTCTCACCCTGATGTCGCTCCTGGCGGCGCTCGTCCTCGCGCTCGCGGCGCGCGCGGACGACCCGCGGCTCGAGCAGGCGAACGCGCTGCTCGAGCGCGAGTCCGACTGGCCGCAGGCCGTCGCCATCTACCGGCAGCTCGTGGCGGAGGATCCCGCGGCGGTCGAGCCGCGCCACCAGCTCGCGCGCGTGCTCTCGTGGCGCGGCGACTATCCCGAGTCGCTCGCGCTCTTCGACGCGCTGCTCGCCGCACCCTCGCCGCCGCCCGAGGCCGCGGTGGAGCGGGCCGAGGTGCTCTCCTGGGCCGGGCGCAACGACGAGGCGCGCGCCGCCTTCGAGGCGATCCTCGCCGCGCATCCCGGTGACGCGCGGGCGGAGCGCGGCCTCGCGCGCGTCTATCGCTGGTCCGGCCGGCGCACGCAGGCGCGCATCTGGTATCAGCGCGCGCTCGCCGACGAGGAGGACGCGGAGGCGCGCGGAGAGCTGGTCGCGCTGCAGGGCGAGCTCCAGCGCAGCGCGCTGGGCTCGGTGCGCTACTTCCACGACAGCGATCGCTTCACGCTCTGGCGGAGCCAGGCCGAGGTCGCGGTCGATCTCGACTTCGACACGAGGCTCCGCTTCACGAGCGGCGGCCTGTGGGCCTCCCAGGATCCCGACAAGCTGCCGCGCCCGAATCTCGCGAGCGAGGACCACGGCTTCGACGCGACGGTTGCGGTCGAGCGCCAGCTCGCCGAGCTCTGGAAGGGCACGCTCATGCTCGGCGGGCGCTACTGGGAGCACGGGTCCTCCCGGCCGCTCGCCCGCGCGGCGCTCGAATACACCCCGGACGAGCGCACCTCGCTCTCCCTCGAGCTCCGCCACACCGATCTGCTCGAGCGCAGCAACTCGCTCGCCAGCGCGCTGCGCGGCTACGGCGACACGGCGGTGCGCGCCTCCCTCTGGCACCAGCTCGCCGACCGCTGGGAGGCCTACGTGGCGGCCGAGGGCGCCTCCATCACCGACGGCAACGTCCTGGGCCAGGCCGAGGCCAGCGTCGGCTACCGCCCGTGGGCCGCGCGCGACGTGACGATCGGCCTCTCGAGCGAGGTGCAGCACTACGAGCGCTACTCGGACTTCTACTACGCGCCCGATCTCGACGCCGCAGCGATGGTGACCCTCGCGGGCCGACTGCCGATCCGCGGCCCGCTCGCCCTCACGTTCGACCTCGGCGGCGGGGGCGGCGCGTCGGAGGAGCTCGGCCGGGCGGGCTTCGGCCCGAGCTATCGGCTGAAGGCGGGGCTCGCCTGGAGCCGCAACGGATGGACCGCTGCGCTCGACGGCGAGCGCGGCCAGTCGCAGCGCGCGACGCTCTACACCAACACCGGCGTCGCGCTCTCGATCGGGCGGAGCTTCTAGCGTGCGCGCGGAGCGACTCCGATACGGCGCCGCGCTCGCCCTCCTGCTGGCGGGCATCACGGGGCTCTCGCTCGGCGTCTACCAGCTCCTGCGCGAGGCGCGCTTCGACCTGCCGAGCGCCTTCGTGCGCGGTGCGATGTGGGTGCTCCTGGTGTTCCTGGTGCTGCTGATCCTGCGCTACGCGGGGCTGCTCTGGTTCTCCTACCTGAACCACCTCGAGCGCGACGACAGCGAGCCGGCACAGCTGCCGCTGATCTCCGTCCTGGTGCCCGCGTACAACGAGGGCGCCGTGATCCAGGGCTCGATCCGCTCGCTGCTCGAGCTCGATTACCCGCGCTACGAGATCGTCGTCATCGACGACGGCTCGAAGGACGATACCTACACGAAGGCGAGCAGCTACGCGGGTGACCACGGGCGCGCCCTGGTGCGCGTCGTCCGCAAGGAGAACGGCGGCAAGGCGCGCGCGCTCAACACGGGGATCTCGCTGGCCAACGGCGAGTTCATCCTGTGCATGGACGGCGACTCCGCGCTGCATCCCCTGACGTTGCGGCGGGCCGTCCGCCACTTCGCCTCGCCGCACATCGGGGCGGTGGCCGGCAGCGTGAAGGTGGTGAACCGCACCAACCTGCTCTCGTCGCTGCAGGCGCTCGAGTACGTCGAGGGCCTCAACATGGTGCGCGCCGCGCAGGGGTTCTTCCGCCTGGTGAACATCATCCCGGGCCCGATCGGCATCTTCCGCCGCAGCGCGCTCGAGGGCGTCGGCGGCTACGACCACGACACCTTCGCCGAGGACTGCGACCTCACGCTGAAGCTCCTGATCGACGGCTGGCAGGTCGCGTACGAGCCCGAGGCGATCGCCTACACCGAGGCGCCCGAGAAGCTGCTCGACCTCCTGAAGCAGCGCTATCGCTGGACGCGCGGGATCCTGCAGGCGATCGCCAAGCACAAGCGCGCGCTCGTCGATCCGCGCCAGGGCCTCGGCATCAGCTTCACGCTCTGGTACATGATCTTCGAGGGCATCCTCTGGCCCTCGATGAACGTCTTCGCCCACATCCTGTTCATCTTCGTGGCTGCCCGCTACGGGACGGCGCTTCCGCTCGTGCTCTGGTGGGCGCAGCTCACGATCCTCGACCTTGCAGCGGCACTCTATTGTGTCGCCACCGAGGAGGAGCGCATCTCGCTGGTGCCGTACGCCTTGCTCTACCGCGCCTTCTTCGCCCTCACGATCGACGTCGCCAAGCTGTTCGCGACGCTCGAGGAGCTGCTCCGCCTGCGCATGGAGTGGGGCAAGCTCGATCGCATCGGCAGGATCTGAGAGATGGACGTCGTCCCGTATCTCTCGGCGGTGATCCTGATCTCCACGATCGCGACGATCGCGCTGGCGGTGTTCTCCTACGCGGCGTTCAAGCTGCGCGACAAGCGGCGCCCCAAGTCGAAGGGGGGCGAGGCGCCGGTCTTCTTCCATCGCTATCGGCCGCCCGAAGACGAGGGCGGCGGTGGCGAGCCCGGTGAGGACGACGCGTGAAGCCGCCGGAGGGCTCGCTGTACCGGCCGATCCTCTGGAGCCTCGCGCTCCTGTTCGGCGCCGCCGGTCTGCTGCTGATGATCCAGACCATCAGCGCGGAGATCGGACCCTTCCGCTTCGCCGAGCTCGGCGCGCGCGACCCTCGCTCCCGCGTCGGCCTCTGGGTCGCCGCGGACGCGGAGCGCTCCGCGGGCGCGCACGGCGAGCCATGGGGCGCGATGTTCGGGGGCGACGAGCGCGTGCTCGAGATCTCCTCGCTGGCCGCGCTCGACCCGGCCGCGCTCGGCGCCGTGGTGCTCCCCGAGCCGCGCGCGCTCGGGAGCTCCGACGCCGCCGCGCTCTCCGCCTATCTCGCCGCGGGCGGCGGCGCCGTGCTGACCGGCTCGGTCGGCGTCCGCGGGGCCGACGGCGCCTGGCGCGGCTACGACGTGATGCGCGGCCTGCTCGGCGGCGCGGAGCCGGTCCCGCTCGACGCGACGGGAGCGGAGGCGCTGCTCGCGTCGCGGCGCGGCGTGCTCTCGTCGCTGCTCGTGCCGCGCGAGCGCATCGCCATCCGCGCGGAGCCCGGTCTTCCGGCCGTCGCGGGCGGCGATGCGGAGCTGGCGTGGGCCGCGGCGTCGGCCGACGGCGAGTCGATGGGCCTCGGCGCGTCGCTGCGACGCAGCGTGGGGCGGGGCCGCCTGGTCTGGCTCGCGGTCGGGCCCGAGCGCGCGGCCCGCGACGCCGACGCGCGGGCGCTCGGGCGCGTGCTCCGCGCGGCCGTCGCCTGGGTCGCGCGACTCCCGCTGGTCGAGGTGCTGCCCTGGCCCGGCGGCGCGCCGTTCGCCGCCACCATCGAGCCGCGCGGCGAGGACGTCGGCCCGCTCGACGCGACCGCGCTGCGCTTCGCCGTCGCGAGCGAGCTCGACGCGGCCGAGGCGAGCGCGGGTCTGGCGCGGCTTCGCGCGCCGTCGCGGGCCGCCGCGCAGGACGTGGTAGCCGATGCGACGTCCGAGCTGGCGCAGCGCGGCGCCTGGCTCGCGACGCGCAGCGAGCTCGCGAGCTGGACGCGGCAGCGCTCGTCGATCGAGGCCACCGTGCGGCGCGCCGGTCCCCAGCGCCTCGTGGTCGCCGTCACCAACCGCGCGCCCGACGCCGTGCGCGGAGTGGTGCTGCGCCTCTACCTGAACGAGAACGCTCGCTCGGCGTCGGTCGAGGCGACCCAGCTCCTGCAGGCCACCCCGGTGCTGCGCTTCCGCGCGGGCGCCGAGTCGCTCGACCTCGCGCTTCCCGACCTCGCGCGGCGCGCCAGCGCCGCCTTCACGCTCGACTACGAGCCTGCCGCGGCGGGCTCGACGAGAGGAGATCCGTCATGAGAGATGCAGCACGCTGCCTGATGCTCGCCCTCGCCTTGATTCCCGCCGTCGCCAGCGCCGGCGAGACCTGGATCGACGCCAACCCGAGCGCGATGCGCATGGCGTGGCGCGAGGGCAGCCTCACGGCCGAGCACGAGGGCGATCGCCCCTACCAGCGCATCACGACCGACGGCAAGGGCAACCCCAAT
>DATJPY010000123.1:0-1512 GCA_035506135.1 Myxococcota bacterium | reverse complement strand
TCTGGAGCCGGCCCGGCCGGGGCCGCCGCTCGCCCGACGGGCGCCGCCAGCGCAAGGCCCGGATCGGCGCGAAGGTGTCGTTCGTGATCTCGCCCGCCCACACCAGGTCCCAGAGCGCGTCGAGGATCTCGCGTTCGGAGGCGCCGCCCGCCGCGGCCGCGAGCTCTCGATAGAAGGACGCGCCGCGACCCCGAAGCCGCTCCCGCAGCCGATCATGGAGATCGCCCTCCGGTGGCGTGACCTCACCGGCCGCGAGATCGCGCAGGGCTTCGCGGTTCGGGCGGAAGAGAACGATGCGACCGTCGTCGCGGCCGAGGCTCCCCCGCCCCACCCACGCGACTTCGCCCATCGCGCCGAGCTCGTCGAGGAGCCGCGGCTGGTAGCCCGGGACGCGCGCCGGGAGCACGTCGCGCTCCAGCACGGACGCGGGGATCGGCATCCCGGACAGCTGATCGACCACCTCGGCCAGCCGTTCCAGCGCCGCCTCCGACCGGAGCGGTGCCGGCGATTCGTCGAGCGCGACGACACCCTGCCACACCGGGAGGAACCGGGCCAGGACCACCTGCTCCACCGGCTCGACCTCCTTGCGCAGGCGCGCCAGAGAGCGGCGCCGGAGCTGGCGGAGCACGTCCGGATCGCACCACTCGCGGGTCGTCCCATTCGGGCGGAACTCGCCGCGCAGGACCGTGCCCGCCTCGAGCAGCCGCTCCAACGACGCCTCCACTCGATTGCCGACCACGCCCCAGCGTCGCGCCGCGTCCGACTCGTGGAACGGGCCGTGCGTTCGGGCCCAGCGCGCCACGAGGCCGTCGAGCGCGGGCTCGTCGCCGACCGCCGCGAGGAACGCGGTCGGGACGCCCACAGGCAGTGCCGCTCCGAGCGCGTCCCGGTAGCGGCCGGCGTCCTCGATCGCGATCCAGCGCTCCTCGCCCTCAACCCGGATCGCGATGGCGCGGCGCGACGACACGAGCGCAGCGAGCCACTCCGACGCGGGGCCGGCGCAGCGCGCCGCGACCTCCTCGCCGGCGAGGTCCCCCAGCCGCCGAAGCAGGTCGTGGAGCTGATCGGCGGTTCGCGCCGCTCGTTCGGGCACCAGGCACTGAAGGGCGAGTTCCAGGTCCGCGAGCGCGGCCGGATCGATGAGATCGCGCAGCTCCTCCTGGCCGAGCAGCTCGCGCAGCAGATCCCGATCCAGGGCAAGAGCGCCGGCCCGGCGCTCGGCGAGCGGAGCGTCGCCTTCGTACATGTACGCGGCGAGGTAGTCGAACAGGAGCGAGCCCGCGAACGGCGAGGCCGCGACCGTCTCGACCTCCCGGACTTCGATGTCGCGCCGCGCCACGCCCTCGAGGATGTCGCGGAGCGCCGGCAGATCGAACAGATCCGCGAGGCATTCGCGGTACGTCTCGACGATGATCGGGAAGCTTCCGTATCGGCTCGCGACCGCGAGCAACCCGGCCGCCCGCTGGCGCTGCTGCCAGAGCGGGGTTCGGGCACCCGGGCGGCGCCTCGGCA
>DATJPY010000122.1:0-1190 GCA_035506135.1 Myxococcota bacterium | reverse complement strand
GGCGAGGGTGCCGAGCGGTCGATAGCGCGCCTGCGAGTGCTTGCCGCAGGGAATCTCGAGGGGATCCGCCGCCCGCTGCAGCGCGGCCCGGACGAGGGCGCCCGTGCGCGCCAGCTCGGCGCGCCCCTGCGCGATCGGCTTCCCGATCTCGCTCGCCATCTGCACGGCGACCCCCTCGCCCTGTTCGCCGAGAAGCGCGGCGAGGCGCTCGATCACGGCGACGCGCGTCGCGAGGGGCGCGCTCTCCCACGAGGCCTGCGCGCGCGCTGCGTCCCGCGCCGCACGTGCGACCTCCTCGGGCCCCGCCTCGGACATCTCCCAGACCGGCTCGCCCGAGACCGGCGACGCGTGGACGAGAAGCGCGTCTCGATCGCCGGGTGCCTCGCGTCCTCCGATCCACGAGGCCAGCCGCGCAATGCGGCGCGAAGCGGACGGCGTGGATGCCGGCCGGAGCGAGCGCGCGATCGCCTCGACCGGGGCGTAGCGAATGGCGCGCGCCCCGAGATAGCGGCGTGTCACCGCTGCGTGCAGCGGATCGTCGCTGCCGATGGCGTCCTCGGCGATCCAGACCGCGAATCCCGCCTGGTAGGCATCGAGCGCGGTGGCCCGCACGCAGCCGTGCTCGTGAACGCCCGCGATCACGACGGCATCGCAGCCGGCGGTGCGCAGCAGCCGCTCGAGCTCGCCGGTGCCGAAGCCGCTGAAGAAGGTCTTGTGGACGACGCGCTCGGCCGCGTGCCGGCGAAGCGCCAGCGGGGTTGCGTGTCCCTCCGTGCCCTCGACGCAGATCCATCTCTCGGCGCGGACCCAATGCGGCATGCGCCGGTCCGCCTCGCGCGAGACGGTGGTCCACACGTGGACGACGGGAGCGCCCGCGCGGCGCCAGAGGTCGAGCAGCGCCGCCGCGCGAGCGACGATTTCCCCGGCGGCGGGCTCGAGGCGCTCGGCGCACAGATAGTCGTTCTGCAGATCGACGAGCAGCAGCGCGGGCTTCATGGGCGGGGCTCTCGACGCTGTCGACGCCGCGTCACGAGGCCGGGTCGAGCGGAGGGTCGAACTGGCGCGCGAAGCGCCGGTAGGTGGCGATCGGCCCGTCGCCGGCGACGAGCGCCGGCTCCTCGAGCCGGCGCTTGTGTGCCCAGATCGGCAGATCCTTGCGCACGTCGTCCACGATCGCGGCGAGGAAGCGA
>DATJPY010000121.1:0-37060 GCA_035506135.1 Myxococcota bacterium | reverse complement strand
GATGGCGGGCGACGAAGGCCCCATCTGCGAGCAGTCGGTCGCGATCACGACGGCGTTGCGGGGACCTTGGGGTGGCGTGAAGAGCACCGTGACCCGGTAGTCGTCCTCCGGGTTCACCCCTCCGGGGAGGTCCCGAAACGCTTGGGTGGCGGCGTCGCAGATCCCGGGGGCGAGCGAGAGCGAGACGACGTCGCCCGGTGTCGCGAAGGGGCGGTCGGTCGACCCCAGGGCGCCGCGGAAGGTCGTCGTCGCGCCGGGGATCACGTTGCAGTCGCTGCGGGCGACTGCGGCTGCAAGGAGACACGCAGCGGCGACCACGCCGCCGAGCGTCGAGCCGTACTTCACCATCGGTTGCCCCCGAGCTGGGATTCCTCCCAGACCCCGGCGGCTGGGCTTCGCTATACGTCGCAGTTGTCGACGCGGAAGTCAACAAGAAAAAGTGACTGCGAGCTCCGAACCGAGCATCGGCCTCCGGGCCTACACGCTTATGATGGGGAGCGAAGGAAGGAGCGATGGCCGACCTGGCTTCGCGGGTCCGAGCGATGACGCAGGGCGCACTCGCTGCGTTCCCGTGGCCCGTGTCCTTCCGGGACTGGGCGGGTGGGACGTGGAAGGCCGGCGGCGACGCGGCCCATTGGAGCGGGCGCGAGCTCGAGATTTCCCTGCGAACCGAGGCCGCGGCGCGCGCACTCGAGGCGCGGGACGTGGTCGGTGTGATCGAGCGGCACCTGGCCGGCGAGATCGATCTCGAGGGAAACCTCTACGTCGTGTCGGACCTGCGCAGGCACGCGAGGCTCGATCTCGGCATCGGCCAGGCGCTGCGCTCCTGGCTCAGCCACCGCGCCTTCCAGGATCCGCGGCGCGCCCGGGTGAGCGTGACGAGCCACTACGACATCCCGCAGGAGGTGCTCGACGTGTACCTCGATCGGTCCTACCGCGCGTACTCCTGTGCCATCTTCGATGCACCCGATCGACTCGAGCGCGCGGAGCTGGTTCGGGCCGGCGACGGCCGCTCCGACGATTCCGACTCGCTCGAGAAGGCGCAGTGGCGCAAGTTCCAGGATGCGATCGACTTCATCGCACCGGCTGCCGGAGACGAGATCCTCGACATCGGGTGCGGCTACGGCGGTCAGCTGCTGGTCGCACTCGAATCGCACCGCTTCGCGCGCTACGTGGGCTTCACGCACTCGGCAAACCAGGTCCGCGAGGGCAGGAAGCTGCTCTCGGGTCATGACCCATCGCGTTGGGAGATCCGCGAGGGCGACTACCGCGCCGACGATCACGTGTACGACCACGTCACCTCGACCGGCATGGTGAGTCACGTCGGGCCCCGCGGACTGGTGCCCTACGTCCGGAACGTGCGCCGACGGATCCGCCGCGGGGGTCACTATCTGCATCACGCCCTGATGACGCCATGGACGCGACGCCCGCTCGACGCCTATCCGGGCACCTGGTTCCACAAGCGCTTCGTCTGGCCGGGCTACCACTGGTTCACTCTCGGCAGACACGTGCGCGCGCTCGAGGCGAATGGCTTCGAGGTGCAGCGCGCGCTCAACCTCGCGCCGCACTACGCGAAGACCACGGCGGCCTGGTACGAGCGCATGATGGCGCGCCGTGAAGTCGTCGCGGCGTTGCTCGGAGAGCCCACCTTCCGGGCGTGGAGGCTCTATCTCGCCGGTACCTCGGGAAACTTCCTGAACAAGGGGATCCACGTCTACCGCCTCTACTGCGAGGCGGTTTGAGAGAGCTGGTCATGATCGCGTCCGAGGCCGCGACTTCGCGCGGCCCCCTTGCAGCGAGCGCGCGAGCCCTCCGAGCCACCGCGATGTTCGCGAGCCTCCACGGGTTCTCGGCGCTCTCGGAGGCGATGGGCGCAGAGCGCGCCTACCTGGTCGTGACCGGCTGTCTGCGCCTGCTCGACGGGATCGCGCGCCGGCACGGGGGCTCGGTCGACAAGTTCCTGGGGGACAGCCTGATGGCGGTCTTCGGGCATCCGGTACCGATCGCGCGTCCGGCGCGCGGAGCCGTCCTGGCGGCGCTCGAGATGCGCGAGCAGGTCTACGACTACAACCGCGAGCTGGATCTCCGAATCCCGCTCGACGTGCAGATCGGGATCGCCACCGGTCCGCTCGTCGCCGGCGACGTACGCGGCTCTGTGGTGCGCGAGTTCCACGTGCTCGGCTCCACCGTGAACCTCGCCGCGCGTCTCAAGTCGAACGCCCCGCCCGGGGTGATCTATGCCTCGGTCGACGCCGCCGAAGAAGCGGGTGACGCGTTCGTGTTCCGGGCGGTCGAGCCGCTCGTGCTCAAGGGGAAGTCGCGCCGCGTGCCCGCGTTCGAGGTCTGCGGGGTCGACGGCGGTCGTCATGCGCGGAGTCTCGCCGCCGACGAGCCGCCGCTGTCACCGCTGATCGGTCGCGAAGCCGAGCTGAGACGCCTGCACCAGGCCGTTGCCCGACTTGCAGCGGGCCGCGGCGGCGCCGTCGCGATCCTCGGCGAGGAGGGTATCGGCAAATCCCGCCTGCTGGCGGAGCTCGGGAACGCCCCGGAGATCGCCGGGGTGGACGTGTGGCTGGCGCATCCTGCTGCACGCGGTGCCGGCGAGATGCCGGGCGGGCTCGTCTCCGACCTGCTTGCCGCGGCGGACGGCGATGGTGCACCCGATGCGGGCGGCGCGCCTCCCAGCACGCGCTTGCGTGAAGCCCTCCTCGCAGGGTGCGCGAGGCGCCCCCTGTTGGTGGCGATCGACGACCTGGAGCGAGCCGATCGCGCCTCGCTCGAGGCGATTGCCGACGCAGTCCCGCTTGCGGTGGAGCGGCCGCTGCTCTTCGTCCTCACGACCCGTACTTCGGCGCCGGCGGCTCCGCCGATCGAGCGGGCGCGTTCCCTCGGTGCCGGGTTCTGCGAGGAGCTCGCGCTCGAACCGCTCGGTCCTGCGGCGGCGAGGCAGCTGGTCGCAGAGCTGGCGCGCGAGGCGGGCCTCTCGGATGCCGCGTGCACGCTCGTCGAGGAGCGCGGCGCCGGGAACCCGGCGCGCCTCCTGCTCGGAGTGCACCTGGCGCCGGCGCTCGCCACGGAGAGCGAGCTGACGCGGGCTCGCGAGCGCTCGAGCGACACCGAGCGACGTCGCGCGACGATCCTGTTCGCCGACATCTCCGGCTTCACGGCGATGGTCGAAACGATCGGCGCGGAGACCGCCTATCCGATCGTGGCCGGCTGCCTGCAGCTCCTCGACGTCGTGGCGCGTGCCCACGGCGGTCATGTCGACAAGCACATCGGCGACTGCGTGATGGCGACCTTCGGAGTGCCCGAGGCCATCGAAGACGCTGCGCGCGCAGCCGTCAATGCCGCCATCGAGATGCGTCAGCGCGTCCGCGACTACAACCGCGAGCAGGCACTCGCGATCCCGCTCGAGCTGCACGTCGGCATCCATACCGGGCTCGGAATCGCGGGCGACATCAGCGGCCCGCTGCTGCGCGAGTTCGCCGTGATGGGAGAGCCGGTCGACCTGGCGCAGCAGCTCACGGACCTCGCCCAGGCCGGCCAGGTCGTCGTCGGCGCGGACACGCATCGCCTCGTGCGCGGAGTCTTCGCCTTCCGTCCTGTCGAAGTGCATCGACTGGGCGGCGTCGGTCTGGCTACGGAGGCCTTCGAGCTGCTCTCCGAAGCCGTCGTCCTGCACCGCGAGCGGATCGGCTCGGAGCGCCACGTCCATTCCGAGCTGGTCGGGCGCGAGGTCGAGCTCACGACGCTGCGCGAGCGCCTCGCCGCGCTACACGAGGGACGGGGCGCCGTGGTGTCGCTCGTCGCCGAAGCCGGCCTCGGCAAGTCGCGCCTCATCGAGGAGCTTTCGCGTTGTCCCGAGGCCGAGGGCGTGAGCTGGTTCACCGGCCGGTCGATCTCGACCGGCAGTCGGCTCGCCTTCCATCCCTTCGCGCATCTGCTGCGGTCGTGGGCGGGAATCGCGGAGCTGGGTGATTCTGACGCGGCGCGCGCGAAGCTCGAGGCCGCCGTCGCCAAGCTCTTCTCCGAGGTCGCAGGGGACACGGCCACGCTGCTGGGCAGCCTGCTCGGCCTCGGCGGACTCGAGGCCGAGGGCGATCGCTTCGGCGGCATCCAGGGCGATGCTCTCGAGAAGTTGATCCGCCGCGCCGTCACGCAGCTGCTGGTGCGCGCCAACGCAGCAGGCCCCGCGGTCGTCGTGATGGATGACCTCCACTGGGCGGATGGCTCGTCGATCGAGCTGCTGATCTCGCTGCTGCCGCTCGCCGCCCAGCACCGCATCCTGTTCGTCAACGTGAGCCGGCCCGGCTTTGCGGCCAGCTCGGATCGCGTCGCCGCGGCAGCGCGAGCCGCAGCCGGCGTCGACGCCATCGAGCTGCGCCTCGGCCCGCTCTCGCGCGCCGCTGCGCGCCAGTTCGTCAACAACGTCTTCGAGACCGACGGGCTCCCGCACGCCACGCGCGCCTCGATCGAGGAGAAGGCGCACGGCAATCCCTTCTTCATCGAGGAGGTGGTGCGATCCTTCGTCGACGCAGGCGTCGTCGAGCGGCGCAACGGAAAGCTCCGCGCCACCGAGCACATCGCCTCGGTCGTGATTCCGGACAGCGTGCACGAGGTCGTCCAGGCGCGCGTCGACCGCCAGCCGTTGCGGCGCCGCGGCTTGCTCCAGATCGCCTCCGTGGTCGGACGCTCCTTCGACGAGAGAGTGCTCGCGGCCGTGGTCGGCGACGCGGCGGACCTCGCGAGCGAGCTGCGCGGCCTCGAGGCCGCCGAGTTCATCGTGCCGTGGGACGAGGCGCGCGGCGCCCGATGGGCATTCAAGCACCCCCTGATCCAAGAGGTCACCTACGGAGCGCTGCTGGAAACGCGGCGCCAGGAGCTGCATCGCCAGGTGGCGCGCGCCGTCGAGGAGAGGCTGCCACCCGACGCGCCGGGCTGGACAGGCATGCTCGCCTATCACTTCAGCATGGGACTCGAGACGGAGCGCGCCGAGGAGTTCCTGTTCCGGGCCGGCGAAGAGGCTGCACGGGCTGCCGCGAGCGGAGAAGCGCTGCACTTCTTCGAAGAGGCTTCGAAGCTCTACTTCGAGCTCCACGGTGACGCCGGCGATCCGAAGAAGAAGGCCCTGCTCGAGCGCAACGTCGGGCTCGCCCTCTCGAACCGCGGCCGCTTTCTCGAGGCGGTCGAGCACTACGACCGGGCGCTCGAGCACCTCGGCGAGCCGCCTCCGCGCAGCGAGGGCGGCCGAGCTCTCGGCTTCGCGCGCAGCCTGGCGAGTCTGCTCGTCGGTCTCTACCTGCCCCTGCCCGGTGCCCTGCGGCGCTCGGCCACCGAGGTCGACCGGGAGGTGATCGGGGTGCTCTGGCAGCGCGCCCAGGCCCAGACGACGACGTCGCCGATGCGCTTCGTCTTCGACAACGTGGGCGCGCTCGCGCGCCTCGACCGCATCGAAGCGCGCACCATTCCCGGGGCGGGCGGGATCTACGCCGGCGCGATCGGGATCTTCTCCTACAGCGGCGTCTCGTTCGCGATCGGGCGCCGCTGCCTCGCCCGTGCGCGCCGCCTGGTCCGGTCGCACGACGTGGGCGAGCTCCTCGTGTACCGCGCGATGAACTTCGTGCACCACATGCTCGCGGGCGACTGGAGCGATGCACACCGGGTCGACGAGCAGCTGCTGCAGGAGGGTCTCCGCTACGGCCGGCTCTGGGAGGTGACCAACGTCCTCAACCTCGAGGGGCTGCGCTGCATCCACCGGGGCGACTTCGGCGGCGCTCGCGAGCGCATCAAGGCCCTGGCCGCCATCGCGGAGGAGTACCAGCACGGTCTCGCCGCCTCGGCCGGGCAGTTCCTGCAGGCCGCGTTGCACCTCGAGCGCCGCGAGATCGGTGCGGCGATCGCAGGCTTCGACCACTATGCCGACGAGCACGCCGAGGTGCCCTTCAAGGTCTCGGCGCTCGGACAGCGCGCCGCCGCGCAGTGTCTCGATGGAGATCCCGTCGGTGCCGAGGCGACCTTGACGCGCGCGCAGAGGCTGATCGGTGAAGCGCAGCGCATCCTCCCCTATCACCTGTCGAACTACCTGCGCGCGCGGCACCTCGCCGACGTCCAGCACCTCGAAGCAGCGGGCGCGTCGGGAGGCGGGGCGCTCGAGAGCGAGCGCCCTGCGCTGCGCATTGCCGGCAAGGTCGCCTGGCGCCGTCCGGAGGTGCTGCGCACGGCCGCCGTCCACGCCTGGCTGCGCGGTCGCAGGCGAGAGGCGAGGCGGCGATTCGGCGAGAGCCTCGCGTGGGCCGAGCGCCTCGGCATGCGAGCCGAGGAGGCCCGCACGCAGGGCGAGATCGGGCGCCGCTTCGGCTCGAAGGAGTCGTTCGACCGCGCCCGGGAGACGTTCGAGGCGCTCGGCCTCGATGCGGAGCGCCGCACCGTGGAACCGGGCTGAACGGCTGGATGGCGCCGCTCCTGCGCGTCGTGCTGGTCGCCCTGTCGGCGATGGCGACGGGTCTCGCGTTCCCTCCGGCGAGCCTGAAGCTGCTGATCTGGGTGTCTCTCGCGCCGTGGCTCGCGGTCTTGCACGGCGCGACCCTGCGAAGTGCGCTGCTTCTCAGCTGGGGCTGGACCCTGCTCGCGGCCTGGATGGTGGGGTCGTGGATGCCCGACGCCGTCGCCAACTACTTCCTGCAGCCGCGCGCGCTCGGCTACGCGTTCTTCTTCGGAGTGACGACCGCGGCGGCCGCCGTCTTCTACGTGGCCTTCGCGGCGGCCTATCGCGTGCTCGCAGGCCGCCTCGACCCGCGCTGGCTTCCGTGGGCTGCCGGAGCGGCATGGTGCGCCGCGGAGTTTGGTCGCGGCCGCCTCCTCACCGAGCTCGCCTTCGTCGCCGATCCATGGGGGCTCCTCGGGTATTCGCAGGTGGGCCTCGATCCGCTGGTACAGACCGTCGCCGCGACCGGCATCTACGGACTCGGCTTTGCCGTCGCGGCTGCGAACACAGGCCTGGCCGAGCTCGCGCTGATGCTGCGCGGGTGTCGCGATGCCGCCGCAGCCAGACGCGCCGCCGAGGGAGCGTTCCTCGGCGTCCTGCCCGCCCTCGCGGCCCTGCTCTACGGCTACCTCGTGCTGCGCGCTGCCCCTGGAATCGAGGCCGCGCCCGAGGCGGATGCCGTCGGCGCCGTGATCGTGCAGGGCAACGTCAGTCTCGGCACGCGCTGGCGCAGCGAGTTCCATGGCAGAAACCTCGACGTGTACCTGGAGGCGACCCGAGCCGCCCTCTCGGAGCATCCCGGCGGCATCGTCTTCTGGCCGGAGGCGGCGTTCACCTTCCTGCTCGAGGACGAGCCTGACTACGCACGCGCGATCGCGCGCGTGCTGCAGGCGGTTGACGGCGAGCTGGTCGCAGGCGGCGTGCGCAACGGCGGAAGCCAGGACGCCCCGCGGTACTTCAACACGATCTTTGCAATCGACCCCACCCGCGGGATCCTGGGGCGCTACGACAAGCAGTACCTGGTCCCGTTCTCGGAGTACTTCCCGCTGCGACGCATCGACCTGCTCCGGCGCAACTTCGAGCGCGTGCGCTTCTTCGAGCACGGAGGTCCCCCGCAGCTGCTGCCCACGCGCGCGGGCAAGGCCGGCGTCCTCACGTGCAACGAGGCCATGTTGCCCGAGCTCGCCGCGGCCCGCGTGCGCGCGGGCGCCGCCTTCCTCGTCAATCCATCGAATGACACCTGGATCCCCGATCGTCGCTTCGCGGACCACCTCTTCGACATCTCGCTCGTGCGCGCGATCGAGCAGCGCCGCTTCCTCGTGCGCGCCTCCACCTCCGGCCCTTCGGCGATCGTCGATCCGTGGGGACGCGTGCAGGCGCGCTCGGAGCCCTTCTCGCGCGCCACCGTTCGAGGCTGGATCGCACCGCGGACGGAGATGACTCCGTACGCGCGGGTCGGCGACCTCTTCGCGTGGGTGTGCGTTGCCGCGTTGCCCCTCGCACTCTGGCGCGCCCGCGGTCGTCAGCGCGCGCAGGGTCTCGGCGCGCGCCCGGCGACCAGGTGGTAGGCCTGCGTGTAGTTCCTCGAGAGGAAGTGGTAGGAGCCCCAGAGAAAGAGGAGGAACGCTCGCACGACCTCCTCGCCGAAGTCGCGCGCCAGGTCCTTGCGACAGGCCTCCAGGCCGCGCGCCCAGTCTCGGACCGTGAAGGCGTAGCTGAGGGTGTCCTCGGCGAGCTCGTGGACGCCGAAGCCTGCGTGCGAGAGAGCGCCCACCAGCGACGGCAGGTCGACGTAGGTGACGGCGCCGGGCCAGATCCACTTCTTCAGGAAGCGCCCGCCGTGGAATGCGTCCCGCCGCGCGCAGAAGTCCGCGTAGAGACGAGCCTCGGGCCTCAGATGCTCGCGCAGGAAGTGCGCGGCCCGCCGATAGTCTCCGACGTGCTCGAACGTGCCCATGAAGACGGCCCCGTCGAAGGGCTCGGTGGGGTGGTACGCGAAGAGGTCGACGAGCTCCACGGTGCAGGGCAGGGCGCGCTCGCGGATCAGGTCCGACACGAAGCGGTGCTGCTCTCGCGAGATGGTGATTCCGTGGACCCGGACCCCCTGCATGCCCGCGTACTCGAGGAACGAGCCCCATCCGCAGCCCATGTCGAGCACGCGCGCGCCGGGGCAGAGGCCCAGCGCATCGACCGCGAACTGCAGCTTGCGCGCCTGCGCCTCCGCGGGATCGCAGTCCGGCACGGGGTAGAAGCCGTGGGAGTACGAGCGCCAGCGTTCGAACCAGGGCAGAAAGAACTCCGGCGGGCGGTCGTAGTGGAAGGCGACCGCATCGCGGCTCATCGCACGGCGCCCGCGCACCAGGAGCCCGATGCGGAGCCGCAGGCGCGCGAGCGGCGACTCGTCGAGCTCGATCACGTCGACGATCTTGATCACCTCGCGCATGTCACCGTCGACGTCGATCCGGCCTTCCAGATAGGCCTCGGCGAGCGCGAGGTGGTCGCCCGTGACGAGTGGCTCGAGAGCGGCAGCTTCCCGAAAGGAGACGCGCGCGGCGTCGGGACGCGATCCGATCGCCAGCGCCGGCGCACCCGGGGCCGTGATGGTCAGGCTCGCGCCGGCACCTTCGAGCCGGTGGGCGATCGCGTCGAGCGCCGTCCGGCTTCGCGTGCTCAGCGCGGCCACGGGATGGAGGATGCGCGCGGGGGGTCTTCGACTCGTCGGCCGGTCACGGCGAGGCCGGCGACGTCCCCGCCATCCCGTGCGCGATGCGCAGCGCCATCGCGATGATGGTCAGCGTCGGATTCCAGCCCGACGAGGTCGGGAACACGCTGCCGTCGCAGGCGTACAGGTTGTCGACGTCGTGGAAGCGGCCGTCGGGGTCCACCACCGAGGTGGCAGGGTCGGGCCCCATGCGCAGCGTTCCCATCACGTGCCGCGAGGTGGGCGCCGCCATCAGCACGTCGCACGGCGCCACGAAGACGCGCTCGGCGCCGGCATTCTCGACGATCTGCTTCATCACCGGGATGTAGTACTGGCGCGTCTGGAGCTCGTAGAGGTGCTGGCGGTAGGTGATGCGCGGCACCGGCAGCCCGAAGACGTCGCGCACGGTCGGGTCGAGATCGACGCGGTTGGTGAGCTGCGGCGCGTCCTCGGCCTGCATCGTCATCGCGATCAGGTGCTGCGTCAGCGCGCCGTCGCGCATGGCGTTCTTGAGCCCGATGCCGTAGCGGCGGCCGGTTCCGGCGGGCAGCCGGAAGGCCATCACGTAGCCGTCCTCGGTGATCGAGAGCCCCTGCGAGGCCCCGAACTCGATGACCCCGCCGGGATGGAGCATCGGGCTCGCTCCGTCGGTGAAGACGCGGAACGCCTCGCCGCCCTCCTCCACGCCGCGCAGGTCGGAGACGCCCTGCGTGACGGCGCGCCCGCGCTGGCCGTGCACGCGCTGCGGCATGAAGCCGTTCACGAGCGTCTGCAGGTGGAACATCAGGTTGCAGCCGACTTGGCCGCTGGAGTTGCCGAGGACGCCGCCCGAGGGCGTGCTCGAGAGCAGCACGATGCGCGCGGACTCGATCGGGCTCGCGGCCAGCACGTAGGCGTCAGCCGTGGCCTGGTAGATCCAGTCCTCGCGGTCCCGATAGAGCACCGACCGCACGTGCCCGCCGTCGTTCTCGAGCGCGATCGCCTGCGCGTTGAAGCGGAGCTGGCAGCGGCCGGTGAGCAGCGCCTTGCGCAGCGTCACCACCGCCGGTGAGCCCTTCGAGTCGTTCGGGCAGCCGAAGCCCGAGCAGAGGCCGCAATCGACGCAGGGCGGGCGCCCGTCGTAGAAGCGCGAGGTGATCGCAGCGGGATACGCGTGCGGGGTCAGCGGTACGCCGGCGAGCTGCGTCTGCTGGGCGCCGGCGGCGAGCAGCAGGCCCACGTACATCGGCACGCCCGGCGGCATCGGGTACGGCTTGCTGCGCCACGACGCGAACGGATTCTCGTCCGGGTTCGAGCCCTGCACGCCGTAGAGCTGCTCGGCCTCGACGTAGAACGGCTCGAGGTCGGCGTAGGACAGCGGCCAGTCGGCGAAGTTCGCGCTGGCCGAATCGCTCCCGAAGCCCGGCACCGCGAGCCCGGGCGTCGACCCGATCAGCGACTCGATCGAGCTCCGGATCTGGAAGTCGACGACGTTGAAGCGCGGCGTCTTGCAGTCGGCGTGCTGGAAGGCGCCGCCCACCGCCTTCGGGAGCAGGTTGACGTCGTCGACGATCTTCGCCTTGGCCGTCGGGTTGCCGCGGTAGGTGCGTGGCTCGAGCAGGGGCTGCTGAACGAGGTAGCTCCGCACGGCGTACTTGAGCTCGTCGTTCGAGTGGACCGAGGCAGGGCCCACGTACGCGACGTCGTCGAGGAGGGGATACGGGTTGGGGCCGGCCTCGAGCACCAGCACGTTCTTGCCGGCCGCGGTGAGGACGTGCGCCGCCGTGCCCCCGCCCGCGCCGCTTCCGATGATGCAGACGTCGAAGCTCTCGAGCGAGCGGTTGCCCAGCACGTCGATCAGCGGATTCTGGCGCCGCAGCCCCATCTAGAAGCAGGCCCCGTGGCCGATCGGCTCGAGCACTGCGGTCTGGGATTGGATCGAGCTCTGGATGAAGTCGCCGTCCGCGCTGAGCGGGCGCGGAACGAGCTGACCACTCGGGCCGATCTCGTCGGGATTGGGCGTCGACATCGGGTGGTCCGGGCGCTCGACGTAGCCCTGCGCGGAGATCGAGTAGATCGAGTAGCCCAGCGGCTGGTCGTCGCCTTCGATCCCGAGCATCTGCCAGCCGGCGCCTCCCGCGTTGCCGCCGTACTCGGGCGCCGAGAAGCAGCCCTCGATCGTGTGCGCGATCACGATGTCCATGAAGCTCTGGTGGCGGATCGGATCGACCGGGAAGACCGCCGGCGTGTCGAGCTGCGCGAGCACCGCGTCCTGGTCTGCGGTCCCGAGCGCCGCGAAGAGCGCGCCCTTCGAGCTCTGCGCCACGCTGTCGACGGTGGCGAGCCCGGCGCGGTAGACGTCGCGGAGTCCGACCAGCGTCCCGCCGCGCTGCGCGGTGAGGAACTCGGGCAGGCCCGCCGCGTCCCCGCCGAGGATCTCGGCGCGCCAGTAGAGGTCCTGGAGCGGCCCGAGCGGCGCCGGGATCGCGAAGGCGTCCGGCGGGAAGATCGTGCCCGGCGCGCCGGTGGAGTTGTCGGGGTAGGGGTTGCGGTTGCTGAACGGGCCGCCCGCGAAGATGAACGGCGTGTCGCCGTCGAAGGCGGTCAGGAGCTGCTCGATGTAGGCGGCGGCGCCGAGCTGCCTTGCGCCCGGGTCCGCATCCGGCGGGATGATGCGGTCGACCAGCGCCTCGAGGGTCGCGCGCTCGGCATCGGTGAAGAAGGTGCCCGCCGGCGCGGACCGGGGCGACAGCAGGCGGCAGCCCCCGGGCCACGCAACCGCGGCGCTCAAGAGGCCGATCGCCTTGAGGAACGACCGGCGGCTCAGCCACGCCGCGTGCGCCGCATCCACGTCCACGCACCCACTTCTACCCGTCGGCGCGGGGGATTTCAAGCCGGGACTGCGGAGCCGTAGCCGCTCGCCTAGAATGCGCGCGCTCCGCACCGAGAAGGAAGGAACCCCCCCATGAGCGACATCCGGTTCGACGGCAAGGTGGCCCTCATCACCGGGGCCGGCGGCGGCCTCGGCAAGACCTACGCCCTCCAGCTCGCCTCGCGCGGCTGCAAGATCGTGGTGAACGACCTCGGCGGGCGGGCCGACGGCACGGGCGGTGGCTCGAGCATGGCCGACCAGACCGTGAAGGAGATCGTCGAGGCCGGCGGCGACGCGGTCGCCAACTACGACTCGGTGGCGACGCCGGAAGGCGGGAAGGCGATGGTGAAGACGGCCGTCGATCACTTCGGCCGGATCGACATCGTCATCAACAACGCCGGCATCCTCCGCGACAAGACCTTCATCAAGCTGGAGCCGCCGGACCTCGAGGCGGTGGTCGACGTGCACCTGAAGGGTGCCTTCTTCGTGACGCAGCCGGCCTTCACGCACATGAAGGAGCAGGGCTACGGGCGTGTGGTGTTCACCGCGTCGAACGCGGGCATCCTCGGCAACTTCGGGCAGACCAACTACGGCGCGGCGAAGATGGGCCTGGTCGGCCTGTGCAACGTGCTCTCGCTGGAGGGCGCCAAGTACAACATCAAGTGCAACGTGATCGCGCCGGTCGCGCGCACGCGGCTCACCGAACAGCTGCTCGGGCCGCTCGCCCAGACGCTCGATCCGGAGTGCGTGACGCCGCTGGTCACGTGGCTCGTCTCCGACCAGTGCGACTCCACCCACTCGATCTACTCGGTGGGCGGCGGCCGCTACGCGCGCATGTTCGTCGGGCTCACGCCGGGCTGGTTCGCCGGCCGCGGCGCCAAGCCGACGGCCGAGCAGGTGCGCGACCACATCGGCGAGATCCGCGATGCGTCGAAGTACATCATCCCCGAGAGCATCGCGGACGAGATGAAGCTGATGCTGGAGCTCTTCAAGGGCTAGCCGGCCATCCGGCGGATCCGGCCCGGAGCTGCGTCGCTCAGGGGAGCTGGTTGACCCAGTCTCCGCTGTGCGCCCAGCGCTCGCGCAGCCCGTCGAGAGAGCCCCCGGCCTGGAGCGCGGCGAAGCTGTTCTCGAGGAAGTTCACCAGCAGCGGGTCGCCGGGCGCCACCGCGATGCCGATCGGCTCGATGGTGAGGGGCTTGGTGAGCGCGCCGAGCCCCGCCTTGGGGTTGCGCAGGCCCGTCAGCACGCAGATCTCCTGGTCGGCGACGAAGGCCTGCGCCTTGTTGGCGAGCAGGAGCTTCACGGCGTCGTCGTAGGTCTTGGCGGTGACGAGCTTGGCCTTCGGGAGGAACTTCTCGACGAAGGCCTGGCTCGTCGAGCCGTCGAGCGCGACCAGCGTCATCTTCGACTTGTCGAGGTCGCCGAGCGTCTTGATCTTGCCGAGCGTCGCGGAGGTCGCCAGGATCGACTTGCCCGAGAGGTAGTAGGGCCCCACGAACGGCACCTGCAGGTTCCGCGCGGGCGTGATCGTCATGCCCGACATCACGAGGTCCACGTCGCCGCTCTTGACGGCGCCCAGCAGCTCGTCGAACGGCTTCTGCACGATCACGAGCTTCACGCCCATGACGTCGGCGAGCGCGCGCGCGAGATCGACCTCGAGCCCTATCATCTCGCCGCTCTTGCTCTTGAAGTTGAGCGGGGGCTGATCCCCCGACATGCCGACGCGCAGCTCGCCGGACTTGACGATGCGGCCGAGCACCGGCGCGTCGGTCTGCGCGCGGGCCGGAACGGACGAGAGCACGCCGAGCAGCGCGAGCGCTGCCGCGACCCAGGGGCGAAGTCTTCCTCTCACGCGGATCTCCTCCTGCGGATCTTCGGGGACGGTCCGGTCGGCTCAGCTCGCGAGCTGCGCGTCGAGCCCCGGCCACTCGATCGAGGCCTGTGCCGCGAAGGCGCGCATCAGGAGCTCGCGATCGGCGCGGTCGGAGTCGCCGGCCGCCTTGCGGAAGTCCGCTACGGCGGCCTCGAGCTTCTTCGCCGGCGGCTCCACCGGCTCGCCCTCGAGCGTGCCCTTCTCGTGCTTCACGCCGAGCAGGTCGAGCCACTCGACGAGCAGCTCGTTGCGGCCTTCGATGAAGTACACCGCGAGCATCTCCTCGGCGACCGGATCGGAGGCGACCCGCGCGAGCGCCTTGCGCACCAGCTCCGCGCGCCGCTCCGGCGCAAGGCGCTGGAGGAAGATGGGTCGCGCCTTGAGGGCGCCGGCGGTGAGCCCGAGCGCCTGCGCGTAGGCGAGCGGTGCCTTCTCCTTGAGCGCGTCCAGCAATGCGCGCGCCTGCTCGGGCGCCATCGCGGCGAAGAGCTGATACGGGCGCATCTCGAAGCCTCGCATCGCAGGGCGGGGCAGGGTGTAGCAGATCGCGGCCGGGATCACGCCGCGTCGACCCGGGAGTCCGTGCGCGCCCCCGCGATGGGGCCGCGCCGCCCGACGATCGAACGCAGCCCGAGGTCGTAGGTGGCGTAGTGGTAGATCCAGTTGACGAAGACGCTCGCGCGGTTGCGGAAGCCGACCAGGAAGACCAGGTGGGCGACCAGCCAGAGCGCCCAGGCCAGGCGGCCGGCCAGCTTCACGCCGAAGACCTGGGCGATGGCGCGGTTGCGGCCGATCGTCGCCATCGCTCCCGGGTCGCGATAGGTGAACGCGCGCGCCGCGCGGCCCACCAGCCCGCGCTGCACGTTCTCGGCCGCACAGCGGCCCTGCTGGATCGCGACCTGCGCCACCTGCGGCAGCCCCTCGGCGCCGCGGACCAGGGCGAGGTCGCCGATCACATACACTGAATCGTGTCGATCGAGCTGGAGCGTCTCCGCGACCGGCACGCGCTCGCCGCGCGCCAGGCGGGCGCCGAGGCGCGCGCCGATCGGGGCGCCGCGCACGCCCGCCGCCCAGGCGACGGTGCGCGCGCGCAGCCGCTCGCCGCCGCGCAGCCGGACCCCGTCCGGCTCGACCGACTCGACCATCGTGTCGAGACGCACCTCGACCCCGAGCTCCTGCACCTGCTCGAGGGCGCGCTGGCAGAGGCTCGGCGGGAACGCGGCGAGCAGTCGGTCGCGGCCCTCCAGCAGCACCACGCGCATCGAGGGGGCAAGGCCGGGGAAGTCGCGCGGCACGACGTGCCGCCGCAGCTCGCCGAGCATGCCGGCCAGCTCGACGCCGGTCGGGCCGCCGCCGACCACGACGAAGCCGAGCAGCGCCTCGCGCTCGCCCGCATCGCTGGTCGCGGCCGCGCGCTCGAGGCAGACGAGCACGTGGTTGCGCAGCGCGATCGCGTCGTCGACGCCGTGCAGCGGGAAGGCGAGGCGCTCGGCGCTGGCGTTGCCGAAGAACTCGGTGGTGCTCCCGGCTGCGACGACCAGGACGTCGTAGCCGATGCGCGTGCCGTCCGCCGTCTCGATCGCGCGCGCCTCCAGGTCGACGGCCGCGACCTCGGCCATGCGGAAGCGCGCGTTCGGGACGCGGCGCAGGATCGAGCGCACCGGATGCGTCACGTCCTGCGCCGAGAGCCCCGAGGTGGCGACCTGATAGAGAAGCGGCAGGAAGGCGTGGTAGTTCTCGCGGTCGACGAGCAGCACCTCGACCGGCGCGTCGCGCAGCGCGCGCGCCACCGCGAGCCCTCCGAACCCCGCTCCGATCACGACGACGCGCGCGCGCGGCCCTGCGGCGCCGACCGGCCGCAGCCACGCTTCGCGCGCGGCCCACGCGACCGAGAGCGCGATGCTCGCGGCGAGCGCCGAGTGGAGCGCCGTCAGCTCGACGGGAATCCCGAGCCGCACGTTCGCGATGCCGACCGCGATCTGTGTCGCCACGAGGAGAAGTGCCAGGCGGAGGGGTCGCGCCACCCCCGCGTGCCGGCGCGCGAGCCACGCGGCGGCGGCGACGACCCCGGCGAGCGCGTAGCCGTTCGTGCGGTGCAGCACGTGCAGCCCGACGGGCCCGCGCCAGGCGGGGAACCAGGCGCCGTCCCGGCAGGCCGGCCAGTCGGGACACGCCAGGCCGGCGTAGTTCGAGGAGACCAGGCCGCCGAGAGCGATCTGGAGCGCGACCAGCGCAGCGGCGAGCCAGACCGCGCGCCGGATCGCCGTCGGGAGCGCGGGGCGCAGGCGCGGTGCTGCGCGCTCGCGCATCGCGTGGGCGGTCACCAGCAGGCTCACGGCGAAGCTCGTGCCGGTGAGGAGGTGGGCGGTCACGGTCCAGTAGGCGAGCCCGCGCCACACGGTGAGCGCGCCCAGCGCGATCTGCAGGGCCAGCAAGGCGGCGCCGGCGGCGATCGGAGCCGCCGCGGCCCGGCGCGCCTCGGGATCTCGCAGCACCGCGACCGCGAGCCCGGCGAAGGCGAGCGCGATCGAGCCCGCGACGAGGCGGTGCGTCCATTCGAACGCCACGCGCAGGTCCATGCGCGGCAGCCAGGTGCCGAAGCACTGCGGCCAGTCGGGGCAGGCGAGGCCGGCGTCGTGGGCGCGCACCAGGGCGCCGAGGACGATCAACCCGAGGGTCGCGGCGAGCAGGCCGGCGTAGGCGCGGGACAGCGTCGGCACGGTGCGCGCTCCTCGCAGCGGACGGTACGGGATGGCATCGGGCGCGCAAACGGGGATGATCGGCGGGGCAGGACGCGCTACATCCAGGCCATGACCTCCACGAGCCGCCCCTCCGCTCCCCATCTCTACGTCGGCGTCGCAGCCGCGTGCCTCGCGCTGGCGAGCTTCGGGTGCTCCTTCTCCGACAGCTCGAAGAGCATCTCGGACTCGGTGAACCACAGCTCCGATTCGAGCGGCAAGAGCTCCGACTCGAGCTCGTCATCGTCGAAGGACAAGCAGTCGGCCTTCGCCGACGACGTGGTCCAGTACACGCAGGCCTACGTGCAGGCGGGCGGCAGCGCGCAGAGCTTCTTCGACGGGGTCGGAGACCTCGCGCGCAAGCGCGGGGTCAGCGACTGGGAGGCGGCGGACGCGACCTGGATCAGCATCGGGCGCGGCCTCGGCATGACCCATCTGAGCGACGCCGAGCTGGTCGCGTACGAGAAGGCCTGGGCCGCCGGCAACTCGGAGCGGATGGCGGCGATCCAGCGGGGCGTCGCCAAGGTCCGCTGAGCACGGGGGCCGCGTGCGCTGGGCCCTTCTCGCTCTCGTCCTGATCTCCGGCTCGAGCCTCGCGCGGGCCGAGCCCTCCGTCGACTACCTCTACATCCGCGCCAACGAGGGCGGGTCCAGCGGCGGACACGCGGCGATCCGCTTCGGCGAGTGGACCTTCGACTTCCAGCACGCGGACGGATTGCTGGCGATGCGGCGGCAGGACTCCGGTCGCTTCCAGTACGTGTATCGGATGCTGGAGAACCGCGGCATCACGCTGTCGCGCATCGAGGTGACGGAGGACACGTACGCCCGGCTGCGCAGCACCTTCCAGCAGCGCTTCCTGGTGCAGGAGCGCCTCGACGGCATCGGGAAGCAGGTCGCCGAGGACGTCCGCGTGCTCGAGGCGCTCGGCGCCGGCCAGCAGGGCGGCCTCCCGCTCGAGGGCGTCGGCTTCTTCTTCGCGGAGGGCGCGACGGTTCCTCTGGAGCCGGTGGCGCGTGCGCCGGCGGGCTCGGAGCCGGCGCTCCGCGCGCTGCGCGATCGCATCGAGGCCGATCGTGGGCCCGACGCCCTCGCGCGACGTCGCGAGGAGGCACTGGCCGCACTCGCGAAGCTCCGCACGGCGCCCATGGACGTCGGCGCGCTGGCGCCGGACCCGCGGCGCTGGCCGCTCGTCGAGGCGACGTTCTCCCGCCGCTATGAGAATGCGCTCTCCGCGCTCTTCGCGCTGGCGGAGCTCGAAGCGCTCCACCCGCTTCGCGACGACGCGCTCGCGCACGCGATGCCCGGCGACGTCGGGCCGGCGCTCGACCCGGGCGAGGTGGCGCGCCTGCGCGAGGCGGCGGCCGCGCTCACCGGCGATCTGACGAGGCTCTCGGCCAGCGCGAGGCCCGACTGGGGCGGGGCGATGCTGCTCGGCATGGCGCGCCTGTGCGCCCTCGACGCCTCGATCGCGCGCGGACGTCTGGTCCTGCTCGACGCGTACTCCACCGCGGCACAGACGCTCCCGCTCACGTCGCGGCGCCGCGCGCTCCTGCCGGCGCTGACCCGCGAGGCCGAGGCGCAGCTCGACGGCGCGCGGGCGCGCTTCCTCGCCGGCAGCGGCTGGGACGAGGCCTCGTTCCGGGAGCTCGAGGAGGCGGGCAACCACTGGATCGAGCTGCGGGCCGCGGGTGCTCGCGCGGGATCCTCCGGGCGCCGCGGGCTCCGCGTCGAGCCCGGTCCACTCTGGCCGCACGCCGCCGCGCGGGTCGAGGGGCTGCCGGCGCCCGGCGATCCGACGCCGCTCGCCGAGCGCCTCGCCGCGGCGCGCACGTCGGCGGCCCGCTACCGCGCCGCCATGGAGCGCGTCTTCGGCTACGACCTGCTGCGCCGCAACTGCGTGACCGAGATCTTCCGCACCCTCGAGATCGCGCTGGCGGGCTCGGACCGGGCGCCGGACGACGACCTGGCGCGCTTCGTGCGCGACGAGTCTGCGCGGCGCCTCGGTGGCTACGTACACCCGACGGCGTCGGGCAACTTCGTTCCCTTCGTGTCGTCGGCGCGGGTGCGCGCGCGCTACGCGGTGCGAGAGCGCGAGGACCTGCCCGGCTTCCGCGAGCAGCAGGTCGCCGAGATGGAGGTACGGGAGGGACGGCTCCGCGTCGCGCTGCGGGAGTCGAACGTGGTGACCGCGACGGCGTATCGCCCCGACGAGCAGGACGGCTTCTTCCTGTTCTTCACCGAGGATGCCGGTCCGCTGCGGCCGCTGCTCGGCGCGCTCAACCTGGTGGCGGCCCTCGGGCGCAGCGCGGTCGGCCTTCTCGCGCTGCCCCTCGACGGTGGCCGGGGCCTGCGCGCCGGGCTCGAGGGGGCCTTCTGGAGCCTTCCGGAGCTCGCGTTCCAGAGCGTGCGCAAGGGAACGAACGAGTGGGTGCCGCCCGCGCTGCGTCCACCGCCGGGGTGACGAGGCTCGCAGCGCTCGCTCGTCAAGCCGCGGCCGCGATCGGACGATGCGCTACCCATGAGCGTGGCCATGAGCTCGCGCGCGCATGCCGCCGCCGACGATCCGCGCCGCCTGCGCGACGTGATCGGACGGGTGCAGGCGCTGGCGGCCCAGCACGCGTTGTCATCGGTCGTGGTGGGCTTCGCCGCGCGCGAGGGCGATCGGCTCTTCCCCGACTTCGTCTCGTTCGTCGAGAGCGAGCTGCGGGTCGAGGACTCGATCTTCCGCCTGACGCGCGAGCGCGCGCTCCTGTTCCTCACCGACTGCGACGCGGTCCAGGCACGCTCGGTGGTCGAGCGCCTGTCGGACGGCTTCCTGCGCGAGGTCCCCGTCTCGAGCGCTCCGCCGATGCAGGTGCGCTACCTCGAGATCACCCCGAAGGGCGAAGAGCTCTCGGTGAAGCAGGTGCTGCCGGCGGTGTTCTCGGACGGGAGCGCGGCGGGCTAGCCACCGCCTTCCCGGTTCGCTCGGTCGGGCGCGCGCGCGAACAGCCCGCGCAGCGAGCGGCCGAGCCACCGGATCGCCAGCGCGGCCGCGAGCAGCAGCAGCGCGGCGAGCGCGACCGGGACGAGCGGATGGCTGACGATCAGCCAGAAGATCCCCGCGACCGAGAGGTCCTCGCCGAACGAGAGCCCCCAGTTCGAGAAGGGCTCGGGGCTCGCCTGCACCGCGAGCCGCGCCCCCGACTTGGCGCCGTGCACCGAGAGCGCGACGCCGCCGCACAGGAGCGCGGCGACCGTGCGCCAGGGCTCGTCGACGGAGCCGAGCGCGGTGTAGCCGATCACGGCGGCCGCAGGCACGCGCACGAAGGTGTGGATCGCGTCCCAGATCGAGTCGACGACCGGCACCTTGTCGGCGGTGAACTCGACGGCGTAGAGCGCGCTCGCGACCGCGATCACGGGGGTGGTCGCGAGCACGGTGAGGCCCGGCGGCAGGTGCAGCACGCCGAGGCGGTGCAGGAGCCCGAGCGCGGCCACCGTGCCGTACACGCGCAGGCCCGACGCCATCGCGCCACCGGCCGCGAGGCCGAGCGAGCCCAGCAGATCGGGATTCACGGCTGCGGCCTCCCCTCGCCGAGCTCGGCCGCGAGGGCCGACGCGAGGTCGGGGTGCGCGAAGGCGAAGCCGGCCTCGATCGCGCGCCGCGGCACGACGCGGCGGCTTCCGAGCAGCTCGCCCGAGAGCTCTCCGAGCAGCGCGCGCAGCGCGAAGGCGGGCACCGCGAGGAGGGCAGGGCGGTGCAATCGCATCGCGAGCTCGCGGGTCAGCTCGCGGTTGCGGACGGGCTCCGGTGCGACGGCGTTCACGGCTCCCGAATAGCGCGGGTCGACCGCGGCGACACGGCAGAGCGACACGAGGTCGCCGGCGTGGATCCAGGGGACCCACTGCGCGCCGCTGCCGAGGCGCCCGCCGAGGCCGAGCCCGAAGACGCGGAGCAGCGGTGCGAGCGCCCCGCCCTCGCGTGCGAGCACGACCCCGATCCGCAGCGACACGGTGCGGACGCCGTGCGCGGCCGCGCGGCGCGCCTCTTCTTCCCAGGCGACGCACAGATCCGCCAGGAAGCCGCTGCCGGGCGGCGCCGACTCGTCGAGCCGGTCGTCGCCGCGCGATCCGTAGTAGCCGACGGCGGAGGCGCAGACGAAGGCCTTCGGCCGCTCGGCCGACGGGAGCTCGGCCATCCCATCGACCAGCGCGCGCGTGGAGTCGATCCGGCTGCGGAACACGCGCTCGCGGCGCGCGCGGGTGAGCGGCCCGCCGAAGACCGGCTCACCGGAGAGATGCACGAGCGCTTCGAGGCCGGCGAGGGCGCGCGCGGGCAGGCGCGTGCCGTCCCAGCCGACCGCCTCGACGCCCGCCGGCAGCGCGGCACGCTCCGGGCGGCGCGTTGCAGCCTGCACGCGAAGGCCGTCGTCGCGCAACGCCTGGACGAGCCGCCGGCCCACCAGACCGGAGGCGCCCGTCACCAGGACGGATCGCGGCCCAGCCACCGCTCATCCCCGCGCGGGCGCGAACGCCTCGAAGACGGCCTCGACGGCGCGCCGGTCGACGGCGAGCGGCGAGATCACCGACGTCGTCACCCCGGCGGCCACGAAGGCCGCGATCTGCTCGCGACATGCCTCGGCGGGCCCGAGGATCGCGATGCGATCGATCATGTCGTCGTTCATCGCAGCGGCGACGCGCGCGCGGTCACGGCTCGCGAAGGCCTCCTTCACCTCGCGCGCCTCGCGCTCGAACCCGCACCAGGCGAAGAAGCGGTTGTAGACGGGTGCGGCGGCGTAGCCGCCGAAGGCGAGGCGGACGAGGTTTCGCGCCTGCGCGACATCGCTCGTCACCGCCACCTGGAAGCGGCAGACCACCTCGTCGCGCGACGCGTCCCGCCCCGCGGAGGCGGCGCCCGCGCGATACGCCGCGAGGATCTGCGGGAGCGCGGTCACCGGGAACAGGTTCACGATCAGCCCATCGCCGATCTCGCCGGCGAGGTGCAGCATCTTCTCGCGCAGCGCCGCGAGGTAGATCGGCACCCGCTCCTTGGGCCGATTGCCGAGGCGGAAGCCGTGCGAGCGCAGCACCTCGCCGTCGAGGTCGGTCTTCTCGCCGGCGAGCGCCTGACGCAGGATCGACACGGTCTCGCGGACGCGGGCGAGCGGCTTCTCGAAAGCCACGCCGTTCCAGTCGCGGATGATGGCGTGGCTCGAGGAGCCGAGGCCGAGCACGAAGCGGCCCTCCGAGAGCTGCGCGGCCGTCGCCGCCGACATCGCCAGCACCGCCGGCGTGCGGTTGTAGACCGGCACGATCGCCGTGCCGATCACCGAGCGCTCGGTCGCCATCGCCAGCGCGCCGGCGAGCGCGAAGGAATCGGGGCCGTTGGTCTCCGCCAGCCAGATCGCGTCGTAGCCCCACTCGCGCTCGGCGCGCCGCGCGAGCTCGACGCACGCGCGCGCCCCGAAGCCCGGCGCCGGCAGGCTGATCGCCAGGCGGCCGAGACTCATGATCTCGCCGCTCGCCTTCGGCTCGCTACGCGGGAACGGGAAACGGAGATCAGCGATCTCGCCGCTCGCCTTCGGCTCGCTGCGCGGGAACGGGAAACGGAGATCAGCGATCTCGCCGCTCGCCTTCGGCTCGCTACGCGGGAACGGGAAGCAGCGCTTCGGGCGATCACTTTGCTTGCATACGGATTGCGCCGTCGAGGCGGATCGTCTCGCCGTTCAGCATCGGGTTCTCGACGATCTGGCACGCCAGCATCGCGAACTCGACGGGATCGCCGAGCCGCGGCGGGAACGGGATCTGGGACGCGAGGTACTGGCGCGCCGGCTCCGGCATCCCCATCAGCATCGGCGTGGCGAAGAGGCCCGGTGCGATCGTGTCGACGCGGATCCCGGCGGCCGCGAGGTCGCGGGCGATCGGCAGGGTCATGCCCACCACCCCGCCCTTGGACGCCGAGTAGGCGCACTGCCCGATCTGGCCCTCGAAGGCGGCGACGGATGCGGTGTTGACGATGACGCCGCGCTCCCCGTGCTCGTTCGGCGCGTTCTTCATCATGCGCGCGGCGGCGAGCCGGATCACGTTGAAGGTGCCGATCAGGTTGACGCGGATCGTGCGCTCGAAGAGGCGGAGGTCGAAGGGCTTGCCCTCTTTGTCGACGGTGCGGCCCGCGGTGCCGATGCCCGCGCAGTTCACCGCCACGTGGACGCCGCCGAAACTCTGGACGGCGCGGTCGAGCGCCGCCGTGACCTCCTCCTCGCTGGCGACGTCCGCCTCGCAGTAGAGCGCCGCGTCGCCGATCGAGCGCGCCACCTCGGCGCCCTTCGAGCGGCCGAGGTCGAGGATCGCGACGCGCGCGCCGTGCGCGGCGAGGCGCCGCGCCGTGGCCTCGCCGAGCCCCGAGCCGCCGCCGGTGACGACGGCTCCGATGCCCTGGATCTGCATGAGCTCCCTCCCGCGCGAGCGCGCGCGGCAGCTTAGCAGCCCCGCAGGAAGGCACGGTGCAGCCGGGCGGCGCACGGGCCGGCGCGGCCGTCGGCGATCGGACGGCCGTCGAGCGCGACGATGGCGCGCACGCCGCGCACGGCGTTCACCGCGAGGATCTCGCCCGCGGCGTCGAGCGCGTCGGCGGCGACGTCGCCCTCGCGGAGCTCGGGCACCCGCTCGAGCAGGATCTCTCGCGCGACGCCCGCCTGTGCACCGCGCGCGAGCGGCGGAGTCACCAGCGCGTCGTCGGCGAGCCGGACCACGACGTTGGTGCGCGCTCCCTCGACGAGGAACCCCTCGCGGTCGAAGAGGAGCGCCTCGTCCGCACCGGCGCGCCGCGCCTCCGCGAAGGCTTCCTCGTAGCCCGCGCGCGCGGTCGTCTTCGCGCTCGAGGTGGGCGACGCGCCCGGGTGTGGGCGGGTCGCGGAGACGGCGCGCCAGGCCGGCGGGTCCGGGTCGAGCGGCTGGGCGGCGCCGACCAGGCGCAGCCCGGCCGCGTCGCGTCGGGCTTCGAGCCGAAGCTTCGCGTCGGCACCGCCAACGGCGGTGGCTGCGAGCTCCGCCAGCGCGCGCGCCGCTTCGGCCGGGTCGACGTCGCCGAGCCCGAGGAGGCGCGCGTCGCGCGCCAGGCGCCGTACGTGCCGCGCGGCGTGCCAGACGCGCCCGCCCGAGGCGCGCGCGCTGGTGTAGCAGCCGCCCGCCACTCAGCGCTGGTCGATCGTGACGTAGTTGCGAGCGTGCTCGCCGGTGTAGATCTGGCGCGGCCGCCCGATCTTGAAGTCGGGGTCGCGGTGCATCTCGACCCAGTGCGCGATCCAGCCCGGCAGCCGCCCGATCGCGAAGAGCGCCGTGAACATGTTCGGCGGCGTTCCGATCGCCATGTAGATCACGCCCGAGTAGAAGTCGACGTTGGGATACAGCTTGCGCTCGATGAAGTAGTCGTCCTTGAGCGCGATCTCCTCGAGCTCCTTCGCGATCTCGAGAAGCTGCGAGTTGACGCCCATCTTCTCGAGCACGCCGTCGCAGGCCTTCTTGATGATCTTCATGCGCGGGTCGAAGTTCTTGTAGACGCGGTGGCCGAAGCCCATCAGTCGCGACGTATCGTCGTGGCTCTTGGCGCGCTCGACGAACTCGCGCGCCGAGATGCCCTCGTCGCGGATGCGCACGAGCATCTGGATCACCGCCTGGTTGGCGCCGCCGTGCAGCGGGCCCCACAGCGCCTTGATCCCCGCCGAGATCGAGCCGAACAGGTTCACCATCGAGGATCCGCACAGCCGCACCGTGGAGGTGGAGCAGTTCTGCTCGTGGTCGGCGTGGAGGATCAGCAGGAGGTCGATCGCCTTCTCGATCACCGGGTCGACGTGGTACGCCTCGCACGGCGTCGCGAACATCAGGTGCAGGAAGTTGCCGACGTAGCGCAGCCGGTTGTCCGGATACATGAAGGGCTGCCCGATCGAGTGCTTGAACGCGTAGGCCGCCATGGTCGGGAGCTTCGCGAGCAGCCGGTGCACGGAGATCTCGACCTGGCGCGGATCGCGCGGGTCGAGCGAGTCCGGGTAGAAGGTGGCGAGTGCACCCACCGCCGCGGCGCAGGCCGCCATCGGGTGCGCGTCCTTGGGGAGCGCGCTGTAGAAGCGCTTGAAGTCCTCGTGCAACATCGTGTGGTGTCGGATCGAGTCGCGGAAGGCGCGCAGCTCCGTCTCGGTCGGGAGCTCGCCGTAGATCAGCAGGTACGCCACCTCGAGGAAGTTGGAGCGCTCGGCCAGATCCTCGATCGGATAGCCGCGGTAGCGCAGCACGCCGTTCTCGCCATCGATGAAGGTGATGGCGCTTCGACACGATCCCGTGTTGGCGTAGCCCGGATCCAGCGTGATGTAGCCGGTCTGGTCGCGCAGCTTGCGGATGTCGATGGCGCGCTCGCCCTCGGTGCCCACGACGATCGGCAGCGAGATGGTCTGGTCGCCGATGCGCAGCTCCGCCGTCTTCGGGGTCGCGGATCCGGCCATGGGGGGCTCCTCCGCTCGGGTTCCGGGCAAGCGTAGCCGACGGAGCGTGGGCCGACGAGGCGCGGCGTCGGGCTATCGGGTCCCGGCGCGCTCCGGTGTGACGACCAGCAATGCGCGCCGCCCCTCGCGTGCGCGGAAGCGCACCTCGACCGGGGCCACCTCCTCGACGCGAGCGAGCTTCTTCTCGGCGACGACCAGCGCGCCGCCGCCCTCACGGACGAAGCGGTCGATGTGCGCGCGATCACCGAGGTAGCGGACCTGCCGCCCGCCGTAGTAGACGAGGCCGCCGACCAGGGCGCGGTCGCCGACCAGACCGATCGAGGCGCCGGGCGGCGTCCACGCGGCGGCCGCCTCGGCGAGCGCGCGCGGCGACTTCTCGAGGTCGCGCGCCGGGAAGGCGATGGTGAATGCCACCAGCTCGAGCGCCCACAGCGCCGCGATCGGCACGCCGAGGCGCAGGCGCAGCGGAGCGCCGATCCGCGCGAGCACCACGGACGCGCCGACGGCGGCGAGGAGGACGGCGATCGCGAGGCCGCCGGTCGCGAGCGAGGCGGCGCGATCGTGCAGCGGGTCGCGCAGCAGGAGCCAGCCGGCCGACGCGGCGAGCGCCGCCGCCACCGCGCCCGCTGCGGCCAGGAAGGCCACGGGGATCCGGCGGCGGACCTCGATCCAGCGGCGCAGCGCGTCGGCCGTGAGCAGCGCCGCGGCGGGGAGCGCCGGCAGCACGTAGAGCCCCCGCTTGCCGCGCGACAGCGTGAAGAAGACGAGAGTGGCCACGAGCCAGGTCAGCAGGAAGCGCCAGGCGCGCCGCGCCTCGCCGTCGGGTGTGCCGTCCGACCGGAACACCTGCCGGCGTGCCGCCCACGCGACGGCGGGCGCCGCCGCGATCCACGGGAGGAACTGGATCGGGAACTGGTAGAGGTAGTAGTAGACGGGCCTCGGATGCGAGGTCCCCTGGAAGAAGCGGCCGAGCAGGTTGTCGACCACCGCGTCGCCGAAGAATCCGGGCGGCGCCAGCGAGACCGCGGCCGCGAGCCACGCCGCGGCGGGGCCGAGCGAGAGCACGAGGCCCCACGCGGGCAGCGCCCTGCCGATCGCGCGCAGGCGGCCGTCCCAGGCCAGGAAGCCCGCCATCGCGAGCAGCGGGACGAGGAACCCGACGGGTCCCTTGGTGAGCACCGCGAGGCCGAGCGCGGCGTGCAGCGCGAGCTGGTTGGCGCGGCGGCCGCCGATGCCGCGGTCGAGTCGCCAGAAGGCGGCCAGCGCCACCGTCTCGAAGAGCGCGAGCAGCACGTCGAGCTGCACGCGCCGCGCGTTGTCGCAGAAGCTCCAGGTCGTGAGCAGGAGCGCTGCGCCGAGCGTCCCCGTGGCGCCACCCAGCAGGCGCGACCCGAACGCCAGGGTGAGAGCGACCAGCGCGAGGCCCGCCAGCGCCGAGGGGAGGCGTGCCGCCGCCTCGGTGACACGTCCGAGTGTCGAACCGGCGACGGCGGCCAGCCAGAAGTAGAGCGGCGGCTTCTGCGTGTAGGGCTCGCCGTTCAGGTGCAGCAGCACGAGGCCCGCGGTGCCGTGCGTGCCGGCGCGCAGCGTCTCTGCGATCGCCCCGTAGCGGGGCTCGTCGGGCGCCCAGAGTCCCGTCGCGCCGAGGCGCGGGAGGAGCAGCAGCGCCGCGGCGGCCAGCACGAGAGCGCGCAGGCGCGCGCTCGGCGGCCCGCCTCGGCCGCCCGCTCCGCCGATCCGCTCCGCCAGGGTCGCGTCCTCCCGGGCGCAACGGTACCCTGCTCGCGCGGAGGTAACCCATGGCGCTCTCCGACTCCGACCCCGTCCGCTCCTTCGTCGGCCCGCTGCGCGACGCCGTGGTGAAGCCGCACGAGCTCGCGCGCTGCCTCGACGACATGACCCACGACGAGCGCGTGCGCGCGATCCGCGCCGCGGGTCGCGCCGAGCAGCGGCGACTCTACGAAGCCGTCGACGGCTTCCGCCCGCTCCGCTTCGCCGACATGGTGTCGCCCGAGACGCCTCCGCTCGTCCCGGTGCGCCACTACGGCAAGAACACGCTGCCCGTGTTCACGCACTTCGAGAAGCGCTTCTGCCGCCCGTCCACGCCCGGCGGCGACCGCCTGTACGGCTACAACGAGGGCCCCACCCGAAGCTGGATCGGGCCCGGGTACTTCGTGCTGCGCGCGGACTCCGGGCGCGGCGAGCTCCTGGTCGACTACAACCTGGTGCCGCCGGAGCGGCCGCGCGACTGGCCGGCCATCCGGGGCAACGAGGGCGGGCTCTCGCGCTTCGTCTACGGCTTCATGATCGATACGCTTCGCGGTGTCTCCCAGCACGTCACGGTGGGCTCCGCCGCGCGCAAGGGGCGCGACCTCGGCAGCTGGTTCCTGCTCTGCCGCGAGGCCTGAGGCGTGGCGGGCGCGCCGCCCTTCCTGTCCGTGGTGGTGCCGCTGCGCGACGAGGCCGAGTCGCTCGAGCCGCTGCACCGGGAGCTCGACGCGGCGCTGGCCGGGGTGTCGGGCGGGGTCGAGCTGATCTTCGTGGACGACGGGAGCCGCGACGACAGCCTGGCGCGCCTGCGCGGCATCGCGGCGAAGGACGCGCGGGTTCGCGTGATCGCGCTCGACGCGAGCCACGGCCAGACGGCCGCCCTCGACGCCGGCTTCCGCGCGGCGCGCGGCGAGATCACCGTCACCCTCGACGCGGACCTGCAGAACGATCCGGCCGACATCCCGGCGCTGCTCGCGTGGCTCGACCGCGCGGACGTGGTGAACGGCGTGCGGCGGGGACGCCGCGACCCGGCCCTGCGGCGGCTCTCGTCGCGCATCGCCAACGGCGTGCGCAACCGGGTGACGGGCGAGAGCGTCACCGACGTCGGCTGCTCGCTGCGCGCGATGCGCACGGAGTACCTGCGGCGGGTCAAGCTGTTCCGCGGCATGCACCGCTTCCTGCCCACGCTGCTGCGCATGGAGGGCGCGCGCGTGGTCGAGGTCCCCGTCTCGCACCGCCCGCGCCGCTACGGCGCGTCGAAGTACGGCATCGGCAACCGACTCTGGGTCGGGCTCGCCGACCTGGCGGCGGTGCGTTGGATGCAGTCGCGCGCGCTCCGCTACCGCAGGACCGAGTGAGCGCCGCCGCACAGGCGCGCGTGCTCGACCATCAGGCAGCGGTCCTGGACGACGCGAACACCGGCGTCGCGCAGCCGGCGCGCCGACTCGTCGTGCCGGATGCCGAGCTGGAACCACGCGGCCTGCGGCCTCGGGTCGAGCGCCAGGATCTCGTCGACATGGGCGGGGAGGTGCTGCGGGGCGCGGAACAGGTCGACCAGGTCGATGGGCGCGTCGACCGCGGCGAGCGAGGGGTAGGAGCGCTCGCCCAGCACGGACGCGAGCTTGGGGGAGACGGGCAGGATTCTGTAGCCGTGCGCCTGCATGTAGCGCGGCACGCGGAAGGCGTCGTCCTCCGCACCCGCCTTGATGCCGACCACGGCGATGCTCCGGCAGCGCTCGAGGATCTCGCGCATCGCGCGGTCGTCCGTCATGGAAAGACGCTCCTCGTTCGTTAGGCTACGCGGCCATGCCCGGTCGCGCCCGCCGAGCCGCTCTCGCGGCGGTCCTGCTCTGCGCCGCGGCGGCCGGGCGGCCGTCCCTCGCGGCGCCCGCGCTCCAGGATCCGGCGGCGGCGACGCAGATCGCCAAGCTCCCCAACGGGCTCACCGTGCTCACGCTCGTCGATCCGAGCACGCCGGCCGTCTCGTTCCAGATGTGGGTCCGCGTCGGATCCAAGGACGAGGCGCGCTACACCGGCCTCGCCCACCTGTTCGAGCACATGATGTTCCGCGGCACCGACCGCATCCCCCCCGAGGCGCACGAGCGGATGATCTCGGCGCGCGGCGGCGAGGTGAATGCCTTCACCACCGACGATGTCACCGTCTTCCACAGCGACGTCGCGCCCGACAGCCTGCCGCTCGTGATCGAGCTCGAGGCCGAGCGGGTCGCCCACCTCAAGATCACCGACGAGGTGCTCTCGAGCGAGCGGCAGGTCGTGCTCGAGGAGCGTCGCCTGCGCACCGAGGACTCGCCGCAGGGGCGCGCCTTCGAGTCGCTGCTCGCGCTCACCTTCGTAGCGCATCCGTATCGGGTGCCGACGATCGGCTGGCGCAGCGACATCGAGGCCGTGACCGCCGCGGTCTGCCGCAAGTTCTTCGAGACCTACTACGCGCCCAACAACATCGTGATCGCGGTCGCCGGGAGCTTCGACGCCGCCGACGTGAAGGCGCGCATCGAGCGCGCCTTCGGCGGCCTCGAGCCGGTGCAGGACATCCCGCGCAACCCGACCAAGGAGCCCGAGCAGCGCGGCGAGCGCCGCGAGGTCGTGCACATGGACCTGCGGAGCCCCATCCTCGCGGCGGCGTGGCACGCGCCCAAGACGGGCGACCCCGACGGCCCGGCCCTCGACGTGGCGAGCGGCGTCCTCTCCGGCGGCCGCTCGAGCCGGCTCTACCGGCGCCTCGTCTACGGCGAGCAGCAGGCGCTGGCCGCGGAGGGCGCGTACTGGGAGATGCAAGAGGCGGGGCTCTTCTACGCCTTCGCGATGGTTCGGCCCGACGGCGACATCGACCGGGTCGAGCGCGGATTCTTCGACGAGATCGCCCGGCTTCGGCGGGAGCCGGTCTCGGCCGCCGAGCTCGCGCGCGCGAAGCGGCAGATCGAGGTCGAGCTGATCGCGCGCTCGAACACGGCCCACGCCCTGGCCGGACGCATCGCGGGCGACTACGTGAGCTTCGGCCGCATCCGGCCGCTCGAGGAGCGCCTGGCGGCCTATCGGGCCGTCACGGCCGCCGACGTGCAGCGCGTGGCCCAGACCTATCTGATCGACGACGCGCGCAGCGTCGTCCACGTGATCGCGGCGCCGGGCGCGCGGGAGCGCGGGGCGCCTCCGCCGCAGCCGCCCGGACCGGTCGGCCCGGAGATCCGATGACGCGACGCACCGCGGCGGCCGCCCTGGGCCTGCTCGTCCTCTGCGCCTGCTCGGCCCTCGGTCGAAAGCCCGCCTGGGAGCAGCCGCCCCCTCCGGTGGCGGAGGGCCCGATCGTCCCGCAGCAGCGCCTGCACCGGGCGACGCTCGAGAACGGCCTCGAGGTGCTCGTCCTCGAGGACCACCGCACGCCCCGTCTCTCGGTGGGCATCACGCTCCGGCGCGGCATCGCAGTCGAGCCGCTCGACCGCGCGGGCCTCGCCTCGCTCACCACCGAGGTGATGAAGCGCGGCGCCGGCTCGCGGGATGCGCTCGCGCTCGCGCGCGCCGTCGAGGACATCGGTGCCAGCCTGTCGGCCGACGCGGGCTGGGACTCGACCGGCGTCGGGCTCTCGGGCCTCTCGGGCGACGCCGACACGCTGTACGCGCTGCTCGCCGACGTGGTGCGCCGGCCGCGCTTCGATCCGGCCGAGGTCGCGCGCGCGCGCGCCGAGACGCTCCAGTCGCTCGAGCAGGACAAGGACGAGCCCGAGGAGCTGCTCTCGCGCGCCCTCGACCGCGTCTTGTATCCCGATCACCGCTACGGCATTCCCGGCGACGGCGATCCCCGGAGCCTGGCGCACCTCGACGCGCACGCCCTGCGCGAGTTCCACGACCGCCTCTTCGTCCCGCGCAACGCGATCTTCCACGCGGTCGGCGACATCAGCGCCGACGACGCGCTCGCCCGTGCCCGCGCCGCGTTCGGCGACTGGAGCGGAGGACCCGTTCCCGACCCCGGACCCGCGCCGCCCGCCGAGACCCCGACCGCGCGGCGGATCGTGGTGGTCGACCGACCGGACCTGGTGCAGGCGCAGATCGCGCTCGCGCACGAGGGCATCGCGCGCACGGACCCGGACCGCATCCAGGCCATGCTGATGAACACGGTGCTCGGCGGCGGCGGCTTCCTCTCGCGCCTGATGACCCGCGCCCGCGCGGAGCAGGGGCTCACGTACTCGATCGGATCGGGGTTCTCGATGCGCCGCCACGCGGGGCCCTTCGCGGTCACCACCTTCACGCGCGTGCCGGAGGTGGGCCGCGTCGTCTCGCTCGTTCTCGAGGTGCTCGAGGGCATGAAGACGAGCCCGCCCACCGAGGACGAGTTCCGGCTCGCCAAGAGCTACAACGTGGGCCGCTTCGTGCTCGGCTTCGAGACCTCGGCCGCGATCGCCGCCGGGCTGATCGATCTCGACGTCTATGGCCTGCCGGCCGACTCGCTCGACACCTATCGGACGCGCGTCAACGCCACCACCCGCGAAGAGCTCGCCGACCAGGCGCGCCGCCTCCTCCACCCCGAGCGGATCGCGATCGTCGTGGTCGGGCCGGCCGAGGCGTTGCGACCGCAGCTCGCCCCGTTCGGCGCGGTGGAGGTCGTGGAGCCCTAGTGTCCGCCGCGACCGCGAGGCTCGCGGCGCTCGCCGCTCTCGCCGCGATCGCCTGCACGAGCCCGCCGCACCCGGCGCCGCCGCCTCCGGCGGTGCACGGGGTGCCCGCGGCCTCCTTCTACTGGGAGGCCACCGGACCCAACGGCGGCTCGCTCTACCTGCTCGGCTCCGTGCACATCGGCGACGGTCGCGCCCTGGAGCTCGACCCGCGCGTCGAGGGTGCGTGGCAGCGATCCGATGCGCTGGTGGTCGAGGTCGACACGCGCGCGCTCTCTCCGGTCGAGGCGCTCGACGTCACCAACCGCTACGGACTGATGCCGACGGACCAGAGCCTGCGCGACGTCGTGTCGCCCGAGACGTACGAGGCGCTGCGCGTCTATCTGAAGAAGCGCAGCTTCCCGCTCGAGGCCGCGAACCGCATGCGTCCCTGGCTCGTGGCGCAGGTGGTGTCCCAGCTCGAGTACCAGGCTGCCGGCTACGACGCGGCGAACGGCGTCGACGCCTGGTTCCTGAAGCGCGCGGGATCGAAGCCCATCGTCGAGCTCGAGTCGATCGACGAGCAGACCGCCCTCTTCGCCAGCCTGCCGAACGCACTGCAGGAGAAGCTGCTGCGCGAGGTGCTCGGCGACACCGAGGACTTCATCTCGGTCACGCACGCGATCCTGCACGCCTGGGAGCAGGGCGACGAGGCGACGCTCGCCGCCCTGGTGCTCGGCGGCCGCGACGATCCGGACCTCGCCGCCTTCTACGAGCGCGTCTTCACCGAGCGCAATCGGCGCATGACCGACCGGCTCGCCGCGCTGGCCGCCGACGGGAAGGCCCGCTTCGTCGTGGTGGGCGCCGGCCACCTGATCGGTCCCGAAGGCGTCCCGACGCTGCTCGCGCAGCGCGGTTTCCGGGTGCAGCGGGTCTCGGATGCCCGCGTCCGTGCCCAGGGCAGCGGTGCGTCGACGCCGGCTGCGCCGCCCGCGCCGGCCCCCGAGCATCCCCCCACGCCGACCGGCTCCACCCACGCGCCCGGCCGGCCGCGCTGAGTCAGGCGCGGGTTCGCAGCAGTCCGAGCGGGCGCGGCGCGTAGCCCGGGAAGACCGGCGCGAGGTCGCGCACGCCGAGGTGGCGGGCGCCCTCGGCGAGGAGGTCGCGCACGTCGGTAGCGACGCGCAGATCGCGCCCGTCCTCCAGCTCGTCGCGGCGCACGCCCGGCCACGCGCCGTAGACCGCGCCGCCGCGCACCGCGCCGCCGAGCGCCAGCGCCGCGCCGCCCCGCCCGTGGTCGGTGCCGCCGCTCCCATTCGGGGCGGCGTTGCGCCCGAACTCGGAGACGACGAGCACCAGGAGGTCGCTGGTGCGGTTGGAGAGCGCGTCCACCAGCGCGGCGAGGCCCTGGGCCAGATCGCCGATCGAGTGCGCGAGCGGTCCCTCCTCGGCGCCCTGACGCACGTGCGTGTCCCAGCCGTAGGCGTCGACCCAGGCCGCCGCGACGCCGAGGTCGGCGCGGGCGAGCCGGGCGACCGTCGCGAGCTGCGTGCCGAGGGGTGAGCGGGGGAAGGCGTCCTCGTTGCGCAGCGCGCCACCGGCGTGCGCGCGGAGCGCGGACAGCGCGTCGAGCATCTCGGCGCCGGCGCGCGCAAAGCGGGCGGCCGCGCTGCGCTCCACCGCCTCGGGAGGCGCGAAGAGTGACTCGAGCGCCCGGCCGCCCGCCGGCGAGGTCGCCGGAAGGTGCAGCGACTCGGGGCTCTCGAGCGCGAGCGCGCGCGGATCGCCGGTGAGCGCGCGGGGCCTCGCCGAGGCCGCCGCGAAGGCGCGGAACGCGCTCGGCGGCTCGGGCCCCGCGGCGAGCGCGCGGGCGAGCCAGCCCTCGACCGCGCCGCCCGGCCGCGCGCCGGCGCGCTCGCAGAGGTCCTGCGCCTCGAAGTGCGAGCGGACCGGCTCGGGCCAGCCGACCGCGTGGATCGCCGCGAGCCTTCCGTCGCGCGCCAGCGGCACGAGGGGTGCGAACTTCGGATGCAGCCCGAACGACACGCCGGTGCGTAGAGCGCCCGCGGCGCCGCCGAGCTCGATCGGCGCGCGGGCGAGCAGCTCGGCGCGCGCCCGCTGGAGGTCCGGATCGCCGAGCGGCGGCACCAGCGCGAGGCCGTCGGCGCCTCCGCGCAGGAAGACGACCACGAGGAGCGGCGACCGGCCGGCGGCTCCGGCCCAGGCGGGGCGGACGAACAGCGGGACGTGTGCGACGACCAACGCCCCGACCGCGCCGCGCAGCAGCTCGCGCCGCGTGACGTCGATCATCGGCCGCGTCAGCCCGCTGGTCATCGAAGCTGGAACTCCGGGCTCGCGAGCGCCACCGCGACGCGCTCGCGCGTCGAGAGGCCCTCGGTGGCGAGCGCGCGCCGGGTCGCGGGTCGCAGCGCGTCGCCGATCAGCGCGAAGGGGTCGATCTCCTCGAGGCCGCGGCCGTCGACGCCGGGCAGGCGGCCGGACGAGAGCGCGAACGCGAAGCGCACGCGCTCGAGCGCCGCTCCGGGATCGATCCAGCGCTCGGCCAGGTCGGGCGCTCCGGCGGGGGTCGGCGCCAGATAGGGCAGGTGGCCCAGGCGGCGCAGCGCGCCGAGCGCTCCCTCGGGGCGGTCGAGGCGCGCGCCGGTCGCGCGCAGCGTCGAGGCGACGAACTCGAAGGGCGTCTTCACCTTCACGAGGCCGGGATCGAAGAGCTCGTCGCCGCCGAGGAGCAGCGCGTCGAGCGTCGCCCGCACGTCGCCCCCGCTCGCCTGGAAGCGCGCCGCGGTGCGCGCGACCGCGCGCTCGGGCGGATCGTCGGCGAGGAAGCGCACGGCCAGCTTGTGGGCGAGGTGGCGCGCGGTCGAGGGGTGCGCCGCGAGCATCTCGAGTACCGCCTCGCCGTCGCTCTCGCCTGCCCCGGCCGGGAGCCGCCGTCCGAGCACGACCTTCTCGCCGAAGTCGTGCCAGCGCGGCTCGAAGTGGAAGGCGGCGCCGTCTCCCGCGCGGCGCAGCGTCCAGCCCGAGAAGGCGCGCGCCACCGCCTCGACGTCTCTCTGCGTATATCCGCCGTCGACGCCCAGTGTGTGCAGCTCGAGGAGCTCGCGCGCGTAGTTCTCGTTGACGCCGCGGCGCGCGGAGCTCCGCCAATTGTCGAGGTAGAAGAGCATCGCCGGGTGCGCCGCGCTCGCCAGCAGGAGCTGGCCGAAGCGGCCGAGCGCATGGCGCCGCAGCACGTCGCGCTCGTACGAGGGGAGCAGGAAGGTCTCGGGCAGGCCCTTGCGCGCGAAGACGTGGAAGTGGTTCCCCCAGAACTCGACCATCGTCTCGTAGAGCGGGTGCGCGCCCGAGACGGCGCGCGCGAGGCGCTCGCCGAGGATCTCCATCCCGATCTCGCGCGCCTCCCCGCGCAGCGCGCGGCGCATCTCCATCGCCGCGCCGGAGTCGGGCGCCCCGCCGCCGAGCCGTCCGCGCCCGAAGCGCGGCAGCGACGGCGCGGCCAGGTCGGTGGCGTTGGCCGGGGGCGCCGGACGGGCCAGCTCGCGGGCGATCCAGGCCCGGGCTCCGAGGGCCGCGACCTGCTCCACGTCTCCCGGCGCCGGCCCGTACGCCAGGCGGTCGAGGGCCCGCCGCGCCTCCCAGCGGGCGCGATCACCCGGTTCCGGGGGTCGCGAAGCGGTCGAGGTCATGGCCCGTCCCTGGAGCCGTGGAACCCGGCGCGGCGGCTCCGGGTTCCGAGGCGGGGATTTCCCTCTTGCCGGCCGACCGTTCGGTCGACTAGGATGGGAGCCGACCGATCGGTCGGCCCACAGCGAGAGTCCCTGCATGCCGGTCCCCATCCCCCCGACCTCGCGCGACAAGATCCTCGACGTCGCCGAGGCGCTCTTCGCCCGGCGCGGCTTCGAGGGGGTCGGGATGCGCGAGGTGGCGGAGGCGGCCGGGCTCGGGAAGTCGTCCCTCTTCCATCACTTCCGCAGCAAGGCCCAGCTCTACCTCGCCGTGCTCGAGCGGGTGCTCGCACGCATCGAGGAGCGCCTGGCGCCCACGCTCGCGTCGGGTGCTGCGCCGTCCGAGAAGCTCGACCGCTGGACCGACGCGCTGGTCGACGCGCTCGCCGAGCACGCGTCGGCGGCGCGCCTGCTGCTGCGCGGGCTCTTCGAGGACGACGCCTTCGACGCCGAGGCCTGGCCCGAAGGACAGGACACCGAGCGCAGGATCGAGGTGATCCTGTCCGGGATCACCGGCCTCCTGCGCGAGGGCATCGAGGCGGGCGAGTTCCGCGCGGCCTCGCCCGCGCACACGGTCCAGACGCTGATCGGCGCGACGGTCTACCACTTCGCATCCGGGGAGTTCGGCGAAGGGCTCCTCGGCGGCTCGCTGCTCTCGGCCCAGGCCGTGGCGCGGCGCAAGGCCGAGATCAAGACGTTCTTGCACCACGGACTCGCCGTGCGCCCCGTGCAGTCCGCAGGAGGAGAGAAGACGTGACCAAGCTGATGGAAGAGCACCGCAAGCGCTTCGGCGACTTCGAGGTGATCGAGTTCGTGGACACGACCGAGATCGAGCGCCTGCGCGCCAAGACGGACGTCGCGGCGCCGCTCACCCTGCACTGGACGTGGGAGTACGGGCAGGAGGTGGAGGAGCTGCGCAACCTCTACGAGAAGGGCAAGGTCAACCAGTGGAACGCTGAGCGCGATCTCGATTGGTCCATCCCCGTCACCCGGGACGAGTGGGTGATGAGCCCCGAGGCATCGATGCTCGCGCAGATCTGCAAGCTGATGGGCAAGGACGAGGCGACGCAGAAGGCGGCCGCCTTCGACGAGCTCTCGCACCTGCTCTCGCAGCTCCTGCACGGCGAGCAGGCGGCGCTGCAGCTCTGCGGCCAGCTCACCAACGCCTGCGAGAAGATGGACGAGAAGTGGTACGCGGCCAGCCAGGTGGCCGACGAGGCGCGTCACATCGAGGCGCTCTCGAAGTTCCTGCACCGCAAGCTCGGCACCATCTACCCGATCAACCCGACGCTCAAGATCCTGCTCGACGAGCTGCTGCAGGCCGAGACCGCGCGCAAGAAGACGCTCGGGATGCAGACGCTCTTCGAGGGCATGGCGGTCGGGATCTTCGACCTGATCCGCACCGAGAGCCGCAACGCGCTGCTCGAGACGATGATCCACCGCATCGAGCAGGACGAGTCGCGCCACGCCGCCTTCGGCGTGCTGACCATGCGGCGCGCGGTGCGCGAGGCGGATCCCTCCGAGAAGGAGGAGATGGAGGACTGGGCGTTCGGCATCCTCGAGGCACTGAACGCCAACCAGCAGATCGACATGCTCCAGATCCTCGGCCCCAAGTACGGCATCGACCCGATGAACCTGACCCAGGCGACGCTCGCGATGCCGAACTGGTCCGAGCTCAACAGCATGCCCTACATGCACACGGTGATCCCCAACCTGAAGAACCTCGGCCTCCTGACCGAGCGCACCGAGTCGCGCTACCGCAAGCTCGGGATGCTCTGGAACAAGCCGAGCCAGGTCGCCGCCGCGCAGCAGTAGG
>DATJPY010000120.1:0-19872 GCA_035506135.1 Myxococcota bacterium | reverse complement strand
GGCCCAGCGGCTTGATGGTGTCGCGGTCGAACGTCGTCGGATTGAGCGGGTTATTGAGGCTTTCCCAGATCGTGAGGTCGCAGACGGGCGGGTAGTACGTCGGATCCAGGACGGCCTCGCAGAGCGCGTCGAAGACGTCGTGATTCCCGGCGGTCGGAGGCGGGGTGCACTGGGGATCGGGCGTCAGGGTCGCGCCGTCGGCGGAGATCGTTCCGCACGGCTGGAGGCAGCCCGCCTCCGCGCCCGTCGGGCAGGTGGCGTCCGCGGCGGCGTCGCCGCGCAGCGGCCGCCCGCTCGCCGGATCGACGCGTCGAACGCCGTTCTTGCGGGCGGGCGTCCCCGCGCTGGCCGTGAGCGTGCCGCCGGCGACCGTGAGCGTGAGCGTCCCGGGATCGCTGCGCAGGTCGCCGCCGGCGGACTGGAGGTCGAAGCTCCCGACCGGGTCGCCGAAGTGCGCGAAGGCGGCACGGCGGTCGATCGCCGTCACGCCCGTCCGCGGATCGATGTGCGCCGGCGTCGACGGCGCCCCGCGCAGCGCGCCCGTGAGCTCCGTCAGCGGCGCGGCGCGCGGCGAAGCCGGGCACGCGACCGTCCCGAACAGGATCGTCGCGAGCAGGAGGGCCGTCCGCGGGCGCGCCATGAGCCATCTGACGACGGGAGGGGGGCCCCTGTCAAGTCAAAATGACTCAGCGTCCCGAGCGGATCCACCCGGCCAGCACCTCGACCCAGAGCGGGTGGGCGTTCAGGCACGGGATCAGCACGAGCTCCTCGCCTCCGAGCGCGAGCCACTGCGCGCGCGCGCGGATCCCGATCTCCTCGACCGTCTCGAGGCAGTCGGCGACGAACGAGGGGCAGATCACCGCGAGCCTCTCGACGCCGCGCGCGCGCAGCTCAGGGAGCACCTCGTCGGTGTAGGGGCGCAGCCAGGGCGTACGGCCGAGCCGCGACTGAAACGACATCGTCCAGTGCTCGTCGCGCAGCCGCAGGGCGTCCGCGAGCCCGCGGGCCGTGGCCAGGCAGTGGGCGCGGTAGCAGAAGCGGTTCATCGGTCCGATCACGTCGCAGCAGGCCGACGACGCGAGGCAGTGCGCGCCGGTCGGGTCGCTCCTCCGCACCTGCCGTTCGGGGAGACCGTGGAACGAGATCAGCAGGTGATCGGGCCACTGGCTCTCGGGCAGCTCGCGGGCCACCGCGGCGAGCGCGCCGAGGAAGCCGGGCTCGGCGTAGAAGGGCTCCTGCACGTCGACGGCGGGGACGTTCGTGCGCCGCCCGGCCTCGCGATAGACGGCCTCGAGCGCGGAGCCCGTGCTCGCCGACGCGTACTGCGGGAAGAGCGGGACCACGCGGATCCGCTCGACGTCGGCCGCCGCGAGCCGGTCGAGCGCGGGGCCGATCGCCGGAACGCCGTAGCGCATCGCGAGCTCGACCAGGTAGTCCTCGCCGAGCTCCTTCTGCAGCGCATCGCACAGCGCGTGACCGTTCGACACCAGCGGCGAGCCGGTGCCCGTCCACACCTGGCGGTAGGCCGCGGCCGCGCGGCGCGGGCGGAAGGGGAGGATCGTGAGGTTGAGCACGAGCGCGCGCGACAGCGCCGACGTGTCGATGACCCGGGGGTCGCCGAGGAACTCGCGCAGGTAGCGGCGCACCGCGCGCGCCGTCGGCGCCTCGGGCGAGCCGAGGTTCAGCAGCAGGACGCCGCGCCGCCGGCTCACAGCCACGCGTACGCCTTGCGCATCGCATCGCGCCCGCCCGACTCGAGGATCTCGCCGTGGGTCAGCGTGACGCGGTCGAAGTCCCAGGCGAGGATGCGATCGAGCGAGGCGCGCGCGGCGCTGCGGTCGCGGATCGCGACGCGCACGAGCCCGTTCGGGCCGAAGCCGTCACGCACGCGCGTGAGGCGGGCCCAGAGGAGGAGCCCCGGGAGCGAGGCCTCCGTGGGGTGGAACGCGAGGTCGGCCACGAGCAGGGTGCGGCTCGCGCGGTGGAAGAAGGCGACCTCGTTCAGGAGCCGCGCGCCGCGCACGAAGACCTGCTCGAGCGCGCCGCCGCAGCTCGGGTGCGGCTCGTCGCCGAGCTCGCCGTCGAAGGGGAGGTCGCGGCGCTTGCGCGGGAGCCCGGGCGCGCCCAGGAGGAGTGCCTGGGGGTAGGCCTGCTTCCAGCCGCCGGCGAAGAGGTGGTGGACGTAGTTGGGCGCCGCGATCACGCGCACCGCGCCGAGCGCATCGACCGCGCGCCGCGTCGCGGCGTCGGCCTGGACCGGCGAGTGGAGGAAGAGGCCGCCGTCGGGGAGCCGGATCACGGTCATGCGGGTGCCGATGTCGAAGAACGGGAGCGGCCGCCGGAGCGGCCGCTCCGCCACCCAGAGGTCGTGGGCGATGGGGCGGAGCGCGTCCATGGCCCTCCAGAATAGGACGGCTCAGAGCGGCACGCCGAGCTTCGCGAGGTCGTGGCGGATCCGCTCGACGTCGGCGCTCCGCGCCGCCACGTCGCGCGCGCAGATCTCGCGCGCGGCGACGGCGGCGGCCTGGCCCTCCAGCATGCACGGGCCGATCACGCGCACCGACGCAAAGGCGGCGGGATCGGCCGAGATGCAGCGGCCGGCCACGAGCAGGTTGTCGATGCCGCGCGCGACCAGGCAGCGGTAGGGAATCGTGTACCAGGTGCCGGGCTCGAGGAAGCGCCAGAGCGTCTCGCCGCCGGCGACGTGGCGCTCGATCGGCCAGGCGGCGCGCCCGATCCCGTCGTCGAACTGGCGGAGCCCGAGCACGTCCTCCTCGGCGAGCCGGCACTCGCCCTCGACCCGGCGGGTCTCGCGCACGCCGAGCCGGAAGGCGCTGTCGGCCACGAAGGCGTCGGCGAAGCCCGGCACCTTGCGGCGGAGGAAGTCGGCGAGCTTTGCGACCTGCCGCCGCCCTTCGAGCTCCCCCCACGTGAGCTCCGCGGCGTCGCCGGCGTCGAGCGCGCGCCCGCGCCAGGCGATCCGCGAGAGGGCGACCAGCACCTCGCCGGGGCGCCCGGTCGGGATCAGGTTGCCGCCCTTGCGCGGGAGGCCTTCGGACTCGAAGTGCTCGGCGAGGAGCTTGGGGAGCTCGCGCAGCGCGCCGAGCGCGGCGCTGAGGTCGACGTGCTGCATCGTGAACATCGTCGACGGGTACTGGAGCTCGTCGGCGCGCTCGGTGGCGACCCCGGCCTGCCGCGCCAGCTCGGCGTCGCCGGTCGCGTCGACCCAGACACGCGCGCGCAGCGCGACGCGCCCGGCGCGGGTGTGGATCGCCGCGCCGCGGAGCACGCCGCCCTCCACCGCCGCGTGCGTCACCTTGGCGTGTAGCCAGACCGTGAGCCGCGCCTCGGCCGCGGCGCGCTCCTCGAGCAGCAGCTTCACGCCCCAGGGCACGTAGGGCAGGGCGGCGCTCTCGCGGAACGGAACCGGCCCGTAGGCGTGCTGCCGCGCGCGCAGCGCGTCGGCCAGCTCGAGCGGGAATCCGCCGACCAGCGGCGCCAGCCGGCCATCGCGCTCCTTCAGGAAGAAGCCGCAGTAGGTGCCGACCGAGCCGCCCGTGCTCATGCCGCCGAGGAACGGCATCTCCTCGACGAGCGCCGTCCGCAGGCCCATGCGCGCGCCGGTCACGGCGGCGGCGCAGCCCGCCGAGCCTCCGCCGACGACCGCGAGGTCGACCTCGGCGGCGATCGGGAGCGCCTCGGCCGGGAGCTGGAGCGTCGCTCGAGACGGCGTAGAGCCCGTCAAGGCCGACGGCGCGCGAGGCCGCCGAACCAGAACGACACGAGCAGGTACCAGCCGGGGAAGGCGAGCGTGGCGGGCGCGATGCGCAGCCGCGCGCCGAGCTCAGGCGCTACGACCGCGAGGGCGAGGGCGACGATCCAGAGCGCCCCGAGCGCGTTCGTGGTGCGCCGTAGCACCGGCATCTTGCTCGGGTAGACGTACTTGATCGGGACGAACACCGCGACGGAGAGCCCCACCACGACGGCGGTCGTCGTGGCGCGCGAGGCGTCGAGCAGCCAGGCGTAGAGCGCGACCACGTTCCAGTACGACGGGAAGCCGAGGAAGAAGTCGTCCTCCGTCTTGGCATCCTGCTGCGAGAATCCGTACGCGCTGGCGAGGATCGGGAACGCGGCCCACCACGGGCGCAGGTAGCCGGCCGCCACCAGGAACACGACGGGGACGATCACGTAGTTCAGGAAGTCGACGATGTCGTCGAGGCGCCGGCCGTCGATGCCGGGCAGGACCTCGCGCACCCGCACCGCGCGCGCGAGCGTGCCGTCGACCGAGTCGATGGCGAGCGCCACCAGCATCAGGATGGCGGCCTGCGGCAGGTTGCCGGCCACCACCGCGAGCAGCGCGATCGCGCCGACCACGGCGCCGCTCGCGGTGAAGGCGTGCACGCCCCACGCGAGGCCGACGCGCCGCGGCCCGAGCTCGCGGACGACGGCGAGCCGGCCGCCCGACCTCGCCCGCGCCGGCGCGGGGCTTTCGTGCGAGGGCTGCTGCGGCGGCTGCTGCTGCGGCGGGCTCATGGTCGGTCCTCGGAGCTCGGACCAGCATACCAGAGGCGCAGGTCGAACCTGCAGCGGAGGGGCCGCGAGCCGCTATCCTGCTCGATCGATGGCCCGCAACCGCTTCGTCGAGAGCCGCGCGCTCGAGTACATGCGCCAGGGCGACGAGACCTTCCTCACGACGCGCGTCGACGCGGTCCTGAACTGGGGCCGCAAGTACTCGATGTTCCTCTACCCGTTCGTGACCGCCTGCTGCGGCATGGAGTTCATGTCGGTGGCCGGTCCGCGCTACGACCTCGACCGCTTCGGCTGCGCGCTCCCGCGCTTCTCGCCCCGCCAGGCGGACCTCCTGATGGTGGTCGGCACCATCAGCCACCGGCAGGCGCCCATCCTCAAGAAGGTCTACGACCAGATGGCGGAGCCGAAGTGGGTGATCGCCTTCGGCGCCTGCACCTGCTCGGGCGGCCCCTACAACAACTACGCCACCGTACAGGGCATCGACACGATCATCCCGGTGGACGTCTACATCCCCGGCTGCCCGCCGCGGCCGGAGGCCGTGCTCGACGGGCTGATGAAGCTCCAGGAGCGGGTCCAGGCGGAGCGGGTGCCCGCGGACGGCCGGCACCGCGAGACCGAGGACCTGCCGCTTCCGGTCGTCGAGAAGCCGATCGCGCGCTGAGCCGTCAAGCCCCGCGTTCGGGTTCCGATCCTATCCGTGGAGGAGAGGCCGGCGCCGTGAGCCCCAGCGAACGCTTCGATCTGGTCGTCGTGGGCTCGGGACCGGGTGGCTACGTCGGCGCGATCCGGGCCGCTCAGCTCGGCCAGCGGGTGGCGGTGGTCGAGCAGGACCGGCTCGGCGGCATCTGCCTCAACTGGGGCTGCATTCCCTCGAAGGCGCTGCTCACCGGCGCCGAGCTGGTCGAGTCGCTGCGAGTGCACGGCGAGACCTTCGGCGTCGTCGCGGGCGAGCTCCGCCTCGACTACGGCAAGGCGATCGACCACAGCCGCAAGGTGGCCGACCGCCTGTGCAAGGGCGTGCAGGCGCTCTTCAAGAAGAACGCGATCACATGGGTCCGCGGGCGCGGCCGCCTGGTGGGCCCGACGAGCGTCGCGGTCGAGGGCGCCGACGCCGGCGTGGTGGAGGGCTCCAACGTCGTGCTCGCGACGGGATCCACCGAGTGGACGCCGCCGGGGATCGAGGTCGACGGCCGGCGCGTCCTCACCTCGCGCGAGGCGCTCGAGTCGCGCGAGATCCCGGGCCACCTCGTGATCGTCGGCGCCGGGGCGGTGGGCATCGAGTTCGCCTACGTCTACGCCATGTACGGCGCGCGCGTGACCCTGGTCGAGATGGCCGACCAGGTCCTGCCCGGCGCCGACCCGGAGGTGGCGCAGGCGCTCGAGCGCGAGCTCCGCCGCAAGAAGATCGCGGTGCGCACCGGCACCCGCTTCGAGGAGCTGAAGCGGACGCCGTCCGGTGTCGCGGTCACGGTGCGCGCAGGCGACCAGAGCGAGCAGGTCGAGGCCGACCAGGTGCTGCTCGCGATCGGGCGACGCCCGCTGTCGGGCGATCTGGGCCTCGAGGCCGCCGGCGTCGGCACCGATGCGAAGGGCTTCGTTCGCGTCGACCAGCAGCTCGTCACCTCGGCGCCCACGGTGCGCGCCATCGGCGACCTCGTCGGTGCGCCGCTCCTGGCCCACAAGGCGAGCGAGGAGGGCGTGGCAGCGGCCGAGTGGATGGCCGGCCACCCGCGGCCGGCCCTCGACCCCTGGAAGATCCCGGCGTGCATCTACTGCCAGCCGCAGGTCGCCTGGATCGGGCGCACCGAGGCGCAGGCGCGTGCCGAGTTTGGCGACGACGTCCGGATCGGGCGCTTCCCGTTCACGGCCTCGGGCAAGGCGGTCGCGTCGGCGCACACGGCCGGATTCGCCAAGCTGATCGCCGAGCCGCGCTTCGGCGAGATCGTCGGGGCGCACCTGGTCGGCTACGGGGCGACCGAGCTCGTCGCCGAGATCGCGCTGGCGATGACGCTCGAGGCCACCACGTCGGAGATCGCCGCGACGACGCACGCGCATCCCACCCTGTCGGAGGCGATCCTCGAGGCAGCGCTGGCGGCCGAGGGTCGCTCGATCAACGTCTAGGTAGCACCCGCGCGCAGCCAGCTGAAGTCAACAACGAGGAGCTTCGTGGATGTCGATGACGGTCGAGCTTCCGGCGCTGGGCGAGAGCGTGGTCGAGGGGACCGTGACGCGCTGGCTCGTCCGCGAGGGCGAGCGCGTGCACCGCGACCAGCCGCTCGTCGAGGTCACGACCGACAAGGTCGACGCCGAGATCCCGGCGCCGGAGGACGGCGTCGTCGAGAAGATCCTGGTCGCCGAGGGCGAGACCGTCCCGGTCGGCGGCGCCCTCCTCACCCTCGCCGTCGGCGCCGAAGCCGCCGCGATCCCGGCTACTCCCACTCCCTCCGAGGCAATGAAATCGCCCGGAGGACGTGCCACAGCTCAGCAATCAACGACGTCACAACCCCCCCGCGCCACCCCCGTCGCCCGCCGCCTCGCCGACGCCGAGGGCGTCGACCTCGAGGCCGCCGAGGCGAGCGGCCCGGGTGGACGCGTGACGAAGGCCGACGTGGCGCGGGCGGCCGCTGCGCGGCCGCCCGCGAGCGAGACCCCGCGGCCCGCGCCGCGCCGCGTGGCGGCGCCCGCGGACCCGGCGCGGCGGCCTGCGTACCTCGAGTACCAGATCCAGCCCGGCGACAAGGTGATCCCGATGACGCCGCTGCGGCGCATCGTCGCCGAGCACATGGTGCTCTCGAAGCGGGTGTCGCCGCACGTCGGCACGGTGGCCGAGATCGACCTCGGCAACGTGGTGCGCCTGCGCGACCAGCACAAGCGCGCCTTCCGCGAGCAGCACGGCTTCAACCTCACCTTCCTGCCGTTCGTGGTGCACGCGGCGGTGCGCGCGCTTCGCGAGCACCCGCGGCTCAACGCCTCGGTGTTGGAGGACGCCATCGTCGAGAAGCGCGCGATCCACATCGGTGTCGCAGTCGAGACCGAGAAGGGCCTGGTGGTGCCGGTGGTGCGCGACGCCGACCGGCTCTCGCTGGTGGGGCTCGCGGCCGCGATCGAGGACCTCGGTAACCGCGCTCGCGCGCGCCAGCTCTCGCCCGACGACCTCTCCGGAGGCACCTTCACGGTGTCGAACCCGGGCCGGCACGGGAACCTCTACGGCTTCGCGATCATCAACCAGCCGCAGGTCGGGATCCTGCGCATGGGCGAGGTGGTGAAGCGACCCGTGGTGCGCGAGGTCGACGGCGAGGACGCCATCGTGATCCGCCCGATCATGCACCTGGCGCTCTCCTACGACCACCGGGCGGTCGACGGCGCGCCGGCCAACGCCTTCCTGCACGAGGTGCGCGAGCTGCTCGAGGGGGCGGAGTTCGAGCTCTGAGCGCGACGGGGGCGGGGGCGGCCGGCGCAGTCGCGCCCGCGGACGCGCCCCGGCTCGAGTCGCTCCGAGTCGAGTGGCTGGGACGGGTCCGCTACGCCGACGCGCTCGCGCTCCAGGAGGAGCGGCTCGAGGCGCGCCGGCGCGGCCGCTCTGGCGACGTGCTCCTCCTCCTCGAGCACCCGCCGGTGGTCACGCTCGGGCGCAGCGCGCGGCGCGAGCACCTGCTCGTGCCGCCGGAGGGGCTCGCGGCCCGCGGCATCGAGCTGCACGAGGTCGCCCGCGGCGGGGACGTCACCTATCACGGCCCCGGCCAGCTCGTCGGCTACCTGATCGTCGACCTCGCTGCCCGCGGTCGCCCGGACGTGGGCGCCTTCCTGCGCCGGATCGAGGCGGTGCTGATCGGCGCGCTGGCCGAGCTCGGCGTCGAGGGCTACGCGCGCCCGGGATGGACGGGCGTCTTCGCATCCGGACCCCTGCGTGCTACCGCTCAGCAACCCCGGAAGATCGCGTCGATCGGGATCGGCCTGCGCGGCTGGGTCACCTGGCACGGGTTCGCGCTCAACACGACCCTCGATCCGGCCGCGTTCGACCCGATCGTGCCTTGCGGCCTGCACGAGGTCGCGATGACGTCGGTGGCGCGCGAGCTCGGCGCGGCCGCGGCCGGCGACCTCGATGGACGGGCCCGCGACGTGGTATCGCGCGCGTTCGAGCGCGATCTCGCCGGCGCGGAGGGGCTCCGCTAGGCTGCGCGCCGATGACCGCCCGCGTCGTCACCGTGAAGCGCCGTGAGAAGCTGGGATGGGTCGAGCGCAGCTACCTGCCGGCGATCGCGCAGGGGCTCGCCACCACCAGCCGACACTTCTTCCGGAACCTGTTCGGCTTCCTCTCCGGGCGGAGCACGGCGTTCGTGGTGCAGTACCCCGAGGAGCGCGTCGACTACCCCGACGCCTTCCGCGGCATGCCGGTACTGGTACAGCTCGACAACGGGCTCCCGAAGTGCGTCGCGTGCGGGCTCTGCGAGTTCGCGTGCCCGACCGACTGCATCAGCATCGTGCCGGGCGAGCTTCCCGAGCACGGCATCGAGCGCTACCCCGAGGCGTTCGACATCGACATGTCGCGCTGCATGTTCTGCGGCCTGTGCGAGGAGGCGTGCCCGGAGGAGGCGATCGTGATGAGCCGCGAGGTCGAGATCGCGACCTTCGACCGCGGCACCATGCTCTACCACAAGCCGGACCTGCTCGTACCCGAGACGCTGCTGAAGCGCCGGCTCGAGTTCCTGCGGTCCGAGTACGACCGACCGGCGAGCCCCGCCGCCCGCGGCGGCCGGCGCGCGGACGCCGGCGCGGCCGGGTAGGCCCGAGCCGATGGACGACTTCGGCTCGCCGGCCCTACGCCGGCTCCTCGAGGCCTTCGGCGGCGCCGTGCGCGAGACCCACGCGCAGCGCGGCGACGCCACCGCGCGGGTGGAGGCGGAGCGCATCGTCGAGGTGCTGCGGTTCCTGCGCGACGAGCCGGCGCTCGCCTTCGAGATGCTCTCGGACCTGACGGCGGTCGACTACCTGGGCCGCGCGCCGCGCTTCGAGGTCGTCTACCACCTCTACTCGATCACCCACAACCACCGCGTGCGGGTGAAGGCCGGCGTGCCGGAGTCGCCCTGCCAGATCGACTCGGTGGTCGAGCTCTGGCCCGCCGCCAACTGGATGGAGCGCGAGGTCTGGGACCTGTACGGGATCCGCTTCCGAAACCACCCCGACCTGCGGCGCATCCTGCTGTACGAGGAGTTCGAGGGACACCCGCTGCGCAAGGACTATCCGAAAGAGCGGCGCCAGCCGCTGGTCGGACCGAGGAATTGAGCGATGGCCCACGCCCGGACGCTCGACGACGATCTCGAGAAGGACCTCCACACCGAGCACCAGGTGCTCAACATGGGGCCCTCGCACCCTGCCACCCACGGCACGGTGAAGTTCCTGATCGAGCTCGACGGCGAGACCATCGTCGACCTCGACATCGCCGTCGGCTATCTGCACCGCGGCTTCGAGAAGGAGTGCGAGAGCGGCACCTGGTACCAGGCGATCCCCTACACCGATCGGCTCAACTACAACTCCGCGATCCTCGCCAACATCGGCTACTGCCTGGCGGTCGAGAAGCTGCTCGAACTCGAGACGCCCGAGCGCTGCGCGTGGCTGCGCACGCTCGCGGGCGAGCTGGCGCGCATCGCCGACCATCTCACCCGCTGCGGAGCCGCCTGCCTCGAGCTGCAGGCGATGACGCCCTTCCTGTACGGCATCGAGGCGCGCGAGCTCACCTGGGACTTGATGGAGATGCTGTGCGGGGCGCGCGTGACCTCGAACTACGTTCGCATCGGCGGCGTCAAGCACGACATGCCGGCGAGCTTCCCGGCGGCGTGCCGCGAGAACATCGCCAAGATCCGCGGCCTGCTCGGCGACTACGACGAGGTCGTCACGCGCAACCGCCTCTTCGTCGACCGCCTGCGCGGCACGGGCCTCATCTCCCGGCAGGACTGCATCCGCTACGCGGTCACCGGGCCACTGCTGCGCGCGGCGGGCGTCCCGCTCGATCTGCGCAAGGACGAGCCCTACCTCAAGTACGCCGAGGTCGACTTCGACGTGCCGATCGGCGAGGTCGGCGACAACTACGACCGCTATCTCGTGTGCGTCGAGGAGATGCAGCAGAGCCTCCGCATCGTCGAGCAGTGCCTCGTCGCGCTCGAGCGGCTCGGCCCGGGGCCCGTGAACGTCGACGATCCGCGCGTGCGCTGGCCCGCCAAGGGCCGCGTGTTCAACGCGATGGAGGAGCTGATCCAGCAGTTCAAGGCGGTGACCGAGGGCCCGCTGGTGCCGGCCGGCGAGGCGTACCACGCCATCGAGTCCGCGAACGGAGAGCTCGGCTTCTACGTGGTGTCGGACGGCACCGCGGTGCCGTGGAAGGTGCGCTGCCGGCCGCCGAGCCTCATCAACCTGCAGCCGATGCCGCTCATGCTGCGCGGCGCCATGCTCGCCGACCTGATCCCCACGTTCGACTTCATCAACATGATCGGTGGCGAGTGCGACCGATGACCGCGAAGCCCGCTGGATCCTTGGCGAAGCCCGCTGGGTCATTGGCGAAGCCCGCTGGGTCATTGGAAGGGAAGACCATCACGCGCGAGCGGGTGTGGAAGCTGCTGGGCGCGCCGACCGACCAGCAGGGAAGCGTGAACGACCCGCGCACGCACGAGGAGCACGGCGCGCGCTGGAACGAGAAGTGGATCTACCGGGGCGAGGACGGCCGCAGCGTGGTTCGCGTGGTGCTCTGGAATCGCTACGACTTCCTCGGCGTGCTCCGCATCGCGCCCGACGGGACCGCGATCCCCGAGCCGCTCCCGGCGTAGGTGGGCGCGCCGCCGCTGCGCTCGTTCGGGCTGGTGCTGCACCGGGACGGGCGCTTCACGCACGAGGGCGTGCCGATCAAGAACCGCCGGCTGCGCGCCGCCTTCGAGCGCTCCGTGCGCTACCTGCCCGACGAGCGCCGCTACGTGGTGCAGCTCGGACGCTTCCACGGCGCGCTCGACGTCGAGGAGGCGGGCTTCTTCGTGCGCAGCGTCGACCTCGCGCGCGGCGCGATCCGGCTCTCGGACGGCGGGGAGGAGCCGCTCGATCCGTCCTCGCTGCGGCTCTCGCCGCTCGGCGACGGCGCGCTGCTCTGCACCGTGAAGCGCGCGCTCGCGCCGCCGGGGCTGCCCGCGCGCTTCGAGCGCGGTGCGCAGGCGGAGCTGCTGCTCGGGGTCGAGGAGACCGCCGACGGCCTGGCGCTGCGCCTGGCAGGGGTTCCGCATCGGATCCCGCTGCGCTAGCGAGCCGATGAACCCCGGCGCCGGGGAGTTCCCCATCGGGTTCCTATAGACTGGGACCGCGCGAGCGCAGGGGAGGCGGATGGGCCAGCGGGGCGACGGGGCCAAAGCGCTCGTGACGGGCGCGGCGGGGTTCATGGGGCGGCACGTGGCGGCCGCCTGCCAGCGCATCGGCATGGAGGTGGTCGGGCTCGACGACCTGTCGGGCGGCTTCCGCGCGAACCTCCCCGACGGCGTGCGCTTCGTGGAGGGCAGCGTCGGCGACGACGCGCTCGTCCGTCGGCTCACCGAGGCCGAGCGCTTCGACTTCGTCTACCACCTCGCGGCCTACGCCGCCGAGGGCCTCTCGCACTTCATCCGCCGCTTCAACTACGCCAACAACGTGATCGGGTCGGCGACGCTCGTGAACGCCGCCGTCCGCACCGAGGTCCGCTGCTTCGTCTACACCTCGTCGATCGCGGTCTACGGGGCGAGCCAGCTCCCGATGACCGAGGAGGTGACGCCGCGGCCCGAGGATCCGTATGGCATCGCGAAGTACGCGGTGGAGCTCGATCTCGAGGCCGCGCATCGGATGTTCGGCCTTCCCTACGTGATCTTCCGGCCGCACAACGTCTACGGCGAGTACCAGAACGTCGCCGACCGCTATCGCAACGTGGTCGGCATCTTCATGCGCCAGGCGCTGCGCGGCGAGCCGATGACCGTGTTCGGCGACGGCCGGCAGAGCCGCGCCTTCACCTACATCGACGACGTCGCGCCGGTGATCGCGCAGGCGCCGCTGGTGCCGGCGGCGCACCATGGCGTCTTCAACGTCGGATCGGAGCAGACCGCGAGCGTGCTCGAGCTCGCGCGCGAGGTGGCGCGTGCCTTCGGCATCGAGCCGCGCGTCGTCCACCTCGAGCCTCGCCTCGAGGTCGAGCACGCCTACTGCAGCCAGGTGAAGCTGCGGCGGGTGTTCCCGGAGCTCGCGCCTCCGACGCCGCTCGCCGACGGCGTCGCCCGCATGGCGGCGTGGGTCCGAGCCGCGGGCGCGAGGCCGCCCGTCGACTTCGAAGGCATCGAGGTGTCGAAGAAGCTGCCGCCGAGCTGGCGCGATGGCGCGGAGCCCGGCCGAGCGCTCGACGCTCCCCGGCGCGTCGCCTATCGTTCGCCGCCTTCGCGGCCCGGTGGGTGAATGGCCTCGCCAGCAATCGCGGTGAGCACGTCGCGACCTTCGTAGGCGCCGTTTCCCTGCGGAGGGGCTGCCATTCGAAACCTCGTCGGCCTCGCTCTCGTCTTGCTCCAGCTCACGCTGGCCGCGGTGCCTGTCGCGGCGACCGGCTCCTTCTCGGACTCGCCTCACCTGGAGCCGATCCCCGACCCCGGGCCGTGCGACCTCGTGATGAACGAGAACAACGCGCCCTCGGCGCTCCCGCTCCTGAACGACCCCTCGACGCGGGTCTTCTGTGTCGACCCGGGCGACTACCGCAGCGCGGGCCAGATCCTCCTCAGCGCGTCGGGTACGCAGCAGAGCCGCCGCTACCTGCGCTTCAACGCCACCGACTCGCTGAAGGCCGTCCAGCGCAGCCAGCGCGCGATCTTCGAGATGCTCATCGTGAAGGGGAGCTGGTGGGTCGTCCAGGGACTCACGATCCAGCCGCAGGCCCCGTCCAGCTACTACTACGTGTACGTGGAGGGCGGCGACCACGACATCATCGACGGGAACCTGATCGACGGCATCGACCATGTGAAGACGCAGCTCGGAGAGGCGGGCGTCTACCTGGGCTCCTTCTCGAGCGATCCGGCGACCTACAACAGCATCCAGGCCAACGTGGTGCGAAACGGCAACGCGAGCCACCGGCCCGTCGACTACACCGGGATCGCGGTCAGCGACGTGGGCGCCAACAACGACTACAACAAGGTCCTCGACAACGAGGTCTACGACTGGGGCGACGCCATCGCGCTCACCAGCTCGCGCGCCGATTGCAAGTTCCCGACGCTGCCGCACGGGACGGTGATCGACGGCAACGAGATGTACATCACCGGGGCCAAGCGCATCGACTGCATGACCGGCGCGCCGGATCCCAATGGCGACTGCGCCTGTGCCGAGAACGGCGTCGACCTGAAGCCCGATCCCGGCGCGTCGGCGTGGACGCAGGTGACGAACAACCGGCTGTGGGGCTTCCGGCCGACGCAGGCCGTCGACACCTGCGGCGGGACCGGATCGATGGGGCAGGCGATCACCGCGGGCAATACGTGCCCGGGACACGTGCTCGTGGCGGACAACATCGTCCTCGACTCGACCGTCGGCGTCCAGCCGTCGGGGCCCTCCTGGATCATCGCGGGAAACCTCTTCTACGACCTCCGCACGCCCATGGCGGACCGCGAGGTGCTGAGCCAGGCGATCGACACCACGTCTACGGCAACCAACCTCTCGATCGAGTTCAACACCATCGTCGACGCCGACAACGCCTACGACGACGAATCGTCGAATACGTACACGCTCTGCAACGCCGTGATCGACAGCCTCGCGGTGAACGGCAACGGCGGGGCGCGCGGCACCAATCACGTGACGGCCTACAACTTCCTCTACGACACGCCCGCCAACAACTTCATCGGGGCCACCAACGAGAGCTTCGCGACCGACGCGCAGAGCCAGGACACGAGCTACTGCTTCTGGCGCAAGCGCTGGACCGCGCCCGAGCGCGTGTGCGTCCCGTTCGGCGCCACGGGCACCGCGAGCCCACACGCGCAGGCCACGTCGAATTGTCACCCCGACATCGCCGCGTCCTTCGGCATTCCCACGATCGGCTATCCCGCGCAGAACGCCGCGTGCGGGCTCGGTGCCGAGCTGGCGCTGGTCCTGCCTCTGCTGGCAAGGAAGGGTCGAGCTCGGAGCTCCGCGAGTCGCCGCTGAGGCGCTCGAGGCTTCGTGCGCCTCGGCCGATCGACGCAACTCCGCGGATCGATTATGGTGCGCGGCTTCGACGGCCCGGTGGGTGAATGGCTTAGCCAGCGGACTGCAAATCCGTTTATGCGGGTTCGATTCCCGCCCGGGCCTCCAACGTCCTCCCCGCTTCGTCCGCTCCGAGCGCGATGCAGCGCCCCGTCGACGCGAAGATCGGGAACGACGCGAGGCCGTGGCGTTCCAGGAAGTACTGCGCCCCGGTCACGAGGCAGCCGATCCCGTAGGTGATCGAGCGGCGGAAGTTGATCGACGAGGCCTCCTCGAAGTAGAGCGCCGGACAGCTCACCTCGCCGATCTCGAAGCCCCAGTGCATGACCTGCGCCAGGACCTGGTTGTCGAAGACGAAGTCGTCCGAGTTCTCGAGCAGCGGGATGGTCTTCAGCACCTCGCGCGAGAAGGCGCGGTAGCCAGTGTGGTACTCGGAGAGCTTCGCCGCGCTGAGCGCGTTCTGGGCGGCGGTGAGGAAGCGGTTCGACACGTACTTGTAGAGCGGCATGCCGCCGAGGCGGGCGCGCCCGCCGAGGATACGCGAGCCGAGCACCACGTCGAAGGGGCCGTCGACGATCATCCCGACCATCGCGGCGATCAGCTTGGGCGTGTACTGGTAGTCGGGGTGCAGCATCACGACCACGTCGGCACCGAGGCGCAGCGCCTCCGTGTAGCAGGTCTTCTGGTTGCCTCCGTAGCCGCGGTTCTCGGGATGCACGAACGTGCGCAGGCCGAGGCTGCGCGCGACCTCGGCGGTGGCGTCGCGGCTCGCGTCGTCGGTCACCAGCACCTCGTCGACCAGATCGAGCGGGATCTCCCGGTAGGTCTGCTCCAGCGTACGCGCGGCGTTGTAGGCCGGCATCACGACCACGATCTTGTTTCCGTGGAACATGCGATCAGGGTATCCTGCGGCCTCGCGCCCGGGTGGCGGAACGGGTAGACGCGGGCGACTTAAAATCGCCTGGCCGCTGGCCGTGCAGGTTCGAGTCCTGCCCCGGGCACCCCGCAAGCGGCGCCGAAGGCGCCGCGCGCAGCGAGGCGGAGCCTTCGGAGCCGAGCGAAGTCAACAGGCGCGCTGCAGCTCAGCAAGCCCCAATCGCGCAGCGAGGCGAAGCCGAGCGAAGCTCACCATCAGAATCGCACGCGGGCGCGCACCTCGTCCGCGCCCAGCAGCTCCTCGAGCGCCTCGCGGCCGAGCAGGGTCGTGCGCTGGTAGCCGAGCTCGGGCAGCTCGAGCTCGAGCCGGAACACCTCGCGCGGGCTCGAGAAGATGCGGCGGATGCGGAGGCCGTCGCCCGCGCCGCCGTCGACGATCTCGTCCCGGAGCGAGGCGAGGATGCGCCGCGCGCGCCGCGCGCCGCGGAGCTGCGGGTCGAGCATCGCGTCGAAGGCGCGGCTGCGGCTCGCGATCTTGTAGCTGCCGGGCGGGCGCATGGGGGAGGAAGGATACCGGCTTCCGCACGCGCGCATCAAGCACTCTCTCGCGATTCCCGTCGAGGAATCGCGTCTACGCGGCCTCGGGGCGCTGGGCGAGGAAGCCCTCGAGTCGCGCCAGGTGATCGGGTGTTCCGCCGAGGAACTCGACGCCGATGCCGTAGCCCGAACCGTCGCCGCCCGAAGAGCCGGCGCCGGGACGGTCGAGGCGCGACCACGCCACGCGCCCGATCGCTTCGAACATCGTGCCGCCCGGGAGCTCCATCTCGAGCAGCAGGCGGCGTCCCGGTGCGAGCGGCTCGCGGGTGCACACGCGCGCTCCGCCGCGGGAGAGATCGGCGCAGCGCTCCTCGCAGACCCGGAAGAAGGGCCGTCCCGTCCACGGATCGATCTCCGGGTCGATCGTCGACAGGCGGATCGAGGCCTCGATCCCGACGCGTCGATGGCGGCGCCGGTTGCGCGCGCGGTCGTTCGACATGGAGAGCCCTCCCAAAGGCCTGGATCGGTGGGCCCCTCCGGCAGCTTGAGCGCAGCTGCGCGGCCGAAGCCCGCGCCGCGCCGCGGGCGCGGCCGCCCGGGTCCGTGCCGCCCCGCCTCCTCAAGGCCTCCGGCCGCGGCGTCGAACAGGGATCCGGGCTGGGGAGGCGGAATGCGGGAGCGTGGGGTCGGAGACGCACGCGGCGACGAGCTCGATCTCGGCGCCGACGCGCGCGCGGCTCTCGGGATCGCGCCGCACGAGGCGGTCTTCGTCCGCGACGCGGGGACGCGGGTGCTGCTGCTCGAGCGCCGCTCGGAGGCCGAATCCGGCGAGCGGGTACGCGGGCACGAGCCGGCGCTGCCGAGCGACCGGCGGCTCGGCCTGGCCGTCGACGTGCGCGTCTTCCCGCTGCCCGACGTGATCGGCTGGGTGCACGCGGCCGGCAAGTCGGGCCTCCTGCTCTTCCAGCACGAGGACCACGCCAAGTGGATCTGGCTCCATCGCGGCGAGGTGGTGTTCGCGGCGTCGAACCAGCGCATCGATCGCCTCGGGCACTCGCTCGTGCGCGCGGGCGTGATCACGCTCGAGGAGCTCCGCGAGACGGAGCGCGGCCACCGGCGCAGCGAGCGCTTCGGCAAGGCGCTCGTCGAGCGCGGATTCCTGTCGCCGCGCGAGCTGTGGGGCGGGCTGCAGCGCCAGGTCGAGGAGATCGTGCGGTCGCTGTTCTCGTACGCCGCCGGTCGCGTCTACTTCTGGGACGGCGAGGTGCAGCCCGACAACGTGGTGCGACTCGCGCTCCCGACGCAGCGGCTGATCCTCGAGGGGATGAGCTGGCGAGACGAGCTGCGTCGCTTCGTCGGCGCCCTCTGCGACCCGCGCGTCCGCATCGAGCCGGTCGCCGCCAAGCGCGAGATGCTGGCCGGCGGCGAGCGGCTCCTGTTCGATGCGCTGGCGCACGAGTCGGCGTTCCCCTCGCTGTGCCGCCGCATCGGCCTCGACGCGCCGACCGCCGCGCGCGCGCTCCAGCTCCTGCACAAGGCGGGCGCCGTGCGGATCCGACGGGCGTCGGAGGATCCCGACCTGACGCAGCGCGTGCGCCGCGACGATCCGGCCGAGCGCCTGCGCGCGTACGTCCACGACGCGGTGAAGCTGCTCGGCGAGCTGGCGGCCGCGATCGCGGCGGTGGAGGGTCCCGAGCATCTGCCGGAGCGCTTCGCAGGCGCGGTCGAGGAGGTCGCCTCGCGCTTCCCGGGTCTGCTCGCCGGGGTGCGCCCGGGGCCGGGAGGGGTCCTCGATCCGGACCTCTTGATCGAGCGAGCCCTCGCGCTCGCAGGTGAGCGCAGCCAGGACGTGCGCGAGGCGCTCGGCGCGCTGATCGACTACCTCGAGTTCGAGGTCAAGAACCACCCTCGCATCGGCGACCCCGACACGGTGCTCGATTCGATCGCGCCGCTCCGCGCTAGATTGCTCGCCGCCTGACCGACGCGCCGAGGCGCGCCGCGTCGCGGAGGCGGGAGTCGCTTGCGACCGAGACGGCCGGCGGAGCGCGAGGTGCTGGTCGGCATCCATCCCGTTCGAGAGGCTCTTCGCGCAGGCCGGCGGCCGCTCCACCGGCTGCGGCTTCGCGAGAGCGGCGGCCGGCCGCCCGGGCCCGAGCTGGTCGACATCGTGGCCCGCGCCCGAGCGGCGGGCGTCCCCGCCGAGGAGGTCCCGGCGGTGCGCTTCGACCGGGAGGCGCCGCGCGGGATGCCGCATCAGGGCGTCCTGCTCGAGGTCGGCCCGCTCCGCTGTCCGAGCCTCCCCGAGCTGGTTCCGGCACGGGACGAGCCCTGCTGGCTGCTGGCGCTCGACGGCGTGGAGGATCCGCAGAACCTCGGCGCGCTGCTGCGGGTGGCGGACGCGGCTGGCGTGCACGGCGCCCTCGTGCCGGAGCGCCACTCCGCGCCGCTCAGCGCGGCGGCGGCGCGCGCCAGCGCCGGGGCGCTCGAGCATCTTCCCGTCGCCCGCGTCACGAACCTGGCCCGCGCGCTGAACCAGCTGAAATCCCAGGGGTTCTGGATCCACGGCGGCGACCCGCGCGCCGGCCAGGACCTGTTCGAGGCGCCTGCGCGCCTCTTCGACCGCCGCATGGTGCTGGTGCTCGGCGCGGAGGGTCGCGGGCTCCGCCCGGGCGTCCGGGACACGATCGACGTCTCGTTCCGCATCCCGATGGCTGGCGCGGTCGCCTCGCTCAACGTCGCCACCGCCGCCGCCGTCTTCCTCTTCGAATGGCGGCGAAGAAGCCGAGTCCCCGCGGCTCCGTAGCTTGCCCGCGATGTTGCCGGCGGGTTCACGTCGGCTATAGTCCGCCGATCGCCAAGCCGGGCTGGCGTAGCTCAACGGCTAGAGCGGCGGATTTGTAATCCGCAGGTTAAGGGTTCGAGTCCCCTCGCCAGCTCCAAGATCCGGTTGCGAGGTCCGGGCTTCTTGGAGTTGGGCGGAGCTGGGCGGCCAGATTCCGGCGGGCGCGCGGCGTCGAATCGACAAAGAGAGCATCCAGGCAACCCCGAAGAGTGTCCGCACGGCGCAACGCGGCGTGCGGAAGGGGCGGGGGTTGCCATGCGCCTTTTTCGCGCATCCGCCCTCGGGCGGACCGGAGAGGTACCGAAGCGGCCAAACGGGGCAGACTGTAAATCTGCTGGATCATTCCTTCGGAGGTTCGAATCCTCCCCTCTCCACCATCGTGCGAGCCCAGCGGGCCACGGGGTTGGCGGGCCACGGGGTCGGAGATGGTGGGGTCGGAGATGGCGGCGTCGGGTCGGAGAGGGAAGACGGCAGCGAGGACGGGCGGACGGTTTTCACGGGCGGGAATAGCTCAGCTGGTAGAGCACGAGCCTTCCAAGTTCGGGGTCGCGGGTTCGAATCCCGTTTCCCGCTCCAGCGTGTCGGGCTCGACGGCTCCGCGAGCATTCGCGCCCGAAGCACGAGCGGCGAGGCCCACGTAGCTCAGTTGGTAGAGCACGTCCTTGGTAAGGACGAGGTCAGCGGTTCAATCCCGCTCGTGGGCTCCAACCCACCGCTTCTCGGAGGAGAGTGATCGGATGGCCAAGGCGAAGTTCGAGCGGACGAAGCCGCACGTGAACGTGGGGACGATTGGGCACGTGGACCACGGGAAGACGACGTTGACGGCGGCGATCACGCAGCGACAGGCGAAGAAGGGGCTGGCGGACTTTGTGCCGTTC
>DATJPY010000119.1:0-5312 GCA_035506135.1 Myxococcota bacterium | reverse complement strand
CCAAGTTCGTCACGGGATTCAGCGGCTATAAGCCATATCAGCGCGTGGTTCTCAGGGTCCGAGCCGAATCCGGCGAGAAGGACCTGATCGTCAATGCGGGATTGTTTGACCCGCGCCAGGTCCGACGCCTCATAGAGTCCTTGAATTCCAGGTTGTAGTGAACCTCAACCCGGCCTTTCGGCCGACTCGTGCGGCCCCGCCTCAAGCCGGGCTGGCGTGGAAGAAAAGGGCTGAAATACACGCCTGCTTCTTCGCTCCCTAAGCCCCCACGACCTCGCCGACATCGAGGCGATTCAACCGTTCCCACACGGCGCCGTGTCAGGGGCGAGAGGCGCTGCGGATAGCGGGGCGCCTCGATTGGGGGCACGTGGGCACGCTGTGCCCCAGCGGGGCCAATGTCGCGGGCGTCGCCGCATCTGCGCTCCGACAACGGCCCTGAGTTTCTTGCCTATGCCGTGCAGGACTGGCTGCGCGCGGCGAAGATCGAGACGGCCTACATCCAGCCCGGGAAGCCTTGGCAAAACGGGCTCAATGAAAGCGTCAACGGCAGACTTCGCGACGAATTCCTGAATGCCGAGTGGTGTGCAAATCGCATCGAGGCCGCTGTCTTGGTCGAGTAGTTCCGGCGACGCTACAACGAGCACGGCTATCGGACTCCCATCGAGGCCCGTTGGGCCTCGGGACAGAGGACGGAGAAGTCCAGAACCCAAAACACTCCGGCTCTCTCAACTTCAACTGGCCCGATGAACCGAGGCACGTCAGCGGCATCGAGGGCGTCGCACTCGCGCGATCGAGGGCTCCAAGGCGATCCGTCGCGACCTCGTGACTCGCGCTACCGGCGAGCGGGGGCGATTCCGCATTTCCGCTCGTTGCACACGTGTGCATCCGGCGGTCTGCAAGCCGAGGAACGTCGATTCTTTGGTCGATGTCGCCTCGGGAAGGACGCTCATTCCCCCAGGGCTTACGGCACACGAAGGAAGTCGGCGTCGCCGCCTACAGGGCGCCTACTACAGTCAGAGGGTACAGGTCGAACTAGCTAGCGGTCAGGCACAAGACATTGAATTAGCTGGAGAATTCTGGCGCCCCGGGAGGGACTCGAACCCCCGACCCGCGGATTAGAAATCCGCTGCTCTATCCAGCTGAGCTACCGGGGCGGCCTGCGCCAACCTACTGATCGCGCGGGGGTGCGTCGAGGGCGGGGGCGCGGCCGCCAGGCCCGAGAGCCTGCCAACCCGGTTGCCATGCCGCCGCGCGCCGGACGATACTCGCGGATCCGAGCCGGGAGCGAGGCGTCATCTACCCGCATCACCAGCGCGCGATCGAGGCCGTCACCGAGACGCTGCGGCGCGACCCGGAGGTGGGCGCGCTCCTGCTCGGCGGCTCGATCGCGCACGGCTTCGAGCGACCGGAGTCCGACGTCGACCTGATGCTCGTGATCGGCGACGACGACTACGCGTCCCGGCTTTGCGACGGGCGGCTGCAGTTCCTGACGGCCGAAGGCTGCGACTGGCCCGGCGGCTACGCGGAGGGCAAATACCTCGGCACCGGTCTTCTCGCGGAGATCGCGCGGCGCGGAAGCGAGCCGGCCCGCTTCGCGTTCCAGGATGCACGAGTGCTCTTCTCGCGGATCGAGGGTCTCGAGTCGACGCTCGCGGCGATCGCGCGCTATCCCCTGGCGGAGAAGGCGGAGCGCATCCGCCGCTTCCGCGCGCAGCTCGAGGCGTGGCACTGGTATGCGCATGAGGCGCTGAAGCTCGGCGACCGCTACCTGCTCGGGCTCGCCGTCGCGCGCACGGTGCTCTTCGGCGGGCGCATGATCCTTGCGCACAACGAGATCCTGCATCCCTATCACAAGTGGTTCCTCCGCGTGCTCGAGCGCGCACCCGAGCGGCCGCCGGAGCTGATGGAGCAGATCGCGAGCCTCTACGACGACCCGTCGCAGGCCAACCTGCTCCGCTTCTGGGCGAGCATCACCAACTTCAGGACCTGGGAGGGCGCGGGCGATCCGTGGCCGGTGCAGTTCCAGCGCGACAGCGAGCTCAACTGGCTCGACGGCGCGCCGCCGGTCGACGATCTGTAGCGCCGGCTCTCCGCTGGGTGGATGAGATAGGCTAGGGCTGCGCCCGACCCGGTCGGCCCGACCTCGGAGGCCCGATGCTCTCGAAGCTCGACGACTATCCGATCCACCAGACGCCCGAGCCGATCGCCCGGCCCGCGTCCAGCGATCGCCACGTCTACGACCGCTACTGGTTCAACGGCTACCAGGACGACGGCGAGTTCTACTTCGGCATCGGCGCCGCGCTCTATCCGAACCTCGAGATCATGGACTGCGGCTTCTCGATCGCGCGCGACGGCGAGCAGCACGCCTTCCACGCCTCGCGCCGCGCGCCCAAGGAGCCGACCGACCTCCAGATCGGCCCGTGGAAGCTCGAGATCCTCGAGCCGATGAAGAGCCTGCGCGTCACCATCGACGACAACGAGACCGGCATCGCCGCCGAGCTGCGCTGGATCGCGCGCACCGCCAACATCGAGGAGGGCTTTCAGCGCGTGGCGCGCCGCATCGGCCGCATGGAGGCGACGCGCTTCAACCAGTTCGGCTTCTGGGAGGGCGAGATCCGCCACGCCGGGCGCTCGCTGCGCATCGATCCCTCGCGCGTCTACGGCACCAAGGACCGGAGCTGGGGGATCCGCCCGGTCGGCGATCCGGCGCCGCCCGGCGCGCCGCCGACCCAGGTCGGCGGCATCTCGTTCATCTGGGCGCCGCTCCAGTGGAAGGACCGCTGCACGCACGTCGGCCTCTTCGAGAACGAGCACGGCCAGCCCTGGCACTTCGACGGCATGATCTGTCCCGTCTATGCCCACCCGGACCAGATCCCCGGCGTCGAGGATCCCCGGGTGGAGCTCCTGGCGTCGTGCGAGCACGAGATCGACTTCGTCCCCGGTACGCGCCGCGCGCGCGCCGCGCGCATCACGCTCGTGTCGAACGACGGCAGCCGCGAGCGCATCGAGCTCGACCCGCTGCTCTGCTTCCGCATGAAGGGCATCGGCTACCAGCACCCCGTGTGGGGGCACGGTCGCTGGAAAGGCGAGCTCGCGATCGGCGGCGAGAGCTGGAAGAGCGCGGACCTCGACGAGATGGCCTTCGAGAACCTGCACGTGCAGCAGATCGTCCGCGCCACCAGCGGATCGCGGCGCGGGGTCGGCGTGCTGGAGCAGATCCACATCGGGCCGCAGGCGCGCTACGGATTCAAGGAGTTCCTCGACCCGGCGCGCTGAGAGAGGGAGCGAAGCATGACGAGCGAGACCAGTCCGCGGCGGCGGCTGCGCGTGATCCAGTGGTCGACCGGCAACGTCGGCCGCCGCGCGCTGCGCGGCATCCTGCGGCATCCCGACCTCGAGCTGGTCGGCGTGCACGCGCACTCCCCGGCAAAGGTCGGCAAGGACGCGGCGGAGCTCTGCGGCCTCGACCAGCCCACCGGGATCCGCGCGACGAACGACGCCGAGGCGCTCCTCGCGCTCGACGCCGACTGCGTCTGCTACATGGCGCAGGGCGAGTCGCGCATCCGCGCCACGATCGACGACCTCTGTCGCATCCTCGAGTCCGGCAAGGACGTGGCCAACACGGCGATCGTGTCGCTGGTGTATCCGCGCTTCGCGAGCCCCAAGCTGCGCGACCGCCTGGAGGCGGCCTGTGCGAAGGGGGGCACCACCTTCTTCACCTCCGGCTTCGATCCGGGCTGGTCGGGAGACCTCTTCCCGCTCGCGCTCGCGGCGTGCTGCGAGCGCGTCGACTCGGTGCGCGTGTCGGAGCTGATGGACTACTCGACCTACGACGACCCGGACTTCACCGGCGTCTACTTCGGCTTCGGCCGGCCGCTCGACTTCCCGGCGCCGATGCTGCATCCCGAGGCGCTCAAGGCCGGGTGGGGCGGAATGCTGCTCATGGTCGCCGATGCGCTCGGCGTGAAGCTCGACGAGATCCGCCAGGAGAGCGAGCGCTGGCCCGCGCCCGACACCTTCGAGACGAAGATGGGGAAGATCGAGAAGGGCACCTGCGCGGCCGTGCGCTTCGAGGTTCAGGGTATCGTCGACGGTCGCCCGCTGATCGTCGCCGCGCACGTGAACCGTCTGCGCGACGACCTCGCGCCCGGCTGGGACCGGCTCTCCGGATCCCAGCGGTCGGGCTACAAGGTCGAGGTGAAGGGCTCTCCCTCGTTCACCTGCGAGATCCAGCCCATCGGCGAGGACGGCGACCACAACACCGCGGGCATCACGGGAAGCGCGATGCGGGTGGTGAACGCGATCCCGACCGTGTGCGCCGCGGCGCCGGGCGTGAAGTCGATCCTCGACCTCCCGCTCTACACGGCGCGCGCGGTGCGGCGCTGAAGCGCGCGCGTGGGCTTCCTCGGCGGGGATCGGGGCGACGGCGTGCCCGCCTTTCCGGAGGGCTGGTACCACCTCGCGATGTCGAGCGCGCTCCCGCCCGGAGCGGTCCTGCCGCGCCGCGTCTGCGGCCGCGACCTCGTCGCCTTCCGCACGGAATCCGGAGCGCTCGGCGCTCTCGACGCGCACTGCCCGCACCTCGGCGCGCACCTCGGCTACGGCGGGCGCGTGGTCGGCGAGGCGCTGCGGTGTCCGTTCCACGCGCTGCACTGGGGCGCCGACGGCCGGTGCGTCGGCGCCGACGACGCCGCCCGGCCCGGGATCCGCGCACGCGCGCGCGCCTGGCCGGTCCGCGAGCTGCACGGCGCGCTCATGGTCTACTACAGCGCGCGCGGCGAGCCGCCGTGGTGGGAGATTCCGGATCCCGGCATGGAGGGATGGTCGGAGCCGCGCAGCGAGACGCTGCGCTTCCCGGGCCACGTGCTCGAGGTGGCCGAGAACGGCGTCGACCGCCGCCACTTCGCCGCGGTGCACGGTTACACCGGGGTGAGCGAGTTCGACGTGAAGGTGGACGGGCCGGTGATGCACTCCGCCTTCACCTTCGAGAAGGACGGCGTCGCGCAGCGCTTCGACACGCTGGTGTACGGGCTCGGCTATGCGATCACGGACCTGCGCATCGAGCAGCTCGGGATCCACGCGCGCGTGATCCTGCTGAGCAACCAGGTCGATGCCGAGACGGTGGACTTCACCGTCTGCGCGAGCGTCGAGGGCGGGCTCGCCTGGATGGATCGCTTCCTCGCCGCGATCGTGGACGACGTGCGCAAGGATCTGCCGATCTGGGCACACAAGCGCCGGCTCGAGGAGCCGGCGCTCGTCGCCGGCGACGGGCCGATCGCCACCTACCGGCGCTTCGCGCGCCAGTTCGACCC
>DATJPY010000118.1:0-1118 GCA_035506135.1 Myxococcota bacterium | reverse complement strand
TGCCGTCGCGCAGCGTCGCGCGGTGCACCTGCGCCAACGAAGCGGCGGCGAGGGCCCGGCGGTCGATCGTCGCGAAGACCTCGTCGAGCGGGCGGCCGAGGTCGCGCTCGACGAGCGGCCGCAGCGTCTCGAAGGGCCGCGGCGGCACCGCGTCATGGAACTGGCTCAGCTCCTCGACGAAGGGCGCCGGGAAGAAGTCGGCCCGTGCGCCCAGGAGCTGGGCGGCCTTCGTGAAGGCGCCGGCTAGCGAGAGCGCGACGCGCTTGATCTCGCGGGCCGCCGCGTGGTGCGCGCGCTGCCAGTCGGCGTCGGTCGTCGACCAGCGAGCGGTGCGATCGCGTGCCAGGAGCAGCAGGTAGCAGGGTAGGACGCGCACGACCGCGAGCGCCACGCGCAGGACTCGGACGACTCGGATGTGCCGGATCACGAAGCAGCAGCGCGCCTTTGCAGGCGATCGTCTCGACCGAGGTCTGGGCGAAGTCCCGCCGGGCCCAGAGCTTGCGGGCGACGCGCGGCCAGGTCGGACTGGCGGGCCTCGTAGAACGCGTCGCGCGCGCTTGAGGCGATCGTGGGCACGATGCTATTGTGGCCGGTCAGTCGGTCATTCTCAACACTGCGCTCGCCCAGAGGATCCCGCCATGACGTCTCCTGCCTGGCAGCGCTCCGCGCCCTCTCCCGACCGGTCATCACCCCATCCTTCTTCTAACGGCTCCGGCGACTTCGACCTGCTCCTGCCGCTGCGCAGCGCCGGCTCGCTCGAGAACCCCTACCCGATCTACTCCGTGATCCGCACCGTGCGGCCCGTGCTCGAGGTGCCGGTCCCGAACTACACCGGCCCCGGCATGTGGATGCTCACGCGCTACCGCGACGTCCACTCGGTGTTGCGCGACCCGCGCTTCTCGGTCGAGCGCCTGCGCGCGCCGCTCATGCGCGACAACCTCGACCGCATGCCGGAGTTCCTGCGCCAGAGCGCGACGGGCATGCGCTCGATGCTGATCATGGACCCGCCCGACCACACGCGCGTCCGCAAGCTCGTCAACAAGGCCTTCACGCCCAAGCGCATCGCCGCGCTGCGCGGCCACATCGAGGCGATCGTCCGCGAGCTCGCCGACGAGGCG
>DATJPY010000117.1:0-37311 GCA_035506135.1 Myxococcota bacterium | reverse complement strand
CGCCTCGCTGCGCGCGATTCGGCCTCCGGCCGATTGGTGGGTTGCTGAGCTGCAGCACGTCTTGGTGAACTTCGCTCGGCTTCGCCTCGCTGCGCGCGATCGCTTCGCGATCGCTTGCGGGATGATCCAGACGAGCGGGTTGCCCCGGAGGCGACGGGAGCGCTCAGCGAGAAGTCTCGGCTTCCTTGCGTAGGGCGTCGATCGCGGCGCGGTAGTCGCCGGCGCCGAACACCGCCGTCCCGGCCACGAAGGCGTCGGCGCCCGCGCGGGCGGCGCGACCGACCGTCCCCGGCGCGACGCCGCCGTCGACCTCGAGCGTCACGTCGAGGCCCCGCTCGTCGATCCAGCGGCGCAGCTCCGCGATCTTCTCGAGCATCGACTCGATGAACTTCTGGCCTCCGAAGCCGGGGTTCACCGTCATCACCAGGACCTGGTCGAGATCGCCGAGCACCTCCGAGACCGCGATCGCCGGCGTCGCCGGGTTGAGCACGGCGCTGGCGCGCGCGCCCGTCTCGCGGATCTGCGCAAGCGTGCGGTGCAGGTGGCGGCAGGCCTCCACCTGGACGCCGATCGTCGCCGCGCCGGCGTCTGCGAAGGCCTCCACGTAGCGCTCGGGCTCGACGATCATCAGGTGTACGTCGAGCGGCAGCCGCGTCGCCTTCCGCACCGCCTTCACCACGACGGGCCCGATCGTGAGGTTCGGCACGAAGCGTCCGTCCATCACGTCGACGTGGATCCAGTCGGCGCCGGCCGCCTCCACCGCGCGCACCTCGTCGGCGAGCCGCCCGAAGTCGGCCGATAGGATCGAGGGGGCGATGACGACGCGGCGACGGCTCAACGCGTGCGCTCGAGGCGCGCGGCGAAGAAGCCGTCAGCGTCGGTCTGGTGGGGCAGCGTGCGCAGGAAGCCGTCCGCCCCGACGAACGGCGCGATCGAGGCGGGCGTCGGCGCGGTGGCGGGCCCCAGCTCCGGCGCGTCCGCGAGCAATGCGTCGATCACCGCCTCGTTCTCCTCCACCGCGAGCGTGCAGGTACTGTAGACGAGCACGCCGCCCGGCACGAGCAACGGCCACACCTGCAGCAGGATCGAGCGCTGCACGGCTGCGAGCCGAGCGGGCGCGTCCGGCTCGAGCCGCCAGCGCGCGTCGGGGTTGCGCCGCAGCGCGCCGAGTCCGGAGCAGGGGGCGTCGACCAGGATCCGGTCGAAGCGCGCGTCCGCGCCGAGCGAGACGTCGAGCGGACGCGAGGCGTCCGCGCGCAGGGCGTGGACGTTCTCGAGCCCGAGGCGCCTTGCGTCGCGGGCGAGGAGATCGAGCCGTCGCGCGTGGCGATCGAGCGCCACCACCAAGCCCGCCTCGCCCACGCGCTCGGCGATCGCCGTGGCCTTGGCGCCGGGCGCGGCGCAGGCGTCGAGCACCCGCTCGCCGGGCTGGGGGTCCAGCCACTCGACGACGAGCTGCGAGGCCTCGTCCTGGATCGTGAAGCGCCCCTCCCGGAAGGCTGGATCACCCGCCAGATCGCCGCGCGCGAGGGAGATCCCGTCCGGCGCGAAACGACACGCTTCAGCGTCGGGGAAGCGCGCGCGGAGCTCGGCGAGCAGTACATCCCGCTGGACGCGCCTCCGGTTGGTCCGCACGGTGTGGGGAGCCCGTGCGTTCGACGCGCGCGCCAGCGCGGCCGCTGCCTCCGCGCCGTAGCTGGCGATCCAGCGCTCGGCGATCCAGCGCGGGATCGAGAGCGCGTGCACGAGGTGGCCGAGCGGGTCGTCCGCGAGGAGCGGCAGCGGAAGCGCCTCGCGCTCCCGCGCCAGCCGTCGGAGGGCGGCGTTCACCAGCCCGGCGGCGCGCTCGAGCCCGACGGCTCGCGCGAGCCGAACCGACTCCGACACCGCGACGGCGTCGGGTACCCGGTCGAGGAAGAGGATCTGGTAGGCGCCGAGGCGCAGCACGTTGGCCACGCGGGGCTCGAGCGAATCGAGGCCGCGGTCGAGCACCTGGACGAGCGCGAAGTCGAGCCGGCCGCGCCAGCGGAGAGAGCCGCACACGAGCTCGGTCGCGAGCGCGCGATCGGCCGGCGCGAGGCGGCTGCGCGCGAGCGCGGCGTGCAGCGCCAGGTCGGCGTAGGCGCCCGCGTGGTCGACGTCCTGCAGGACCTGGAGCGCGAGCTCTCGCGGGCCGGCGGGATCCGCGCGGCCGCGGCGGGGTGCGACCCCGCGCCGCGGGCGGCTCTCGGCCCTCAGGCGCGCGCCCAAGCGGCCGGTGAGGGTCGCCGCAGCGGGCCCGGCTCGACGCTCAGAGGGCCCGGCTCGATGCTCAGCGGGCCCAGCTTCGATCCCGCAGCCGGGCGATGCGCTCGGCGGTGGGCGGGTGGGTCCCGAACATGCGGGCGAGCACGCTCGCGGCGCTGTCGCGTGCGCCCGCGAGCGGGTTCACGATGAACAGATGGGCGGTGGCGGGGCTCGCGTCCATGGGCACCGCTCGCGAGGCCGCATCGAGCTTCTCGAGCGCACGGGCGAGCGCCTCGCCGTCGCCCACCAGGCGTGCGCCGCCCGCGTCCGCCTCGTACTCGCGCGAGCGCGAGACCGCGAGCTGGATCAGCGTCGCGCCGAGGCCGGCGAAGATCGTGACGACCAGCAGCGCGAGCGGGTTCGTGCCGCGGTCGTTGGAGTCGCGGCCGCCGCCGAACAGCATTCCCCAGCGCGCCATGCTCGCCAGCCAGGTGATGGCGCCCGCGAGCGTGGCCGCCACGCTCGAGATCAGCGTGTCGCGGTGCTTCACGTGTGAGAGCTCGTGCGCGAGCACGGCGCGGAGCTCGTCGCGATCGAGGATGCGCAGGATGCCGGCGGTGGCGGCGATCGCCGCGTGGCTCGGGCTCCGTCCGGTCGCGAAGGCGTTCGGCGACTCGCTCGGAATCACGTACACGCGCGGCATCGGCATGCCGTCGCGCTGGGCGAGCTCGGCCGCGATGCCGTAGAGCTCGGGCGCCTCCGCCTCGGTCACCGGCTTCGCGCCGTAGCGGGCGAGGATCATGCGGTCGCTGAACCAGTAGGCGCCGATGTTCATCGCCCCCGCGACGACGAGCGCCAGCGTGGCGCCCTGGCGTCCTCCGAAGGCTGCGCCCACCCAGACGAGCAGGGCGGATAGGGCGACCAGCAGGACGAAGGTCTTGACGTTGTTCACGGGGGGGCTCCTCGCGGCGCGCTCGGAGTACGACGCCGAGTCTAGCTGCCGGCTTCACCGGCGCCGAGGTGCGCGCCGTCGGGAAGGCCGTGTCCTCGCTGGAAGACTGCGACCTCGAGCGGATTTCCGCCGGCGCGCTGCAGCACGCGCGGCGCGAGCCACCCGTCGCCCGTCGCGATCCGAAGCGGCGCGAGCCGCACCGTGCCCGGCGGATCGGCGCCGGGGCCCACCGCAGGCAGCACCACGGCCCGGAGGATGCGCAGCCGCTCTCCTCCGAGGTGGGTGAACGCTCCCGGTCGGGGCGAGAGCGCCCGCACCCGACGCGCCAGCGCGTCGGCAGGCTGCGACCAGTCGAGCCGCGCGTCGTCGGGCGTGAGCTTCGGCGCGACGGTCGCGAGCGCGTCGTCCTGTGCCGTCCACGCGACGCGCCCCTCGGCCACGAGCGCGACCGCGGCCTCGATGGCCTCTGCCGCCAGCCGCGCGAGCCGCTCCTCGAGCTCGCCGGCCGTCTCCTCGTCGCCGATGGCGGTGCGCCGCACGAGGGCGACGGCGCCGGCGTCCATCCCGCGCTCGACGCGCATCACCGAGATCCCCGTCTCTGCGTCGCCGTCCAGGATCGCGTGGGCGATCGGTGCCGCGCCACGGTGTCGCGGCAGCAGGCTGGCGTGCGCATTGATCAGGTAGCCGACGCGCGGCAGCTCGCGCACGCGCCGCGGCAGGAACTGGCCGAAGGCGACGACCACGCCGAGGTCGGGCTCGAGCGCCGCGAGCTGCGCGGCGAAGGAAGCGTCGCCCACCGACTCGGTCCGCAGCGCGGGGATCCCGAGCCGCTCGGCCGCGTCGGCCACGGGCGACGGCGAGAGCTTCCGCCCCCGGCCGCGGGGGCGGTCGGGCTGGCTCACCGCAGCGACCACCCGATGCGGGCCGGCGGCGAGCCTCTCGAGGGTCGGGACTGCGAACGCGGGCGTGCCGAAGAACACGAGCCGCAGCGAGCGCTCGCTCAGAGGCGGGTTCCGGGCAGGCGCGGCGGCCGCTCGCCGGAGGCCGGCCACGCCGCTCCCTCCTCGCGCGCCGCTTTCTTGCGCTTCTGGACGTACAGCTCGCGCTTGAGCCGGCTCACGCGGTCGATGAAGAGGACGCCGTCGAGATGGTCGAGCTCGTGCTGGAAGCACACCGCCCGCAGCCCCGTCGCCTCCTCGGTGATCGCGTTGCCGTCGAGGTCGACGGCCTGCAGCACGACGCGCTCGGAGCGCTCGACCTCGGCGTTGAAATCGGGCACCGACAGGCAGCCCTCGTTCCACACGATCTGCCCCTCGCGCTCGCGGATCTCCGGGTTCACCAGCACCCGCGGCTTGCGCTCGGCGCCCTCCTCGGTCCACTCCGTGTCGAGGACGACCAGCCGCAGGGCCGTACCGATCTGCGGCGCCGCCAGGCCGATGCCCGGCTCCGCGTACATGGTCTCGAGCATGTCCGCGGCGAGCTGGCGCAGCTCGTCCGTGATCTTCTCGACCGGCTCCGCCTTGCGCCGCAAGCGCGGGTCGGGGAACTGCAGCACCTCGAGGATCGCCATGGACGACGGAATCTAGCGAATCCTCACAGCATGTTGAGCGGGTCGGGATCGACCGACACGCGGATGCCGTGTGCCTCGCGCCGTGCCCCCGCGCGCGCCATCGCGCGGCCGGCCGCGATCACGCGCTTCTCGTCGGTGCCCTTGACCAGCACCTGGAACCGGAAGCGGTCGCGCAGGCGAGCGATCGGCGCCGGTGCGGGACCGAGCACTTCGAAGCCGGCGGCGAACTCGAACGGAGCGGCGGAAGCCGACGGCCGGACGGCCGCTTCGCCCCCGCTCTCGCGGGCGCGCTGCGCGAGCTGCTCCGCCCGCGCGGCGGTCGCGTCGGCGTCCGGACCCGACACCAGCGCGTGCACCAGCCGCCCGACGGGCGGATAGCCGAGCGCGGCGCGATGCGCGATCTCGGCGCGGTAGAAGGCCTCGTAGTCGTGCTGCTGGACCGGCGCGATCGCCTCGTGGTGCGGCGCGAAGGTCTGCACGATCACGCGGCCCGGGGCGGCCCCGCGGCCGGCGCGGCCGGCGACCTGCGTGAGGAGCTGGAAGGTGCGCTCGGAGGCCCGGAAGTCGGGGAGCTGCAGGGCCTGGTCGGCGGCGATCACGCCCACCAGCCGCACGCCGGGGAAGTGGTGGCCCTTCGCGACCATCTGCGTGCCGATCAGGATCTGGACCTGGCCGGTGGCGAGCGCCGCGAGCACCCGCTCGGTCTCGCCGCGCCGGCGCGCGGTGTCGCGGTCGAGCCGCGCGATGCGCGCCTCCGGGAAGCCGCGGCGGACCTCCTCCTCGAGCCGCTCGGTGCCGAGTCCGAGCAGCGCCGTGTCCGGCGCTCCGCACGCCGAGCACCGATCCGGCGGGTCGATGCCGTGGTCGCAGTAGTGGCAGCGCAGCCGCTGCTCCGTCGCGTGGTACACGAGCGAGATGTCGCAGTGCGGGCAGCGCTCGGCGTGGCCGCACTCGAAGCACAGCACGCGCGTCGAGAAGCCGCGACGGTTCAGGAACAGGATCGCCTGCCCGCCGTCGGCGAGCGTCTCGACCAGCGCGCGCCGAAGCGCCCGCGAGAGCACGAGCTTTCGCCCGCGCGGCACGAAGGCGCGCTCCGCCGCCAGGTCGACGATCTCGACCGCCGGCAGCGGCCGCCGGCCGATGCGGTATGGCAGCGAGAGGCGCACCAGCGCGCCGCGGTCGGCAGCGAAGCGCGACTCGAGCGACGGAGTGGCTGAGCCGAGCACGAGCGGACAGCCCGCCGCGGCCGCGCGCCGCGAGGCCAGATCGCGCGCGTGATAGCGGAAGCCCTCCTCGTTCTTGTAGGCGGGCTCGTGCTCCTCGTCGATCACGACGACGCCGAGGTCGTCGAGGGGAGCGAACAGCGCCGACCGCGCGCCGATGCCGATGGGCGTCGACCCGCCGAGGAGCCGGCGCCACTCCGCGATCCGCTCGCCTGGACGGAGCTGGCTGTGCAGCACGGCGACGCGCGCGCCGAAGCGCGCGGTGAGCCGCGCCAGGAGCTGGTGCGTGAGCGTGATCTCCGGCACCAGCACGAGCGCCTGGCGCCCGGCGGCCAGCGCCTCGGCCACCGCGCGCAGGTACACCTCCGTCTTGCCGCTGCCGGTGACGCCGTGCAGGAGGAAGCGCTCGAAGCGGCGCGCACGCACCGCGCCGCCGATCGAGTCGAGCGCCTCCTGCTGCTCCGGCGTCAGCGCGAGCGGCTCGGCGTCGCCGTCGTCGAGCGGCGCCGGCGCGGACGGCGCGAGCGGGCGCTCCTCGACGCGGACCAGGCCGCGCGCGACCAGGGCGCGCAGCGCCGGCGCCGCGCCGGCGCCGAGCTCCGAGGCCACGGTAGGGCCTCGCGCAGCGAGCTCCTGGAGGAGCGCCGCCTGCCGCGGCGCGCGAGAGAGCGGGCCCTCGAGCGCCGCGTCGAGCGCGGTGCCCGGCGCGAGCGACGCCAGGCGCTCGGTCGGCGCGCGCGCGCCGACCGCCTCGATCCGCTCGCTCGAGACCAGCCCGTCGCGCTCGAGCGCCGCAAGCCCGGCGCGCGATCCAGGGAACCGGCGCTCGATCGACGCGCGCGAGCGGGGCGAGGTGTCGAGCCACTCGAGCAGCGCGCGGAGCGGCGTCGCGACCGCGCCGCGCGCGAGCGCCTCGCGCCCGCGCGCGGTCGCGGCGAAGGCGGCGGAGGCGCGCGGCGCGCTGCCCGAGGGCGTCGCGCACGCGAGCGCGAGGCCGACCGGGCAGAAGGCGTCGGCGGCCGCATCGATGAGGATGCGGATCAGCGCGGGGGACACCACGGGCTCCGCGTCGACGAGCCGGACGACGCCGCGCAGCGCCGGCACAGCCGGACTCGGGTCGTGGCGCGCGACGATCAACCCCGTCATGCTGCGCGCGCCGAACGGCACCAGCGCCCGCCGACCGGGCTCCGCGGAGGGCGCGAGCGCGGCGGGCACGCCGTACGAGAACAGCGAGTCGACGGGGACCGGCAGGGCGACTTCCACGCGCGCCGCGAACGCCGGCGGAGACGGCATGAGGCCAGTGTACCGACCGGACCGCTCCGCCGAACCGAGCCGGATCCTCGTCCACCGGAGCGCGCGCACGCGCCGCCTCGTGATCGACGGCACCTTCGCGTCCCTCTGGCGCCTCGATCGCATCGCGACCGGGTCGGTGTGGGATGCCCTCGCCGCTCCGCTCCTGGTGCTCCCGCCGGCGCGGCGCCGGAGCGTCCTGATGCTCGGGCTCGGCGCCGGCAGCGCGGCGCGCGTGGTGCGGGCGATCGCGCCCCGCGCGCGCATCGTCGGCGTCGAGCTCGACGCGCGGGTCGTCGACGCCGCGCGTCGCCACTTCGCGCTCGATGCGGTCGGCGTCGAGGTCGTCCAGGACGACGCCGCCCGCTTCCTGGCGCGCGAGCGCGGCCGCTTCGACCTCGTGATCGAGGACATCTTCGTGGGCCGCGGCCGCAGGCTGCACAAGCCCGCCTGGCTGCCCGAGCCGGGGCTCGCGCTCGCGGCGCGCCGGCTCGCGCCCGGCGGCATCCTGGTCTGCAACGCGATCGACGAGGCGCGCGCGGCCTCGCGGGTGCTCGCAGGCCTGCTCCCCCACCGCGTCGTGCTGCGCTACGCGGACTTCGACAACTCCGTCCTGGTGGCCTCGACCCGTCCTCTCGACGCGCGCGGACTGCGCGCCGCGATCGCGGCCGACCCCGTGCTCGGAGGCGCGCTCGGCCGCGTCGCGCTCCGCACCCTGGGCGCCCCGGGGCCGCCTCCAAGGCAACGCGGTCGCCTGGAGCATCCCGGCAAGCGCCCGCGAAGCGGGCGCGCGCAGCGAGGCGAAGCCGAGCGAAGTCAACAGATGGAAGCCCAGCGAAGTTCATCAAGACGCGCCACAGCTCAGCAACCCACCTCCATCCGCTAGCATCGCAGCGTGGCGGCTCGCAAGAAGACGGTCCGGAAGAAGGCGGGGAGCGCGCGCAAGCGCCTGACACCGAGCCGCGAGGCGCGCGGAATCGCGCCGGCCGAGGCGCCGCTCCCGCTCGACGCGCCCGAGCTGGCGCCGCTGGTCGCGGCGGTGCGCGCGGCGGGCGGCGCGGCGCTGGGCGCCTATCGCGATCCCCTCTCCGCGCGGCCGCTCCTGCTCGCGGCGCTCCCGCGCGACGCCGTCGAGCCGACGCCGTTCCAGCGCGACCTCTCGCCGACGCACGCCAAGCGGCTCGCGCAGAAGATCGCCGAGAGCGGCGCCTTCCTCGATCCGATCATCGCCGTGCGCAGGAAGGAGGGCGGCTTCTGGACGCCGAATGGCCGCCACCGCCTGGCGGCGGCCAAGGTGCTGGGCCTGCGCGAGCTCACCGCCCTGGTCTCGCCCGACGAGGAGCTCGCCTTCCGCATCCTCGCGCTCAACACCGAGAAGGCGCACAACCTGCGCGATCGCAGCCTCGAGGTGATCCGCATGGCGCGGGCGCTCGCGAAGCAGGACGGCAAGGCGCGCGAGTCGACCTACGCGGCGCAGTTCGAGGGCCCCGAGCTGCTGACCCTCGGCATCGTGTACGAGAGCGAGCCGCGCTTCGCGGGCGGCGCGTACGCTCCCTTCCTGAAGAAGGTCGACCGCTTCGGCGAGGGCACGCTCGCGGCGGCGCTGCGCGAGCGCGAGGGCTACGCAGCGCGTCTGCGGGAGATCGACGCGGCCGTGAAGGGCGTCGTGAAGAAGCTCGCGGAGCGCGGCTTCCGCTCGCCCTACCTGCGCTCCTACGTCGTGGCGCGCATCAACCCGGTGCGCTTCCACAAGGTGAAGAAGGGTGAGACGGCGCCGCCGATGCCGATCGGCGCCGCGCTCACGCGCATGGCGGCGGCGGCGAAGCGCTTCGACGTCGGCTCGGTGCGCGAGCGCGATCTGGCGCTCGTGGCCGCGGTCGCGCCCGAGAGCGACTGAGCCGCCCGATCAGCGCTCGTCCTCGAGGAACTGCAGCACCACCTGGTCGAAGCGCTTGGCGGCCTCGGCCATGACCAGGTGCGCGGCGCCGGGGATCGTCACCAGGTGGGCGCCGTGGATCCCGGTCGCCAGCTCGCGCGAGAACTTCGGCGGCGCGAGCTGATCCTGCTGACCGCAGAGCACCAGCGTCGGAGCGCCGATCTCGCCGAGCCGGGCCTGCGTGTCGTGCTCGAGGCACGCGTCGCACTGGCGTGCGAAGGTGTCGTCGGAGAGCGGGAAGCGCTCCCGCAGGTAGCCCTGCAGCATCGGATGGACGAGGTCCGTCTGCTCCAGCGTCTCGTCGGAGAGCGTCCACAGCATGCGCTCCTTGGCGAGGACCTCGAGCGGATTGCCGTGCGCGACCATCTCCTTCCACTTCTCGAGGAGCATGCGGCGCTTGGCGTCGGCTCGCGCCCAGGAGCCCACCAGCACGAGCCGGTCGACCCGGTCCGGATGCCGCAGCGCGAGCTCCTGCGCGACCATGCCGCCCATGAATGCGCCGAGGACGTGGGCGCGCTCGATCGAGAGCGCGTCGAGCAGCGCCGCGGCGTCGTCGGCGAGGTCGGCCGACGAGAAGGCGCCGCCCGGGTCGCCGCTCTCGCCGACCCCGCGGTGGTCGTAGATCACGGTCCTGTGTCGGGGTGCGAAGTCGGGGACCTGAAGCCCCAGCCAGCCCCGGCACGAGCCGCCCATCCCCGTGACGAGCAGGAGCGGCGGACCCGCGGCCTCGCCGTGCACCTCGTAGTAGGCGGCGTGGGTGGGAAGCCGAGCGTGCGGCATGGGCGGAGTCTACCAGGCCAGGGTTGCTGAGCTGCAGCACGTCCTCATGGACTTCGCTCGGCTTCGCCTGGCTGCGCGCGATCGCTTCGCGATCGCTTGCGGGGATGATCCAGACGATCGCTTGGTCTCGGCGGGCGGCGTGACCTGTCAGCGGGCCATGCGGCGGAGGTCGTTGAGGACGCCCTTGGCGACGGCCTTCAGCGTCTCGAAGACGCCCTTGCCCGAGGTGGCGCACGCCTCGAACTCGGTGATGCCGCCCGGATTCAGCATGCGCTGCATCTCGGCGAGCGGCGCCGCGTTCGGCAGGTCGCGCTTGTTGTACTGCATCACGTAGGGGAGCTTGTCGAGCTCGTAGCCCTGCTCCTGCAGGTTGCCGCGCAGGTTGTCGAGGCTCTCGAGGTTCGCCTCCATCCGCTCGACCTGGCTGTCGGCCACGAACACGACCCCGTCCACGCCCTTCAGGATCAGCTTGCGGCTGGCGTCGTAGAAGACCTGGCCGGGCACCGTGTAGAGGTGGAAGCGCGTGCGGAAGCCGCGGATCTGGCCGAGCGCCAGCGGCAGGAAGTCGAAGAACAGCGTGCGCTCGGTCTCGGTGGCGAGCGAGATCATCTTCCCCTTGAGCTCGGGGTTGGTCTTCGAGTAGATCCACTGCAGGTTCGTGGTCTTGCCGCACAGGCCCGGGCCGTAGTACACGACCTTGCAGTTGATCTCTCGCGACGCGTAGTTGATGAACGACATGGGTGTCGGTCAGTCCGCGAACAGCTTGTCGATGTCGTCGTCGGTGATCTCGGAGAACGGGCTGCCCCCGCTGCTGCGGGCCCGTTCGCTCTTCTTGCGGATCTCCTCGAAGAGTCGGGCGAGCTCGCCACCGGCCTTCTTGACCCGCAGGCGCACCAGCCCGAGCGACGAACGCTCGTCGAAGATCACGACCAGGATGATTCGCTTGGCGACCACCGTCATGTGGAGGTTGTCGCGCTGGCCCTGGTGGAAGTGGATGGGGAACTCTTCCTCGCCGATGATCTTGGCCAGGCCCCCGGTCGCCGCGATCGACCCGGCGGTCAGCGACGCGAGGCTCGTGGTGTCGATGCCCCGGATGTCGCCCGCCTCGGCCATCAGCTGGCCGTTCTTGTCGACCACGAAGACGCCCTTGGCGTGGGCGTCGCGGGCGAGGCGCTCGCAGACGCCGAGGACCTTGCGGTAGTCCTCGTCGTACAGAACGAGCTGGGTTTCGGCCATCGGCATGTCCCGTCCGCAAGTGCCCGGTCCGCGGGCGTTCGCTCTCGTGCACTCTACTCTGCGAGCGGCGCGCGCAGCAAGCCGGCCCGCTCGGTGCTCGAAGCCTTCCGTGCCATCGGCGGGCGGGGGATAGGTCTTTAGCTGCACGCTCGTCGCCTCTGAGGCGACGCGGTCGTCTGGAGATCCGAGCCGTAGGCGAGCGAAGTCCATGAGGACGTGCTGCAGCTCAGCAAGGCGCTCTACAGATCCCGCCGGTTCTCGAGCGAGCGCGCGATGGTCACGTGGTCGGCGTACTCGAGGTCGCCCCCGAGCGGCATGCCGCAGGCGATGCGGGTCAGGCGGGCGCCCGCCCCGCGCAGGCGGTCGGCCAGGTAGTGCGCGGTGGCGTCGCCCTCGGCGGTCGGATTGGTCGCCAGGATGACCTCGCGCACCCCGCCGCGCGCGACGCGGTCCTCGAGGTCGGCAACCCGCAGCTCCTCGGGCCCGATGCCGTCGATCGGGGAGAGCGCGCCGCCCAGCACGTGGTAGCGCCCCGGGAAGCGTCCCGAGGCCTCGATCGCGGCGAGGTCGGCGGGCTCCTCGACGACGCAGAGGAGCGACGGATCGCGGCGCGCGTCGCGGCAGATCGCGCAGGGCGAGGCGTCGGTCAGGTCGAAGCACTCCGCGCAGAGCACGATCTCCTTCTTGAGCCGCGCGATGGCGTCGCCCAGCTCGGCGACCTGGGCGTCGGGTGCGGAGAGCAGATGGAAGGCGAGCCGCGCGGCCGACTTCTCCCCGATGCCGGGCAGACGGCGCAGCGCCGCCACCAGGCGGTCGATCGGGGGCGAGGAACGCACGCGGCGATGCTAGCAGGCGAGAGCTGCGGCCAGGCTCAGCGCGGGAGTGTCGGCCCGATCGGAATCGGCAGCCCGCCGGCGGCGCGCTGCATCTCCTCCTGCATCATGCGCTGGGCCTCGGACAGCGCCGCGTTCACCGCGGCCGCCACGAGGTCCTGCAGCAGCTCGCGGTCGTTGCCCGCAAGGAGCTGCGGATCGATCTCGATGCGGAGGATGCGCAGCTCGCCGGTCGCGGTGACGACCACCAGGCCTCCGCCGGCGCTCCCCTGGACGGTGCGGCGCGCGAGCTCGCGCTGCAGCGCGGCGAGCCGCTCCTGCATCTCCTGCGCGCGGCGCAGCAGGTCGCCCAGATCCTGTGCGCTCATCGCGACGGCGCCGGCTTGATCTCGACGACCTCACCGCCGAGGATCTCGAGCGCCGCGTTGACGGCGGGATGGTCGAGCGCCTCGCGCCGGCGGCGCGCGCGCTCCGCGTCGACCTGCTCTCGAGCCCCCGGCTCCTCCGCGGTCGGTCCGCTGATCGCCACGCGCGTCGGACGGCCGAACAGGCGCTCGCACACGGCCTCGAGATCGGCGATGCGTCGCTCGAGGCGGCGCGCCGCGAAGGCCTCGGGCACGGCGATGCGCAGCGCGCGATCGCTGCGCTCGACCAGCGTCGCGCCCTCGAGCGCCGCGGCGAGCCCGCGATCCTGGTCGGCCAGCACGACGCGCAGGCGGTCGAGGACGACGGGGAGCGGAGGGGAGTCGTCCGATTGCTGAGCTGGAGCACGTCCTGATGAACTTCGCTCGGCTTCGGCTCGCTGCGCGCCGCCTTCGGCGGCTTGCGGGGATACTCCAGACGGCGGGATCGCCTCGGAGGTGACGGGGGCGCGTCGTCGAGGGCTCCGATCTCCTTGCCCCGGAGGTGGCGGGGGCGGGTCGCCGCCGCCGGAGAGGCGGCGCTCGAGGGCGTCGAGGCGGGTGAGCAGGGCCTGGACGTCGTCGCCCTCGGCGGTCGTCGCGAGCCGCACAACGGCCATCTCGAGCACCGCCATCGGCTCGGGGGCCCAAGCGAGATCCTCCTGCTCGCGGATCAGGGCGCGGAACATCCGGCGCAGGCGCGCGCCGTCGCTGCGCTCGGCGAGCGCGCGCAGCTCCCCGACCTCGGCATCGCTCGCCTCGACGAGCCCGCGCGCGTCGGGTGCGATGCGGAGGACCACCAGGTCGCGCAGCAGCCCGAGCAGCTCTGCGCCGAGCCGCTTGGGGTCGATGCCCATCTCGCTGGCGGTGCCGCAGGCCTCGAGGGCGCGCGCCGGATCGCCCGCGATGCAGGCCTCGGTGATCCCGAGCAGCACGCGGCGGTCGATCAGGTCGAGGACCCGCGCCACGCCCTCGTCGTCCAGCTGCGTGCCGCCGGACGCGATCACCTGGTCGAGCAGGGTGAGGCCGTCGCGCAGCGATCCCTGGCTCTCGCGCGCGATGGCCTGGAGGCTCCGCGCCGAGATCGCGATGCCCTCCGCCTGCGCGACCTCCCCGAGCCGCGCAGCGACGTCGGCGGCGGGCAGCCGCCGCAGGTCGTAGCGCTGGCAGCGCGAGGTCACCGTGAAGGGGATCTTCTCGGGGTTGGTGGTGGCGAGCACGAAGAGGCTGCGCGGCGGCGGCTCCTCGAGCGTCTTCAGCAGCGCGTTGAAGGCGGGCGTCGAGAGCATGTGCACCTCGTCGACGACGTAGATGCGGTGCTTGCCCGGAGAGGGCGCGTAGCGGATCGACTCGATCAGATCGCGCACGTCGTCGACCGACGTGCGGCTCGCGGCGTCGATCTCCTGCACGTCGGTCGAGGTGCCGGCCGCGATCTCGACGCACGCGGAGCAGACACCGCACGGCGTGTCCGTCGGGCCCTTCTCGCAGTTGAGGCAGCGCGCGAGGAGCCGCGCGATGGTGGTCTTGCCGACTCCGCGCGGACCCGCCAGCAGGACCGCATGCGGGACGCGGCGCTGCGCGATGGCGTTGCGCAGCGCCGTCGTGACGTGGTCCTGCCCCGTCACTTCGTCGAAGCGCTGGGGCCGCCACTTGCGCGCAAGCACTTGATAGCTCACCGTCTTTTGACTTCGCTCGCCTGCGGCTCGCTGCGCGCGCCGCCGGGGCGGCGCTTGCGGCGATGCTGCGCCCGATCAATGAAGCCTCGGAGTCCACGCGCTGCGCCGAGGGAAGATCGCAGGGCGCCCCCGCTCGCCGCCGGACCCCCGCTACCGCTGCTCCCTTCCGGGCCTGACGGGGTTCACGAGGCTCCGAGCCCGAACGGGACCCTGCGATCACCCCTCGGCGCAGCGCACGGCAGGGCCAAGGTAGTGGTCGGGGTGGGGAGGGGCAAACCCGCGAGGGCGGTACGCAATCCGTCCCCGAGGGAGATACAATCGAGACGGCATGCCCCCGGAGTCCCGAGCCGAGCGCGAGACCGAGCGGCGCCGCGCCACGGTGCTGTTCGCCGACATCACGGGCTTCACCACGCTCGTCGAGGAGGCCGGCGACGAAGAGGCGTACGAGATCGTGAGCGAGTGCCTGCGCGTGCTCGACGGGATCGCCGAGAAGCACGGCGGCCGGGTCGAGAAGCACGTGGGCGACTGCGTGGTCGCCGTGTTCGGGGCGCCCGTCGCGATCGAGAACGCGCCGCGCGCCGCGGTCAACGCGGCGCTCGAGATGCGCAAGGCCGTCCGCGAGGTGTCGCGGCGGCACGGGGCGAAGCGGCCCCTCGACGTGCACAGCGGGATCAACACCGGCTCGGTGATTGCGGACCCCGCGAAGGGGACCGCCACCTCCGAGCTCCCCGTTTTCGGCGACGTCGTGAACGTGGCGTCGCGGCTCAAGGATCTGGCACCCCGGGGCGAGGTCTGGGTCGGGCCCGAGACCTGGCGCTGCACCAAGGAGGAGTTCGAGTACCGCGGGCTCGAGCCGGTGGCTCTCAAGGGCAAGCAGGAGCGCATCGCGGTCTACGAGCTGCTGTCGGCCGAGGAGCGCATCTACAAGCCGCGCGCCGGCACGCGCGACATCTCCTCCGAGCTGGTCGGCCGCGAGGAGGAGCTCGCTGCGCTCGCACAGCGCTCCGCCGATCTGGTGGCTCGGCGCGGCGGCGTCGTGAGCGTGGTGGCCGACGCGGGCCTCGGGAAGTCGCGGCTGCTCGCCGAGGCGGCGCGCGCGGCGGAGGCGGCCGGCGTGACCTGGCTCGAGGGCCGCTCGCTCTCGATCGGCCAGAACCTCCGCTTCCACCCCTTCGTCGACATGCTGCGCGGCTGGGCGGGCATCGGACCCGAGGACGGCGACGCCGCGCTCGGCAAGCTCGAGGCGGCGCTCGGCGAGCTGCTCGGTCCGGAGGAGACGGCCGAGCGCCTTCCGTTCCTGGCGACGCTGATGAACGTGCGGCTCCGCGCCGAGGAGCGCCGCCGCGTCGAGGCGATCCAGGGCGAGGCGCTCGAGACGCTGATCCACCGCAGCGTCGATCGGGTGCTCGAGCGGCTCGCCGCGCAGCGCCCGCTCGCGATCGTCTTCGACGACCTGCACTGGGCGGACCAGAGCTCGATCGAGCTGCTCGAGGTGCTGCTGCGCCCCGGCGAGGTCGAGCCGGCGCTCTTCGTGCTGGCCTTCCGCCCGCACCACGCGAACACTTCCGATCGCGTCCTCGAGCTGGTGCGGCGCACGCGCGCCGCCGACCACACCGCGCTCGCGCTCGAGCCGCTCGGTGCGGACGACGTGAGCCGGCTCGTCGACAACCTGTTCCGCGGCGGCGAGATCCCGCTGGCCACGCGCCACGCGATCCTCGACAAGGTGGCCGGCAACCCGTTCTTCGCCGAGGAGGTGGTCCGCTCCCTGATCGACGACGGCGCCGTCGAGGCGCGCGACGGAAAGCTCTTCGCCACCGCGCGCATCCACAAGGCCGTGATCCCCGGCACCGTGCAGGAGGTGATCATGGCGCGCCTCGACCGGCTCGAGGCGCGGCGCCGCCGCGTGCTCGAGGTGGCCGCGGTGATCGGCGGCAGCTTCTTCGTCCCGGTGCTCGCCGAGGTGGTCGAGAAGAACAGCCTGCACGAGCTCCTGCCGGAGCTCGATGCGGCCGGCCTGGTGGCCCCGGTCTCGGGCGCCGCCGACGGCCAGGAGTACCGCTTCAAGCATCCGCTGATCCAAGAGGTGGTGTACGACACCATCCTGCGCGGCCGCCGCGAGGAGCTGCACCGCAAGGTCGCCGAGGCGATCGAGATCTGGCTCACGGATCGGGCGCCCGGCTACTACGCCATGCTGGCGTATCACTACGGGCGCGGCCGCGACCTCGAGCGCGCGGAGGAGTACCTGTTCCGCGCCGGCGACGAGGCGGCCCGGTCGGCCGCCTCCAACGAGGCGCTCAACTTCTTCCGGCTGGCGGCGGAGTTCTACTTTCAGCTCCACGGAGAGGGCGGCGATCCGGCCAAGAAGGCCCAGCTCGAGAAGAGCATCGCGACGGCGTTCATGAACCGCGGCGAGCTGGGCAAGGCCGTCGAGCACTTCAGCGCCGCGCTCGCACACCTCGGCGATCCGGCAGGGCGCCCGCGCGGCCGCGCCGCGCTCTACCGCGGCTTCGCGCTCGACCTCGCGGCCGTGTGCCTGAGCCTGTACGGACTCGGGACGAAGCGACGCAAGCCAGCCACGCCGGAGCAGCGCGAGCGCATCGACATCCGCTTCCGGCGCGGGCTCGCGCAGACCACCACCGCCCCCGAGTTCGTGTTCGACACGCTCGCCACGATGCGGCTCCTGGACCGCGTCGATCCGGCCTCGATCCCCGACGCCGGCGCCGTCTACGCCGGGGCCATCGGGATCTTCTCGTACGGCGGCGTGTCGTTCGCGCTCGCGCGCCGGGTGCTGGCGCGCGCGCGCGCGGTGGTCGAGGGCGGCGACGTGCAGGAGCTCCGCCTCTACTACCTGCTGATGAGCTGGATCCACCACTACCTCGAGGGAGACTGGTCGCCCGAGCACGACATCGACGAGGCGACGCTCCACGAGGGGCTCCGCTACGGCCGCCTCTGGGAGGTGCAGACCTACCTCGACCTGCACTGCGAGCGGTGCATCGACCGCGGCGACTTTGCCGCCGCGAGCGGGCGGCTGCGCGAGCTCTCGGAGTTCGCCGAGCGCTATCGGCACGACGTCGCCAGCGCGGCGTACCAGGCCGGCACCACGCTGCTCCACCTGGCGCGCCGCGAGGTCGCGCCCGCCCGGCTCGCGGCCGAGCGCTACTACCAGGAGCACGAGGAGCCGGGCTTCAAGCTCTTCGCCCTCGGCGCGCTCGCCCGGGTGCGCCAGCTCGCGGGCGAGCCCGAGGCGGCCGAGGAGATGCTGACGCGCGCGGCCGAGCTGCGCGCCCGCGCGGGACGGCTGCCGCCGCTCCACCTCTCGCTCTACGCAGGCGCCCGCCTGTTCGTCGAGATGCAGCAGCTCGAGGCCGCGATCGAGGCGGGGGACCGTGAGCGCATCCGCGCCTATCGCCGCCGTGCGCGCCGCAGCGCGCGCGACGCGCTCGGCGCTGTCGCCATGGTCGCCGCCCGACGCCCCGAGGTGTATCGGCTCACCGGACGGCTCGCGTGGTACCGCGGGCGCCACAAGGCGGCGTTCCGCTGGTGGGTGCGCAGCATCCGGGAGGCGGAGCGCCTCGGCACCGCACCCGACCTCGGGCGAACGGCCGGCGAGTTGGCGCGGCGGCTCGCGGAAGGACGACCCGGGGTGCGCATCCTCGATCGGGACGCCGAGGGCTGGCGCGCGCAGGCGCGCGAGATCTACGCGGCGCACGAGCTCGTCCACGACCTGGCGCGGCTCGACGAGCTCGCCAGGCGGTGAAGCGGGCCGCGGCCCTCGCCGCGACGGCGCTCTCCGCGTTCGCCTACGCGCTGGCCTTCCCGCCGACGCGGTGGAGCGGGCTCGCGTGGTTCGCGCTCGCGCCCTTCCTGCTGGCGCTGCGCGCCGTCGGACCCGGCGCGGCGCTCTTCCTGTGCTGGTTCTGGCCGGTCTTCGCCTCGTCGTTCGTGGCCGACGCGCTCCCCGCCGCGGTGCAGAGCTACTTCCTGCAGCCGGCGCTCACGAGCCGGCTCTTCGCCGTCGGGGTGTGGACGCTGACCGGATCGATCTACTACATGGCGTTCGGCCCCGTGTATCGGGCGCTGTCCCGACGCAGATCGGTGTGGCTTCCGTGGCTCGCCGCTGCGGCCTGGGTAGCCGCCGAGCTGGCGCGCGGGCGGCTGCTCACCGGAACGCGCTTCTTCGTCGGCAACCCCTGGGCGCTCGCCGCCTACTCGCAGGCGGGCTCGGCGCTCCTGGTGCAGATCGCCTGTGCGACCGGCGTATACGGCATCAGCTTCGCGCTGGTCGCGGTGAACGCGGGGCTCGCCGAGCTGGCGCTGGCGGTGCGCGCCCGCGAGCCGCTCCGGCGCGCCGGGGCCGCCCTGGCGCTCGCCTGTGTCCCGGCGGCCGGCCTCCTCGGGTTCGGCGAGCTGGCGCTGCGCGCGCGCGACCGCGACCTCGCCGCGGCCGCCCCGGTGTCGATCGCGATCGTGCAGGGCGACGTCGACGTCGGCTCGGTGTGGCGCTCCGACCTCTACGGGCGCAACCTCGAGGTCTACCTCGCGCTGACGCGAGAGGCGCTCCAGCGCGGGCGCCCCGCGATCGCCTTCTGGCCCGAGGCTGCGCTCACGTTCTTCCTCGAGCAGGAGCCGCTCTTCCAGCGCGCCATCACGCGCGAGCTGGCGCGGGGACCGCTCGAGCTCGTGGTGGGCGGGCCGCGCGCCGACCCGGGGCGCGAGGGGATCTACTACAACACGGTGTTTGCCGTCGACCCCGACGGGCGCATCACCGGCCGCTACGACAAGCAGTACCTGGTGCCCTTCTCGGAGCACTTCCCGTTCCGCGTCGACTTCCTGCGCCGCCGCTTCGAGCGGGTGCGCGTGTTCGAGCCGGGAGCCGGCGACCCGCCCCTCGAGACCCGCGCGGGGCTCGCGGGCGTGCTGGTCTGCAACGAGGCGATGCTTCCCGAGGTGGCGCGCCGCCGCGTCCTCGAGGGCGCCGAGTACCTGGTGAGCCCGTCCAACGACTCGTGGATCCGCGACCCCAAGTGGGCCGAGCTGATGTTCGACATCGTGAAGCTCCGCGCCGTCGAGGAGCGCCGCTTCCTGGTGCGCGCCTCCACGTCGGGCCCGTCGGCCATCGTCGATCCCTGGGGCGGCGTCCAGGTGCAGACGCCGCCGATGAGCCGCGAGGTGGTGCTCGGCGAGCTGCGGCCGTACCGCGCGCTCTCGCCCTACGCGCGGGTCGGCGACCTGTTCGGCTTCGCGTGTGCGGCGAGCGTCGGCCTGGTGCTCGCCGCGCGATGGCTGAAGGGCCGACTGGCGCGCCGGGTCGCGCGCACCGCCGCATAGGCCTCCGCCGGGGGCGGGCGGAGGTCCCACACCAGCCCGACCGCGGCGAGCGCGCGGAGGCCCCACCACGTCGGGTCCGGCTCCCGCCACGTCAGGCCGTGGCGTGCCGAGCGCGGGAAGCGGTGATGGTTGTTGTGCCAGCCGTCGCCGAGCGTCACCAGCGCGAGCCAGCCGCTGTTGCGGCTCTCGTCGCCGGCGTCGAAGCGGCGGGCACCGAAGCGATGGCCGAGCGAGTTGACCGCGAAGGTCACGTGGTAGAGCGCGAGCGTGCTCCACACGAATCCGACCACGAGCATCTGCGGGCCGGAGGTGCCGTGCGCGGCGCCGAGCCAGGCGCCCAGCGCGTAGCAGGCGCCGGCGAGCGCCACGGGCGGGAGGAAGTGCCAGCGGTCGAGCGCGCGCAGCTCGGGGAAGCGGGCGAAGTCGCGGATCGCGGCGAGGTCGGCGGACGCGTAGCGGCTCGACAGGAGCCAGCCGAAGTGCGCCCAGAGTAGTCCCTGCCTGGGCGAGTGGACGTCTCCCGGGCGGTCCGAGTGCTGGTGGTGACGCCGGTGGTGACCGGCCCACCAGAGCGGGCCGAGCTGCGCCGCGCTCGCGCCGAGACCGGCCAGCAGGAGCTGGCCGGCGCGGCTGGTGCGGAAGGCGCGGTGCGCGAAGTAGCGGTGATAGCCGGCCGTGAGCCCGAAGGCCCGCACCACCCCGAGGGCCGCCGCCACCGCCAGGGCGGCCGGCGAGACGCCCGTGGCCAGCACCGCGAGGCCGGCGGCGTGCATGGCCAGCAGGCCGGCGCAGGCGGCGGGCTCGAAGCGCAGGCTCTCGGCGTCGCTCACGATCCCACGATAGTCGAAGCGCTGGTATAAGGGTCGGGCGCGGGGGGGCATGAGCGGGCGAGCCAGACGAGCGACACCGGGGACCGGCGGGGCGGCGCGCTGATGTGGCGCTGGCTCTCGGCGGTCCGCACCCAGGAACGCGGTCGCTTTGCCTTCTTCCTCGGGCTCGGCGTGCTCCTGGGGATGGCGCAGACGGCAGGGCAGGCGGCCGCCGACACGCTCTTCCTGGCCCGTCTCGGCTCGCAGCACCTGCCCCTGACCTGGGTGCTCGCCTCGGCGGTGACCGTGCTCGCGTCGTTCCTGTACGCGCTTCGCGTGGGTCGGCAGCGCAACGACCGGGTCTTCATCGAGGTGCTGCTGGTCTTCGCCGCCGGTGTCGCCGCTGCGTGGGTCGCGCTGCGCGCCGGCTACACCGCGGCGCTGCCGGCGCTGCAGTGTCTCTACTACGCGGCGCAGGCCGTGCTCGTAAGCCACTTCTGGAGCTTCGCCGGCGACTTCTTCGACACGCTGGCGGCGAAGCGACTGGTTCCGAGCTTCGCGGTCGGGATGAGCCTCGGCAGCGCAGCCGGCGGTGCGCTGGCGGGCGTCGTGAACGACGCCTGGTCGACCGAAGCAGTGCTCGGCGCGTGGACCGTCGGGCTGGCTGCGACGGCCGTTTTCGTGATCGCCGGGCGCTCGCGCTTCCCGCGCTGGCGCTCGCTCTCGCCGGGCGAGGCGGACGAGGCCTCCGTCGCCGGGATGAGCGCCGCCGTGCGCTACGTACGGCGCTCGCCGCTCGGCCGCTGGCTCGTGGTCTCGGCGCTGGCCATGGTGCTGGCGATGTTCGTCATGCAATACCTCTACCTGGACGTGTTCCAACGCGCGTTCCCCGACGAGGCGGCGCTCGGCCGCTTCGTGGGCAACTACCTGTTCTTCTCGAATCTGGTCGAGATGGCGGTCGAGGTGGCGGTGACGCCGGTCCTGATCCGCCGCGTCGGCGTGCCGACGGCGAACCTCGTTCATCCCGGCCTCTCGGTGCTCGCCTTCGGCGGGCTGTTCGCCAGCTATCGACTGCCTGCCGGCGTCGCCGCGCGCGCCAATCGCGAGCTGCTCGACAACGCGCTCTCCGGCCCGATCCGCAACCTCTCGTACAACGCACTCCCGCAGCGCTTCCGAGCGCGCGTGCGCGCCTTCCTCGAAGGGATCGTGATCTACTCGGGCATGTCGCTGGCGGGCCTCGCCCTGCTCGCCGCGCGTGGCCTCGATACCCGCGAGCTCTGCGCGGCGGGCGCCGCGCTGGCGGTGGTCTACGGCTTCGCCAACCTCCGCGTGCGCCGCGCCTACCTCAACGCGCTGGCGACCGAGCTGCGCGCGGGGCGTCTCGACCTGCGCGAGCTCCAGCACGAGATCGGCGCCGGCGAGGTCGCCCAGCTCGCGGCGATCTTCGAGCGCCTCGTGCGCGAGGAGGAGGCGGCGCCGAGCGGCGCCCTGCTCGCGCTGCCTCCGCTCCTGGTCGAGCACGGCCTCGCGGAGCCGGTGCGCGCCGCCCTCGCGCACCCGAGCCCGAGGATGCGCGCCGCCTGCCTCGAGGCGCTCGCGGAGGCGGACGCGTCCGACACCGCGACGTGGCGCTCCGGTCTCGAGGACCCGGATCCGGGGGTGCGCTGCGCCGCGGCCCGCGCGCTGCCGGACGCGGCGCTCGCCGAGCTCGAGGCGCCGCTGCGCGCGCGCCTCGCGGATGCCGACGCAGACGTACGCGCCGAGGCGGCGCGCCGACTCGGTGCGGCCGGGGCCGCCACGCTGGCCTCGATGCTCGAGGCGCCGGAACCGGAGACGGCGCTGGCGGCGCTGCGCGCGCTCGCCGACGAACGCGTGGTGCAGGGCGAGGCGCTGTCGGAGGGGGTGGCCGCGCGCCTCTCCGATCCGGACCCGCGGCTCCGCGCCGCGGCGCTCGCGGCCCTCGCGCAGGGGCGGCCCGCGCGCCTCGGGCTCGACGAGCTCGGCAGCCTGGTCGCCGACCCGGACGCATCCGTGCGCCGCGCCGCGCTCCGCGTGCTCGCGCGGCGGGGGGGCGACGGGCTCGAGCCCGCGCTCGCGCACGCGCTGCGCGACGGCGCGCGCGACGTGCGCACCGAGGCGGTGCTCGCGCTCGCGGCGCGCGGGGAGGCCGGTGTGGCGGCGGCCAGCGAGCAGCTCGCGGCGCCCGAGGAGTCCGCCGTGCGCGCCGCGCTGCGCGTGCTCGGCGCGTCCGGCACCCCGCGCGCCCGCGTCCGCCTCCGGGCCGAGTACGCCGCGCGCGTGCGGGAGGCGTGGGAGTCGCTGCTCCTCGCGCGTGCGCTCCCCGCCGGTGGAGCGCACGGCTTCCTCCATCTGGCCTGCGTCGACGACTTCGCCCGCTCGCTGCGCATCGCGTTCCGCGCGCTGGCGCGCCTCGAGGACGAGCGCGTGGTGCGCAGCGTCGACCGCGCGCTGCGCTTCGCCGGCGGCCGCGGCACGGCGGACGCGCTCGAGGTGATCTCCCACCTCGGCGACCGCGAGGCGTCGCGCGTGCTGGTGCTGCTGCTCGAGCGGATCCCGGTCGAGGAGAAGCTCGCGTCGCTGCGGAGCGTCGCCGAGCCGCCCCGCGACGAGACGGAGGCGCTGGCGCGCGCGCGGAAGCTCGGCTCGCCGTGGGTTCGCCTCGCCCTCGGCGACGCGGCAGAATCGTCGGCCGAGACGGCCGCGCGGGAGAGCACCATGGAACGCCTGCTGTCGTTGCGACAGGTCTCGCTGTTCGCCGGGCTCTCGCTCGAGCGCCTGCAGGCGATCGAGCGCATCACGACCGACGCCGAGTACGTGAAGGGCGAGGTGATGATGCGCGAGGGCGAGCCGGGCGATGACCTCTACCTGCTGGTCGAGGGCGAGGTGGACGTCGTGAAGGGCGCCGGAACCCCCGCGGAGGAGCACCTGAACCGGCTCGGCCCCGGCTCGTACGTCGGCGAGATGGCGGTGCTCGACGGCGGGCTGCGCAGCGCGACCATCGTCGCGACGAGCCACGTGCGCGTGCTCGTGCTGGCCGGCCCGCGGCTGCGCGAGCTGGTGCACGAGATGCCGGATCTCGCCTTCGACCTCTTCCGCGTGCTGACGGAGCGGCTGCGCGGCGTGGAGGAGAGGCTGGTGCAGACGGGGGCGCGCACCGCCTGACGGCGGTCGCGCGGGCCGCGCTCAGCGCACGGCGCCGCGGGCCAGCACGCGTCTCGCGCGCGCCCGGGCCGAGGCCCGCGGCAGCGTGCAGCGCGGGCACATCGGGTGGACGCAGTCGAAGTCGCGCATGCGATGCAGGCGGTGGCAGCGCGTACACGTCACCAGCAGTCGGGGAGTCTTCCTCATCTCGTGCCTCGCTCGGGTTCCCGCCTGCATCGGCAGCCGACGGCTTCGGGTTGAGCGGGCGCATGACGGCGCGCAGGCACTGCGCGCGCGTTGCGCGTCGGCGAGCCGTCCCTGCGCCGGGGCGCGGTGCGCTAGATCACGCCGAGCGCGCGGCCGACGCGGCCGAGCCCGTCGAGCGCGCGGTCGAGGTGGTCGCGCCGGTGGGTCGCCATCAGCGAGGTGCGGATCATGGCGCGGCCGGGCGGCACCGCGGGCGTGATCACGGGATTCGCGAAGACGCCCTCCTCCTGCAAGCGCACCACCATCTCGAAGGCGGTGCGGTCCTCGCCGATCACGACCGGGATCACCGGCGACTCCGAGGCGCCCGTGTCGAAGCCGAGGCCGACGAGCCCGCGCTTCAGATAGGCGGTGTTCTCCCAGAGCTGCTTGCGCCGCTCGGGCTCGTTCTCGACGATGTCGAGGGCGGCGAGCGCGGCGGCGGCGGACGCGGGCGGCAGCGCCGCCGAGAAGATCGCGCTCCGCGCGTGGTGGCGGATGAACTCGATCACCGGCGCGTCGCCCGCGACGAAGCCGCCCACCGTGGCGAGCGACTTCGAGAACGTCCCCATCACGAGATCGACCTCGTGCTCGAGACCGAAGTGCTCCGCGGTGCCGCGGCCATGCTCGCCGAGCACGCCGAGCCCGTGCGCGTCGTCGACCATCAGGCGCGCCCCGTGGCGGCGCTTCAGCGCGACGATCTCGGGCAGCGCGGCGAGATCGCCCTCCATCGAGAAGACGCCGTCGACCGCGATCAGCTTGCCGCGCCCGGCGGGCGCCGCCGCGAGCTTGCGAGCGAGGTCGCTCATGTCGTTGTGCCGGTACTTGAAGATCTTGCCGAACCCGAGCCGCGCGCCGTCGATGATGCAGGCGTGGTCGAGCCCGTCTAAGAACACTTGGTCGTGTCGGCCGAGCAGGCACGAGAGCACGCCGAGGTTCACCTGGAAGCCGGTCGCGAAGGTGATGGCGGCCTGGCGGCGCGCGAACGACGCGAGGCGCTCCTCGAGCGCGACGTGGACCTCGAGCGTCCCGTTGAGCAGGCGCGAGCCGGCGCACCCGGTGCCGAAGCGCTCGAGGGCCGCGGCGGCCGCCGCCTTCACGGCGGGGTGGTTCGCGAGGCCCAGGTAGTTGTTCGACCCGAGCATCACGACCTTGCGCCCGTCGATCACGACCTCCGGGTCCTGGGCCGAGGAGAGCACCCGGTAGTAGGGATAGAAGCCGGCCTCGCGCGCCAGGGTGGTGACCTGGTACTCGAGGCATTTGGCGAAGACGTCGGACTGCTCGGAAGGTGAAGGTTGCTCGGAAGGGTCCATGAGGCGGGCCGTCCCTTGGGGGGCTCGGTGGTGGAGAAGGGGTTACCGCCTCGGCGGGCGGAGATCAAGCCCGCCCGGCCTGCGGGGCCTTCTCCGCGCGCGAGAGCTGTCGATCGACGATCCAGCGCACCAGGCCGGGCGCCAGGCGGGCGGCCAGGTCGGCGACCCGACCCTCCGCGCCGGGGATGATCCGGAAGCGGCCGCGCGCGATGCCGGCGAGCAGGCTCTCCGCCACGGCCTCCGGCGCCAGGATCCGGGTATTGCCCGCCACGGCTCGCGTCTCCGCGGGCTTGGTGAGGTTCTCCTCGGCGAGCTGGGGCGTGTCGACGTCGGGCGGGTAGAGCACGGAGACGCCGATTCCGTCGCGCCGGACCTCCTGGCGCAGAGCCTCCGCGAAGCCGGTCAGGGCGAACTTGCTCGCCCCATAGGCGGTGTAGCCGTAGATCGAGATCAGCCCGGCGAGCGACGAGACCACCGCGACGTGGCCGTCGCGCCGCTCCCGAAGCGCGGGGAGCGCCGCCCGCACGACGTGGACGACGCCGAAGAAGTTGACCGCCATCACCCGCTCGAGCTCGGCGTCGGTGATGTCCTCGAAGCGCTTCGCGCAGGGGATCCCGGCGTTCGCGACGAGGAGGTCGAGCCCGCCGAGGGCCGCCTGCGCAGCGCGCACGCCTTCCGCCGCCTGGGAGCGGTCGGCGACGTCCATCGCGACCGCGTGCACCACCGCCCCGCCGGTCGCGGCCGACGCGATCTCGGCCTGCGCGGCCGCGAGGCGCGCGGGATTGCGCGCCGCGATCGCGACGTGGGCGCCGCGCCGCGCGAGCGCGCTCGCGACGGCCTTCCCGATCCCGCTCGAGCCGCCGGTCACCAGCGCGCGCCGGCCGCGAAAGTCGCGCATCGGAACTCCGCTGGGGGACGTCGGGCGGACGGGTGGCGGAGAGGGAGGGATTCGAACCCCCGGTACCCTTACGGGTACACCTGATTTCGAGTCAGGCGCATTCGACCAGGCTCTGCCACCTCTCCGGCTCCGGCCAGTCGACGGGCGAGCGAGGGTACCGGGCCGGACCGGTCTCGCCAGCCGTCCGGGGGGATCCGCGGCCCGCCTGGTCGGCCGGCGCCCGATCTCGCTTGACCCGGCGCTTCGGCCCCGCGTACGGTACCGGCCCTTGTGTCGAGCACCGGAGCGAGGATTCCCCGTGAAGCGACCCGTCCCGATCCGTCTGACCCCCTGCCTGGTTCTCCTCGTGATTCTCTTCGGTGGCGCACCCCTGTCGGCGGACGTCCCGGTCACCATCGTGCACTCGTTCGACCGCGACGACGGCATGGCGCCGAACGCCGCGCTGGTCGACGGAGGCGACGGGTATCTCTACGGCACGACGCAGCAGGGTGGAGGCGGAGTGGGCGTGAACGACCCGGCGGGGACCGTGTTCCGGATGACGACCGACGGCAGCGTCACGACGCTCTTCACCTTCGACTTCCAGGTGACCGGTGACGAGCCCTACGCCGGCGTCCTGCGGCTCGACGACGGCACCCTCTTCGGCACGACGCGCGGCAGCGGCGCCTTCGACGGCAACGTCTTCCAGCTCTCCTCGACCGGCGACTTCACGAACCTCCACGGCTTCCTGGGCACCCTCGTCGGCGACGACGGCGGCCACCCGGATGCCACGCTGGCCGAGGGCGGCGACGGCAACCTCTACGGCACGACCACCGACGGCGGAGACTTCAACGCGGGCACGCTCTACCGGATCGACACGGGAGGTGGCTACACGCTCGTGCACTCCTTCAGCGGCGGCCTGGAGCCCGCCGAGGACGGGACCACTCCGGAGGGCGCGCTGCTGCTCGGCGACGACGGCGCCCTGTACGGAACCACCTCCCAATTGGGGCAGACGCCGCCCTTTGGTGCCGCCGGCACCGTGTTCCGCTACACGCCGGGCGTCGCGGGCGTGGTGACGCTCCACACGTTCCACGGCACCGACGGCTCCGGCCCCAACTCGACGCTTGTGAAGGGCCCCGGCGGCTACCTCTACGGCACCACGAGCCTCGGCGGCGACCACAGCTCCGGCACGGCGTTTCGGATCCGCGAGGACGGCAGCGGCTTCGAGAGCCTCCACTCGTTCGACTACGCAGAGGGGAGCCCTCCGACGGGACTCGTGCCGGCCAGCGACGGAAACTTCTACGGCACGTCGAGCAGCGGGGGCGCGTCCGGCCTCGGCACGGTGTTCCGGCTTCGGCCGAGCGGCACCGTCGACGTGCTCTTCTCGTTCTCGTCGCTGAACGGCGGCGGATACAGCCCGAGGCCGCTCATCCAGGCGAGCGACGGCAACTTCTACGGCACGACCTATTCGGGCGGCGCGCCGAGCGCAAGGTGTGGGGGAGGCTGCGGCACCGTGTTCGAGATCGCGGGCAGCGACATCCTGGTTCCGGTCCCCGAGCCGGAAGTCGCGCCCGCGAGCGGAGCGGCCGGGGTCGTCCTCGCGCTCGCGAGCGCGCGCCGGCGGTGTAGGGACCGCTCGAAGCTCCGTCCGCCCGCTCTGTAGAGTCCCCGGAAGTCGTGCTAAACCCTCGCGGCTCGACCGAGCCGGAGGGACGTTTACCACCCGTGGCACGCGACGATCTGATCCAGGCGACCGGTACCGTCGAGAAGATCCTCGGCGGTGGCCGCTACCAGGTCGCGCTCGACTCCGGCCAGACGGTGACGGCGCAGCTCTCCGGGCGCATGCGCCGCTTCCGGATCCGCGTGATCCCGGGCGACCGCGTGCAAGTCGGCCTCTCGCCCTACGACCCGACCCACGGCTTCGTGACCTTCCGCCTGCGCGAAGGGCAGGGGGGGCCGGACGCCGGCGGCGGGAGCTAGCCCACGCCCTCCGGGCCCCGGCCTCACGTCCGCTGGCTGCTCCGCGCGATCCAGCACCGCGATCGCCGCCGCTTGCGCCGCCTCGCCGCCGAGCACCCGGGCTTCCAGCTCGATCCCACTGCGAGCACGAACTTCGCCGTCGCGCGCATCGAGATGGGGCCGGGTGCCGTGCTCAAGATCGGCGCGCACGTCGCGACCGAGCGCACCCCGCGCGCGGTGACGATGCTGGTCGGGCCCGGCGCGAGCCTCGAGATCGGCGACCGCACCTGGCTGCGGACCGAGCAGGCGCCGATCTACATCGCGGTCTTCGCGGGCGCGAAGCTGGTGCTGGGCCCCGACAGCTGGATCAGCGGCTGCCACCTCTCCGCGAAGCACGGGATCCTGTGCGGGCGCCGGGCGTGGATCGGCCCCGGATGCCGGCTCATCGATTCGGACCAGCACGACCTCGACGACGAGCACCGGGAGCGCGGCGCTCCCATCACGCTCGGCGACCACGTGTGGATCACCTCCGACTCGACGGTGCTCCGCGGCGTGCACCTCGGCTCGCACGCGGTGGTCGGCGCGCGCTCGCTGGTGAACCGCGACGTCCCCGACCACACGCTGGTCCACGGGGTGCCCGCGCGCGCGCACGGTCGCGTCGGCGATCGCTCGCGCACGCCGTGAGGAGCCGGTAGGGTAGGCCGATGCCGCGACGCATCGCGCTCTTCGGGCAGGCCGCCTTCGCGCGGGACGTGCTGGTCGGCCTCCTCGACGCCGGGCACGAGATGGCGGCCGTCTACGTTCCTCCCGACGCGCCCGGGCGGACCGATCCGCTCGCGGAGGAGGCCGCGAAGCGCGGGCTCCGCACCGTGCGCGCCAGGGCGTTCCGCCGCCAGGGCCGCGCGATTCCGGAGCGCGTCGACGAGTACCGCGCGCTCGGCGCCGAGCTGAACGTGATGCCGTACACCACGGTGATCCTGCCGCCCGAGATCGTCGAGGCGCCGCCGCTCGGGTCGCTCTGCTTCCACCCGTCGCTGCTGCCGCGCTACCGCGGGGGCGCCGCGATCCCCTGGCAGATCATCCTCGGCGAGCGCGAGACGGGCGTCACCGTCTTCCGCCCCGACGCCGGGGTCGACACGGGCCCGATCGTGGTGCAGCGGGCCGGCGTCCGCATCGAGGACACCGACAACGCCGCGACGCTCTACTTCCAGAAGCTCTACCCGCTGGGCGTCACGGCGATGCTCGAGGCGGTGGAGGCCGTCGACCGCGGCCGCGCCCGGCCGCGTGCGCAGGACGAGGCGGGCGCGAGCTTCCAGGGCCTGGTGACGGACGAGGTGGCGCGCATCGACTGGGAGCGGCCGGCGGAGGAGATCGATCGGCGGATCCGGGGCTGCGACCCGCAGCCGGGCGCGCACGCCCTCCTCGGAGACGTTCCGGTGCGCCTGTTCGACGGGCGCCTCGAGCGCGCGGCGCCGGGCTCGTCCTCTGCTGCAGGTCCGGAGCCGCCCGGCACCGTGCTCGGTCTGCGCGAGGGGCGCCTCCTCGTCGCGGCGCGCGGTGGCCGGCTCTCGATCGGCCGGCTGCGGGTGGGGGACGGGGCCAAGCAGCCCGCCGCGGAGGCCGGGCTCGAAGCCGGCCGGCGGCTTCGCTAAGGTCCGCGCTCCCTCTGGCACCCCCAGCAAGAGTCCCGTCGCCATGCAGACCGACCTCGATCGCATCCGCAACATCGGGATCAGCGCCCACATCGACTCGGGCAAGACCACGCTCACCGAGCGGATTCTCTTCTACACGAAGCGCATCCACCGCATCAGCGAGGTGAAGGGGAAGGACGGCGCCGGGGCCACCATGGACTTCATGGAGCTCGAGCGCGAGCGTGGGATCACGATCCAGTCCGCTGCCACCTACACGGTCTGGAACGAGCACCACGTCAACATCATCGACACGCCCGGCCACGTCGACTTCACGATCGAGGTCGAGCGCGCGCTGCGGGTGCTCGACGGCGCGATCCTGGTGCTCTGCGGCGTGGCGGGGGTGCAGTCGCAGTCGCTCACCGTCGACCGCCAGATGCGCCGCTACAAGGTCCCGCGGCTGGCGTTCATCAACAAACTCGACCGCTCCGGCGCCAACCCGCGCCGGGTGGCCGAGCAGCTTCGCGAGAAGCTCGGGCACAACGCGGTGCTGATGCAGCTCCCGATCGGCGTCGAGGCCGCCCACGAGGGCGTGATCGACCTGGTCGCGATGGAGGCGGTCCACTTCGAGGGCGACAGCGGCGAGCACGTGGTGCGCGGCCCGATCCCGGACGCGATGCGGAGCGAGGCCGAGACCGCCCGCGAGGCGATGCTGGACGCGGTGTCGATGTTCTCCGACGAGCTCACCGAGGCGATCCTCGAGGAGCGCGTCACCGAGGATCTGATCCACCAGGCGGTGCGGCGCGGGACGCTGTCGCGCGAGCTGACCCCCGTGTTCATGGGCTCCGCCTACAAGAACAAGGGCGTGCAGCTCCTGCTCGACGGCGTGGTGCGCTACCTCCCGTGCCCGACCGACGTCGAGAACACCGCCGTCGACCTCACCAACGACGAGGCGCCGATCGCCCTCTCGGCGGACCCCCAGAAGCCGCTGGTGTCGCTCGCGTTCAAGCTCGAAGAGGGCCGCTACGGGCAGCTCACCTACACGCGCGTGTACCAGGGCACGCTCGCCAAGGGCCTGAACATCGTGAACAGCCGCACCCAGCGCCGCCACAAGGTGGGCCGGCTGGTGCGCATGCACGCCGACGAGATGGAGGACATCGAGTCGGCCTCGGCGGGCGACATCGTCGCGCTGTTCGGCATCGAGTGCGCCTCGGGCGACACCTTCACGGACGGCTCCATCGAGGTCGCGATGAGCTCGATGCACGTGCCCGACCCGGTCGTCTCGATCGCGATCAAGTGCAAGGACAACAAGGCGCAGGACAACCTCGCCAAGGCGCTCGGGCGCTTCGTGCGCGAGGACCCGACCTTCCGCTCGCACGTCGACCCCGAAAGCAACGAGACGGTGATCTCGGGCATGGGCGAGCTGCACCTCGACGTGTACATCGAGCGCATGCGGCGCGAGTACAAGGTCGAGGTGCAGACCGGTGCGCCCCAGGTGGCCTACCGGGAGGCGATCTCCCAGCGCGCGGAGTTCAACTACGTCCACAAGAAGCAGACCGGCGGCTCGGGCCAGTACGGCAAGGTGGCCGGCTACATCGAGCCGCTTCCCGAGGGCGACGACCGCGCCTTCGAGTTCGTGAACGAGGTGCGCGGCGGCTCGATCCCGACCGAGTACATCCCGGCCGTCGAGAAGGGGTTCCGCAGCTCGCTCGAGAAGGGCCGGCTCATCGGCTTCCCGGTGATCGGGATGCGCGTCGTGGTGAACGACGGCCAGGCGCACTCGGTCGACTCCTCGGAGATGGCGTTCCAGGCCGCGGCGCGCGGCGCGTTCCGCTCGTGCTACGCGCAGGCGAAGCCGATCATCCTCGAGCCCGTGATGAAGCTCGCCGTCGAGGGTCCGGCCGAGTTCCAGGGCTCGGCGCTGAAGACCGTGATGCAGCGCCGCGGCACGGTGATCGGCACGACCGAGGAGGGCGGCTTCTGCCGCGTCGAGGCGGAGGTCCCGCTCGCCGAGATGTTCGGCTACGCCACCGACCTGCGCTCGCAGACCCAGGGCAAGGCCGAGTTCACCATGGAGTTCGCGCGCTATCTGCCGTGTCCGAAGGAGGCGACCGAGGAGCTGCTCGAGAAGTACGCCGACCGTCGGCGGGACGAGGAGTGATGTACAGGCGCTACCTGAACGCGCGATCGCCGCTGCGCCTGCTCGAGAAGGGCCTCCATGGGGGCCTCGGGCGCGGCAACCTCGGCCTGGTGCTGGCCGGCCACGGCGTCGGCAAGACCTCCTTCCTGGTAGGCGTGGCGCTCGACGACCTCCTGCACGGCAAGCCCACCCTGCACGTGGCCCTGGATCACAGCGTCCAGCACGTGCGCGACCACTACGACACCGTGTTCGAGGAGCTGGCCGCCACGACCCACCTCCAGAGCCACGCCGTGGTGCGGGCGGAAATCGAACGCCTGCGCCGCATCCGCGCCTATCCGCCGGCCGCGTTCGACGCCAAGCGGCTGCGCGAGGCGATCGCGCTCGAGCGCGAGCTCGGCGCCAAGCCGGACCTGGTCGTGGTCGACGGGCTCGACGTCGCGCAGCGGTCGCCGGAGGAGTTCGGCGCGTGGCACGACCTCGCGCGCGAGGCCGAGCTCGAGATCTGGGTCACCGCGCAGGCGCCGGGCGAGCGCATCCCCGCGCTGCCCGCGGAGCTGCGCGTCTTCGAGCCGTGCTTCGGCGTGATCCTCGCGCTCGAGCCCGGCCACGGCGACTCGGTCGCGCTGCGCGCGCTCAAGGACCACGAGAGCCGCGACGTCGCAGCCCTGCACGTCGCGCTCGACCCGAAGACGCTGCTGCTGGTCCGGTCGTAACCGGAATTCAGCGGAAGCGGGCCAGCAGGCCCGCTCGCATCTCGCGGCGGACGTCGCTGTAGACGACGTCCGCGTCCGGTGCCACCCCGCGCTTCGCGGCCGTCCGCTTCTTCGCCGCGCGTCCGCTCCCCGTCTTCCGTTTCGGGCTCGGACGACTCGGCTTCGGACGGGCCGGCTTTCGCGCCGCGCGCTTCTTGGCTGCCATGGGGCCTCCTGCATCGGATCGCGCGCCCACTCTAGCCGTTCTTCGGCAGATCGCGCAGTGCGGAGACCTTGTCGAGCCAGGGCGTGCGCACCGCGAGCATCTCAGCGCGGGTGAAGCCGAGCTCTTCTGCGATCTTCGCGATCTCGGTGCTCTCCTCGCTCGAGATGGTGTCGTCGGCCGCCGCCACCGCGAACAGGCACTCGAGCAGGCGGGTGCGCTCTGCCCGGTCGGACAGGCTGCGGAACTCGCGCGTCACCACGTAGTTCTCGGTGCCGCCGAGCAGCCGCTCCTGTGACTTGGCGATCTCCACGGCGAGGGCCGCCTCGTCGGAGCGGATCCCCGCGACCTCGGCGACCAGCGCCTGCATCGCGTCCGTCTCGCTCTCGGTGATGCGGAGATCGGCGTTCGCGACGCGCGCGAGCACGAACGCGAACGCGGCGAGCCAGCGCGCGCGCTCGGGCGGGAGCGCGTCGAGGCGCGCGGCGATGCGGCGGACGGCGTCGGTGGCGCCCGCGTCGTCCCGCGCGTCTCCGCCGAGCCAGCGCCGGAGGATGCTCACGGGCGCGGAGAATCGCAGACGGAGGCGGTGCCAACCAGCGCGCCGATATGCGATGCTCGGGGTGCCCGTGCGCCCCTGCAGGCCCGAGCTGGAGGTCCCCCATGGCCGAGCAGCCTGCCCCTCTCCGCGACGAGCCCGGAGGCCCGCGCCGCCTCGCGCTCGTGACCGGCGCCTCCGCTGGGATCGGTCGCGCCTTCGCCGAGCGCCTCGCGCGCGAGGCGTGGGATCTGATCGTGGTGGCGCGCCGCCGCGAGCGGCTCGACGAGCTCGCGGCCCGGCTGGCCGACGCGCACGGGCGGCGCGTCGAGGTGCTGGCGGCGGATCTCACCCGGCCCGAGGGCCTCCGCGCCGTCGAGGAGCGCATCGCCAAGGAGCCGACGCTCGAGCTCGTCGTCAACAACGCCGGATTCGGCACCGCCGGTCCGTTCGCCGGGCTCGACTGCGACTCCGAGGAGGAGGAGATCCGCCTGAACGTGCTCGCGCTGGTGCGGCTCACGCACGCGGCAGTGGCGGCGTTCGGGTCGCGAGGGCACGGGTCGATCGTGAACGTCTCCTCGCTGGCCGGCTTCCAGCCCGCGCCCTTCAACGCGACCTACGGCGCCACCAAGGCGTTCGTCAACTCGTTCACGCAGGCGGTGAGCGAGGAGCTGCGCGGGAGCGGCATCAAGCTCCAGCTCCTCTGCCCGGGCTTCACCCGTACCGAGTTCCAGGAGGTGGCCGGCGTTCCCACCGACCGGATCCCCGGCTTCGCCTGGATGACGCCCGAGGCGGTGGTCGAGGCGTCGATCGAGGCGCTGCGCCGCGGGGAGCTGATCGTGATCCCGGGTCGCGGCAACAAGGTGATGGGCGCCGTCCTTCGCGCGCTGCCGGCCGCGGTGGCGCGCCGCGCGGGCGCCCTCGTCCTTCGCGGCGGGAACGCGAACGGGCAGTAGGCCCCGTCCCCAGGACCCCGCCTGGCGGCGGCCGCCGCCGATACCAAGGCGCCCGCGCCGCCCGATCCGGATCCTCGACGGCGGGAGCCGCCTGTCCTAAAGTCGACTGAGCTTGAGTTCAGTGACTGAAATCGACGTCATCGACCGGCAGGACCGCTCCATCGACGGTCCCATGGAGCTGGGTGCCCAGGCCCGGAGCCGCGCCGAGACGCGGCGCCGGCTCGTCGCGGCGGGCACCGAGCTGTTCGCCCGCGCGGGCCTTCATCGGACCACGTCGACTCGGATCGCGCGCGCCGCCGGGGTGGCCGCCGGGACCTTCTACCTCCACTTTGCCGACAAGGAGGCGCTCTTCCGCGAGATCGCCTTCGACGCGCTGGCCCGTCTCCGCCAGCGGCTCGCCGAGGGCAGCCAGCGCGCGGCCCCCGACCTCCAGGCGCAGCTCCGCATGCGCATGGAGGTGCTGGTGTCGTTCGCCGAGTCCGAGCGGGATCTCATGCGCATCCTGTTCGGGCGCGGCCACGAGGCGGCGGCGCTCGGCGATGATCTGATCGACGAGCTCTTTCCCGGCGTCGAGGCGCGGCTGCGCGAGCGCATCGAGTCGGGTCAGGCCGATCCCGGCCTGCACCCCGCCGTCGCGGCGCAGTCGCTGCTCGCCATGTGGACGCGCGTGGTCGCGTGGTGGGTCGAGGACCCGAGCCGCGCGCCGCGCGACGCCGTCGTCGAGACGCTGATCCGCATGCATCCCACCCACCTGCGCGCCCGCTGAACCCGAGGAGCACCATCCCGATGGCCGACCACATCACCCACGACTCGATCTACGAGACCGTCGACCGCGACGACTTCGGCGCCATGATCCAGGTGGATCGCTACGCGCGCCGCAGCTCCGCCTTCGACGAGATCATCTCCCAGACGGTCGACCACTTCTGGGATCCCAACGACCCGGCCTACGTCGACTTCGAGCAGGACTTCGACCTGCGCGAGGAGACGATCATGCCGCGCGACTTCACCATCGAGCTGAACTGCGCCGTGGCCGACCGGCTCGACGAGGGCCAGCAGATCCGGCTCGCCAACGAGGTCTCTCGGTTCAGCCTGTCCCAGATCCTGCACGGGGAGCAGGGCGCGCTCTCGCTCTCCGCGAGCCTCTGCCATGTGCTCTGGGATCCGGGCGCGCAGGAGTACGCCGCCAACCAGGTGCGCGAGGAGGCGCGCCACGTGACGGCGTTCTCGCGGTACGTCGGCAAGCGCTTCGGGACGCCGCTGCCGGTCGGGAAGACGCTCGGCGCGCTGATGAGCGAGCTCGTGCTGGCGCCCGAGGTCTACAAGAAGCTGGTGGGCATGCAGATGCTGATCGAGGGCCTCGCGATGGGCGCCTTCGCGTCGCTGCACTCGAAGACGCGCGACCCGCTGCTGCGCCGCACCGTGCAGCTCGTGATGACGGACGAGGCGTTCCACCACCGCTTCGGCCGCATCTGGGCCAAGCGCACCGTGCCGAAGCTCACCGAGGAGGAGCACATCAAGGTCGAGGACTGGGCGGCCTCCTGCTTCCACACGCTCTTCAACAACCTGGTGAACGCCGAGCAGAAGCAGGCGATCTATCCGCAGTTCGGCCTCGAGTGGCAGTGGGTGCGCGCGGCGGTGATGGAGGCCTTCACCAACGAGGACCGCCGCCGCATGATGAAGGAGAACACCAACATCTTCCGCGTGCTGATCAAGACGCTGCTCCACGGCGGCATCATCACCGAGCGCACGCGGCACCTGTACCAGGCGTGGGTCGACATGGGCCAGCTCGAGCGCGAGCCCGAAGGGGTGGTCGGCGACGCCATCGCCGACGAGGCGCTGGTCGAGCTCCGCGAGATCAACCGCGGGCGCGCGAAGATCGGCCGGGCGTTCAAGGAGATGAGTCGCGCGAGCTGACGGCCCGCACGCGGCGGCGGGCCTCACCCGGCCTCGAAGATCGCAAGGCCCGGCCTTCTAGCTCCGTCGATTCCTCCGCCGGCGCGCCATGTGGAGGGCCGCGAAGACCAGGCTGAGCTCGGCGCCGAGGCCGCAGCCGGCGGTGGTGTCCGGCGTCTCCTTGTTCCGCCACGGCCTGCCGACGCAGTCCGGGTCCGGGGTTCCCTCCGCGCCCGGGCCGCCGTTCCAGTCGATCTTCCCGTCGCCGTCGTTGTCGATGCCGTCGTCGCAGGCCGGCGACTCGGTCGGGCTCGACGCGCTCAGGCAGCCCGGGTCCTCGCCGAAGTCGACCTTGCCGTCGCCGTCGTTGTCGATGCCGTCGTCGCACTGCCCGTGCTCGGTGCGGCAGGCCGGAGAGCAGCCGTCACCGGGGACGAGGTTGCCGTCGTCGCACTGCTCGTCGACCTCGAGGATCCCGTTGCCGCACGTCTCGACGTCGCAGGCGTCGCCGATGCCGTCGTGGTCCGCGTCGGCCTGATCGGGGTTCGCGACCTTCGGGCAGTTGTCGATCGCGTCGGGGATCAGGTCGCCGTCGCTGTCGGCCGCCGCGGCGGTGTAGCCGTCGCCCATGACGCATCCAATCGAGGGGATCTTCGGGCAGTCGCCGACGTTGCGGCAGGTGCCGTGGTCGCGCTTGCACGAGCTCGTCGCGCTGTCACAGAACTCCCCGGCGGCACAGTCGTCCACCGTCGTGCACGAGGTCGACAGCGCCTCGATGCAGCGGCCGACGGTCGCGAACACCGAGCCTCCGCCGTCGCCGGTCCCCTGGCCGTCGCCGCCCGCGGCGCGGGGGTCGAGCGGGTCGGGACCCCCGGGGTCGTCCGGTAGCACGGCCCCTTCGGTGACGACCTGGCCGCGGCCGTTCACGAGCGGCGCCGTCACCTTGAGCACCTGCACCACGAGATCGATGCGGTCGCCGTCGTGGTTCAGGTCCTCGTCCTGCTGCGGCTCGCGCTCGAGGAAGCGCACGGTCTGCCCGATCACCTTGTAGGGTGTCCGCGGATCGCAGGCCTCGAGCTGGCAGGACGTCACGGTGCGGCCCGAGTTGACGAGCCGGGCATGCGCCACGTCCCAGGCCTCGAGCACGTCGTCGCAGCAGTCGCCGTCGCCGTTGAGATCGCATTGCGCCGTGCTCGAGCAGCCGGGCGGCGCGCTGGCGCAGTTGTCGGCCGTGACGGCGCCCTGGGTCGCGTCGCAGAGAGCTCCCTCGCGCGTGCGGAAGGCCACCACCTCGCTGCCGACCACGAGGTCCTCGGCCGGCAGGCGCCGCCCCTGCGCGTCGAGGACGTCGATCGGCGTCTGCAGGCTCCCGCCGCCCTCGCCCGCGCTGACGCTCGCGAGCCGCAGCACGCGATCGGCGTGGTCGCCGT
>DATJPY010000116.1:0-5423 GCA_035506135.1 Myxococcota bacterium | reverse complement strand
GAGCGCGTTCGCGGTGCGGCCTCCACCACGAGCGATTGCGGGTCCCTTCTCTCGGATTGCCACGACGCTCTGGTTCCGAGCGTGAATCGCAACCGCGGAACGCAGGGGACCTGCTCGAGGGCCGGCGCTCGGATACCCTGGGTTGTGCCTGGCGTGGGCTCCTCGGTCGCCCGCGCGAGTCGCCAGGGAGAGTCGGCCCTTGTTCACCGTTTCGACCTATGCGCGCAAGGATCCCGATCGCCCGGCCGTGATCTACGGAAACGGGGAGACGATCGAGAGCTACGGCGAGCTGGAGGCACGCTCTCGCCGCCTCGCGCACGTCTTCCGGAGCTGGGGCCTCGAGCTGGGTGACTCCGTCGCCGTGCTGATCGGCAACGACGACACCTTCTACGATGTCTTCTGGGCGTGCCATCGGAGCGGGCTCTACCTGACGCCCGTCAACTGGCATCTCCAGCGCGACGAGACCGAGTACATCGTCGACAACTGTGACGCAAAGGTGTTTCTCGCCCACGTGCGCTTCGCCGAGGTGGCGGTCGCCGTCGCGCGCGCGGTGCCGCAGCTCGCGGTCGTCGCCAGCGTCGGCGGACCGATTCCGGGCTTCCGCTCGCTCGAGGAGGCGCTCGCCGACGCACCCAAGGACGAGCCGCTCGGCGAGGAGCTCGAAGGCTCGGTGATGCTCTACTCCTCCGGGACCACGGGCCGGCCCAAGGGCGTGCGACGGCCGCTCGCGCGCGCGCCGGCCGGCGATCCGCGAACGGTCGTCGCCGCGGTCGGCCTGGTGCGGCTGTTCGGGATGGATGAGGGCGACGTCTATCTGTCGCCGGCGCCGCTCTACCACGCGGCCCCGCTCGCCTTCTCGTCGGCACAGCATCGGATCGGAGCGACCGTCGTGGTGATGAAGCGCTTCGATGCCGAGGACGCGCTACGCCACATCCAGGACCAGCACGTCACCACGTCGCAGTGGGTGCCGACGCACTTCAAGCGGCTGCTGGCGCTGCCCGAGGCGGTGCGCGCGCGCTACGACGTGTCGACGCTGCGCGTCGCGGTGCACGCCGCGGCGCCCTGCCCGATTCCCGTCAAGGAGGCGATGATCGCGTGGTGGGGCGACGCGATCATGGAGTACTACGCCGGCACCGAAGGCGGAGGGACGCTGATCCGCGCGCGCGAGTGGCTCGAGCGCAGGGGATCCGTCGGCCGGCACTGGGCGGGCGGCAGGGTGTACATCCTCGACGAGGAGGGACGCCGGATCGAGGAGCCCGGTCGCGAGGGCGCCATCTACTTCGAGGCGCCCCCCGATCCCACCGCCCGCTTCGCCTACCACAAGGACGAGAAGAAGACCGCCGGCACCTACCGCGGCGAGCTCTTCACGATCGGCGACATCGGCTATCTCGACACCGACGGCTACCTGTTCCTCACCGACCGCCAGTCGAACATGATCATCTCGGGCGGCGTCAACATCTACCCACAGGAGACCGAGAACCGGCTGGTTGCACACCCCAAGGTCTACGACGTCGCCGTGATCGGCGTGCCGAACGACGACCTGGGCGAGGAGGTGAAGGCGGTCGTGGTGCCCGCACCCGGCGTGCCGCCGGGATCCGACCTCGAGCGCGAGCTGATCGAGTTCTGCCGGGCAGGCATCGCGCACTACAAGTGCCCCCGCACGATCGACTTCGTCGACGCACTGCCGCGCACCGAGACAGGGAAGATGCAGAAGCGGCGGCTGCGCGACCGCTACTGGCAGGGCCACGAGAGCCGTCTAGTCTGAGGGACCGTGTTCCCGATCCGCGACGAGAATCCGGGCGTGCTGACGCCGGTCGTGACGGCGGCCCTGGTCGCGGCGAACGTGGCGGCGTGGGCGCTGGTCCAGGGCCTCGGCAACGAGGCGGCGCTCACCCGCTCGGTCTGCTCGCTCGGGCTCATTCCGGGCGAGCTGCTGCACACCGTGCGAGCGGGGACGCACGTCGCGCTCGGGCCGAACGCGAGCTGCGTGATCTCGTCGCATCCCAACTGGCTCACGCCGCTGACGAGCATGTTCCTGCACGGCGGTTGGTTCCACCTGATCGGCAACATGTGGTTCCTCTGGCTCTTCGGGAACAACGTCGAGGACGCGATGGGCCACGCCCGCTTCGCGATCTTCTACGTGCTGTGCGGCCTGGCGGCGGCCGCGGCGCAGGTGATCTCGAATCCCGGCTCGTCCATGCCGATGGTCGGCGCCTCGGGCGCGATCGGGGGCGTGATGGGCGCGTACATCGTCCTCTATCCGCGCGTGCCCGTGCACATGCTGCTGATCCTCGGCTTCTACGTGACCACGGTCGCGGTGCCGGCGTACTTCATGCTCGGTTACTGGTTCCTGCTCCAGCTCATCGGCGGCACGGCAAGCCTCGCCTCCGAGGGCGGCGGCGTGGCCTTCTGGGCGCACGTCGGCGGCTTCGCTGCCGGCGCGCTGCTGATCTTCGTGTTCCGCGATCCGGCGCTGCTCGCGCGCCATCCCTACGCGCGGCGACGCGCGGCCTTCTGAGGAGGAGTCGATGGCGCGCGCTGGCTTCAAGGCCGCCGACGTCCCGGAGCTGGGTGGGCTGCTCTACATCGTGACCGGCGGCAACAGCGGCATCGGCCTCGAGGCAGCGCACGCGCTTGCGCGCCGCGGCGCGCGGGTCGTGCTGGCGTGTCGCGATCCCGAGAAGGCGCGCGGCGCCGTGGCCGCAATCCGCGCCGACGCGCCGCAGGCGTCGGTCGAGGCGATGGAGCTCGACCTGGCCTCGCTGGCGTCGGTGCGCGCCTTCGCAGCCGCCTTTGCGGGGCGCCACGACACGCTCCACGGCCTCGTGAACAACGCCGGCGTGATGGCGCTTCCGTATCGGCGTACGGCCGACGGCTTCGAGATGCAGCTCGGGACGAACCACCTGGGCCACTTCGCGCTGACCGGTCTCCTGCTGGATCGGCTCCTCGCGGCACCCGCGCGGGCAAACGGCCCGGGCCCACGCATCGTGACGGTGAGCAGCGGCGCACATCGCGCCGGCCGGATCCGCTTCGACGACCTGCAGAGCGAGCGGCGCTACGGCAAGTGGCGGGCCTATGGGCAGAGCAAGCTCGCCAACCTTCTCTTCGCCTACGAGCTGCAGCGCCGCCTCGACAAGCGCGGCGCCGACCTGATCAGCGTCGCGTGTCACCCCGGCTACGCCGCGACGAACCTGCAGTTCGCCGGCCCGCGCATGGACGGCTCGCGCTGGCAGGAGCGCATCGTGCGTCTGGGCAACGCGCTGCTCTCGCAGGACGCGGCCGCCGGCGCGCTGCCGACGCTCTACGCGGCCACCGCGCCGGACGTGCGCGGCGGCGACTACATCGGACCCGACGGGCTGGGCGAGCTGACCGGCGCGCCGCGCAAGGTCGAGTCCAACGCGCGCTCGCACGACGCCGCCGTGGCCGCGAAGCTCTGGGACGTCTCCGAGAAGCTGACCGGGGTTCGCTACGCGGCGCTCGCGGGGTAGCCGGCGCGATTCTTCGGCGCCGGCCACTGGAGCTCGAGCAGCGTCCACGCGCACGCCACGAGCAGCGCGAACGACGAGATCGCGAAGGCGGTCGATCCCGTCTGCCAGCCGGCGATGCCGAGGCTCGAGCCGAGCACGGCGACGAGCAACGCGCTCCCGATCCGCGGTCGCCGCGTCGCGAGCGGCACCGCAGCCAGGCTGAAGCCGAAGTAGTAGGACGCGGGCATCGTGAGCACCGGGATCAGGAAGGCTCCCATGGCGATCGACTCCCAGCCCTCGAGCTGCCCCGGGTCGCGCCATGCCGCGCGCACGAACAGGACGCCGAAGCCGGCCAGCGCTCCGTAGTAGAGCCAGCGGCGCGACGCGAAGGTGGCGCGCTTCGTGTCCTGGATCACCGTCTCGAGGGCCTCGGGATCGTCGGGGACGACCAGGCCCGCCGGCGGCGACTTGGTGTAGGCGAGCAGGTACTCGAGCCCGAGCCCGTTGCGCGGCGTGAAGGCGGTCATCGCCGACAGGTTGTCGGCGAACTCGCGCCACACGCCGGCCCCGCGACCCGCGACCGCGGTGCCCACCGCGACGAGCGCGCAGCCCGCGAGCGCGGCGCCGGCGGCGAAGCGGGCGAAGCGGCGCTCGAGCCGGCGCTCGCGCAAGAGGACGCGGAGCTGCCGCAGCCCCGTCCCTGCGAAGAGCAACACCGGAAAGACGCGCTCGAGCGACGCCAGCGCCAGCAGCGCGCCCGCCGCCGCGTCGCGTCCCCTGCGCGAGAGACAGATCGCCGCGATCGCCGCCGCGAGCCACATCTGGCGCAGGAAGGCGCCCCCCGTCCACTGATAGCGGGTATGGCCGCATGCACCCCAGGCGATCGCCGCCAGGCAGATCGCCTCGAGCCCGAAGGCCCACCCGATCGCGGCGAAGAGCGCGACCAGGAGCCAGAGGTCGATGCGCGCCAGCGTCCAGAGTCCCGCCGGTGTCGCCGGCACGAGCGACGCGAGCGGCCGGCCGACCAGGGTCCACACCGGCGAGGGGTTGTAGCCGTGGTCGAGCAGCGCCGTGGCGAAGCCATCGTCCCCCATGAGCCGCCGGAACACGCCGACGTCGTGCCGGAAGGAAGCCCAGCGATCCGGCGCGAACTGCTCGCGGCAGGGCGCCGCCTCGGCCAGCACCTCGGCCGCCGGCCGGCGCCGCTTGGTGCGCAGATCGGTGATGTCACCGATGGCAACCGGGGTGCCGTCGGCGCCGAGCGCCTGCACGCTGCACTCGTAGAGTCGGAAGTAGCCGAGCTCCGGGAAGTACTTCGAGCCGAGGTAGTAGTGGAAGAGCTCGTGCGTGTGGAGGCCGGTCCACCAGAAGAAGTTGTAGTTCGAGGTGAAGGCGAGGGCCGCCAGCCCGGCGAGCGCGAGGCGCCGCGCCGAGCCGCCAGGCGCGAGAGCGCTGCGGCCCACGCCGAAGCCTCCCGTCCAGACCCAGACCGCCGCGGCGCCGATCGCGATCCGAAGCAGTGCGTTGGTGCGCTCGAGTGGCTCCAGCGGAGCCGCACCGCCGAGCGGCAGCGCCGCGTGCGCGGGCGCCGCCGCGAACCCCGCGAGCGCGAGCAGCAGCGCGAGGAGCGAGCCGCGGCAGAAAGGCGCGCGCATCGGCGCATCGAGCATAGCAGCGACGCCGCGTCCTTCAGTAGCGTTGCGCCGATGCGCCCGCGTTCCGCGCTTTCGAACGTCGCGCTCGCGCTGGCGGCCGTGATCGCGACGCTCGGGCTCGGCGAGGTGGTGGTGCGCGTGCTCCACGTCGGCCCCGAGTTCCACGTCGTGTTCCGGCAGACGATCGCGCCGAGCGACGACCCCACGCTCGAGTACGAGCTGCGCGCGGGTGCCGCAGACGGCGCGGCCTCGATCAGCAGCGCCGGGCTGCGCGACCGCGAGTTCGCCGAGCCGAAGCCCC
>DATJPY010000115.1:0-43946 GCA_035506135.1 Myxococcota bacterium | reverse complement strand
TAGCCACTCGCGGCGGAAGCTCGCTAGGCGTCGCCCGCGTCCTGGATGCCGAGCCGCGTCATCATCTTCTGGAGCGACTGGCGCGGGATGCCGAGCTTCTCGGCCGCGCGCGTCTTGCTGCCGGTCTCGCGGATCGCGTCCTGCAGCATGCGGCGCTTTAGCGCGTCGACGGCGGTGTTGAGATCGGCGCCGAAGGGCAGCGCGCCGTCGCCGACCGGCAGCGGCGCGGGCGGCGCGCCGCGGATGTGCTCCGAGAGCATCTCGACGCCGACGGCGTCCGCGCGACCCGCGAGCGCGGCGATGCGCTCGATCTCGTTCTCGAGCTCGCGCACGTTTCCGGGCCACGGGTAGCCGGTGAGCCGATCCATCGCCGCGTTGGTGAAGCCCTTGAGCTCGCGGCCCATGCGGCGGCTCGAGCGGTCGAGGAAGGCGTGCGCGAGCACGGGGATGTCCTCGCGGCGCTCGCGCAGCGGCGGCATGTCGATCTCCACCACGCGCAGCCGGTAGTAGAGGTCCTCGCGGAAGCGGCCCGCCTCGACCTCCTTGCGCAGATCGCGATTGGTCGCAGCGAGGATCCGGACGTCGACCTTGCGCGTCTCCGACGAGCCGAGCGGGCGGATCTCGCCGTCCTGGAGCACGCGCAGCAGGCGTACCTGCATGCCGGGGTGCGTCTCGCCGACCTCGTCGAGGAAGACGGTGCCGCGGTGCGCCACCTCGAAGAGACCCTTCTTGTCGGCGTGCGCCCCGGTGAAGGCGCCGCGCACGTGCCCGAACAGCTCGCTCTCGAGCAGGCCCTCGGGGATCGCCGTGCAGTTGATCGGCACGAAGGGACGGGAGGCGCGCGAGCCCGAGAAGTGGAGCGTGCGCGCCACGAGCTCCTTCCCGGTTCCGCTCTCGCCGGTGATGAGCACGCTGCTGCGGCCGTCGGCGACCTTGCGGATGAGGGCGAAGATCTCGCGCATCGCGATGCTGGTCCCGATCAGGTCTCCGAAGGAGGCCGTCTGATCGACGGCGCGCCGCAGCCGCCGGTTCTCCTCCTCGAGCGCGCGGCGCTCGAAAGCGCGCTCGAGCGTCACGAGCAGCGCGTCGCGCTTGAAGGGCTTGGTCACGTAGTCGAAGGCGCCCGCCTGCATGGCCTCGACGGCAGAGTCGATGCTGCCGAAGGCCGTCATCAGCACGACCGGCGTGTCGGGGCGCAGCTCGCGCATCGCCCCGAGGAGCTCGATCCCGTCGCGCCCTGGCATCCGGATGTCCGAGAGCACGGCGTCGACGTCGCTCTCGCCGAGGCTCTTCAGCGCCTCGTCGACGCTGCCGGCCGCCTGCGCCCGGATGCCCTGGTCCTCGAGGAGGGACACGACCATGTCGCGCATCGCGGCGTCGTCGTCGACTACGAGCACCGAGCGGGTTCCGGCCGTCATTCCTCCTTCCCTCCGCAGGTTTCGTGCCACCGCGGGCCCGCCTTGGAGCGCGAGAGAGCCCCCGGCCGGGGCAATCCGTCATCCGCGTGAGTCATGATGCCACACCCGGCCCGAGGGAAGGAGCGGCGACGCAGTCGCAGGGCTCAGCGAGGCGTCGGCTGCGGCGAGGCCGTCTGCGCGGCGTCGAGGGTCTTGCAGCAGCGGAAGCCGAGGTGGTAGTTCGCGTGGCTGTGGGGATCCATGACGCGGCTTCCGTGCCAGAACGGCGCCCGCCAGCGGCACCAGTCCTCGTGCGCGCGGTAGTCCCCGAAGACGAACCAGCTCCCCTTCATCTCGGTGTAGCCGAGCTCGCGGCTGCCGCGGCTCGCCATCTGGCTCGGGTCGAGCGGAAGGTTCATGTGCTCGGCCGCGTTCCCGTTCAGATCGTAGACGCCGAGCGGGCTCTTGCAGCCGGGGAACGAGCCGGTCGGGAACGTGTTCGATCCGCACTGGCTCCAGCTCCCGCCGTTGCACTCCGGGCTCTTGTGGCTGGAGGTGGCGCACACGCCCGTCCGGTACTCGGGCCCGTAGCTCCACGACTTGGTCGCGGCGAAGGCGTGGTTGTGCGCCTGGCGCATGCGCTCGACGGCGGCGTTCGCGCTCACGCCCTTCGCCAGGTCGAAGCGATAGTCCGGAGGCTCGAGCGCGCCGGCGCAGGCGCCCTCCCACTCGTGCGCGTCGCAGATGCGCTTCCCGACGGCCTCGCACAGCTCCGCCGCCTCGCGCGCGCGCACCCAGACGACGGGGTAGGTGCACGGGATGTCGGGGAACTCGAACTGGTCGATGCAGGCGTTCGCGTCCTCGGGCCGCTGGTGCGACGGGTCGTAGAGCGGCGCCATGTAGGGGGCGGCGCAGATCGACGCGAACTCCGGGTTCTCGTACGAGACGCCTTTCTGGTCGAGCGAGTCCCGGCATGCCTCCTCGCTGATCGGATGGCGCGTGATCGCCGGATTCCCCTGACCCATGAAGCCGGACCGCGCGAAGATCCTGCGCACGGCGTCCATCTGCGCGGCGGTGAGCCCGTGGACCTGCTGGAGCTCCGCGAAGAGCGCCTCGTTGCGCTCGGCGAGCGTGCGGTCCGCGGCCCGCACCGCGACGACGGCGACGAGCAACAGCGCCGATCCCAGCCACAGGGCTCTCGCGCGTCGCCTCACGGCGCCTGCCTCCGCAGCAGGTAGAAGAAGTCGCGGTTGTCGGGGAAGGCGACGAAGCGCGGCAGGTACTGGCCGTCGACGGCGGTGTCGAGCTGGCTCATGCCCTGGATCAGGTGCTGGATCAGGAACTTGCCGTCCTGCTCTCGATACAGCGCCATGTAGGTGTGCTCGAGGGCGTTCATGTCGAGCAGCATGGCGTAGCGGCAGCCGTAGCCCTGGAACACCGTGGCCATCGCGGAAGGGGTCGCGCTCGAGAAGTAGCCATACACGAGAAAGCGATTGCCGGCGTCCTCCAGCAGACAGAGGCCTGCGCGCAGGGTGCGGAGGTGCTTGTCCTCGGAGCCCGACCAGTTGCCCGGCCCCCACTGGGTGACGAGCGCACCGGGCTCGGAGCGGCCGGTCGCCGGGTTCCGCTCGATCAGGGGGACGCCGTTCTGGCGCGCAAAGCGCACGCGCTCGACCTCTCGTTCGTCGGACTCGCTCCACGTCTCGACCTCGACGCGCCCATCATCGAACGCCAGCGCGGTGGCGAGGCCGGGCTGGAGGCGGCTCAACACCACGCCGTTCTCGATGAAGCCGTAGTGGCTCCCATGGTCGACCAGCGCCAGCGCGCCCCACCGCATCGCGCCGTGCAGCCGCTTGAAGCCGCCCGTGAAGGTGGCTGCCACCCGGATCTTCGCGGCCGGCGACACCATGCCCGTGCGCACCAGCGGCGCGATCGTCCCGATTCCGTCGGGGCCCGGCAGCGAGGGGTCGCGCACCTGCGGGAGGACGCGGTCGGACCAGTCCACGCGCGGGTGCTCGGTGCCGAGCGAGAAGCGGAGATCGAAGCGATCGAGATCGAAGGCGACCAGGTAGGCCAGCGCGTCGACCTCCACCGGATCGAGCGGATTCACCGGATGGGCGACGCCCGCCATCACCTTCTGTGAGATCGCCCGCGGCGTGACGGCGCTGACGAAGATCCCGGGGTTGCCGTTGACCGGGTACCAATGCCCGACGGTGAGCTTGCCGTCGGGCTCGCGCGCCGTGTCGATCCCGAGCTCGCTGGGCTCCACGCGCTCGTCGGCGAGCTCAGGATCGATCTCGGCCCACGCCGGCTCGCCAGCGCGATGCGTCTCCGACCCGGACTCGCGCGTGAGGGGTGCCCGCTCGAGCCACGCATCCTTGAAAAAGGTATCGCGTACCAGCTCGGTGATCTTGGCGCCGCCCCAGACGTGGTCGCGCAGCAGGTCGGCAGCGCGCTCCTTCATCGTGCGGTGCCCCGCTTCCTGCTGGCGGAGGTAGAGCCGCTCACGGCACAGCGGTGCGTAGGGCGTGGGCGACGCCTTCGCCTGCGCGAGACCCTCGCGGCTCGTCACCGACCACAGGTCGCAGCGCATCGCGGCGCCGCCGGGGCTCTCGAGGACCACGCCCACCGGGTGGCCGGGATCGAGGCGCACGCGCTGGCTCGGGGCATCCGGGTTCTCCAAGTGGTAGGTCTCCGGGGCCGGGCTTCCCTCCCACCCGAGTGTCAGCAGGAGCCAGGCGTGCACTCGGGGATTCAGGTCGATCAGGGTGGCGCGTCCGCGCCGCCCCGAGCCGTCCTCGATCTCGACTGTGCTCGACTGCCAGTCGAGTTGCAGGTCGATCACGGTCTCTTGCCGGCCGGCTCGGCTCGGATCGGAAGGCGAAGGCGCTTCAGCGGTTGCCGCCGCCGGCTGCGAGAGGATTGCCGCGAGGAGGAGCAGCGATCCCGCTCGCCCGCGCGAGATCGGGCTTGAAGTCGGCGCCGAACCGAGGTCCAATGGGCCCGCCATCCGCTCAGTCAGTCCGCGGTCATGTCCGATGGAGTATGCAGGACTCGGGACTCTGCGGACCAGGGGGAGCGATGCGCCGCTGCGCGCTGGTGTTGGGCCAGATTGCCCTGTTGGGAGCCCTCGCTCTCCTCGCGTCTACGCACGCGACCGCGAGCGCGCCCGCGGGCGAGCGGGGAGCACTCCCGATTCCGCAGCGCCCGCGCGACGCGATCACGGGGTCGCAGTTCGCGCGGGAGACCGACGGCTGGCCGGAGAGCGAACGTCAGCGCGCCGCGGTCGCCGAGATCGAGCGGGGCAACATGCCGCAGTTCCTGCGGCAGCTCCTGCCCATCGATCTGCACGATCAGACGCCCGGGGGCGAGGCGCGAAGTGCCACGATCTGGGTCCTGCCCGACTACCTCGCGATCGGTCCCGACGAAGACTTCCTGTACATGCCGCTCACCTGGCCGTCCGCCACGGACGTCGCGTCCCGCTTCGGCTGCGTGGTGCCGACGCCGAAGATCGTCGACGCCGTCTATCGGCAGGCGCGCGTCCACCTCGAGCCTCAGCCGCTGCCGGCGGGGCCTCGGATGCGCACGAACGCCTACTACGAGCGGCACCAGGAGATGATCGACGCCCAGCGGCTGGGCACTCCCTTCGGCGCGTTGATCTCCGGCCACATGAAGGACGTGGTCCTGACCGACCGTCTCTTCGATCACCCCGACCGGGTCGCGATCTACGGCTGGCACCGGCTCGACGGCCAGCCGATCCAGCCGCTCAGCACGGTGCACGGGGTGCGCTACGCCGACTACAGCCACGGCGTGCGCCTGGTGTGGCACGAGGTGCGGATCGACGGAGTGTCGCGCTCCATCTACGACGTGCTCTCCGATCCTGCGCTTGCGCCCCTGTTGAGCTACGAGGGCGCGATCCGAGATCCGCGCGGCCTGATGGATCCTCGACGTGTGGCGCTGGCGGCTGCCGCTGCCACCGGGTCCGAGGTCGCGCACACCGCGCACTAGGCAAGCCGCGCCTCAGGGAGAGGGGATGTCGGGAGGCGCGGGCACCACGACAGTGGCCTGCGGGCCCTCGACTCCACCTTCGAGGTTGAGGCCGACGCGTTGCCCCTCCGCCAGCCGATCGAAGTCGATTCCCCCGTGCACGGCGTTCCGGTGGAAGTACACGCGCTCGCCGCCGTCCGTGAGGATGAAGCCGTAGCCGCGGTCGCTGAAGACCTGATCGACGATCCCGAGCTCCGGGGGGTGCGGAATCGTCTCGTCTCGCCGCTGCGTTCGTCGGTGCCGCATGCGCCAGACCTCGCGCTGGAAGGCGGCGACCGCCTCGCGGAGCGCCATGCTCAAATCGGGCCGCGTGCGGGCGGCGACGATCGTCTGGCCGCGCGAGGTGCCAGCGATGCGAACCTCCTGGCCTCCGTGCCGGTGATGGGCCGTCAGCCGGGCGTCGATCCGGACGTCGATCAGGTCCGTGTGATCGTTCGCGAGCGCGCGGAGCCGTTCCTCCGCAGTGCTCCGATCAACATCCAGGAATCTCGGGCCATGCCAGTGGATCTCCATGGGACCTCCGCCCGGGAGTCTCTAGCAACTGCCGTGCCCGGCCCGGCCACCGCTGGGACGGCTCGCGCCGATCGGGGATGCGTCAGAGTGACCCGCCATGGCCTCCGCAGCGTGGCACATCCTCCTCTCAGCGCGGCGTCGGGCGCATGCCGAGCAGGTAGCCCGCCACCGTCAGGAGCGGGTGGATCCCGCCCACGATCACGATCGACAGGGCGATTCGCAGCGGGGTTGCAGGCACGAACCAGGCGACGACCAGCCAGAAGCCGAGCAGTACGTCGAGCTGATCCCAGAGGTAGAAGAGGACCGAGAGCGGGCCGCGCGCGGTAGCGCCTGCCGCGATGCCGAGACGCCGCTTGACGAAGCTGTTCGGCAGCTCGGTCAGCTCCGCGACGCCGCCGGCCAGCGCGCCGAGCCAGCCCGGCAAGCTCGCGAGATCGACGAGCTCGATCTCGGCGAAGGCTCCGAATCGATGGAGCAGCGTACGCTGCACGGCCCAGACGGTCGCCGACCCCGCGGCCACGGCCAGCGGGCCGCGCAAGGTCTTGCTGTGTCCGAAAAGAGGCTTCCCGCCGAGTGTCCTCCCCGCGTCGATGGGGCGCGCCAGGAACCCGAGCCACCCGTATCGAAGGCACAGGCCATGCAGCACTGCCCCCCCCAGGAGCGGCAGCAGCAGGTAGGCGGTGCCGATGACCTCTCGGAGCAGCATGTCCGGGGTGCTGCAGCAAGAATCACTCCGATCTCGGCTGTTGCACCTCGCCCCAGTCTGAGGCGATCGAGGACATCGGCTCGCTGGGAATCCCCGATCGACGCTCGCTCCTGGCACGTGCGTTGCACGATTCCGGATCGGGAGCGAAAAGCCGATGGGACACACACAGCTGCTCTTCCGCGACAAGGCGAGAGCCAAGATCCTGGCGGGCGCCACCGCGCTGGCCGATGCGGTCCGGGTCACGCTGGGGCCGAAGTCCCGTTGCGTGCTGGTCGAGCGCAAGTGGGGAAGCCCACTCGTGTGCGACGACGGCGTGACCATCGCCAAGGAGGTGAACCTCAAGGATCCCGAGGAGAACCTGGGCGCTCGCATGCTGCGCGAGGCCGCCGTCCGCACCGGGGATGCGGTGGGCGACGGCACCACGACTGCGACCATCCTCGCGCACGCGATCTTCGCCGAAGGGCTCCGCAACGTGGTGGCGGGCGCGAGCGCCATCGATCTGAAGCGCGGCCTCGAACGCGGCGTCCGCTGCGCGGTCGAGGGCCTTCGAGCCGTCTCGCGGCCGGTCTCGGGTTCCAAGGAGAAGGCCCAGGTCGCCGCGATCTCCGCGCACAACGACGTCGAGATCGGGCGACTCGTCGCAGAGGCGCTCGAGAAGGTCGGCGGCGAGGGAATCGTCACGGTCGAGGAGGCCAAGGGCACCGAGACCACCCTTCGCGTCGTCGAGGGCATGCAGATCGACCGGGGCTTCCTCTCTCCCTACTTCGTGACGCATCCGGAGAAGATGGAGGCCGTCCTCGAGGATCCGCTCGTGCTGCTCCACGACAAGCGGATCAGCAGCATGAAGGATCTCCTGCCCCTGCTCGAGCAGGCTGTGCGCGAGGGCCGCGCGCTGCTCATCGTCGCGGAGGACGTGGAGGGCGAGGCGCTCGCGACGCTGGTGGTCAACAAGATCCGCGGCTCCCTGCGCTGCGCCGCCGTGAAGGCACCGGGTTTCGGCGATCGCCGCAAGGAGATGCTCCAGGACATGGCGATCCTGACGGGAGGCCAGGTCCTCGCCGAGGAACTCGGACTCAAGCTCGAGAATGCCACACTGCGCGACCTCGGCTCCGCCAAGAAGGTCGTCGTCACCAAGGACGACACCACGATCATCGAGGGCGCGGGCGCCCGGGATCGCATCGAAGCCCGCTGCCGCGAGATCCGCCGTCAGATCGAGGACACCACCTCCGACTACGATCGCGAGAAGCTCGAGGAGCGTCTGGCGAAGCTCGCCGGCGGCGTCGCCGTGATCCGGGTCGGCGCTCCGTCCGAGGCGGAGATGAAGAACCGCAAGGACGCCTTCGACGACGCGATCTCGTCCACCAAGGCGGCGATCGGCGAGGGGATCCTTCCCGGCGGCGGGCTCGCGCTGCTGCGCCTGATCGAGGCCCTGGAGCGAGAGGCGGGGAAGTGCCAGGGCGACGAGGCGACAGGGATCCGGATCCTCCGCCACGCGCTCGAGGCGCCGGTACGGCAGATCGCCGCCAACTCCGGCGCCGACCCCGGCGTCGTGGTCGACCGGCTGCGCGCAGGCAGCGGATCGTTCGGCTTCGACGCGCGACGGCTCGAGTACGTGGACCTCGTCGAGGCCGGCATCGTCGATCCCACCAAGGTCGTGCGCCTCGCACTGGAGAACGCCGTCTCGGTGGCGAGCGTGCTGCTGCTGGCCGAGGCCACGCTCACCGAGATCGAGGAAGAGAAGAAGGAGGAGAGGGCTCCCTCGGAGATGATGTGATCGGCGACAGGAGGGCGCGGTCCCTTCTTCTCCCGTTCAGCCAGCGCGCGCGGCCAGATAGTCGATGCAGGCTCCGAGCGTCGCGAGCTTGGAGACCTCGGACTCGGGCACCTCGATCCCGGTCGCCTCGGCGAGTGCCTGCAGGAAGCGCAGGAAATCCATCGAGTCGAGGTCGAGCACTTCGCGAAGCTCGGCGCCGGGCGGGAGTCGTGCGAGATCGGCTTCGGGAGCGATCTCGGCCAGGGAGGCCAGCACGGCGGTGCGGATGTCCTCGCGGGTCATAGCTTCTCCGGCTCCTGCAGCAGGCGGTCGATCGCGGCGAGGAATCGGGCGCCGCGATGGCCGTCGCTCGCGCGGTGGTCCGCAGCCAGCGTAGCGACGGCGACGGGGCGGACCCCCAGCAGGCCGTCGATCGCCCAGGGCTGCTCGCGGATGCGACCGAAGCCCACCAGCGCGACCTGCGGCGGATGGATGACGCCGTAGACGCTCTCGACGCCGAGGTCGCCGAGATTGGTGACCGTGAGCGTGGCGGAGCCCATCTCGGAGCTGCGCAGCACGCCGGTGCGTGCGCGCCGCACCAGATCGGCGAGCTCGCGCATGATCTGGTCGGCGCTCTTGCGGTCCCCGTCGAGGAGGGCCGGCGCCACGAGGCCGCCCTGGCGCAGGGCGATGCCCACGCCGAGGTTGACGGCGGATGCGAGGTGGAGTTCCCCGTTCTCGAAGAATCCATTCATCTCCGGCACCTCGCGGGCGGCGAGCGCGACGGCGCGCAGCAGGAGCGCGGCCGGCAGCATCCGGGCAGCCACGGGGCGCGGCGTGTTCTCGGCGGCGAGCCAGGCGAGCGCGCGGGAGAGATCGATCCGCGTGCCGAGGTAGTAGTGCGGAATCTCGCGCTTGGAGCGCGCCATCGCGGTGGCAATCGCCCGCCGCATGCCCCCGAGTCGATCGGGCGCCGCGGCCGTTGCGCCCGCCACCGCGCGACCCGCCGCGCGCTCGACGTCCGCGCGCGTGATGGCACCGCCGGGCCCCTCGCCTTGAACGACTGCGAGATCGACATGGAGCTCGTGCGCGACCCGTCTCGCGAGCGGCGTCGCGCGCACGCGGGGCGCGGGCGACGGACGGGGAGTGGGCTCGGCGGGTACCGGTGCGGGGGGCGCCACCTCGATGGGGATCGGCTCCGGCCGCGGCGGTACGGCGGGGCGCATCTCGGCAGGCTGTGGCGGGGCACCCGGGGGCGGACCGAGCCGCGCGAGGAGTGCGCCTACGGGAACCTTCGTGCCCGGCGCAACCAGCAGCTCCTCGACGACGCCGTCCTGCCAGACCTCCACCTCGATCGTCGCCTTGTCGGTGTCCACCGCTGCGACGATGTCCCCACGCCGAACCGTGTCGCCGACCCGCACCCGCCACTCGACCAGCGTGCCGGCTTCCATGTCGGCGCCGAGCGAGGGCATGCGGAACTCAGCCACGGCCGCTCCCCGTCGGCACCGCGGCGGCCTGCGCTCCGGCGAGCGTGCGCCGCGCGGCCTCCACGATGCGCGGCACCTGAGGGAGCGCCGCCTCCTCGAGGTGCTTCGCGTAGGGCATCGGGACCTCGGCGCTGCACACGCGCTCGAGCGGTGCATCGAGCTCGAAGAAGGCGTGCTCCACGACCCTCGCCACCACCTCGGCGGAGAGGCTTCCGCTTCGCCAGCCCTCGTCGACCACGACGCCGCGGTGCGTTCGGCCGATCGAGTCGAGGATCGTCTCGGTATCGAGGGGGCGCAGCGTGCGCAGGTCGACCACCTCGGCGGAGACCCCCTCGTTCGAGAGCGCGTCGGCGGCGGCCAGCGCCTTGCCGAGCGTGCCGCCGTACGCGAAGAGCGAGACGTCGGTTCCGCGCCTTCGGACGGCTGCGCGCTCGATCGCGACGGCGCCGGCGTCGGGCGCGAGCTCGCCCTCCGCGTTGTAGAGAGAGCCGTGCTCGAAGATCAACACGGGATCGGGATCCTCGAGTGCGGTCCAGAGCATGCCCCTGGCGTCCTCGAGCGTGGCGGGGGCGAGCACCTTGATGCCGGGGATGTGCGCATACCAGCCCTCCAGACTGTGCGAGTGCTGTGCGGCGAGCTGTCGGCCCGCGCCCGTCGTCAGGCGGATCACCAGGGGGACGTGGAACTGTCCGCCCGACATGTGCAGGATCGTGGCGGCATTGTTCACGATCTGGTCGAGCGCGAGCAGGCTGAAGTTCACTGTCATGATCTCGACGATCGGACGCATGCCGCCGAGCGCGGCGCCGATCCCGGCGCCGACGAACGCCGACTCCGAGAGCGGCGTGTCGCGGATGCGCTCCGGACCGAACTCCTCGAGAAGTCCGCGCGAGACGCCGAAGCAGCCACCGTAACGCCCCACGTCCTCGCCCATCAGGAAGACGCGCGGGTCGCGGCGCAGCGCGTCGCGCAGCGCCTCGCGCACCGCGTCGCGATAGGTGCGCACGCGCGGAGGCGCCGGGCTGCCCTGCGGCGCGCTCACGGCTTCCCCTGCGACGGCGCCGGCGGGTCCGAGTAGACGAAACGGCTCAGCTGCTCGACCGGCTCGAGGCTCGCCGCCTCTGCGAACGCGACGGCGTCGTCGATCTCTTCGGCGACCTCGCGCTCGAGGCGATCGCGCTCGCCGGCGTCGAGCCGATCCGCTTCCACGAGCCGCTGCTCGAGCGCCGGGATCGGGTCGCGCTGCTTCCAGGCCTCCACCTCCTCCTTGCTCCGGTAGAGCTGGGGGTCGTACATCGAGTGGGCGCGGAAGCGGTAGGTGCGAAACTCGAGGAAGGCGGGGCCTCCGCCTCCGCGAACCGCGACCGCGGCGCGTTGCGTCGCCGCCTCGACGGCGAGTGCGTCCATGCCGTCGACCGGCCAGGCTGGAACCTCGTAGCTCGAGGCCTTGAGGCAGAGGTCCGTCTCCGACTCCGAACGGGCGAGCGCCGTGCCCATCGCGTAGAGGTTGTTCTCGCAGCAGAACAGGACGGGCAGGCGCCAGAGGGCGGCGAGGTTCATCGACTCGTGGAACTCGCCCTCTGCGACCGCTCCTTCTCCGAAGAAGCAGGCGGTGACGCGGTGCAGGCCGCGTAGTGAATCCGCCAGCGCCAGGCCGACCGCCAGCGGGAGCCCGCCGCCGACGATGGCATTGCCGCCGTAGAAGCGCGTCGCGGCGTCGAACAGGTGCATGGAGCCGCCGCGCCCGCGACTGCAGCCCGCCACCTTCCCGAACATCTCGGCCATGATCGAGCGCGCGGAGATGCCGCGCGCGAGCGCGTGACCGTGCTCGCGATACGTCGAGACCAGCGCGTCGCCGGGCGACAGCGCCTGCATCGCGCCCACCGCCACCGCCTCCTCGCCGATGTAGAGGTGGAGGAAGCCGCGGATCTTCTCCGCCGCGTAGAGCTCGGCACACTTCTCCTCGAAGCGGCGGATGCGGAGCATCTCTCGCAGCAGCTGAAGGGCGTGCTCCGGAGCGGGAAGCGGGGGCGCCGGTCGCACGGGAGCGGTCATCGCTCTTCTTCCAGGGTCGAGAGGTCTCCTTCCGGCAGGCCGAGCTCGCGGGCGCGGAGGAGCCGTCGCATGATCTTCCCGCTGCGCGTCTTCGGCACGCTCGCCACGAAGGCGATCTCCTTGGGAGCTACGGCGGCGCCGAGGCGCTTGCGGGCGAATCCGAGCAGCTCCCGGCGGAGGAGCTCGCTCGGCTCGAACTCCCGCTTCAGCGACACGAAGGCCTTCACCATCTCGCCGACGATCGGGTCGGGCCTTCCGATCACGCCCGCCTCGGCCACCGCCGGGTGCTCGAGCAGCGCGCTCTCGACCTCGAACGGACCGATCAGGTGGCCGGCCGACTTGATCACATCGTCCGCCCGGCCCACGAACCAGAAGTACCCGTCGGTGTCGCGGCGCGCGAGGTCGCCCGAGAGATAGAAGCCGCCGGCGAAGCAGCGCCGGTAGCGGGCCTCGTCGTTCAGATAGCCGCGGAACATCGAGGGCCAGCCGGGCCGAAGCGCCAGCTCCCCGTCCGCGCCGGGACCGAGCTCTTCGATCGTCCCATCGGCGCCGCGCCGCACGATGGCCGCGTCGACGCCTGGAAGCGGGCGCCCCATCGAGCCCGGCAGGATCGGGAGGGCGGCATAGTTGGCGATCATGATCCCACCCGTCTCCGTCTGCCACCAGTTGTCGTGGATCGGGATGCCGTAGGCCTCCCGCGCCCACACCACGCACTCGGGGTTCAGCGGCTCACCCACGCTCGCGATGAAGCGCAACGCCGAGAGATCGCGCTTGCGCGCCAGCTCAGGCCCCGCCTTCATCAGCATGCGGACCGCCGTCGGCGCCGTGTACCAGTTGGTAATGTGCTCTGCCTCGAGCAGCGCGTACCAGCGCTCGGCGTCGAAGTCCGCTTCGTCCACCAGCATCGTGACGCCGTGGGTGAGCGGAGAGATGATCCCGTAGGAGGTGCCGGTCACCCAGCCGGGGTCGGCGGTACACCAGAAGCGATCGTCGGGATGCAGGTCGAGCGCGAAGCCACCCGTCGCATGGTGCCCGACCACGGCTTCGTGCACGTGCAGCGCGCCTTTGGGCGTTCCGGTCGTGCCGCTCGTGAAGTGGAGGAGGGCGCGGTGCTCGGGGTCGGTCGGCGGGATCTCGAACGTGCTCGCCGCGCGCGCCACGAGCCCGCTCCAGTCGCGGGTGCCGGGCGGGGCGGCGCTGCGGGCGGAGGCATCGGAGCCGTCCGCTACGACGATCACGTGCTCGAGCCGCGGCAGGCTCGGGCGCAGGGCGGCTACCTTGCGTTCGTAGAGCGCCGCCGTGGTGACGAGCACGCGGGCGTCGCCGAGCGCGAGGCGCTGGCGGATCGGCTCCGGCCCGAAGGCGGAGAAGAGGGGCGAGAAGAGGCTCCCGTTCTTGAGCGCGCCGAGCGCCGCGATGTAGAGCTCGGGGATCCGCCCAGCGAGGGCGAAGACGGCGTCGCCCGGGCCCACGCCGAGACCGCGCAGCGCGTTGGCGAAGCGGTTCGTCTCGGCGCGCAGGGCGGCGTACCGGAGCTCGCGCTGCTCGCCGTGGCGCCCGCGCCAGCGGATCGCCACGCGATCGCGGAGCGGGCCCTCGGCATGCCGGTCCACCGCCTCGTGGGCGATGTTGAGCCCGCGGCCGCCCGGCAGGCCGTCGAGCGAACGGCGCGCCCGCGCCCAGCTGAACTCGGCGCGCGCGGCTGCGTAATCCACCAGGTTCGGCCGCACGCGCCAGCCGCTCGAGGGCTTCGCGATCGGCTCGAAGCGCGCCTCCCGCTCGTTGTTGCCGGTGCCCATGGCGGATCCTGATGCGGCAAGGTCCATGCTCCGAACTCGCCCGCCGCTCAGCCCTTGACGTTGCCGACCGGGGTGAGATGCGCGACGCGGCGCGAGAGGCCGGCCTGCTCGGTGGCTGCGGCGACCTCGTCGACGTCCTTGTAGGCGAACCCGGCCTCCTCGGCGAGATGGCGCAGGGAGGCGGGCCGGACCAGGATGCCCCGCGCCTCCATCCTCCTCTGGAGCTCACTTCCCCGAATCAGCTTGCGCGCGCGGGTCCGACTCATCGTGCGCCCGCTCCCGTGTGCCGTGCTGTAGAAGCCCTCCGCGCCGCTGGCCAGGCCCGCGAGCACGTAGGAGCCGGTCTCCATGCTGCCGCCGACGATCACCGGCTGGCCCGTGTCGCGATACTCGGGCGGCAGCTCCGGATGGCCCGGCGGAAAGGCGCGCGTCGACCCCTTGCGATGTACGAGCAGCAGCCGATTCCCCGCATCTGATGCGTGGCTCTCGAGCTTCGCGGTGTTGTGGGCCACGTCGTAGACCTGGCGGATGCCGAGCGCTTCGGCCGGCTTGCCGAAGACGTCCGAGAGCACCTCGCGGATGCGGTGGAGGATCACCTGGCGGTTCGCGAACGACAGGTTTGCGGCGCAACACATTGCGGAGTAGTAGTCCCGACCCTCCTGGGAGTCGAACGGAGCGCAGGCCAGCTCGCGGTCGATGATCGGAAGCTCGAAGCGCGGCATGGCCTCGAGGAATTCGCGCAGGTAGTCGGTCGCCACCTGGTGGCCGAAGCCCCGGCTCCCGCAGTGGAACATGATCACCACCTGCTCGGGCAGGTCGAGGCCGAACGCGCGCGCCAGGTCGACGTCGTACACGCCCTCGCGGCGCAGCACCTGGATCTCGAGATAGTGATTGCCGGCGCCCAGCGTGCCGATCTGGCGGTAGCCGCGTTCCACGGCGTGCTCGCTCACCCGGGAGGGATCCGCGTCGGCGAAGCATCCGTGCGCCTCGGTGCGGCGCAGGTCGTCCGGCGTGCCGTAGCCGCGCTTCACCGCCCATCCGGCGCCTTCGCGCAGCACGTCGCGGAACTCGTCGCGATCGATCCGCACGAAGCCGCGCCTCCCGACGCCCGCGGGCACGCGCTCTGCGAGCGCGTCGACGAGCTCGCGCATCCTCGGCTGCACCTCGGGCCAGAGCAGGTCGGTGCGCACGAGCCGCATCCCGCAATTGATGTCGAAGCCGATTCCCCCCGGCGAGATCACGCCGCGGGTCGGGTCGATCGCCGCCACCCCGCCGATCGGGAACCCATAGCCCCAATGCGCGTCGGGCATGCAGATGCTCGCGCCGAGGATCCCCGGCAGGGTCGCCACGTTGGCGGCCTGCTCGAAGACCTTGTCGTCCATGGCCTGGAGGAGCTTCTCGCTCGCAAAGACGCGCACCGGCACGCGCATGCCCGGGCGGAACTCCGGACCGAGCTCCCAGACCCCAGGCCGCAGCAGGCGGATCGACGCGGGGGCAGCCACGGATTTCCTCTCGGGACGATCCGAGCTGCAACTCCCGTACCGCGGACCAGCCTGCCGACCGCAGCTCGCTGCCGGGCAGCCGTGTGGCGGGAGGCAGCTGAAGCCGAGGGCCCGAGGCGGACTGCCTCACCCTGCGGCGCGCGCGGCGCCGAACTCGGCCAGGCGCTGCGCGAAGCCCGCAAGAGCGGCGTCGACGAGGGCGAGCAGCGTGTCGCGCTCGTCGGGCGCCCCCGCGGCGACTCCCGTGAGGGCCTCGAGCGCCTCTTCCACCGTGCGCACCGGGAGGACCTGGAACTCGCGGCGCTCGATCGCCTCGACCACGTCCTCGCGCAGCGCCAGGTTCTCGACGTTCGCGGCGGGCATGATCACTCCCTGACGCCCCGTCAGCCCCCGCAGACGGCAGCAGTCGAAGAAGCCCTCGATCTTCTCGTCGAGCCCGCCCACCGCCTGGACCTCGCCGTGCTGGTTCACGGAGCCCGTGACTCCGAGGTCCTGGCGCAGCGGGAAGCCGCCGATCCGCGACAGGATCGCGCATAGCTCGGCGAGCGACGCCGAGTCGCCCGCGATCGCTCCGTAGGACTGCTCGAAGGCGAGCGAGGCGACGAGGGAGAGCGGGCGGGCGTGGGCGAAGCGATCGCGCAGGAAGCCCTGAAGGATGAGCACGCCCTTGTCGTGCGTGGCTTCGGAGAGCTCGACCTCGCGCTCCACGCTGAGGACACCCCCCTGGCCGAGGCCGACCGTGGCCGTGAGCCGGCTGGGCCGCCCGAATGCATGCCCGCCGATCTCGCTCACCGAGAGGCCGTTGACCTGCCCGACCCGCTCGCCGTCGAGATCGAGGAGCACGAGCCCCCGATCGATCGCCTCGCGAATCCTCTCCTCGATGCGATCGAGCCTGTGTACGCGCTCCCGCACCGCCGCGCGCACCTCCTCGCGGGTGATCGCCGAGCGCCCGGCCGCGGAGGCGAGCGCGGCTGCCTCGCGCGCGGCGTCGAGCACCCGCTCGCTGCCGAGGTGGATCTTGCGGCGGTCGCCCGACTCGCGGACGGCGAGCTCGACGAGCGCGTCGAGCGCGGTCGGATCGAAGACGAGCAGACCCTCCGACTCGCGCAGCCATGCGATGCGACCACACAGCGCACGGGTCGATGCGTCGGTCCGCTCGACCACGGGCGAGAAGTCCGCGAGCACCTTGAACAGGTCGCGAAACTCGTCGTCGACCTGGAGCAGCATCTCGAAGAGCCAGCGCGGCCCCACCAGCACGACCTTCGTCTGGACCTGGATGGGCTCCGGCCGTACCGCGGCCGTGGTCCACATCACGAACGGATCGTAGGCCTCGATCTCGACGCGCCCCGAGCGGAGCGTGCGCCGGAGGATCCGCCACACGAACGGCTCCACCAGCGCATCCTCTGCCTGAAGGACCACGCTGCCGCCGTCTGCGCGCAGCAGCGCGCCTGCCTGGATCTTGCGGAAGTCGGTCGAGAGGCGCCCGAACCGATCCACGACGCGGTCGATGGTCCCGAAGAGATTCTTGTAGGTCGGGCTGTCGACGACGACCACCGGCGGCCTCTGGGTCCGCGAATTGTCCACCGCCACGTTGACGTCGTAGACCGCGAAGGGCTCGGCCTCGGCCGCGAGGAACGGCAGCCACGGCGGCGCGTTCGTCTCCTCGCGCGATCGGAACGCGTCGAGGTTGTCGAGGAGGTGCTCGACGAGCTCTTCGAGATGCGCGGAGACGGCGGCGTTCTCGTGGCGGGCCGCGATCGCGAGGGCTCGCGGCCGCACGATGCCGGCGGCGAATCCGCGCTCGATCGCCCGGATCTCCTCGTCGAGCCGATGCCGCTCGTCGCGGTGGCGCTCGAGATGGCCGTGCAGCTCGTGGGCGAGCTTCTTGCGCCCCTCGTCGAGCTCCGCGATGCGCTGCGCGCCGAGCGCCCGAAACTCCTCCTCGTCCTTGACGGGACGCCCGTCGACGAGTGGGACCAGCGTGAGCCCTCCCGGAGGGGAGACGGTGATCGCGAATCCGGAGCGGCTCGCTAGCTCCTCGAGGGCCCGCTGCTGCTCGACCTGCTGCTTCTGGAATGCCTCGATGAGGCGCAGCTTCTCGGCGTCGAAGCTCTCCTCGCGGAAAGCCTTGGGAAGATCCTCGGCGAGGCCGTCGAGGAAGGCCCGGAGATCGGCGCGCAGCCGCACGCCCTGGCCCGCGGCCAGCCGGATCGCCCGCGGCCGCGAGGGATCCGAGAAGTTGTGGACGTAGACCCAGTCGGGATAGGACGCATCGCGGAGCATGAGGCGCCGGACCTCGTCGGCCATCCGTTCGAGCCGGCCGGGTCCCTCGACTCCGCAGGCAAAGGCGTGGTAGCCCGCGCTCTGCGTTCCGAGCGCGAGCGCGAGCGCCCTCTCACCGCGCTCGTCGCCGACCGCGATGCGGGCCTCGACGTCGCTCGTCGAGCCGATGCCGAGCGATCGCACATCGGAGCGGAAGCGGACGGCGCTCGCGTCGAGCGGGAGGCGGGACGCAGCCGGCTTCAAGACCGCAACTCCTTGCGCAGGTGAATCCTCAGCACCCCGGCCTCGAGCGTGACTTCGACGGGCTCCGGGTGCAGGCCGGCGGGAAGCGGCACCGCCCGGCGCAACGCGCCTCGTGCCCGCTCGACGCGCGCCGGCCTCGCGGCCTCGCTGGGAGGTCGTGGACGGCGCATCGCCTCGATCCAGAGCCAGCCCGCCTCGCTGCGCACGCGTACATCGCGCAGCTCGACCCCGGGCAGATCGAGCTCGACCCAGATCGATTCCTCTGCCACGAACACGTCGGCCGGAGGCGCCGTCACGCCGGCTCCCCAGCGCTCGCGGATCAGCTCCTCGAAGCGGCGCTCGATCTCATCGACCGAGGGCCAGGGCCACGTGCTCGCGAGCTCCCAACGCATGACACCCCTCCGATCGCCTGTCCTAGTCGGCTTGGGGCCTGCTCCCTGGCAGATGGATCGTGAACACCGTGCCGTGGCCGAGCTCGCTTCCGACCTCGATGTGCCCTCCGTGGTCGGCTGCGATCCCCTGCGCGACCACCAGGCCGAGCCCGCTGCCGCGCCCGGGCGGCTTGGTGGTGAAGAAGGGGGTGAACAGGTGTTCGAGATCTCGCGCTGACATGCCGACTCCCGTGTCAGCCACGGTGATCATTATCTCCTCGGCGCCACCAGCCTGCAGCGCAACGCGCAGCGCGCCGCCATCGGGCATCGCGTCGATCGCGTTCACGAAGAGATTCAGGAAGAGCTGCTGGAGCTTGTCGGGGTCGCCAATGACCTCCGGCCCCGGCGTGTAGCTTCGCTCGACCGTGACGCCGCGCCGCTCGATCTTCTCCGACAGGAAGGCGAGAGCGGTGTCGACGACGTTCGACAGGTCCACCGGCACGCGGGTGGCCTCGCGCGGGCGTGCGATGTTCAGCAGAGACTGGATGATGCTCGAGATGCGGTCGATCTGCTCGACGATGATGCGCAGCCGCCATCGGCCCCGCTCGTCGGCCACGGCGCTGCCGAGCGCCTCAGCGTGTCCGCGGATCACGCCCATGGGGGTTCCGATCTCGTGCGCGAGTCCGGCCACCAGCGTCGCGATCGAGGCCAGGTCCTCGGCGGCGCGCGCCCGCCGCTCGATCTGCCGCAGCTCCTGGCCCTGCGCCTCGTAGTCCCGGGCGAGGTGGCGGCTCGCCGCGGCCAGCTCGCGGTTGGAGTGCTCGAGATCGCGCTCGTGGCGCTCGATGTACGCCTCCATCGCGATCTGCGCATCGAGCAGCAGCAGCTTGAAGAGCGCGTTCATGCTCTGCTGGGCGCAATCGGGATCGGCGCGATGCTCGGCGTAGACGATCGGCTTCAGAAGCGAGAAGTAGAGGGCGTACGCGCCGAGGTACCAGCGCGGCTCGAGCCCGATCCGCTCGTGGACCTGGCCGATGCGCCGACGCTCCTCGAAGTAGCGGTCGTCGATCTCCCCCGTGCCGAGCGAGAGTAGGTACTCGCGCTGCTTGCCGAGCAGGCGCTCCTTCACCGCCGGGTCGACCAGGAGCCGGCGCGTGGCGTCGAACGAGAGCAGGTGGCGATAGAAGGCGGCCACGAGCCGATCGGCTTCGCTCTCGAGCAGAGGGCGGAGCTTCACGAGCGCGCGCCGATCGGTCTCGGTCAGGCCGAGGAACTCGAGGCGCTCCTCGCGGTCTTCCTTCACGCCCGAAACGCTATCGCGCCGGGCCGCTGGCGGCCAAGCCTGGGGCTCCCTGGCACGGGAGTTGCTTGATCCAGGGCTCGGAGGAGAAGCCGATGCGCGTGCGCGATCTGATGACCCGCGAGGTGGCGACGGTCCGCCGCAACGACAAGCTCGTGATCGCCGACGACGTGATGCGGCTCGGCCGCGTGCGCCACACCCCGGTGCTCGACGACTCCACCGACGACGTGGTGGGGATCCTGAGCCAGCGCGATCTCTTCCGCGGCGCTCTTGCCCGCGCGCTCGGCTACGGCGGCCACGCGCAGCAGAAGCTCCTGAACCTCCTGGCCGTGAAGGACGTCATGACGACGGACCCCCTCACGATCGCGCCCGACGCTCCGCTCGCGGAGGCGGCGCGCGTCATGCTCGAGCACAAGATCGGATGCCTGCCGGTGCTCGAGAACGGAGCGCTCGCGGGGATCCTGACCGAGGGCGACTTCGTTCGGCTGGGGCTGCGGTCGATCGACTGAGCTCGCGCCCGCACGCCCTGCGACACCGGGGCTCGGAGGGCACAGCGGGCTGGGGCGTCCGGCAACAGATCGTGGGACGCGAGCCGGCGTGGCGCGCCATCGCGCCGGCACGGGGCTTGAAGGGAGAGTGTGACCGAGGAGATCGACATGGCGGACACTCTCTCCGGCTACACCGTCCAGTACTGGCTCGAGTCGGCGCCCCAGGGCTATCTGCTGGGGACCGAGTTCGGCCATCACGCCGGGGAGCGCGAGCCCGAGGCGCTGCTCGGAGACGACGCGCTGCGCCAGCAGGCGATCCGCACCACGGTCCAGCTCGTGCTGGGAGAGCGCTGCGCGCTGGCGGCCTCGTCCGGGCTGATCAACGCGGCTCCCGACGAGGCCAGCAAGCGGTTCCTCGCCACCCAGACGATCGACGAGGCCCGTCACGTCGAGGTCTTCACGCAGCGGCTCTTCGACCTCGGCGTCGGCAAGGCCGAGCTCGAGGACGTGATCCGCGTCCACGCCAATCCGCATCTCGTGCGCTTCGCCGAGGTGCTGCTCGAGAAGGTGGACCGCAAGGACTTCCTCGGCGGCGTCGTCGGGCAGAACGTGATCCTCGAAGGCATGGCGTTCCACGTCTTCGAGATGATGCACGCGGGCAACGAGGAGCTGAATCCGAAGTTCGCGCACACGCTCTCGGGGACGATCGCCGACGAGCGGCGTCACGTGGGCTTCGGGGAGAACCGCATCGGCGGCTGGATCCGCCAGCATCCGGAGCGCAAGGGCGAGATCGAGCGGATGCAGCGCGACATGTCCTATCACATGCTCGCGACCTTCGCGGAGGCGTTCCGCGACGCCCCGCGCCCCGAGGACGTGGAGCGGCTTCGGAGCGGCGCCGCGGCGGGAGGCAAGCCCGCGAGCTGGCAGGGTCGGCGCCTCGACGACCTCGCTCCGGAGGAGATGGAGGCGCTGCTCGCCGACACGGTGCTGAAGGAGTTCAAGATTCGGCTCGAGCGCATCGGTCTCGAGTACCAGACCCCCGCCCGGCCCTGATCGTGCCGGCGCAGCGCTCGCGCGATGTCGTGGAGGTGCACGACCTCGAGCCGGCCGAGTTCCTGGCCCAGGTCCATTCCTTCGAGTTCTGGTTCCACTCGGTCGAGGGGTATCTGGCCGGTACCAGCTACGGGCACCGGCCCGGTACGCGCGAAGCGCCGCTCACCGACACGGAGCGCGAGCGGCTCATCAGCGTTCTCTGCAACTACTGCGTCGGTGAGACGGCGGCGCTCGAGGGCGCGAGCGGCCTCGTGTCGATTGCGCCGAACCGGCTCGCCAAGGTCTTCCTCTCGACGCAGGTCGTCGACGAGGGCCGGCACCTCGAGGTGCTCCTGCACCGCCTCGAGGACCTCGGTGTCGCCGACCCCGAGGCCGAGGTGGAGCGCCGCGCGAGCCCGAGCCTGCGCGAGTTCAAGCGCCGGCTGCTCGGCCTCGTCGGGAGCAAGGACTGGGAGGCCGCGCTCTTCGCCCAGAACGTGATCCTCGAGGCGATGGAGTTCACGGTGTTCCAGAGCCACGCGCGCACGGCGGATCCGGTGACGGCCGAGATCCTCTCCGGCATCGTGAAGGACGAGCGCAGGCACATCGGCTTCGGCGAGAACGAGCTGGGTCGCCGGCTGCGCGAGAGCCCGCACCGGCGCGCGCGGATCGGCGAGGTCAAGCGCGACCTCGACGCGCTGGTCCTCGAGACCTTCGAGGAGACCGTCCGCGAGATCGGGATCCCGGCGTCCGAGCGCCCCGACCTCGGGCGGGCGTACCTCGCCGCGGTGGCGCGGCTCGGCTTCCCGTGAGCACGGATCCGATCGAGATGGAGGGCGAAGCGGCGGGCGGGGGCCGGGTCCCGCGCCAGCGCTTCCTGCTCGAGGAGACCGGCTTCGACGAGGTCCCCACCCGCTACCGACGCTTCTACCGGCACTGGCAGGGACCCGGCGACTCGCTGGGGCCCAACGAGGTGCTGTGCCCCGTCTGCAAGGTGGTCATCCGATCGACGCGCGAGCTCCGCGCCGGCGATCGCCTCTACTGCATGGCGTGCATGACCCGCCTGCGCGTGCGCGCCAACGAGGCCGGGCGCCTCGAGGCGGACTGCGAGTACTGATCCGGCCGGCAGTCCTCAGAACTCGAAGGTGACGTTCATCGTCGCGCGCTGACGGATCACGTCCTCGCGATTCGTGAGGACGTGCTCCCACGAGGCACCGAGGATCACGTGGCGGTTCACGGGGACCCGCAGACCGAGCGCACCCACGATGATGTTGTTGCCCGCGACCCCCGGTGAGCCGAGGTTCGTGTAGTCGTAGCCTTCCTGACCCGGAATGCCGAGCAGGGAGAACGCCGTGCCGACCTCCACGTGCTGGCCGTGCGCGAGACGCACCTCCGACTCGCCGTTGCCGCCGTCGGTGTAGTGGTAGCCGGCCAGCTCCACGAAGGGCACGATGTGGGGATGCACGGCGTAGTCGAGGTGCAGGTAGTAGATGAAAGACGTGCTCTTCGCGTTGGTGTCGATCGGGACCTGTCCGCCGACCATCCCGATCGCGTGGAAGCGGTCGTAGCCCCAGGCGGCGGAGAGGCCCGGGATCAGCACGCTGCCGTCCATTCCCTGCAGCACGTCGGCGCTCCCCGTCGGGACCTCGACGCGTAGGCTCGGGGTCAGGATGAACGGGATGTCGGGGCGGTCGATCAGCGCGCCTTTCAGCCCGAACCCGAGGTTCGCGAAGCCTTGGGAGTGGTTCATCAGGTCGAGCCGCGGGTCGAAGTCGATCCAGCCGTCCTTGGTGGCGATGAAGGCGATGCGGTCGGTGATTGCGACGCGCGCCTGCGCCGCGGCGCCCCACAGATGGCCGCCCTCCAGGATCGAGCTGTTCGGGAACTGGTGCCAGAGTCCCCAGGCCGAGATGCCCGTGGTGATGAAAGGATCCTCGAAGAGGAAGGGGTTCGTCATCGGAGGCACGAAGCCCTCGTAACGCCCGTGGCGGTCGCAGCGGAAGTCCGGGAACAGGAGCGGACACTCGGGCGGAAGCGCGCGCGCGGACGTGGCGCTCGCGAACGAGAGCAGAGCCACCGTGAGCGGGCCGAGCCGATCGCGGATTCGCATGGTCGAGATCGCCTCCTGGTCTCAAGCTGGGTGCAAGGGTCGTTCCCGCGGGCGCAGCGCCGCGCGGACGCGAGAGCGTCCGGCGCTGTGGCGCGTGGTCTCAGGTCGGGTCACGACGCGTCAGAACGCCACGAGCCGAGTGCCCACGCGCGGCGCGGAGCCTCGCTGGATGGCATACGCCGTGCACTCCCGAATCCCAGATCGGAGCCGGTCGAGGATCGGGTAGGAGGTATCTCGTGGCGCCGAGCGATGCCGAACGCGATCTCTACGACATGGCCGTCGTGCGCGGCTTCGCGCTCTCCGCGCTGCTCTGGGGGGTGGTGGGCATGGCGGTGGGGCTGCTCGCAGCCCTCCAGCTCGCCTGGCCCGCGCTCAACGTCCCCCCCTACCTGAGCTTCGGCCGCATCCGCCCCATCCACACCAACGCGGTGATCTTCGGCTTCACGCTCGGGACCGTGTTCGCCGGCAGCTACTACGGGGTGCAGCGCCTGTGTCGGGTCCGCATGTACTCCGACGCGCTGTCGCGCATCAACCTGTGGGGCTGGAACGCGATCATCGCCGCGGCCGCGGTCAGCCTGATGCTCGGCAAGACCACGTCGAAGGAGTACGCCGAGCTCGAATGGCCGCTCGACGTCGCCATCGCCGTGGTCTGGGTGGTCTACGCGGTCAACTTCTTCGGTACGGTGGCGCGCCGCCGCGAGCGCGGCCTGTACGTCGCCATCTGGTTCTGGATCGCGACGATCCTCACGATCGGGATGCTGCACATCTTCAACAGCCTCGAGATCCCCGTCTCCTGGTGGAAGTCCTACTCGATCTACGCCGGCGTCCACGACGCGAACATCCAGTGGTGGTACGGACACAACGCCGTGGGCTTCCTGCTCACGACTCCGATCCTCGGCTTGATGTACTACTTCCTGCCGCGGCAGGCCGGGCGCCCGATCTACTCGCATCGACTCTCGATCATCCACTTCTGGTCCCTGATCTTCCTCTACATGTGGGCGGGGCCGCACCACCTGATCTACTCCCCGCTGCCCGAGTGGGCCCAGATCCTCGGGACGAGCTTCTCGGTGATGCTGATCCTGCCGTCGTGGGGCGGCATGTTGAATGGCCTGCTCACGCTGCGCGGGGCCTGGGACAAGCTGCGGACGGATCCGATTCTCAAGATGTTCGCCGTCGGGATCACCTTCTACGGGATGAGCACCTTCGAGGGTCCCATGATGGCCCTCCGCACGGTGAACTCGCTCTCCCACTTCACCAACTGGACGATCGGCCACGTGCACTCGGGCGCACTCGGCTGGGTGGCGCTCACCTGCTTTGGGACGCTCTACTACCTGATCCCGCGGCTCTGGCACACGACGCTCTACAGCGTGCGCCTCGCGGAGACGCACTTCTGGGTCGCCACGCTCGGCCTGGTCCTCTACGTCACATCGATGTGGATCTCCGGCGTCACGCAGGGATTGATGTGGCGCGCGGTCAGCCCCGACGGAAGCCTCACGTACACCTTCATCGAGTCGGTGGCCGCGATCCGCGTCTACGATCTGATCCGCGCCTCGGGAGGGGTGCTCTTCTTGTCGGGTGCGCTCATCATGGCGTACAACGTCGTCCAGACCATCCGTCAGGGCGACGCGGCGGTGCCGGCGCCGACCTCGCGCGCCGCGGTGCTGCCGGTCGCCGGAGGCCGCTAGTCGTGGCGTGGTCGTGGCATCGACCGCTCGAGGCGAAGGGCCTCACCTTCTCGATCCTGACGCTGCTGGCGGTCCTCGTGGGCGGCATGATCGAGCTGATCCCGCCCTACTTCCTGCAAGGCACGATCGAGCCGGTGGAGGGTGTGAAGCCGTATCCCCCGCTCGAGCTCGAGGGGCGCGACCTCTACATCCGGGAGGGCTGCAACAACTGCCATAGCCAGATGGTCCGCCCGTTCAAGACGGAGACCGACCGTTACGGACCCTTCACGATGGCGGGCGAGGGAATCTACGACCGGCCCTTCCTGTACGGTTCGCGTCGAACCGGCCCCGACCTGGCGCGCGTCGGCGGCAAGTATCCGAACTCGTGGCACTGGATCCACTTCCGCAACCCCCGCGAGATCGAGCCGCGCTCGAACATGCCGCCCTATGCCTTCCTCGCCGAGCAGCCGCTGGACCTCTCGCTCATCGCGCGGAAGCTCGCGGTCCTCCGAGGGCTCGGTCATCCGTACTCCGACGACGAGATCCGCGTCGCGGCGGATGCGGCCCGCGCCGCGCAGGCGGCGATCGCCGACTCGCTGCGACGCGACGGGATCGCGTTGAGCGAGGTACAGGCGCGGAGCGAGCTCCTCGCCCTGATCGCCTACGTGCAGCATCTCGGCGCCGATCTCGGCTGGCGCGGGCGGGCCCCGGCTGCGCCCAGCGGAGCTTCCCAGTGACGGTCGATTGGATCGCGCTCTACAAGATCGGTCGTCTCGCGCTGTTCGCGATCGTGCTGGCCGGCATCTGTGTCTGGGTCTTCGCGCGCTCGCGCAAGGAGCGCCTCGAGGAGCCGGCGCGCCGGATGCTCGAGGAGGACGACGAGTGAGCGACGACTCGCGGGAGGTCGCCGAGCGGGTGCGAGACGACGCCGCGCCGCACGACGGGATCGGCGAGGAGGACAACGCGATCCCGTCCTGGTGGTGGTGGGGATTCATCGCGACGATTTTGTTCGCCGCCTTCTATGCGCCCTACTACATCCTCTCCGGGTGGTCGCAGCATGCGCAATACGCGACGGAAGTTGCGGAGGCACAGGCCCGAGCCGCCGCCGCCCGACCGGCGACGCCGGAGTCCAACCCGTACCGGGGCAACGCCGCCGCGATCGCCGAGGGGCGCGAGGTCTTCACGACCATCTGCGCGGCGTGCCACCGGCCGGATGGGAGCGGGCTGGTGGGACCGAGCCTGATCGATCCCTACTGGAAGTACGGACATACCGATCGCGATCTCTTCCTCACGGTCTCGAAGGGGCGGCCGGGCGGGATGCCGGCCTGGGAGCCGCAGCTCGGTGCCGACAAGATCTGGAAGGTGCTCGCCTTCGTCGAGACGCTCCCGAAGAGCGACAAGCCCGGGCTGGGCGCGCCGGACTACGCACCGCCGGCGCCCGGCGGCTGAGGCGCGCGTGCTGTCCGCCCGCCCGGTGCAGGGTCGGCTCCGGCGTCTGCGCTGGATCGCCGACGCCATCCTGATCGCGATCCTCTTCGCCGTTCCGTGGCTTCGCATCGGCGGCGAGCCTCTCGTCCTCCTCGACGTCCCGCGGCGCAACTTCCATGTCCTGGGCCTCGTGATCTTTCCGCAGGAGCTCTTCTTCCTATGGCTCCTGGTCGCGGGCCTCGCGCTCGCGCTGTTCTTCTTCACGGCGCTGGTCGGACGGCTGTGGTGTGGATGGGCGTGCCCGCAGACGGTCTTCACGGACGTCTACGCCGCCGTGGCGCGACGCATCGAGCGCTGGTCGGGCGCCGGGCGCCCCGCACGCGTCGCCTTCTGGCGGCGCCTGGCCACGCACGTGACCTGGCTCGTCCTCTCGGCGATCGTCGGCTTCCACCTGGTCGGCTACTTCCGATCCCCGTACGAGATGCTGCGCGCGCTCGGCTCGGGCGACTGGTCGGGCGCCTCGGTCGGCTTCTGGCTGGCGGCCACGGTGCTCTCCTATCTCGACTTCGGCCTGATCCGCCAGACGTTCTGCAAGTTCCTGTGTCCCTACGCCCGCTTCCAGAGCGTGCTCCTCGACCGCGACTCGCTCGTCGTCGCCTACGACCCGAGCCGCGGCGAGCCGCGCGGCAAGCGGTCGAAGGCCGGATCGGCGCCGCTACGCGGCGACTGCGTCGACTGCGGGCTCTGCGTCGCCGTCTGCCCCACCGGCATCGACATCCGCGCGGGCCTCCAGCTCGAGTGCATCGGCTGTACACAGTGCATCGACGCCTGCAACGGCGTGATGGTCCGGCTCGGGCGCGCGCCCGAGCTGATCGGCTACCGGTCGCTGGCGCAGCTCGAGGGGCGCGCCACGCGCCTGCTCCGACCGCGCGTCGCGGTATACGGCGGGTTGCTGCTCGCCGTCGCTGGCGCCTTCGCTGGCGCGCTGGCCCAGCGCGTTCCGCTCGACCTCCAGGTCGAGCGCAACCGCTCGGCGCTCTACCAGACGGCGGGAGACGGTCGGATCGGAAACGCCTACACGCTGCACCTCGAGAACCGCGATCGCCGCGACCACCTCTATCGGATCCGGCTCGAGGCGCCGGCTCGCTTCGAGCTGGTCGCGGGCGTGAACCCGGTGCGGGTCTCAGCCACGGAGAGCGCCGAGGCGCGCGTGTTCGTGCTCGCCGCGCCGGGTGCGTCGGTAGACCCGCGCGACGGCACCGCCATCCGCTTCGTGCTCGAGGAGCTCGACGACGTCGGGTCGCCTGGACGCTCGGTGGCGCGCGTCTCGACCTTCGTGTCGCCGGCCGGCGGCGAGGGGCGGGAGGGGAGCGATCGTGCGGGCTGACGGCACCCCGAGCACGCGGCGCGAGCCGTGGCCGGTGGCGATCGCCGCGCTGCTCCTCGCGATGATCGGGACCTCGGTGGGCTTCTACCGCGTGGCGAGCCGCAGCGCGGATCCGCCCGTGGTCGAGGACGCCTTCGCGGCGGAGCGACAGGAGAGCGATCGGCTGCGCGCCGAGCGCCGCGCGGAGTCGCTGGGGTGGCGCATCGACCTCGCGGTCGGGCTCCATCCAGGCGGGGCGCACGTGGTCGCCGACGTCCGCGATCCGCGCGGGGCGCCGATCGCCGCCGATCGCGTGCAGGTGCTCCGCGAGCGTCCCGCCGAGGGAGGCCTCGACGCCGCCATCGACCTCATGCGAGCCGGCGATGGCTTCGCCGGCGACGTGCCGCTGCCACGCGCCGGTCGCTGGCATCTCGTGGTGCGCGCCGAGCGGGGTGGCGAGAGGGTGGAGCGCAGCTTCGCGGTGTGGGCGCCGTGACGGCCGATGTCCGCGCCCTCGTCGCCTCCGAGGCGCGCTCCGCCGAGACGGGCCTCTTCCTCGATGGGCTGCGCTGTGCCGGATGCGTCGTTCGCGTCGAACGCGCGCTGCGCGGTGTCACAGGCGTTCGCGAGGCGCGCGTCAATCACACCACGCATCGCGCGCTGGTCCGCTTCGACCCGGCGCAGCTCGAGGTCGGCGACCTGGTGTCGCAGGTGCGCGCGCTCGGCTACGACGCGACTCCGTTCGATCCCGCCGCGCTCGAGCGACCCGCGGCGCGGAGCGCCCGGGAGGCCCTGACCCGCCTGCTGGTGGCGGCGTTCCTCGCCGCGAACGTGATGATGCTGTCGGCCGGGCTCTACATCGGGACGTATCGCGGCATCGAGCCGGAGGTGCAGCGCGCGCTCCGGTGGGTGGCGCTCGCGCTCTCGCTGCCGGCCGCCACCTGGTGCGCGGCGCCCTTCTGGCTCGGTGCGCTCGCCGGTCTCCGGCGCCGCGAGATCACCATCGATCTCCCGATCGCGCTCGGCATCGGCACCGCGTACGCCGCGAGCCTCGCCGGGACGATGCGCGGAACTCCCGACGTCTTCGTGGACTCCGCCGCCATGATCGTCTTCCTGATCCTGCTCGGCCGCACGCTCGAGCGCGGAGCTCGCGCCCGCGCGGCGGGTGCCGTGGAGCGGTTGGTGGCGCTCGCGCCCGAGCGCGCGTTGCGGCGGCGCCCGGACGGGCTCGAGCCGGTGCTCGCGCGCGAGCTCGCGGTCGGCGACCTCGCGGTGGTTGCACCCGGCCAGGCGTTCCCCGCCGACGGGCGCATCGCCACGGGTCGCACCGAGGTCGACGAGTCGATGGTGACGGGCGAATCGAGACCCGTCCTGCGCGAGACGGGCGACGCCGTGCTCTGCGGGAGCCGCAACGTGCTCTGCGAGGTCGAGGTCGAGGTGACCGCGCCCGCGGGCGAGGGGACGCTCGCCCGCATGGCGGCGCTGCTCGAGAGGGCGCAGGCCGAGCGGCCGCGGGTGCAGGCGCTCGCCGACCGGGTTGCGGCCGTATTCGCGCCGGCGGTGCTCGTCGCGGCAGCCGCGACGGGGCTCGGCTGGATCGCGTCGGGTGCGCAGCCGCTCGAGGCGGCGATCGCGGCGGCGGCCGTGCTGATCGTCGCCTGTCCGTGTGCCCTGGGCCTCGCGACGCCGGCCGCGATCACCGCGGCGCTCGGGCGCGCCGCTGCCCTCGGCGTCCTGGTGAAGAGCGGCGAGGCGCTGGAGCGCTGCGCACGCGCCGACCTCGTGCTGCTCGACAAGACCGGCACGCTGACGGAAGGCCGGCTCGCGATCGACGGCGTGGTCGCGGCGGCCGGTGTCGAAGCCCGCGAGGTCGTCGCCACCGCCGTGGCGGCGGAGGGGGCGTCCACGCATCCGATCGCCGCGGCGCTGCGCGCCGAGGCGGACCGGCTCGGCTGCGCGCGGGCCGTCGCGCCGGCGCCGCGCGGCGTGTTGCCGGGGCGGGGCGTCGTGGCCGGCGAGGGCGAGGAGCGCCTCGCCGTCGGCTCGCGCTCCCTGCTCGACGAGCTCCACCTGCGCACCGACGCTGCGCTCGACGAAGCGGCGCATCGGCTCGCCACCCGCGGTGCGACGCTCGCCTACGTCGCGCGGCACCAGCAGGTCATCGGCGTCGTCGCGCTGGTCGACCCGCCGCGCGTCGATGCGCGCCGCGCCGTCGAGCGTCTGTGCGCCCTCGGACTCGGCGTCGCGCTGGTGTCGGGAGACCACGAGGACGCGGTGCACCTCGCGGCCGAGCGCGCCGGCATCGCGGAGTCGCTCGCCGGTGTGAGTCCCGAGCAGAAGGTCGACGCCGTGCGCGCGCACCGCGGCCGCGGCGCCCGCCTCCTGATGGTCGGCGACGGCATCAACGACGCCGCGGCGCTGGCCGCCGCCGACGTCGGAGTCGCGATGGGACGCGGTGCGGACGTGGCGCTGCACGCGGCCGACGTGATCGTGCGCGCGCCGCGGCTCGAGGCGCTGCCCGATCTGATCGGGCTCTCCCGTGCCGCGCTGCGCCGGATCCGCGAGAACCTGGCGCTCGCGGTCCTCTACAACGCGCTCGCCGTTCCGCTGGCGGCGGCGGGCCTGCTGCGTCCGCTCCCTGCAGCGATCGCGATGAGCCTCTCTTCGCTGGTGGTGACGGGCAATGCCGTGCGGCTTCTGCGCTGGAGGCCGCGGCGATGAGCTTCCTCTGGATCACGATCCCCGCGACGCTCCTGCTCGCGGGCTCGCTCCTCGGGCTGGTGCTGGCGGCCGTGCGGCGCGGCGACTACGACGACTGGGAGGGACCCGCGGCCCGCCACTTCCTCGATGACGACCATGCGCCCGAGCGGGACGACGAGGGCAGCTCGGTCCCTTGAGACATCCGGTCTCGCCTGTGCCGAGATGCCACAGCTTCGGGCGTGGAATGCGACGCGCTCGGTCTGTGGGCGGCATGGCCGTTGCACAAGGAGAGCTCCCGGAGGCCGCGCGATGAGAGTCGATCCGATCTCGATCGAGCCGCTGCCCAGCCTGGAGACGCTTCGCGGGTGGGCTGCCGCGGCCGAGGGCCTGCGCGTGACCATCTACCTGCCGCTCCAGTGGGGCTTCCCGCAGGTCCAGCAGAATGCGGTCCAGCTGGCCGATGCGGCGCGCGAGGTCGAGACCCGGCTCGCGGCGGCCGGGCTCCTCGCCGAGGCGGCGGGTCGGTGGGCGGCGCGGCTCCACGCGGTCGAGCTCGAGGCCGGCGGCGCACCCGGGCCCGCGGCCCTCGCCGTGCTGATCGACGAGCGCTCGCTCCACGCCGTCGCGCTCCACCATCCGACACCGTATCGAGTCAGCGTCGGCACGACCTTCGCGCTGCGCCCGCTGCTCGGGGCGATGCGCCGCGCGAGCCGCTACCGGGTCCTCGCCGTCTCCGTCCGCCGCGTCGCGCTGTTCGAGGGCGGCCCCGAGGGGCTCACGCCTGCGCCGCAGCCGGGTCTGCCGACCAGCCTCGAGGACGCCCTCGGTGCCGAGACGAGCGCGAACGAGCTACGCGTGCGCGGCAGCCGTGCGGGCGGAGGCGCCCCGATCTTCTACTCGCACGGCGCCGCCCGCGACGAGCGGAAGCTCGACCTCGAGCGATTCCACGAGGCCTTGGGGCGCGCGCTCGCCGGGCACCTGGGCGACGGCCTGCTCCCGCTCGTCCTCGCCGCCACCGAGGAGCATCAGGCCGCCCTGCGCGCGGCCGCGAAGATGCCCGCGCTCCTGGTGGAGGGCGTGGTCTGCAATCCCGATCGGCTGTCGCCCTCCGAGCTGCACGCCCTCGCTTGGCCGATCGTGGAGCGCTGGCTCGGCGATCCGGCGCGCGACGGCTCGAGCTTCGAGCGCGCGCGCAACCGCGGCAAGGGCTTCGATCGGCTCGACGACATCACGGCCGCCGCGTTCTTCGGGCGCGTGCGGCGCCTCTGGGTCGACGCCGAGCGCAGCATCCCGGGCCGCCTCGATGCCAACGGGGCGCGGATCGCGGGAGCGGGCGACGACGACGTGCTCGACGCCATCGTGCAGGTGGTGCTCGCGCGGGGCGGAGAGGTGATCCCGCTCCCCGCCGCGAGCCTGCCCTCGAGCGGCGCCGCCGCCGAGCTCCACTGAAGCGGAGGTGTTGCGCATGTTCCTCGGGACGCCGGCGCCCACGCCGATCGCACGAGGGTAGAGGAGGAGTCGTGGAGGCATCCGTCAAGAGCTGGATGAGCGGCGATCCGGTCTCGATCGCGCCCGACGCCTCGGCGCTCGAGGCGTTCGAGCTGATGCTGGAGCGCGGGATCCGCCATCTTCCGGTGCTCTCGGCCGACGCCGGCTCGCCCCGCCCGGATGCGCGGCGCCCTCAGGTCGTCGGCGTGCTCTCGATCGACGACCTGCGCGCCGCGCTGCCCTTCGAGATCAGCCTTCGGCGCGACCTCGAGCCCGCCGAGCGGGCGCGCGCGCGCGAGTGGCGGGTCGGCGAGATCATGACCCACGCACCCGAGACGATCGGCGCCGACGCACCGCTCGCCGAGGCGGCGGAGCGCATGGCAGAGCACCGCGTCGGCTGCCTCCCGGTCGTCGACGAGACCGGGAGCCTGGCCGGGCTGCTCTCCGAGACCGACGTGCTGTGGGCGCTCGCCACGTCGCTGCGCGGCGGCCCGCGCCCCCGGCGCGGCGAGCGCGCCGGCGAGCTCGCCGCGCTGGTCGCCGAGCTCGAGCGCGAGCGCGAGCGGATCCGCGGGCGGCTCGCCGAGCGGATGGCCGGAGAGAGAGCGCTCGAGCTCGTCGCGCGCGAGGAGCCGCTCGACGAGGCGGAGCAGGGCGCGGATCTGACCGAGGTGCGCACCGCGACGGCGCTCGACGAGCTCGCCGTGCGGCGCGTGGCGGCGATCGACCACGCGCTCGACCGGGCCGCCGAGGGTGTGCTCGGCCGCTGCGAGCGGTGCGGCGGCGCGATCCCGATCCCCCGACTGCGCGCGCTGCCGGGCGCCACCCGCTGCGTGGCGTGCGCGGCGCGCAGCGCCGACTAGAACCCCCGCGCCGCCTTCACGGCTGACGGCCGAGCCGCTTCTCGAGCTCCGCGACGCGCAGCCGCGTCGCGACGGCTACGTCGGCCGAGAGCGACAGGCTGTCGATGCCCGCCTTCACCAGGAACTCGGCGATCTCGTGATGGTCGCTCGGGGCCTGCCCGCAGATTCCGATCTTGCAGTGCGCGCGATGCGCGCCCTCGATCGCCAGCTCGAGCGCGCGCAGCACGGCGGGATTCCGCTCGTCGAAGAGCGGGCCCAGGATCTCCGAATCGCGATCCACCCCGAGCACGAGCTGCGTCAGGTCGTTCGATCCGATCGAGAAGCCGTCGAAGTACCGGGCGAACTCGCCGATCAGCAGCACGTTGGCCGGGATCTCGCACATGGCGAAGACCTGGAGGCCGTGTTCGCCGCGCGCGAGCCCGTGCTTGCTCATCTCCTCCTCGACGCGGGCCGCCTCCTCGACGGTCCGGCAGAACGGGATCATCACGATCACGTTCCCGAGCCCCATCTCCTCGCGCACCCGCTTGAGCGCGCGACACTCGAGCGCGAATCCCTCGCGGTAACGCTCGTGCGCGTAGCGGGAGGCGCCGCGGAACCCGATCATCGGATTCTCCTCCTTCGGCTCGAACGGCGACCCGCCCAGCAGGCCCGCGTACTCGTTGGTCTTGAAGTCGGAGAGCCGCACGATCACCGGGCGCGGGTGGAACGCGGCTGCGATGCGCGCGATGCCCTCGGCGAGCTTGTCGACGAAGAACTCGGCGCCGTCGCGGTAGCCGCGGATCCGCCTCGCGACCTCGCTCCGGGTCGAGTCGTCGAGGGCCTCGGGATGGATCAGGGCCATCGGATGGATCCCGATCGCGTTGGCGATGATGAACTCCTCGCGCGCCAGGCCGACCCCGTCGACGGGAAGGAACGAGAGCGCGAAGGCCTGGTCGGGGCTGCCGACGTTCAGCAGGATGCCGGTACGGGTGGCGGGCACCTCGCGGACGTCGAGCACGTGGCGCTCGAAGGGAAAGACTCCCTCCATGACCACGCCCGTCTCGCCCTCTGCGCAGGAGACGGTCACCGGATCGCCCTCGCGCAGCACCGCGGTCGCATTTCCCGTCCCGATCACGCACGGAATCCCGAGCTCGCGGCTCACGATCGCTGCGTGGCACGTCCGGCCGCCCTGGTCGGTCACGATCGCCGAGGCACGCCTCAAGATCGGCTCCCAGTCGGGATCGGTCATGGCCGTGACGAGGACCCCTCCGTCCGGGAAGCGCTGCATCTCGGCCGCGCGGTCGAGGCGCACCACCGCGCCGGCTCCGATCTTCGTCCCGACGGCGCGGCCGCGGACGCGGACCGGCCCGCGCCGCCCGAGCGCGTAGGTCTCGATGCAGGCCGCGTCCCGCTGCGAGTGGGAGGTCTCGGGGCGGGCCTGCACGACGAAGAGCTCGCCGGTCCGCCCGTCCTTCGCCCACTCGATGTCCATCGGGCGCGGCGTCCCGGCGCGGGCGCTGTAGTGGCGCTCGATCGCGACGGCCTGCCGCGCGAGCTCGAGCGTCTCCTCGCGCGACAGCACGAACTGCTGGCGGAGCGACTCGGGGACCGAGCGGTTGCGCGTGCGCCGGCCGCCCCCCTCGTCGTACTCCATGGCGAACTCCTTGGCACCGAGCCGCCGCGAGATCTCCGCCATGGTCGGCTTGAAGACCACGTACTCGTCGGGGCTGCTGACGCCCTGCACGATGTTCTCGCCGAGGCCGTAGATCGCGGTGATCAGCACGACCTGATCGAAGCCGGTCTCGGTGTCGAGGGTGAACAGGACGCCCGCGCCCGCCTTGTCGGAGCGCACCATCTTCTGCACTCCGATCGACAGGTAGACCCGCTCGTGGTCGATGCCGCGCTCCGCGCGATAGGAGATGGCGCGGTCCGTAAAGAGCGAGGCGAAGCAGTTGCGGCACCCCTCGACCAGGGCCTCGAAGCCGTGGACGTTCAGGTAGCTCTCGTGCTGGCCGGCGAAGCTCGCCGTGGGCAGGTCCTCGGCGGTCGCGCTCGAGCGCACCGCCACGTCGACCGCCGGCTCGCCGTAGCGCCGGGAGAGCGCCGCGTACGCCTCGCGCAGCTCGTCGAGCAGCTCGGGCCGCAGCGGTGCGTCGCGGAGAGCGCGGCGGGCGGCAGCGCCGCCGCGGCGCAGCGACGCGACGTCGGCGGGATCGATCGACGCGAGCGCCCGTTGGAGCGCCGCGCGTACGCCCGGCTCCTCGAGGATCGCGCGATACGCGTCCGCGGTGAGCGCGAAGCCGTCGGGGACGCGGACGCCGAGCGGGCGGAGCTCGCGGATCATCTCGCCGAACGAGGCGTTCTTGCCTCCCACGAGCGGAATGTCGTCGAGCGTCAGGCTGTCGAAGGTTCGTATGAAGCGCATGCTGCCTCCGCATCGATCCCCGAAGCGCGAATTGCAGATTCTACGCCAGCGCTGGCGAACCGGGCGCTCGCCTCGCGCGCGACCGAAGGGGTCGGCGATGGGTCAGGTCGCCTCGCGCCCGGCGACTTCGCGACACATCCCCTCCGGGCGCAGCCCGCGGCTCGCGCGATTTCGGGCACGGGCGTTGCACCGACTCCGTTCACCAACCAGGAGGATCCCATGGACGAGAAGGGCAAGAGGAAGGAGACGGAGCGTTCGACGGCGGTGGAGCCGTTCGAGCTCGGTCTGCTGCGAGGATGGAATCCGTTCCGCGAGTGGGGGCTCGCGCGGCTGTTCGAGGACGCCCCCGCCGAGCGCCGCGCGTTCCGCTGGTCCCCGGCCTGCGAGGTGGCCGAGAACGACGGCGCCTATGTCGTCACCGTCGAGCTGGCGGGGGCGAAGCGCGAGGACGTGCAGCTCGAGATCCACGACGACGTGCTCTCGATCCGCGGCGAGAAGAAGAGCGAGCGCGAGGAGAAGGGCGAGAAGCGCCACTACGTGGAGCGAAGCTACGGCGGCTTCACGCGCTCCTTCACGCTGCCCGCCAACGCCGACGCGGATCGGATCAAGGCGAGCTTCAAGGAAGGCGTGCTCACCGTCGAGATCCCGAAGACCGAGGTCGCCAAGCCCCGGGTGATCGACATCAAGTCGTAGCCGGCTTGCGCGGCGGCGCGCCGGCGTGGGCGAGCAGGGCGCGCAGCGCGGCCTCGTCGAGCGTCTCGCGCTCGAGGAGGCTGGCGGCTGCGCGCTCGAGCTCGTCGCGATGCTCGCGCAGGATGGTCCGCGCGCCGGAATAGGCCTCGTCGAGCATCGCGCGCACCTCCTCGTCGACGGCGTGCGCCGTGGCCTCGCTGCAGTCGCGCTGCAGCCCGCCGACCGGCTCCGGCAGCAGCGAGGCCGGGACACCCTCGCGGGCCACGTGCATCAGGCCGACCGACTTGCCCATGCCGAGCTGGCAGACCATGCGGCGCGCCAGGACCGTCGCCGCCTCGAGGTCGCTCTCCGCCCCGGTCGACACCTCGCCGAACACCAGCTCCTCGGCCGCGCGACCGCCGAGCTGGCCGCGCAGCCGGTCGCGCAGCGCGCTCTCCGTGAGCAGGTACCGGTCTCCGGTCGGGAGCTGGAGCGTGTAGCCGAGTGCGGCTCGGCCGCGCGGCACGATGCTGATCTTGCGGACGGGATCGGCGTGCTCGCTGTACAGGGCGACCAGCGCGTGGCCGAGCTCGTGATACGCGACTCGCCGCTTCTCGGCGTCCTCGAGGCGGCGGCTCTTGCGCTCGGGACCGGCGACGACCTTCTCGACCGCCTCGTCGAGCTCGCGCGCGCTGATCTCCACGACGCCGCGGCGCGCAGCCAGGAGCGCCGCCTCGTTGAGCGCGTTGGCGAGATCGGCGCCCGAGAAGCCGGGCGTGGCCCGCGCCACGGCGCGCAGATCCGCATCCGCAGCCAGCCGCTTTCCGCGTGCGTGCACGCGCAGGATCGCCTCGCGGCCCCTCACGTCGGGCGCGTCGAGGACGACCTGGCGGTCGAACCGACCGGGGCGTAGGAGCGCGGGATCGAGGACGTCGGGGCGGTTCGTGGCGGCGAGGATCACCACGCCCGAGTTCGGCTCGAATCCGTCCATCTCGACCAGGAGCTGGTTCAGGGTGTGCTCGCGCTCGTCGTTGATGTTGGAGAGGTGGACCCCGCGCGCGCGGCCGATCGCGTCGAGCTCGTCGACGAACACGATGCACGGTGCGTGGCCCTTGGCCTGCTCGAAGAGGTCGCGCACGCGCGCGGCCCCGACGCCCACGAACATCTCGACGAAGTCGCTTCCCGAGAGCGAGAAGAACGGCACCTGCGCCTCGCCGGCGACCGCGCGCGCGAGCAGCGTCTTGCCGGTGCCGGGAGGACCGACCAGCAGGACGCCCTTCGGGATCCGGGCGCCGAGCGCCGTGAAGCGCTCCGGTGTGCGCAGGAACTCGACCACCTCGGCGAGCTCCGTCTTCGCCTCGTCGCAGCCCGCCACGTCGGCGAAGCCGACGCCGACGTCGCGGTCGGCCACCAGCTTGGCGCGCGACTTGCCGAACGAGAGCGCGGCCTGTCCGGGGCCGCCGAGGCGCCGGAAGGCGGTGAGCCACAGCACGGCGAGCAGGCCGAGCGGCAGCACCCACGCGAGCAGCAGCTGCAGGAGCGGGCTCTCGCGGACGCCCTTGTAGTCGACGCCGGCGGCGTCGAGATCGTGGACGAGCCCCGGATCCTCGACCCGCACAGTGCGGAACAGCTCGCCGGCCGGCTGCGGTCCGCCCACCGGCGCCTTCTTGTCTGCGCTCTTGAGGCGTCCGGTGATCTCGTCCGAGCCGAGCGAGACCTCGACGACGTCGCCCGCCGACAGGCGCTTCTTGAACTCGCGGTACGAGAGGGTCTGGTAGGAGAGCGACGCGAGCCCCTGCTGCCAGAGCCAGACCAGGGCGATCGCGCAGAGCGCGTACGCCAGGAGCGCGAGCCAGGGCCGGTGAGGCGAAGGCTCCTCGCGCCCTTCGCGCGGTCGCGACGGCGGGAGGTGCGGTGAAGGGTCGGTAGGACTCACGGAGCGGCTCCGGATCGATCGGGCACGACGCGCGCCCTCGGTTCAGGTAGCGCGTCTCGGGGATCCGTGCGCACCTCGGCCCTCTTTCCCACACCCTGCGCGTGCGCCAGAATGGAGGCTCCTCGTGGGATCTCGGGAACGCAGCGTGGGCGAGCAGCCGATCGTGATCGTGGTCGACGACGACGCGTCGGTGCGCGAAGCGATCGCGAGCCTGGTCCGCTCCGTGCGCCTCGAGGTGCAGACCTTCGGATCGGCGCAGGAGTTCCTGCAGGCGGACCCGGTGGATCGCCCCGCGTGCCTCGTGCTCGACGTGCGCCTGCCGGGCTCGAGCGGGCTCGACCTGCAGCGCGACCTGCGCGGGCGCGGCGTCGGGATCCCGATCGTGTTCCTCACCGGCTACGGCGACGTGCCGATGACCGTGCGGGCGATGAAGGAGGGCGCCATCGAGTTCCTGATCAAGCCGTTCCGCGATCAGGATCTGCTCGACGCGATCCAGTACGGCCTCGAGCGGAGCCGCTCCGAGCGGCGCGAGCAGACGGAGCTCGCCGAGCTGCGCCAGCGCTTCGAGTCGCTGACGCCCCGCGAGCGGCAGGTGATGGCCGAGGTGGTGGCGGGTCTCCCCAACAAGAAGATCGCAGCCGGGCTCGGCACCAGCGAGGCGACGATCAAGCTCCACCGGGGCCAGGTGATGCAGAAGATGCGGGTCGGCTCGCTCGCCGATCTGGTGCGCATCGCGGAGCGTCTCGCGATCCCCGGCTCCCGCTCCTAGTGCCCGGCGGGTCGCCGCGCCGGCGGTCGTCCCCGACACTGCAATATGTCTGGGCGGCCATGATGGTGGGCGCGGCGCTCGCGACCGTGCTGGTGACGGCGCCCCGCATGCCGTATCCGTTCCTGTTCCTCTTCCTTGGCGCCGTCATGGCGGCGGGGTGGTTCGGAGGGTTGGGCCCCGGCTTGTTCGCGGTCCTGCTCTCGACCCTCGCCGTCGACTACTTCTTCATGCCGCCGTCTCGCGCGTTCGCGATCCACGCCGAGGACCTCCCGTACTTCGGCGCCTTCGTGATCTCCGCGCTCCTGGCGGGTTGGCTCAGCTCGACGCGGCGCGACGCCGAGGCGTCGCTGCGCCGGGCCCGCGACGATCTCGAGACCCGGGTCGCCGGGCGCACCGGGGAGCTCGAGCAGATCAACCAGGCGCTGCGCGCCGAGATGGCCGAGCGCAGGCTCGCCGAGGAGGCGCTCCGCTCCACGCAGGCGGAGCTCGCGCACGCGGCGCGCGTCATGACGGTGGGCGAGCTGGTGGCGTCGATCGCCCACGAGATCAACCAGCCGCTCACCGGCGTGGTCACCAACGCCGAGGCCTGCCTGCGCTGGCTGGACGGCGAGACGGCGAGCCTGGACGAGGCGCGCGCCGCGGTGCGGCGGATCGTGCGCGACGGAAACCGCGCCGGGCGGGTGATCTCGCAGGTGCGCGCGATGCTGAAGAAGACGGACCCGCAGACGACACCGCTCGACGTCCATCGGGTGATCGAGGACGCCATCGGCGTGCTGCGCACCGAGCTGCGGAATGCGCGCGTTTCGCTGCACTTCGAGCCGGCCGATCCGCTGCCGCGCGCGATGGCCGATCGCGTCCAGCTCGAGCAGGTGATCCTGAACCTGCTCCTGAACGCGATCGAGGCGATGCGCGACACGCCGGAGGAGCGCCGCGCGCTCTGGATCCGCACGGGCGCCGGAGCCGACGAGATCCGCCTCGCGGTCGAGGACGCGGGCTCGGGCGTTGCGCCGGGCGATCGCGACCGCATCTTCGACGCCTTCGTCACCACCAAGGCCGATGGCCTGGGCATGGGCCTCTCGATCAGCCGCTCGATCGTCGAGGCGCACGGGGGGCGGCTCTGGGTGGAGAGCGAGCCCGGGTGCGGCGCCCGCTTCCAGTTCACGCTGCCGGTGGCGCCCGACCGCGAGGCCGGCGGGGGCCCTCCCTGAGCCCCGGCTCCCGCCCGCCGAAGGTCGTCTTCCGCGGCGTTCCCATCGGCGTCGCGCGCTTGCTGATCCCGCTGGCGCTGGGGCTGGTGCTCTTGCACGCGTTCGCGCTCGCCACCTTCCGCGTCGATGGGAACAGCATGCTCGACACCCTCGCGCCCGGGGACCTGCTGCTGATCTCCAAGCTCGACGTCACCGGCGCCGAGATCCGCGCCTTCCTCGGGGACCCGCGCCCCTACGTGCCGCGACGCGGGCAGCTCGTGGTCTTCCGCCTGCCGCGGAATCCGAGCCTGATCCTGGTGAAGCGCGTCCTCGGGATTCCGGGCGACCGCGTGCGGATCCGCGACGGCGCCGTCACGGTGTTCGAGGAGGGCTCTCCGGTGGGAAGCGCTCCGAACGTGGGGCCGTCGGGTCGGATCCGAGGCGCCGCGACGCTCGGGAGCTTCGAAGGCGTGGTCCCGCCGGCATCGCTCTTCGTCCTCGGCGACAACCGCACGGCGGATGCATCGGTCGACTCGCGGGACTGGGGCTATCTGCCGTGCTCGGATCTGGTCGGGCGCGTCGCGCTGCGGCTGCTGCCGATTCGGCGCTCCGATCGCCCCGCCGAGGCGCCTCGCTGAGACTTCGATGGGCGGCGCGCACCGGCGCGCCGCCCATCGCTTCCCAGACTCGGCCTCAAGTCCTCGCGGGGCTCGGGCTGGCCCCGACCTTGGCCGGCGCGAGATCCGGGAGTGGTGTCGGCGGCGACGCGGCCGATGCCCTCGACGTCCATCGCCGACCCGATCATGGCGCCCTCTACCTGGGGGACCGGCGGACGCGCTCAGCCGGAGACGCGGAGGGGCACGGTGGCCGGCGCGGGCGGATCCGGGCGCGGCGGGCGTCGCACGAACCAGCGCTGCCACAGGCCCACGACGCCCACGCGCCAGAGCCGGTAGCTGGTCTTCCCGGGCGTGATCGAGAGGTCCATCACGCGCAGGTGGCCGAGCACGCGCTTGGTGAGGGAGAGCGCGCGCAGCACCCAGCCGAGGCGCGGATAGAGCGGCTGCGGCTCCGAACTCGCCCGCACTCGCGAGAGCAGCCGCTCCCAGAGCCAGCGCGGCGGCCGCCAGAGCACGAGCAGATAGAGCAGCAGGTTCGCGACGCGCGGCGGAACGATCAGGTAGCTGTCGTCGATCTCGTCGAGATCGATGCCGCGCGCCTCCATCGCGTCCGCCAGGCCGGTGTTGGGAATCACCTTGAGCGAGTAGATGAGGAGGGTGTAGGGACGCGCCAGCCGGTAGAGGAGCTCCAGCGTCGCGATCACGTCTTCCCGCGTCTCGATCGGGTTGTCCATGATGATGTCGTACACGGGCGGGATGTGGTACTTCGGCGCGAACGACGATGCGACGCTCCCGGCGGCGAGGATCTTCTCCGGAGGCGTGGGTCGCTTGTAGAAGTCGAGGATCGCCTTGCTTCCGCTCTGGATCCCCATGCGGATGCGGTTCATGCCTCCCCACGTCAGGAGCTCGAACTTGTCTCGCTTCACGTAGGTCGGGATCACCCCGTAGACCGCGAACGGAAGGCCGACCTCCGCGCGCCAGAGCTCCGCGAAGTCCTCGAGCTCGGCGTAGCGGATCGCCATGAAGCTGTCGTCGTGGAAGCTCACCTGCGAGAGGTGCGGGAAGCGCCGCTTCGCGTCCTTCACCTGCTCGACGATGTAGCGCGCGCTCGGGTGGCGGAGCCGGCGGTACTTGGGGTCGTTGGCGATGAACTTCGTGTTTCCGCAGTAGCTGCAGTGGAGCGGGCATCCGATCGACCACAGCGCCGGATAGCCGAGCCCGTCGTTGTGCAGGTAGTCGTCCACGGTGACCGGGACGAAGCCCTTGCCCCGCTCGTAGATCCGCTCGCGGGGGTCGCCGTACTGCGGGAACGGGAGCTGCTCCATCTCCTCGGGCGTCTGGAGCGGGAGGAACGCGTTCCGCGTCACGGTCCCATCGCCGGACTTGAACCAGAAATTGCGGGTCCCGGTGAGGTCGCAGCCCCGCTTCAGGCCCTCCAGGAGCTCGCCGAACGCGAACTCGCCCTCGCCGGTGCAGATCGCGTTCACGTCGGCGTCGATCGCGTCCTCGGGCTCGATGATGGGATGAATCCCGCCCCAGACGATGTACGCCGACGGATTCAGCTCGCGCACCCGGCGGATCACGCTCCGGGTCAGCGCCGCGTAGCCCGTCATCGACGAGAAGCCGATCACGTCGCCTCGCAGCTCCCGCGCAATGGTCTCGACGTCCTCGCCGTCGAGCAGCGTGCTGAGCGTGCCCATCTTGCCGGACACCGCAGCGCGGACGGTCCGGTAGCTCCGCGTCGACACGTAGTAGGACCTGGTGCCGGGATGCAGGCGGGCCGTATAGGCCGCGAGCTTTCGGAAGCCGCAGGAGGTGATGCCGTCCTCGAGACAGACCAGCTGGATGCGCATGGGGGCTCCGGGCTTCGAACCGAAGCAGTCTACACGGCGGGCCCTCGAGGGGAAGGGAAAATCCGGGGGCCCGGGCCGGGCTCGAGGATGCGCTCCATCAGCGACTTTCGTCGGGGGCAGGCGGGAAGACGGCCGCGAGCTGCGCGGCCGCGGGCAGCGGGCGGACGACGAATCGGAGCGAATCGGGCGAGGCCCGTTCGACCAGCGCGACCCGGAGACCGGCGCGCCGGGCGGCATCGACCCGGGCCGGCAGCTCGGGCAGCCGATCGACGGGATCTGTCCAGCGCGCGGCGATCCGCTCGCGGCTCGCCCACACCAGGTTCCATTGGAACATCGGGTCCAGGCAGTAGACGTACGCGATCCCGTGCGCGTCGAGCGCCCCCAGCACCTCCTCGAGGTTCGCGCGCAGGAGCCCGCGATCCTGGGGGTCCGGGCCGTGCACGGCGGGATCGAACATGACCTGCACCTGCACCACCGCGCCCGCGAGGACGAGCGCCGCGAGGAGCGTGCCCCGTCGCGGCAGCTCGGAGAGTCCCGCTGCGAGGACCACGCAGCCGAGCGGATAGAGCAGCAGCAGGTGGCGGGGCGCGAGCTGCGTCGCATCGACGAGGACGAGCACGCCGAGCGGCGCGAGCAGATAGAGCCAGCGCCGGCGCGGTCGACCGGATCGCACCGCCATCGCCACGAGCGCTGCGAGCCAGCCGATGGAGACGAGGAGCTGCAAGAGGGGCGGGAGCACGCGCGCGTTGAGGTTCGCCGCGAAGGCGCCGTCCAGGACGGCGGGCAGCGACGCCGCGAGCCCGCGGGCGTCGAAGCCGGCGGCGGCGGGGTTCCAGACTCCGGTCGCAGGCGGCCTCAGGGCGATCCAGAGCGCGCCGCCGACCGCCACCAGCGAGAGCGCCGTGAGCGCGCGGCCGGTCGCTCCGCGGCTCCTCCACAGCAGATAGGCGGCCAGGACGACACAGAAGGGCGCCACGATCGGATGCGCCACGGCGGCGAGCGGCAGCAGCGCTGCAGCCGCGAACGGGGGCGCGCCCCACTCGATCAGCGCCACCGCCGCCACCGCGAGCAGGACCGCGACGCCGTGCCCGCCCGCGACCTTGAGGCTCCACTCCGCCCCCTGAGGCGCGAAGCCGTACAGCAGTGCCGCCGAGGCGCCCGCCCACGCGCCGGCCATGCGCGCGGCCGTGAGGCCGACGAGGCCCAGCGTCGCGAGCCAGACGATCAGGCCGGCGGCCTTCAGCGCGAGATCGGAGACCCCGAAGACCGCGAAGAGAAGCGCCGCGAGATGCGACTCGACCCCCGCGCCCGCACCGTACTGCACGCCGTACGGATAGACGGCGTGCTCGCCGCGCTCGAGGACGTGCTTCGCCATGAGGCCGGTGACCGCTTCGTCGCCGTCGGCGATCGACTGGCTCGAGAGCAGGAGAGCCACCTTGAGAGCGACGGCAACGGCGACGAGGAGCGCGAGCCCGAGCCGATGCGGGAAGAGCCGTTCGGAAGCGGGCATCGCCAGCGAGGGACGGTACAGCGCCGCGCGAGCGACGCCATCCCCGCGCGCTCGGAGTGCCGGCTCGGACGGCCGCGGCGCCGCATCGCGGGTCGCGCATGCGATCGATCTCGTGACCGTGGTATACCCGTCGCCGCATCCGATCTTCGCCAACGACCTGGAGAGCCGGCGACCGGGTCGAGGAAGCCGTGCTTGGACCGATCTCGCGCCAGCGCCGCCGGGAGGGACGAGACCCTCACGACCCTGGGCGGCTCCGCCTGCCCGGTCTGCCGCGCGGCGGCACGCCCGCGCATCGATCTCGGGGACTTCCGCCTGTTCCACTGCGCGCGCTGCGGCTGCTGGTCGAGCGACGCGCTCGCGCGCGGCGCTCGGACCTCGTTCGAGCCCCACGCGTACTTCGCCAACG
>DATJPY010000114.1:0-2592 GCA_035506135.1 Myxococcota bacterium | reverse complement strand
GACGATGCGGACAAGGACCGTCCCTTGCGCGAGGACATCCGCCTGCTCGGCCGCATCCTCGGCGACACGGTGCGCGAGCAGGAGGGCGAGGAGACCTTCGAGCTCGTCGAGCGGATCCGCCAGGCCTCGATCCGCTTCCATCGCGACAACCAGGTCGGCGCCCGACGCGAGCTCGAGGCGACGCTCGACAGCCTCACCGCCGATCAGACGCTCGCGATTGTCCGCGCCTTCAGCCATTTCTCGCATCTCGCCAATATCGCCGAGGACCAGCACCACATCCGGCGCAACCGCGCGCATGTGATCGCGGGGTCGGCGCCGCGCCCGGGGTCGCTCGCCTACGCGTTCCACCACCTTCGCGCCGCAGGAGCGGAGCCCAGCGAGCTCTCCGCCTTCTTTAAGCGGGCGCTCGTGAGTCCTGTGCTCACCGCCCACCCGACGGAAGTCAGGCGCAAGAGCGCGCTCACCCGCGAGCTCGAAATCGCCGAGCTTTTGGATGAACGCGCGCGCGCCGCCGACCGGGCCGAGCTGGCGCAGAACGAAGAGAAGCTGCGCCGCGCCGTGCTCATCCTTTGGCGCACCAATCTCTTGCGCCAGACGTGGCTCAAGGTGATCGACGAGGTCGCCAATGGCCTTTCCTACTACGACTACACCTTCTTCAGCGAGTTGCCGCGCCTCTACGGCGTGATCGAGGACGAGCTTTGCCGGAGCGACGGCGCCCGGCCGGCGACGCCCATCCCCTCGTTCCTGCGCGTCGGTTCATGGATCGGCGGCGATCGCGACGGCAACCCCTACGTCACCGCCGACGTGCTCAACGAAGCGGTGCGGCAGCAGAGCGCCCGCGCGCTTGGCCATTATCTCGACGAACTGCATGAGCTCGGCGGCGAACTGTCGCTCGCCTCGAACCTCGTGCCCGTCACGCGCGAACTCGCCGCGCTCGCCGACCGCGCCGCCGATGCGGCCGTCGCGCGCCGTGAGGAGCCGTACCGTCGCGCGATCACCGGCATGTATTCGCGCCTCGCCAAGACGGCGCGCGAGCTTGACCACGTCGTCGCGCTGCGCCAGCCGCTCGTCGACCTGCCGCCTTATGCGGCCGTCGAGGAGCTCCTCGCCGACCTCGACACGATCATCGTCTCGCTCATCGCCAACGGCGCCGCCATCGTCGCGCGCGGAAGACTGAGGGCGCTGCGGCGCGCGGTGGACGTATTCGGCTTCCACCTCGCGCCGATCGACTTGAGGCAGCATTCGCTTGTCCATGAGCGCACCGTCGCCGAAATTCTCGGCGCCGCGACGCCCGGCCTCGACTATCGCTCCTTAAGCGAAGCCGAGCGCGTCGAACTCCTGCGGCAGGAACTGCGCTCGCCGCGCCCGCTCGTCTCGCCGTTCATCGCCTATAGCGAGGAGACGGCCGGCGAGCTTGCGGTGTTGCGCGCCGCCGCGGCCATCCGCAAGACCTACGGCCCCGGCGCGATCCGCACCTCGATCGTGTCCAAGACCGAAAGCGCCTCCGATCTCCTCGAGCTGGCGCTGCTCTTAAAAGAGGTCGGTCTTGTCGGTGCCGATGGGTCGGCGGCGCTCTTCATGGTCCCGCTGTTCGAGACGATCGCCGACTTGCGCGCCTGCGTCGGCGTCATGGATTCGCTGCTGGCGATCCCCGAGTACCGACGGCTCGTCGAGTCGCTTGGGCGCGAGCAGGAGGTGATGCTCGGCTATTCCGACTCGAACAAGGACGGCGGCTTCGTCACCTCGGGCTGGGAGCTGTACAAGGCCGAGATCGGGCTCGTCGAGGTGTTCCGCAGGCGCGGCGTGCGCATCCGACTCTTCCATGGCCGCGGCGGTTCGGTCGGCCGCGGCGGCGGCCCGAGCTACGATGCGATCCTCGCCCAGCCCGGTGGCGCGGTGCAGAGTCAGATCCGCATCACCGAGCAGGGCGAAATCATCTCGAGCAAATATTCGAACCCCGACGTCGGCCGCCGCAACCTCGAGACGCTCGTTTCCGCGACGCTCGAGGCGACGCTGCTTAAGGACGAGAGCCCCGCGCCCGACCCCGTCTTCCTCGACATGATGGAGGAACTGTCGAAGGCGGCCTACGCCGCCTATCGCGGCCTCGTCTATGAGACCGAGGGCTTCGAGCGCTATTTCTGGGCCTCGACCGTCATCACCGAGATCGCGAGCCTCAACATCGGCTCGCGCCCCGCTTCGCGCAAGAAGACGACGGCCATCTCGGATCTCCGCTCGATCCCCTGGGTGTTCTCCTGGGCGCAGTGCCGGCTCATGCTGCCCGGCTGGTTCGGCTTCGGCTCGGCGGTCGAGGCGTATGTGGCGGCGCATCCGCGCGATGGCCTCGAAGCGCTCAAAGCCATGCACCGGCGCTGGCCGTTCTTCCGCACGCTGCTCTCGAACATGGACATGGTGCTATCGAAGTCGAGCCTCGCCATCGCCTCGCGCTACGCCCGCCTCGTCGAGGACGTCGCCTTGCGCGAAAAAATCTTCGCGCGCATCTCGCGCGAGCACCGCCTCTCGGTCGATGCGCTGAACGCCATCATGGGCCAGTCGCGGCTCTTGGAGTCGAACCCGCTGCTTGACCGCTCGATC
>DATJPY010000113.1:0-2976 GCA_035506135.1 Myxococcota bacterium | reverse complement strand
ACGGCGCCGGCGATGAGCGCGACGGTCAGCCGCTCCAGGACGCCGAGCAGATCGCCGCGCTTCCAGGCGAGCGAGAAACCGAACGGAGTCGCAAGCGCGGCGGCGATCAAGAGCGTCCCGCAGGTCAGGTTGAAGTAGGGCGCCCCGACCGTAATCTTTTCGCCGGTGAGCTGTTCCAACGCCAGCGGATAAAGCGTGCCGAAGAAGACGGTGGCGCATGACGTTGTGAGCAAGAGGTTGTTCAAGACGAGCGCCCCCTCGCGGGAGATCGGCGCGAAGAGGCCGCCCTGCTTCAGGATCGGCGCGCGCCAGGCGAACAGGGCAAACGAGCCGAGGATGAAGAGCGCGAGGATGACGAGAATGAACACGCCGCGGCGCGGGTCGTTGGCGAAGGCGTGCACGGAGGTGAGCACGCCCGAACGCACCAAGAACGTCCCGAGCAGCGAGAAGGAGAAAGCGAGGATGGCGAGAAAGATCGTCCACACCTTGAGGGCGTCGCGCTTCTCCATCACCGCGACCGAATGGAGGAAGGCGGTTCCCGCGAGCCAGGGCATAAGCGAGGCGTTCTCGACCGGGTCCCAGAACCAGAAGCCGCCCCAGCCGAGCGTGTAATAAGCCCAGAACGAGCCGGCTGCGATGCCAAGCGTGAGAAAGCACCAGGCGACAAGCGTGAAGGGGCGCACGAAGCGCGCCCATGCAGCGTCGATGCGGCCCTCGATCAGCGCCGCGGCGGCGAACGAATAGACGATCGAGAAGCCGACATAGCCGAGATAGAGCAGCGGCGGATGGATCGCGAGGCCGGGGTCCTGCAAGATCGGATTCAAGTCGCGCCCCTCGAACGGCGCGGGGCTGAGCCGCTCGAACGGGTTCGACGTGAGCAGAATGAAGAGCAGAAAGGCCGCGCTGATAAGCCCCTGGAGGGCGAGCGCATCGGCGCGCAGCGGCAGCGGCAATGAACGCCCGAAGGCGGCGACCAGCGCGCCGAAGATCGCCAGGATGAGCACCCACAAGAGCATCGAGCCTTCGTGGTTCCCCCAGACGCCGGAGATCTTGTAGATCGTCGGAATCGCGCTGTGCGAGTTCTCCGCGACGTTGAGGACGGAGAAGTCGGATGCGAGGTGGGCGTGGACGAGCGCGGCGAAGGCGATCGCGACCAGGACGAATTGCGTCACGGCCGCGCTCCGTCCGACCGCCATGAGGTCGGGATCGCGCACGCGCGCGCCCCAGAACGGCGCAATTGTCTGAGCGAGCGCGACGGCGAGGGCGAGGACGAGGGCGAAATGGCCGAGCTCCACGGTCACTTTTGCGCGCTCTCCCCTTCCCGCCAGCGCCCGTCTTTCTTCAGTTGCTCGACGACTTCGCGCGGCATGTAGCGTTCGTCGTGCTTGGCGAGAATTTGGTCGCTCATGAGGCGGCCCTGGCTCCCGAGCACCCCATCGACGACGACGCCCTGGCCTTCGCGAAACAGATCCGGAATGGCGGCGAAGCAATCGCCCACGCAATCGACGCCGATGCTTTTCGTCCCGTCCGTTACGCTAAAGGCGAGCCGGCCGCCGCTCTTCAGGACCGAGCCCGGCTCGACGAGCCCGCCGATCCTGAGCCGCGTCCCCGGCTCGACATGCTTCTCCGCCATCTCCGTTGGCGTCAGGAAGAGGGCGAGGCTGTCCCGCATCGCATAGAGGCCGAGGCCGACGGCGCAGCCGATCACGGCGAGCGCCGCCGCGATGAGGGACAAACGTCGGTTGCGGCGGGTCAATTGGCGCCTCCGAGGCCCGAATCGAGGCCCAAGTCGCGGGCGAGCGCGTCAAGGCTCGCGACGGCGTTGGCCTCGGGCGCCAGCGCCTTGCGGGCCTGTGCGAGCGCGGCCTTGGCCTTGTCCGCCTCATGCAGCACGGCGTAGGCGCGAATAAGGCGCGCCCATTCGTCGAGGCTGCCGCCGCCGCTCGCGAGCCGCTTGGCGAGCCGGCTCACCATGCCCTCGATCACTGGCCGCTGCGCCGCGGGAATGGCGGGGGACGCCTGCGCGGCCTCCGGCTGCGGCTCGCCCTTGAGCATGGCGAGGCGGTCTTTCACCGCGCCCACCCAAGGGGCGTCGGGCGGCGCGTCCTTTAACAAAGACTCATAGTCCCGGACGGCCTCGTCCTTCTTGCCGTCCTGCTCGGCGCCGAGCGCGAGATAGAAGCGCGCCTGCGCCTCTCCCGGCTCATCGGCCAGCGCCTTGTCGAAGGCTTCTCGCGCCTTTTCGGTGACGACGCCGCCCGCCGCCGCGACGAGCGCTTCGCCGTACGCCGCCCGGCGCGAAGCGTCCTCGCCAAGAAGCCGCAGCGCCTCGGAATAAGCGCGCGCCGCGTCGTTGTAGCGCTCAAGCCGCATGTAGACGGGCGCGATGACCGCCCAGCCCCTGCCGTCTTCGGGCTTGGCCATGAGATGCGCCTCGACGCCCGCGACCGCCGCCCGAACGTCGGTCGCCGCTGTATCCAGCGCATCGCGGCTTGCGAGCGGCTCGTCGGGCGTTTGTGGGCGTCCGAGGAGCGCGTAAATGGGAATGGCGATCGCCAGGCTGACGGCGATAAGCGCCGCGGCGGCGAGGCGATGGCGCGCGCGCCGCGGCGCGTCTTGCGGGATTTCGGGCGGCGCGCGGCGGAGGGCGATGAGGCGACGCGCCGCTTCGGCGCGCGCCGCCTCGGCCTCGCTCTGCGGCAACTGGCCGCGCTCGACGTCGCGCTTGATCTCCTCGAGCTGCGCCCTGAAGAAGGCCGCCTCGCTCGCCGCCGCGTCCGGCTCGGCGCGCTCTGCGGACTTGCGCAGGACAGGCCAAAGCGCGGCGAGCGCCGCGGCCGCGGCCATTCCCGCCATTAAAAACCAGATCATCAATTCCCTCTGAAGCGGCCCTTAGGCGAACCGCGACAATCTTCGGCCACTTAACCCAAACCGCCGCCGCGGTCTCGGTGAAAAACGATAAGCGGCCGAATCGTG
>DATJPY010000112.1:0-135121 GCA_035506135.1 Myxococcota bacterium | reverse complement strand
CGCTACGGCCTCGGTGGCAAGGAGTTCACGCCCGCGATGGCGAAGGGCGTTCTCGACGAGCTCGCGCGCCAGCGGCCGCGCAACCACTTCACGATCGGGATCCGCGACGACGTCACGCACAAGAGCCTGCCCTACGATCCGGCGTTCTCGACCGAGGCAGCATCGGGCCGCGCGCTCTTCATCGGGCTCGGGAGCGACGGTACCGTCGGCGCGGCCAAGAGCACGGTCGAGATCATCGCGACGGAGACCCCGCTCCACGCACAGGGCTACTTCGTGTACGACTCGAGGAAGGCCGGTGCCGTCACCATCTCGCACCTCCGCTACGGTCCCGCGCCGATCCACTCGACCTATCGGATCGAGCGCGCGGAGTTCGTCTCGATCCACCACTTCGACCTGCTCGCCCGCCAGGATGTCCTGGCGCAGGTCGAGGCCGGCGGCCGGATCCTCCTCAACGCGTCTCACGCCTCCTCGGCGTTGTGGGACCAGCTCTCCCGCGAGGTGCAGGAGGAGATCCTCGGCAAGGGCGTCGAGCTCTGGGCGATCGACGCCGACCGCGTGGCGCGCGAGGTTGGGCTGCCCCGGCGCATCAACAGCGTGATGCAGCCGTGCTTCTTCGCCCTCTCGGGCGTGCTGCCCCGCGAGGCCGCGCTGGCCGCGATCCGACGCTCGATCGAGAAGCGCTACGCGAAGCGCGGCCCAGCGGTCGTCACGCGCAACCTCGAGGCGGTCGAGCGGGCGCTGGGAGCGCTGCAGCGGGTCGAGCTGCCAGCGATTGCGACGTCCGCGATTCGCCGCAAGCCGCCCTTGCCCGTCGGCGCTCCGGACTTCGTCGCCCGGGTGACCGCGCGGCTCCTCGCCGGCGAGGGCGATTCGCTTCCGGTCTCGGCACTGCCGGGCGACGGTACCTTCCCGACCGCGACCGCGCGCTACGAGAAGCGCGGCCTCGCCGCCGAGCTTCCGATCTGGGACGCCGAGCTCTGCATCGACTGCGGCAAGTGTGCGATGGCGTGCCCGCACGCCGCGATCCGCATGAAGGTGTACCCCGAATCGGCGCTCGTGAGCGCTCCGAACGGCTTCGCGAGCAAGCCATTTCGCTCGCGCGAGCTTCCCGGCCAGGAGCTGACCATCCAGGTGGCGCCCGACGACTGCACGGGCTGCGGCGTCTGCGTCGACGTCTGTCCCGCGCGCAGCAAGCGGGAGGCCAAGCGCAAGGCGATCAACATGGAGCCGGCCGAGGACCACCGCGCGCGCGAGCGCGAGCGGTTCGATTTCTTCCTCTCCATCCCCGAGCTCGATGGGCGACTCCTGGATCCGGGCACGGTCAAGAACGCACAGGCCCGCGAGCCGCTCTTCGAGTTCTCCGGCGCATGCGCCGGATGCGGAGAGACGCCGTACCTGAAGCTTCTCTCCCAGCTCTTCGGCGACCGCATGCTGGTCGCGAACGCCACCGGCTGCTCCTCGATCTACGGCGGCAACCTGCCGACGACGCCGTGGAGCATCAATGCGGCGGGACGCGGGCCGGCGTGGGCGAACTCGCTCTTCGAGGACAACGCGGAGTTCGGGCTCGGCATGCGCCTCGCCCTCGAGCGACAGATCGCCGAGGCGCGGCGGCTGCTCGCCGCGATGGCGCCCGAGGTCGGGGAGGCGCTCGCGTCGGCGATCGCGGACGAGACCGGACGCGGCGAAGCCGCGCTCGCTGCGCAGCGGGAGCGCGTCGCGGCGCTCACGCAGCGCCTCGCAGCGCTGGAGAGCTCCGCCGAAACGGCGACGGCCGGCACCGCGCGCCGCCTGCTCTCGCTCGCCGACGCCCTGGTTCGGAAGAGCGTATGGATCGTCGGCGGCGACGGCTGGGCCTACGACATCGGATCCGCGGGTCTGGACCACGTGCTGGCGTCCGGGCGCGACGTCAACGTCCTCGTACTCGACACACAGGTCTACTCGAATACGGGCGGGCAGGCGTCCAAGGCCACGCCGCGCGGCGCGGTGGCCAAGTTCGCTGCCGACGGCAAGCCCGCGGCGCGCAAGGACCTTGGCCTCATCGCCAGTGCGTACGGCAATGTCTACGTGGCGCAGGTGGCGCTCGGTGCCGACGACACCCAGACCCTGAAGGCGCTGCTCGAGGCCGATGCCTGGCCGGGCCCCTCGCTGGTGATCGCCTACAGCACCTGCATCGCGCACGGCATCGACATGTCGCGATCGATGTCCCACCAGCGCGACGCGGTGCGGAGCGGCTTCTGGCCGCTCTGGCGCTATCACCCCGGCTCCGAGCCGCATCAACGTCCCTTCTCCCTCGACGCGTCGAGGCCGACGCTGCCGGTGCGCGAGTTCGCGGCCCGCGAGGCGCGCTTCGCAATGGGGCTACGGTCCGACCCGGAGCGCGCCGAGCGGCTCCTCGCGCTCGCCCAGGCCGACGCCGACGAGCGCTGGCGGCACTACGAACAGCTCGCAGGGATCGAGCGGAGCGTTCCGCTGCTGGAGGCGCCTCCCCAGCGCCCTGCGGCCGCGCTCGAGGGGGAGTGAAGTGGATTTGCGCAGCCGCTATCTCGGCCTCGAGCTGCGCACGCCGCTGGTGGCGTCGTCCTCGCCGCTCACCGGGACGCTGGACGGCCTGCGGCGCCTCGAGGATGCAGGGGCTGGAGCCGCCGTGCTCCCTTCGCTCTTCGAGGAGCAGATCGAGGGCGAGGCGCTCGCACTCCACGGCGCGCTCGAGGCGGGAACGGGGATCTTCGCCGAGGCGCTCGACTACCTGCCGGAGCCTGCGGACGGGGAGCGCGAGGCCGAGCGCTACCTCGAGCTGGTGGCGGCGGCGCGCAGCGCCCTGCACATCCCCGTGATCGCGAGCCTGAACGGCACCACCCTGGGCGGCTGGACCCGCTTCGCCCAGCGCATCGAGTCGGCCGGCGCCCACGCCCTCGAGCTGAACCTCTACCAGGTCGCGGCGGACCCCGCGCACTCGAGCGCCGAGCTCGAGCGACGCGACCTCGAGCTGGTGGCGACGGTGCGAAGCGCGCTGCGCATCCCCCTCGCGGTCAAGCTCTCGCCGTTCTTCACCGGGCTCGCACACTTCGCACGGGAGCTGGTCTCGTCGGGTGCGTCGGGCCTGGTGCTCTTCAACCGCTTCTACCAGCCCGACCTCGACCTCGAGACGCTCGAGGTGGCGCCGCACCTCGTCCTGTCGCGCTCCGAGGAGATTCGCCTCCCGCTGCGCTGGATCGGCATCCTGCGTCGCCGCGTCGCGGCGTCGCTCGGCGCCACGTCCGGCGTCCACGGGGCCGAGGACGTCCTGAAACTGCTGCTGGCCGGCGCCGACGCGACGATGCTGGCGTCGGGCCTGCTGCAGCACGGGCTCGGACTGCTCGGGCGCATCGAGCGCGAGCTCTGCATCTGGATGGAAGAGCGAGAATACGACGCGGTCGAGCAGCTCAAAGGGAGCGTCAGCCAGATCGCATCGCCAGACCCCGAGGCCTTCGAGCGCGCCAACTACCGGCGCACGCTGCGCTCGTTCTCGAGCGCGTTCCGCAGCTGAGTCGGGCCGGGAAGAACGTTCCCGGCGGAGACGTTGGTGACCCAGGCAGGATTCGAACCTGCGACCTCTTGCTCCGGAGGCAAGCGCTCTATCCAACTGAGCTACTGGGCCAGACAACGATCGAAGAGCGTGGGTGGTGGGACGTACTGGGCTCGAACCAGTGACCTCCGCGGTGTGAACACGGCGCTCTTCCAGCTGAGCTAACGTCCCGTTTCCCCACCAACGTCCAGGCGGCCTCGGAGGTTGTAGGCGACGCGCCCGCGGCCCGCAAGCCGCGGTCGACGGTCAGCGGCGACTCGCCGGGTGCTCGAGCGCCGCGCGGATGAACGCGTCGAAGAGCGGGTGGGGCTGGAACGGCCGCGACTTGAACTCCGGGTGGAACTGACAGCCGAGGAACCAGGGATGGTCGGCAAGCTCCACCACCTCGACGAGCCGTCCGTCGGGCGATACGCCCGACAGCACGAGCCCCGCGCGAGAGAGATCGTCGCGCAGCTCCGGGTTCACCTCGTAGCGGTGGCGGTGCCGCTCGGCGATGCGTTCGCTCCGGTAGGCCTCGTAGGCGCGCGTCCCCTTGCGCAGCACGCACGGATACGCGCCGAGCCGCATCGTCGCACCCTTCTCCGAGAGGCCGCGCTGCTCGGGCAGCAGGTCGATCACCGGATACGGCGTCTCGGGGTCGACCTCGGTCGAGTTGGCGCCGCCCAGCCCCGCCACGTGGCGTGCGAACTCGATCACCGCCATCTGCAGGCCGTAGCAGATGCCGAAGTACGGCACGCGGCGCTCGCGCGCGTAGCGGATCGCGACGATCTTGCCCTCGACGCCGCGCGAGCCGAAGCCGTGCGGCACCAGGATCCCGTCGGCGTGCGCGATCGGCGCGGGATCAGCGAGCTTCTCGGAGTCGACGTACTCGATCTGCACGCGCGCGCGGTGCGCGAAGCCGGCGTGGTAGAGCGCCTCGTTCAGGCTCTTGTACGACTCGGTCAGGTCGACGTACTTGCCGACCATCGCGATCGTGACGGTGCGCTCGGGGTGGCGCGCGGCCTCGAGCAGGGTCTGCCAGCGCTCGAGGTTCGGGCGCGCCGTCCAGATGTTCAGGAGCCGCGTGATCTTCTCGTCGACGCCTTCCTCGTGGAGGATCAGCGGCACCTCGTAGATCGACTCGACGTCCTTCGCCGTGATGACCGCATCCTCGTCGACGTCGCAGAAGAGCGCGATCTTCTGCTTCACCGAGCGCGGCAGGAAACGGTCGGTGCGGCACAGGATCACGTCGGGCGAGATGCCGACCGCGCGCAGCTCCTTCACCGAGTGCTGCACCGGCTTGGTCTTGAGCTCGCCGGCCGTGGCGACGTACGGCACCAGCGCGATGTGGACGTAGCAGACGTTGTCGCGCCCCACGTCGGCGCGGAACTGGCGGATCGCCTCGAGGAAGGGCAGCGACTCGATATCGCCGACGGTGCCGCCGGTCTCGACGATCAGCAGGTCGACGCCGGCGGCCGCGGTGAGGACGCGGCGCTTGATCTCGTCGGTGACGTGCGGGATCACCTGCACGGTGCCGCCCAGATACTCGCCGTGGCGCTCCTTGTTGATCACCGCCTCGTAGACCCGGCCGGCGGTGACGTTGTTGATCTTACCCATCGTGGCGCGCGTGAAGCGCTCGTAGTGTCCGAGGTCGAGGTCGGTCTCCGCCCCGTCCTCGGTAACGTACACCTCCCCGTGTTGGAAGGGGTTCATCGTGCCGGGATCGACGTTCAGGTAGGGATCGAGCTTGAGGAACGAGACACGCAGCCCGCGCGCCTCGAGCAGCGCGCCGATCGACGCAGACGCGAGCCCCTTGCCGAGCGACGAGAGCACGCCGCCCGTCACGAAGATGAACTTGGTCGCCCGTTCGTTCATGGACCCCCCATCTCGAGCCGCCTCCGGACCCGTCAACGCACGCGCGTCGCGACGGCGCCCGTCACTGCGTCTTCGATGCGCACCTTGTGGATCGGCACGAGGGGTTCGGGGAGCGCGTCCCAGGCAAAATAGCCCGTCGCCAGCGTCTCGTCCGGCGTGGTGGCCGCGCCGACCGCGACGGGGGCGGCTTCGAAACAGAGGTTGACGGCCTGCACGCGGCGGCCGTCCGGATACGCGATCACCATGGCGGCCGGATCGGAGTAGACGCCGACCAGGCGGCCGACCTCCACCTGCACGCCGGTCTCCTCCCGGACCTCGCGCGCGGCCGCCTGCTCAACGGACTCCCCGGGCTCGACGTATCCCCCCGGGAGCCCCCAGTGCGCATTGTCGGCGCGCTGCATGAGCAGGAGCTCGCGCCGCTGCTGGTCGCGCCAGACGACCGCGGAGACCGACAGCCGCAGGAATTGCGGGTCGGCGGCGTAGTAGCGCGTCAAGGGCTACGCCGCGGAGCGATCAGCGCTTCGAGAACTGGAAGCGGGCGCGGGCGCCGCGCTGCCCGTACTTCTTGCGCTCCTTCTTGCGCGCATCTCGCGTGAGGAAGCCGCCCCGCTTGAGCTGCGGGCGAAGGCCCTGGTCGAGCTCGCAGAGGGCGCGGGCGATGCCGTGGCGCAGGGCGCCGGCCTGTCCGGTCGGGCCGCCGCCCTTCACCGAGGCGGCGATGTCGTAGCGGGTGGTGGCGTTCACCAGGTCGAGCGGCTGCTTCACCAGCGTGCGCAGCACCTCGCGGCCGAAGTACTCCTCGATCGGGCGCCCGTTCACCAGGATGTTGCCCGTGCCGAGCGCCAGCCGAACGCGCGCGACGGCCATCTTGCGCTTGCCCGTCCGGGGCCGCGCGACGAGCATCTCAGCCAAGCTTCAGCACCTCCGGCTTCTGGGCTGCATGGGGATGATCGGGGCCGCCGTAGACCTTGAGCTTGCGGTGCAGCTTCCGGCCCAGCGAGTTCCGCGGCAGCATGCCGCGCACCGCCTCCTCGACGACGCGCTCGGGGTGCGCGCCCTCGAGCACCTGGGCCGCGGTGCGCGAGCGCAGGTGGCCCTTCCAGCCGGTGTGCCGGATGTACAGCTTCTGCTCGCGCTTGCGGCCGGTCAGTCGCACCTTCTGTGCGTTCACCACGACCACGAAGTCGCCGGTGTCGGCATGGGGCGTGTAGCTGACCCGGTGCTTGCCGCGCAGCATCGACGCCACCCGCGTCGCGAGCCGTCCCAGCGTCTGGTCGGCAGCGTCGATCACCCACCAGCGCCGCACGACCTCGGCGGGCTTGGCGCTGCGCGTCGGACGCGGCGGGTGGACGGCGGGCATGGCCGATCTCCTCGGAGGGCTGGTCTTTAGCCGAGGGCGCCTTGCCAGTCAACCGGCGCCGGCGCCAAGCCCCTGGAAACGCGTGGAAATCAGTAGTCGACCCGGATCAGGGTGAGGCCGCGCGCGGGAGCCGTCGGGCCGCCCAGCCGGCGATCCCGCGCCGCCAGCACCTCGGAGGGCCATCCCGCCGGGCGCCGACCGCGGCCCACCTCGAGCAGCGTCCCGACCAGGTTCCGCACCATGTGGCGGAGGAACGCGTTGCCCTCCACCTCGAAGCGCAGCTCGCCCCCGCCGGCGCCCTCGAGATCGAGGCGCGAGAGCGTCCGGACCGACGTGCGCCCGGCTCCCCCGGCGGCCCGGAAGCCCGCGAAGTCGTGGGTCCCGAGCAGCGGCGCGGCGGCGCTCCTCATGGCGTCGAGGTCGAGCGGGGCCGGAAGCGGATGCGACCGGCGCTCGCGCAGCGGCGAGCGGACGGCGCCGTTCCAGACGCGGTAGCGATACAGCTTCGCGCGCGCGTCGCGGCGCGCGTCGAAGTCCTCGGACACGGCGTCGAGCGCGCGGACGGCGATGTCCCGCGGCAGCGTGGCATTCAGCGCGCGCTGCAGCACCGCGGCCTCGAGCCCCGACTCGGCGCGCGCGTTCGCCACCTGCCCCTCGGCGTGCACGCCCGCGTCGGTCCGGCCCGCTCCATACACGACGACGCGTCGGCCGAGGATCTGCGCGAACGCATCCTCGAGCGCTCCCTGCACGGTCCGGGCGCCGGGCTGGAGCTGCCAGCCCTCGAAGTCAGTCCCGTCGTACTCGAGCAGGAGGCGCCAATTGGTCACCGCCGCGCCCGGGCGGCGAGCCGCGTCTCCGCGAGCTGCACGGCGTACAGCGCGGCGAGCTTGAGCGAGTCCGCCGCGAGCCAGAGCAGCACGCCGTCGGGCCGCGACGGGTCTCCACGCAGGCGGCCGACCCACACCGAATCGCTGTCGGCGGCCGCCCGCGGGGTCGGCGCCTCGTCGCCCTCCGCGACCTCGACGCCGGCCGTCTTGCGCAGGAGATCGAGCAGGCGGGAAGGCTCGGCGGGCGCGTCGAACTCGAGGGCGAGCGCGCCCGCGTCGCCGCAGAAGGTCGGCACGCGCACGAGCGTCAGCGCGAAGCCGATCTCGCGTCCGAGCGCGCGGCGCAGCGTCGCGGCGAGCGCCGTCTCCGCGCCGCTCGTGCCGTCGGCCGCGAGCGCGTCCGCCCAGGGCAGGCAATCGAACGCGATCGGGCGACCCAACGCGGGCGGCTCGGGCAGGTCGCCCTGGTTGAGCAGGGCCACCGTCTCCTCGCCGAGCGCGCCGATCCCCGCACGCCCTGCGGCCGAGGCCGAGAGCAGCGCGGTCGTGACGACGCGGCGGAGGGGGCAGGCGCGGTCGATCGGAGCCAGCACGCGCAGCCAGGCCAGCGCCGGGCCCGGCGGCACCGCCACCAGCGGCTCGCCTTCCGCCTCGGCAGGCGGCAGCCCTCCCGTCGCGAGAGGTACCTCGCTGCGCGCGGCGAGTGCGCCCGAGAGGTCGATGGCGGGCACCTGCGCGCGCAGTGCCAGCGCCGTCGCCTCGAGCGCAACGGCGGGAGGTGCGCAGAGGAGCGCCAGGTCCGACCCGCGCAGGCGCGCGAGGTCCGTCTCGATCGGGATCACCTCGCCGCGGAACTCGACGTCGGTGCCGAGCGAGCGCTCGCTCGCGATCGGGACGAGCTCGCGCAGCGGCAGCCGCATCCCGTCGAGCGCGGCGAGCACCTCCGTGCCGAGCGCGCCGGTCGCGCCGACCACCGCGACCCGCGCGCCCGCCTCGCGCGCGGTCACGACAGCCGCTCGAGCACGCGGTCGCCCATCGCGCGGCAGCCGAGGATCGGCCGGCCCGACGGCTCGCCCGGAAGCACGAGATCGGCGGTGCGATGGCCGGCGGCCAGCACGGCCGTGACCGCGTCGCGGATCTGCTGCGCCGCCATCGGGGCCTCGAGCGAGTGCTCGAGCAGCAGCGCCGCCGACAGGATCGCCGCCAGCGGGTTCGCGACGTCCTGCCCCGCGATGTCGGGCGCGGAGCCGTGCACCGGCTCGTAGAGGCCGATGCCGCCCTCGCCCAGGCTCGCCGACGGCAGCATGCCGAGCGAGCCGGTGATCATGGCCGCCTCGTCGGAGAGGATGTCGCCGAACAGGTTCTCGGTCACGATCACGTCGAAGCGTCGCGGGTCGCGCACCAGCAGCATGGCGCAGGAGTCGACGAGCTGGTGCGCGAGCTGCACGTCGGGGAACTCGCGCGCCACCTCCTCCACCACCTGCATCCAGAGCTGCGAGGTCTCGAGCACGTTGGCCTTGTGCACGTGCGTCACGTGCTTGCGCCGGCCGCGCGCCGCGCGAAAGGCGACGCGCGCGATGCGCGCGATCTCCACCTCGTCGTACACCATGGTGTTGCGCGCCTCGCGCCGGCCTGCGACCAGCGCCTGCCCGCGCGGCTCGCCGAAGTAGAGCCCCCCGGTGAGCTCGCGCACCACCAGCATGTCGATCCCGTCGATCACTTCCGCGCGCAAGGTCGAGGCCGAGGCCAGCGCCGGAAACACGGTGGCGGGGCGCAGGTTCGCGAAGAGGCCGAGCTCCTTGCGGATGCGGAGCAGCCCCCGCTCCGGGCGCCGATCGACCGGGAGCGCGTCCCACTTCGGGCCGCCCACGGCGCCGAGCAGCACCGCCTCGGCGCCGCGCGCGCGCGCGAGCACGTCGTCGCGGAGCGGCGTCCCGTGCGCGTCGATCGAGGTGCCCCCGATCGGATGCGCCTCGAAGGCGAGGTCGAGGCCGTGGCGCGGCGCCACGGCCCGGAGCACGCGCTCCGCCTCCCGCGTGACCTCCGGGCCGATGCCGTCGCCGGCCAGCACCATGATGCGCGCACGCGCCACGCTAGACGCCCTTCGGCTCCGCGACCGCGTGTCGCTTCTTGTGCCACTCGAGCTTGTTCAGCGCGTGCACGTAGGCCTTGGCGCTCGCCACCAGCACGTCGTAGTGGGCGCCGTGCCCGATCACGCGGCGCCCGCCCTCCGAGAGCGTCACCGACACCTCGCCCTGCGCATCGAGCCCCGCGGTGATGGCGTTCACCTGGTAGCGGACCAGCTCGCTCTTGGTCTCGGTGAGCTCGGCCACCGCGCGGAAGATCGCGTCGACCGGGCCGACGCCCGTCGCGGTGGTCTTGCGCGGCGCGCCGTCGACCACCAGCTCGACCGTCGCCGTCGGCGTCGGGAAGGAGCCGGAGAGCACCGTGAGCTGGCGGAACTCGAAGCGCTCCTCGCGCTGCACGACGGCGTCCGCGACCAGCGCCTCGACGTCCTCGTTGAAGATCGTCTTCTTCTTGTCTGCCAGGTCCTTGAAGCGCTTGAAGGTGCGCTCGAAGTCCTCACCCTCGAGCGCGAAGCCGAGCTCGCCGAGCCGCTCGCGGAAGGCGTGCCGCCCGGAATGCTTGCCGAGGACCAGCTCGTTCGACGGCCGCCCGATCGAGCGCGGCGTCATGATCTCGTAGGTGATGGCCGCCTTCAGCACGCCGTCCTGGTGGATGCCGGCCTCGTGGGCGAAGGCGTTGGCGCCGACGATCGCCTTGTTCGGCTGGACCGGGACGCCGATGATCGACGAGAGGAGCCGGCTCGACGGATAGATCTCCTCGCCGCGGATCCCGGTCTCGAGGCCCGAGAAGACGTCGGGGCGCGTGCGGATCGCCATCACCACCTCCTCCATGGCGGTGTTGCCCGCGCGCTCCCCGATGCCGTTCACGGTGCACTCCACCTGGCGGGCCCCGGCGCGCACCGCGGCCAGGCTGTTGGCGACCGCGAGGCCGAGGTCGTCGTGGCAGTGGGCCGAGATGCGGGCACGCTCGACACCGGAGACCGACGCGCGCAGGTGCGCGATCAGCGCGCTGAACTCGTCGGGGGTCGTGTAGCCGACCGTGTCGGGGACGTTCAGCGTGCCCGCGCCGGCCGCGAGCGCCGTCTCGAAGGCGCGCACCAGGAAGCCCCAATCGGACCGCGTGGCGTCCTCCGCGGAGAACTCGACGTCGTCGCAGTAGCGACGCGCGTGGCGCACCGCGCGATCGATCTCCTCGAGCACCCGCTCGCGGCCCATCCGCAGCTTGTGCTCGAGGTGGATGTCGCTGGTGGCGATGAAGGTGTGGATGCGCGGGCGCGCGGCGCGCTCGAGCGCCTGCCCGGCCCGGTCGATGTCGGCGGCGCCGGTCCGGGCCAGCCCGCACACGACGCTCTCGCGGAGCTCGCCGGCGATCGCCCGCACCGCCTCGAAGTCGCCGTCGCTGGCGATCGGGAACCCGGCCTCGATCACGTCGACGCCGAGCCGCTCGAGCTGGCGCGCGAGCGTCAGCTTCTCGGCCAGGTGCATGCTGCAGCCGGGCGACTGCTCGCCGTCGCGCAGCGTCGTGTCGAAGATCAGCACTCTCTCGCTCATGCCGACGTCTCCTGTCGCGCCTCGGACGAGAGCGGTGGCGGCAGCTCCTCGAGCGGGCGGCCCGTCCAGTAGCGCCACAGCCATTCGACCGGCCCGGAGGCCACGTAGAGCAGCGCGATCACGAACAGCGCTACCGAGTACTCCTGGAAGATCGCGACCAGCGCCAGCACCATCACCACGATGCCGCGGTAGGAGTGGCGGAGATCCACCTCCTTGAAGCTGCGGTACGGGATCGCGCTCACCATCAGGAGGCCGAGCGCGGCCACCCCCGCCGCGACCACCGCCTCGTGCACCGTCCAGGCGATGTCGTTCTCGCGCAGGAACGAGACGAACCACTGCGTGGCCGCAACCATGCCGGCCGCGGACGGGCTCGGCAGCCCCTCGAAGCGGCCGCGGTACCTCGACTCGTGGACGTTGAAGCGCGCCAGGCGCAAGGCTGCACAGGCGGCGTAGAGGAAGGCGATGGCGATGCCGGTGCGGCGGAAGCCCTCGATGTGGCCCGCGTGGAAGGCGAGGATGGCCGGTGCGATCCCGAACGAGACGATGTCGGCGAGCGAGTCGTACTCGCTGCCGAAGCGGCTCGTGGCCTTGGCGATCCGCGCGACCCGGCCGTCGAGCGTGTCGCAGAGCGCCGCGAGCGCGATGCCGAGCGCGGCGCGGTCGAAGTTCCCCGCCTGCGCCTGGACGATGGTGTAGAAGCCGAAGAACAGGTTCCCGGTGGTGAAGAGCTGCGGGAGCAGGTAGAGGCCGCGGCGGGCCTCGCCGCGGCGCCGCCGGCGGCGCCGGCGGCGGCGCGGCTCCGCGCGGAGCAGCTGAAGCTCTTCGCTCACGAGGCCTGCACCAGCCGCGCGATCCGGCTCGCACCGCCGCGCACGCGGTCTCCCCGCTTCACCAGCGGCTCGCTGCCGGCGGGCAGCCACACGTCCGTGCGCGAGCCGAAGCGGATCAGCCCATAGCGCGCGCCGCGCGCGAGCCAGTCGCCGACCTGCGCGTGGCAGACGATGCGCCGGGCGATCAGACCGGTGATCTGCACGACCGCGAAACGCCGGCCGTCGGGCCGCTCGAGCTCCATCCGCAGCCGCACGTTCTCGCGCTCGCCGCGCGGATCGTAGGCGGCGAGGAAGCGGGCGCCGGCGCGCTCGACCGAGACGACGCGGCCCGCCAGCGGCGCGCGGTTCACGTGCACGTCGAACACCGAGAGGAAGATCCCGATGCGGAGCCCCTTGCGCCCGCGCTCATCCTCGAGCTCGTCGACCGCGAGCACGCGGCCGTCCGCCGGCGCCACCACATCGTCCTCGCCTCCCGGGACGGGGCGCGCCGGGTTGCGGAAGAAGGCGAGCACGAAGAGCGCCACCGCCCCCAGCGTCGCGGCGAGCCAGAACGGGCCGAAGGCGGCCGCGAGCGCGGTGGCGGCCGCTCCCGCTGCGACGAAGGGCCAGCCCTCCGGCGCGATCGCCGCCGACGGTCGCTCGCGGAAGATCGGCTGCCGCCCTGCTTCGGCCATCCGCGCCCCTAGTTCCTGGAGCGGTCGACCAGTCGCTTCTCGCGCAGCCACGGCATCAGCCCGCGCAGTCGTGCACCCACCTGCTCCATCGGATGCACGGCGGCGCGCCGTCGCAGCGCCTCGAAGCTCGGCTTGCCGGCCTTGTTCTCGAGGATGAACTCGCGCGCGAACTGCCCGTCCTGGATCTCGCGCAGCACCTCGCGCATGCGCGCCCGAACGCTCTCGTCGATCAGGCGGGGACCGCGCGTCAGGTCTCCGTACTCCGCGGTGTTCGACACCGAGTAGCGCATGTTCGCGACGCCGCCTTCGTAGATCAGGTCGACGATCAGCTTCACCTCGTGGATGCACTCGAAGTACGCCATCTCGGGTGAGTAGCCGGCCTCGACCAGCGTCTCGAAGCCCGCCTGCATGAGCGCGGTGAGCCCGCCGCACAGCACCGACTGCTCGCCGAAGAGATCGGTCTCGGTCTCCTCGCGGAAGTTGGTCTCGAGGATGCCGGCGCGCCCGCCGCCGATGCCCTTGGCATAGGCGAGCGCGATCTGGAGCGTGTCACCGTTCGGGTCGGCTTGCACCGCGACCAGGCAGGGAACGCCCTTCCCTTCCTTGTAGTGACCGCGCACCGTGTGGCCGGGGCCTTTCGGCGCGACCATGAAGACACCGACGCCGCTCGGCGCCACGATCTGCCCGAAGTGGATGTTGAAGCCGTGCGCGACCGCGAGGTAGTTGCCCGGACGCAGCCCGGGCTCGATCTCCTCGCGGTAGATCTGCGCCGCCGTCTCGTCCGGTACGGTCAGCATCACGACGTCGGCCTCGCGCGCCGCCTCCGCCGGCGATACCACGCGCAGGCCCTCGTTCTCGGCCTTTGCGCGCGAGGCCGAGTCCTTGCGCAGCCCGACCACGACCGAGATCCCGGAGTCGCGCAGGTTCAGCGCGTGGGCGTGGCCCTGGCTGCCGTAGCCGATGACGGCCACGGTCTTGCCCGCGAGGCGGCCGAAGTCCGCGTCCTTGTCGTAGAAGATCCGGAGGTCCATGCCGTCTGCCGTCTCCGTTCGCCGTCGCGGCGGGCGATCCGCCTGCCGCGCCGCTCGTCTAGGGTTCGCTGGGGGCGCCGACGGCGCCCGGACCCGCCGCGCGGTGCGAGCGCAGGATCGCCTCGATGCGATCGCGGCCGGCGAGCTTGATCTTGCGGAGCTGCTGCGAGCGCTCCTCTTCCTCGGGCGTCAGGAAGCGCTGCTCCAGCAGTGCCGCGAGCTCCCGATCGAGCCGCTGGTGCTCCTGCCAAAGCCGCCGCAGCTCAGGGCTTTGCGGGAGCAGGCGTTCGATCAGCGCGACGTCCCTCGGCTCCATGAGAACCGACGCGAAGTTACGAGAGCCTCCGCGGGGTGTCAAAAGCCACCGGACGCCCCGCCGCGCCGCACCTCCGCCTCTGCGCGGCGCACGTAGTGCGGGGCCAGCTCGGCCGCCGCGACGCCTTCCCCGGCGTCCAGGAGGCGGCCTCCGAGCCGACCCACCGCGACCGCGTCGGGCTGCGCGCGCGGCGGGCCGACCAGCTCGACCGCCGTGCCGAAGCGCGCGCGCACGGCCTGCGTCACCAGCGGCACGCCGGTTCCCGCGACGAGCCACCCCGGCTCGAGCCGCGCCGAGAGCGCAGCGGGATCGAGGACGCACGGTCCCCAGAGCGGCGGCGCGAGCGGATCGACGGTGCGATGCGCAGCCGCGTAGACCTCGCCGCGCCGCGCGTCGAGCACGGCCGCCACGATCTCGGCGCCCTGCCCGGCAGCGAGCGCCGCCAGCGTCGGGACCGCAGCGACGCGGCGCCCGGCCCCGAACGCGAGGCCCTTCGCCGTCGCCACGCCGACGCGCAGGCCGGTGAAGGAGCCCGGGCCGATCGACACCGCGAGCGCGTCGAGCGCCGCGGGGGGGAGCCCGTGCTCGCCCAGCAACGCGAGGATCTCGGGCAGCAGCGCCTCGGAGGCCGGGCGGTCGGTGCGCAGCGTTCGCGCCGCCACGAGCTCGCCCCCGCGCAGCAGCGCCACGCTCGCCGCGTCGGTCGCGGTCTCGAGCGCGAGCAGGAGCACGGGGCTACAGGCCCGTGCTCTGTCGCACCCAGTCGACGAAGCGCGCCCAGTGGCGGGAGAGGTCGTTCCAGAACGCGAGCGCCATCAGCATCACCAGGAGGGTGACGCCGATCTGCTGCGCGATCTCGCGCGTGCGCAGCGACACCGGAGAGCGCTTCACGCCCTCGATCAGGATCAGCAGCGCCTGGCCTCCGTCGAGCACGGGGATCGGCAGCAGGTTCAGCACGGCTAGGTTCACGCTGATCAGGACCAGGGTCGACAGGTAGGCCTGCCAGCCGCGCTCGAAGGCGTTGTGCGCGATCTCGGCGATGCCGATCGGGCCGGCGAGCTGCTTGCGCGACACCTCGCCGGTGGCGAGCCGTCCGAGCCCGGCCACGAAGGCCTTGGTGATCTCCCCGGTCATCGCCACCGCGTGCGGCAGCGCGCGCAGCGGGTTCAGCTCCTGGTCGACGCCCACCGCGCCGGAGAGGGTCGCCGCGTGCGCCGTGATGCCGATCAGGTAGCGCTCCTCGGGAATGCCGAGCCCGGTGTCGGCGTCGACGAGCTCCGGCTTGATGCGGAGCTCGCGCGTCTCGCCGCCGCGCGCATACGCGATCGCGAGCGCGCGCCCGCCGCTCGAGCGGACACCCTCGGAGAAGGACGCGAAGCTGCCGACCGGCGAGCCGTCCACCGATACGATCAGGTCGCCGGCGCGGAGCCCGGCGCGCTCGGCCGGAGAGTCCGGCGAGACCTGCGCCACCAGCACCGTCGCCGGCACCACCCCGAGCGCGTCGATCCTACCGAGCGCGGGGAGATCGACGGCGTGACGGGTCGGCGCGGCGCCGTCGGCGCCGTCGCGCTCCACCTCGACGTGGACCCGGCCGCCGGAGGGCACCGCCGCATAGCGCGTGGCGAACTCGTTCCAGTCCTCGACCGGCGCGCCGTCGACGGAGACGACGCGGTCGCCGGAGCGCAGCTCCGTCGCCGACACCGGCCGGCCGGCCGCCGGGATCCCCACCACCGCGGCGAGGCGCGGATGTCCGAGGCCCACCCAGCCCACCTGGGTCGGCGAGCCGTAGGGATCGAGCCCGGGGCGCGCCTGCACCGGCAGCGAGACGTCGCGCTCGGCGCCGTCCCGCGCGAAGTGCACCGAGACGCTCTGGCCCGCGCGGGCGCGGATCGCCTCCTCGACGTCGTCCCACCAGCGCACGGGCTGGCCCGACACGGCGAGGATCCGATCGCCGGGAAGGAGCCCGGCGCGCTCGGCCGGCGAGAGCGGCTCGACGCTGCCCACGACCGGAGCGGGACGCGGCATCCCGACCATCAGGACGCCGACGAAGATCCCGACCGGCAGGAGCAGGTTCATGCCCGGTCCCGCGCACAGGATGAGCAGGCGCTGCCAGACCGGCTTGCGGTTGAACGCGCGCTCCGGGTCGGGGATCGGCTCCTCGGGCTGGGCGTCGCCCTCCCCCTCGACGCTCTCGCCGAGCATCTTCACGTAGCCGCCGAGCGGGAACCACGCGGCGACGTACTCGGTATCGCCGCGGCGGAAGGCCAGGCGCCAGCGCCCGATCCCGATCGGCGGGCCGAAGCCCAGCGAGAAGCGGAGCACGCGCACGCCGCACAGCTTCGCCACCAGGAAGTGTCCGAGCTCGTGCACGAAGATCAGCACGCCGAGCATCAGCACGAACGCGAATACGAACGACAGCGCGCTCACGCGGCCCTCCCCGCCAGCCGCTCGCCGGCCCGCGCCCGCGACCACGCATCGACGTCCAGGACGTCGCGCAGGTCGCGCAGCGTGCCCCCGGCGCGATGGGCACCCAGCACGTCGGCGTTGATCTCGGCGATCGCCGGGAACGGGATCCGCCCGGCCAGGAAGGCGGCCACCGCCTCCTCGTTGGCCGCATTGAGTACGGCGGGCGCTGCCTCGTCGGATGCGAGCGCCGAGTAGGCGAGCCCCAGGCACGGGAAGCGCGCCGGATCGGGCGCCTCGAACTCGAGGCGGCCGAGGGCGGCGAGGTCGAGTCGCTCGAGCCCGCCATCCAGCAGCGGGAGGCGCTCCGGATGGGCCAGCGCCACCGCGATCGGAACCCGCATGTCGGGCACGCCGAGCTGCGCGAGCCAGGAGCCGTCGCGCATCTCGACGAGCGAGTGCACGACCGACTGCGGATGCACCAGCACCTCCACCCGCTCGGGTCCGACGTCGAACAGCCAGCGCGCCTCGATCACCTCGAGCCCCTTGTTCATCAGCGTCGCCGAGTCGATCGTGATCTTCGGGCCCATCACCCACTTCGGGTGTGCCAGCGCCTGCTCGACGCTCGCCGCCGCGATGCGCTCCGCGGGCCAGCTCCGGAAGGGTCCGCCCGACGCCGTCAGCACGATGCGCGCCAGATCCTCGGGCCGCTGGCCCGCCAGCGCCTGGAAGATCGCGCTGTGCTCGCTGTCCACCGGCAGGAGCCGCACGCCGTGCGCGCGCGCCTCGCGCAGCACGAGGGCGCCGGCCATCACCAGCACCTCCTTGTTGGCGAGCGCGATGTCGCGGCCGGCGCGGATCGCGGCCAGCGTGGGCGCCAGGCCGAGCGCGCCCACCAGGGCGGAGACGACGAGGTCGGCGTCGTGCGCGGCAACCTCCGCGAGGCCCGCATCGCCCCAGCGGATGCGCGGGGCCCCGGGACCGAGCGCAGCGGCGAGCTCGCGCGCCACCTCGGCGTCGGCCACCGACACCAGGGCGGGACGGAAGCGCCGCACCTGCTCGGCGAGCTTCGCCACGCGGCGGCCCGCCGCCAGCGCGACCACGGAGAAGCGCTCCGGAAACGCGGCCGCCACCGCGAGCGCCTGCTCGCCCACGCTGCCCGTCGCACCGAGCACCGCGAGCCGCTTCGGAGAGGAGCGCGCGCCGCTCACGAGCCCGGCTCCGGCCGGGTCCGCACCTGCGCCGAGGTGAGCCCGTAGCGCCGCTCGCGGCCCTGATAGGCGAGGATCGCCTCGACCAGATCGCCCTTGCGGAAGTCCGGCCACATCACCTCGGTCACATGGATCTCCGCGTAGGCGATCTGCCAGAGCAGGAAGTTCGACACGCGCGACTCGCCGCCGGTGCGGATCAGGAGATCCGGCTCCGAGAGCTCTGGATCGTACAGACAGGAGGCGAAGAGCTTCTCGTCGATCGCCTCCGGATCCAGCTTGCCCTGCTCGACGTCGCGCGCCAGCCGGCGCGCGGCGTCGACGATCTCGGTGCGCCCGCCGTAGGAGAGCGCGAACACCAGGTCCATCTCGTCGTTGTCGCGGGTCCGGCGCAGCGCCTCGTCGAGCTTGGCGCGCGCCGCATCCGGAAGCCGCTCCAGGCGCCCGATCGCGCGCACCCGGATGCGGTTGCGCTCGACCTCCTCGAGCTCGCTCTCGAGGTAGCGCTCGAGGAGGCGCATCAGCTCGTCCACCTCGCCGCGCGGCCGGCTCCAGTTCTCGGTGGAGAAGGCGTACAGCGTGAGCTGGCGCACGCCGAGCTCGTGGGCCGCCCGCACCACCGCCCGCACCGCCTCGATGCCCGCGCGGTGTCCCTCGATCCGGTCGAGTCCGCGGCGCTCGGCCCAGCGCCCGTTGCCGTCCATGATCACGGCGACGTGGCGCGGGAGCGCGTCGGATCGGATGCGCCGTTCGTGCATCGCTAGACCTGCAGGATCTCCTGCTCCTTCTGGTCGGCCTGCCCATCGATCTGCTTGACGTGCTCGTCGGTGAGGTCCTGGATCTTCTTCTCGACGCGGTGGCGGTCGTCGCTCGGCAGCTCGCCGTCCGCCTCGAGCTGCTTCACCTGCGCGAGCGCCTCGCGGCGCGCCTCGCGCACGCCGAGCTTGTGGTGCTCGGCCTGCTTCTTCACGTGCTTCACCAGGTCCTTGCGGCGCTGCTCGGTGAGCGGCGGGATCGGGATCCGGATCAGCTTGCCGTCGTTCGACGGCGTGAAGCCGAGGTCCGAGGCCTGGATCGCCTTCTCGATCGCCTGCAGCGCGCCCTTGTCGTAGGGGGACACCACGATGAGTCTCGGATCGGGTGCGGTCAGGTTCGCGAGCTGCGGGAGCGGGGTCGGGGTGCCGTAGTAGTCGACGCGCACGCCGTCGAGCAGCGCCGTGTTGGCCCGGCCGGTGCGGACCTTGCGCAGGTCGTCCTTCAGGTGATGGACCGAGCGCTCCATCGCCTCGCGCGCGGCGGTGACCACCCGCTCCTCCTTGCCCATGGCTCCTCCCGCCTCACTCCGAGACCAGCGTGCCGACGCGCTCCCCGCACACCACCTTGCGGATGTTTCCCGACACCGTCATGTCGAACACGACGATCGGCACCGCGTTCTCGCGGCAGAGCTGGAGCGCCGTCTGATCCATGAAGCGCAAGTTGCGCTGGATCGCCTCCTCGTAGCGGAGCCGGTCGAAGCGCTGCGCGTCCGGATGCGTCTCGGGGTCGGCGCTGTACACGCCGTCGACCCGCGTCGCCTTCATGATCAGGTCGGCGTGGATCTCGGCGGCGCGCAGCGCCGCCGCGGTGTCGGTGGTGAAGTACGGGTTGCCCGTGCCCGCGGCGAAGATCACGATGCGGCCCTTCTCGAGGTGGCGCATCGCGCGCCGCCGGATGTACGGCTCGGCGACCTCTTTGATCTCGAGCGCCGACAAGACCCGCGTCGGCACGTCCTCCTTCTCGAGGGCGTCCTGCAGCGCGACCGAGTTCATGATGCCGGCCATCATGCCCATGTAGTCGGCGGTCGCCCGGTCCATGCCCTGCGACGCCGCGCTCACGCCGCGGATGATGTTGCCACCCCCGATCACGATGCCGATCTGGACGCCGAGGCCGTGGACCTCGCGGATCTGCTCGGCGACGCCCCGGATCACGGCCGGCGAGATCCCGAAGCCGTTCTCCCCGGCGAGCCCCTCGCCGGAGAGCTTGATCACGACCCGCCGATACTCCGCCTTCACGCCTCTCCCGTCGCCCCCAGTCGGAAGCGCACGAAGCCGGCCACGGCCACGTCGCCGCCCAGCTCCTTCGCGGCCTGCGCGAGCATCGCGCCCACGCTGTGATCGGGATCCTTCACGAACGGCTGCTCGAGGAGACACACCTCCGCGTAGAACTTGGCGACGCGCCCCTCGACGATCTTCTCGATCACCTTCTCGGGCTTGCCGGTCTGCGCCGCCTGCTTGGCGAACACTTCGCGCTCGCGCGCCACGAGCTCGGCCGGCACGCCGGAGCGCTCCACCGCCACCGGCGAGGGGTCGGCCGCGGCCACGTGCATCGCGAGATCCTTGGCGAGCGCGTCGAGGCGTTCGCCACGCGCCGCGGTGCGGAGCGCCACCAGCACGCCGAGCTTCCCGCCCGCGTGGACGTAGCCGCCGACCCGGCCGCCCGGCACCTCGAGCCGCGCCACCCGCTTCACGGCCAGGTGCTCGCCGAGCTTGCCGGCCAGCGCCTGGACCCGCTCGGCGACCGGCTCGCCGCCCAGGCGGGCGGCCGCCAGTGCCTCGGGCGTGGTGAGCTGGGCGTCCCCGGCCACCTGCTGCGCGAGCTGCGCGGCGAGCGCCTGGAAGTCGGCCGTGCGGGCCACGAAGTCGGTCTCGCAGCCGAGCTCGACCAGCGCACCGCGGTCGCCGCCGAGCGCCATCGCGACGGTGCCCTCCACCGTCGTGCGTCCCTCGCGGCGGGCGGCCTTCGCGAGCCCGCGCTCGCGCAGGAGCGCGACGGCGCGGTCGAGATCGCCCTTCGACTCGGCCAGCGCCTTCTTGCAGTCCATCATGCCGGCGCCGGTCCGCTCGCGCAGGTCCTTCACCGCGGTCGCAGGGACCTCGGCCATCAGCTCTCGCCCCCTTCCGTCTCGGGCGCCGGCGCGGCGGCCACCTCGTTCGGCTCGCCGCCGGCGCTGCGGGTCTGCCCGCTGCGCGGGCCGCGCGTCGCGCCGCGACCCCGACGCGGCGGCTGCTTGATCTCGACCACGACGCGGCCAGTCCCCGGCGCCGAGGCCTCCTCGGCGCGGCGGCCGGTCGACTCGCTGACCGCTTCCGTGCGCACGCGCTCCTCGTGCAGCGCTGCGCCCTCGAGGCAGGCGTCGGCGACCTGCGCGCAGTAGAGCTGGATGGCGCGCGTCGCGTCGTCGTTCGCGGGGATGGCGAAGTCGATCTCGTCGGGGTCGCAGTTGCTGTCGACCACCGCCACGATCGGGATCCCGAGCCGCTGCGCCTCCGCCACCGCGATGTGCTCGCGCCGCACGTCGACCACGAAGAGCGCCGCCGGGAGCTTGGACATCTCGCGCAGGCCATCGAGCCCCTTGCGGTAGCGCTCGACCTCGCGCGTCATGCTCGAGCGCTCCTTCTTGGAGAGCTCGGCGCTCTTCTCGGCGTCCTCGAGGGTCGCCAGCAGCTCCTTGAACCGATCGAGCGACTTCCGCACGGTGCGGAAGTTGGTGAGCGTGCCGCCGAGCCAGCGGTTGTTCACGTAGAGCTGGGCGGCGCGCGCGGATTCGAGCTGCACCGGCGCCTGCGCCTGCCGCTTGGTCCCGACGAACAACACCTTGCCGCCGGCCGCAGCCGTCTCGCGGACGAACTCGAGCGCCTCGCGGAAGCGCACCAGCGTCTGGTCGAGATCGAGGATGTGCACGCCGTTGCGCTCGCCGAAGATGAAGGGCTTCATCTTCGGGTTCCAGCGGTGCGTCTGATGTCCGAAGTGGGCGCCCGACTCGAGCAGCGCCCGCACGGTGAGGGGCGTTCCGGCCAGGCTCTCGGCGAACGTCGCGCCGGCCTCGGGCGCCGGGGCGACCGGGCGCGTCGCGGGGGCAGTCGTCGCGAGGCCCGGCGGCGTGGTCTCCGCCATGCAGATCTCCTTCGCGGTTGGTCCTCCGCCCCGGCCGTGGCTCCGCCGCGAGCTCGCGGCGGACCCACCGTGTCCCGACCTCCGGGCTCGGCCGAGCGGACTCGCGTCCCCTCGCGCCGGGTCCGGACACCGCTCGGGCGGTCCGGGGCGTGTGAAGTGTGTCGGGGATAGCAGAGCGCACCCGCCGGCGTCAACGCTAAGCCGCCGCCGCGCCGGCGCTTTCGGTCAGGTCGTGTAGTCGGCGTTGATGCGTACGTAGTCGTACGAGAGGTCGCAGGTCCAGACCGTCGTCCCGTGGCGCCCGGCGCCGAGGTCGATCGAGACCTCGATCTCCCGGGCTCGCAGCGCGCGCCCGGCGCGAGCGCGCGCCGCCGGGCCGGTCGGCGCGCCGTGGCGCCAGACCACGACTCCCGCGAGTCGCACCTCGGCGCGCGCGAGCGCGATCCGCACCCGCGCCGCGCCCACGGTCTGCAGGATGCGCCCCCAGTTCGGGTCGCCCCCGAACAGCGCCGTCTTGACCAGCATCGAGTTGGCGATCCGCCGGGCCGCCCGCTCGGCCTCGGCGCCGCTGCGTGCGCCAGCGACCCGCACCGTCACGAGCTTGGTCGCGCCCTCGCCGTCGCGCGCGAGCGCGCGCGCCAGCGACTCCGAGAGCTCCGTGAGCGCGGTAGCAAGGCGCCGCGCCCCGGCGCTCGCCGGGTCGCGCAGCGTCGCGTGGCCGGCGCGTCCGTTGGCGAGGAGCAGCACCGTGTCGCTGGTCGACGTCTCGCCGTCGACCGTCAGGCGGTTGAAGCTCGTGCGGCAGGCGTCGCGGAGCATGCGGCGCAGGAGCGGTGGCGCCACGGCCGCGTCGGTCAAGAGGAACGAGAGCATCGTCGCCAGGTTGGGCTCGATCATCCCAGAGCCCTTGGCGATCCCGGCGAGCGTGACGCGGCGCCCGTCGATGCGCGTGTGCAACACCGCGACCTTCGGGATCGTGTCGGTGGTCATGATCGCGCGCGCCGCGGCGCCGAGGCCGTCACCGCGCAGTGAACGCACCGCGCGCGGCAGGCCCGCGCGGATGCGCGCGATCGGGAGGGGGTGCCCGATCACGCCCGTCGACGCGACCAGCACCTCCTCCGGCCGGCAGCCGAGGGCGCGCGCAGCCGCCGCGGTCATGGCGCGGGCGTCGGCGCGGCCGCGCGCACCCATCGCCACGTTCGAGACGCCGCTGTTGGCCACGATGACGCGCGCGCGTCCGCTGCGCACCCGCTCGCGCGAGAGCTCCACCGGCGCGCCGACCACGCTCGAGCGCGTGAAGACGCCCGCCGCCGCCGCAGGGCCGTCGCTCGCGATGAGCGCGAGATCGAGTCCCTGCCGCTTGATGCCGCAGCGCACGCCGGCGGCCCGGAAGCCGGGCACGGCGGCGGATCGCGAGGCGCTCGGGTGGGCGATCAACCTACGCGCCGCAGCAACGCTTGTACTTCTTGCCGCTTCCGCACGGGCACGGATCGTTGCGGCCGACCTTGCTCGAGGGCGCTGCGGCGCCGCTCGGGCGGGGCGGAGGTCCTGCCGGCCGCGGGGGAGCGCCGAGCGGGGCCGCGCGCGGGGACGCGGCGGCCGGGCGCGCCTGCGGCGCGGCGGCAGGCTGTGCCGCATCGCCCGCGGCGGGCGGCGGCGTGGCGGGCCCCGCAGCGGCGGCCAGGCGCTGCTCGTCGATCCAGACCTTGAAGATCTCCTCGCTCGCCTGCGCGTCGATGCGGTCGTTCATGTCCTCGAACAGCGCGAAGCCCTCGCGCGCGTACTCGACCTTGGGATCGCGCTGCGCGTAGCCGCGGAAGCGGATGCCGTCGCGCAGCGAGTCCATCGAGTACAGGTGATCCTTCCACAGGCGGTCGAGCGTGCGCAGCAGGACGTCGCGCTCGAGCTGTCGATGCGAGATCAGCCCGACGGTCGGGTAGCGCTCGCGCAGCTCCTCCCAGCGGCGCTCCTTCTCGTCGAGGATCGCCAGCAGGCGCTCGTGGATCGCGCGCCCGAGCGCGTCCTTCTCGACGAGCGCGCCGCCCTCCGTCGCGAACGGCGGCTGGCGCGGGTCGAAGGCGGCGCCGAACTGCACCTCGACGGCGCGCGCGAGCGCGGCGAGCTGCTCGGGCTCCGGATCGCCCTTCTCGGGCCAGTGCGCGTCGAGGATCCCGACGAGCACGCCCTCGACCATCTCCAGCACCTCGTCATGGACCTCTTCGCTGGCGAGCGCGGTGCGGCGCCGGCCGTAGAAGGCCTGGCGCTGCTTGTTCATCACGTCGTCGTAGTCGAGCAGGTGCTTGCGGACGTCGAAGTTGCGCGCCTCCACCTTCTTCTGGGCGTTCTCGATGGCGCGCGTCACGAAGCGGTGCTCGATCGCCTCGCCCTCCTCCAGGCCGAGGCGCTCCATCCAGCCCTGGATGCGCTCGGACCCGAAGAGCCGCAGCAGGTCGTCCTCGAGCGAGAGGTAGAAGCGGCTCGAGCCGGGATCACCCTGCCGGCCGGAGCGCCCGCGGAGCTGGTTGTCGATGCGGCGGCTCTCGTGGCGCTCCGTACCGATGATGTGGAGCCCGCCCGCGGCCACCACCTCCTCGCGCTCCGTCGCACACTTCGCCTCGAAGTGCGCCTGCCACTTCGCGAATTCCGGGTGCGCCCGATCGTGCCCGCACTTGGCGAGCGCGAGGTACTCGGGATTGCCCCCGAGCAGGATGTCCGTGCCGCGGCCGGCCATGTTGGTCGAGATCGTCACGGCGCCCCGGGCGCCGGCCTGCGCGACGATCTCGGCCTCGCGCTCGTGCTGCTTGGCGTTCAGCACGTTGTGGCGGATCCCGGCGCGCTTGAGCTTGCCGGAGAACATCTCCGAGGTCTCGATCGCGATGGTGCCGACCAGGATCGGCTGGCCCTTCTCGTGGCGCTGCTTGATGTCCTCGACGACCGCGTCGAACTTCTCGCCCTTGGTCTTGTAGATCTGGTCGGCGAGGTCGTCGCGGATCATCGGCCGGTTCGGCGGGATCACGGTCACGTCGAGGTCGTAGATCTTGGCGAACTCGGGCGCCTCGGTGTCGGCGGTGCCGGTCATGCCCGAGAGCTTCTCGTACATGCGGAAGTAGTTCTGGAAGGTGATCGAGGCGAGCGTCTGGTTCTCGCTCTGGATCGGGATCCCCTCCTTCGCCTCGACCGCCTGGTGCAGGCCGTCGGACCAGCGCCGGCCCGGCATCAGCCGGCCGGTGAACTCGTCGACGATCACCACCTCGGGCTTGCCGCTCTCGCCCTGCTTGACCACGTAGTCCACGTCGAGCTTCTTGAGCGCGTGGGCGATCAGCGCCTGGTTGACCGCGTGGTTCACGGGCAGCATCTCGGGGTCGTAGAGGTTCGCGATGCGCAGGAGCTGCTCAACCCGATGCACGCCCTCCTCGGTCAGCGCCGCCACGTGGTCCTTCTCGTCGAACCAGAACTCCCCGGTCTCCTCGATCCCCTTCATGGGATCGCCCTTGGTTCCGGCCTTGAGCTGGCGCACCACGCGGTCGGCGACCCCGTAGAGCTGCGTGTTCTCCTCCGAGGGACCGGAGATGATGAGAGGCGTCCGCGCCTCATCGATCAGGATCGAGTCGACCTCGTCGACGATCGCGTAGTGCAGCTCGCGCTGCACGCAGTAGGCGAGCGCGCGCTTCATGTTGTCGCGCAGGTAGTCGAAGCCGTACTCGTTGTTGGTGCCATAGGTGATGTCGGCCGCGTACGAGGCCTGGCGTTGGGCGTCGTCGAGGTCGTGCACGATCACGCCGACCGAGAGCCCGAGGAAACGGTGCACCTGGCCCATCCACTCGGCGTCGCGCCGCGCCAGGTAGTCGTTCACGGTGACGATGTGGACCCCGCGCCCACCGAGCGCATTCAGGTAGGCGGGCAGCGTCGCGACCAGCGTCTTGCCCTCACCGGTCTTCATCTCGGCGATGGTGCCCTCGTGCAGCACCACGCCGCCGACGAGCTGGACGTCATAGTGGCGCTGCCCGAGCGTGCGCTTGGCGGCCTCGCGGACGGTCGCGAACGCCTCGGGGAGCAGGTCGTCGAGCGGCTCCCCGTTCTCGAGCCGCTGCCGGAACGACGCGGTGCGAGCCGCGAGCGCCGCGTCCGAGAGCTTCGCCGTCTCGGGCTCGAGCGCGCAGACGCGCTCCACGATCGGCACGATGCGCTTGAGCTCGCGATCGTTCTGGGTCCCGAAGATCTTGCGTGCGACGGCTTGGAACATCGAGGTGCGGATGGGCTCCGGGGGCGGGTTCGGGGAAGGTAGGGAACGGCTCCGGGCGGGGCAAAGCGCGCGCGGCGCGCTCAGCGGCTCGCCGCGTCGCCGTTCTCGAGCGCGGGCAGCCGCACGAGGAGGTGGAGCCGTCCGATCTGGATCTCGTCGTGGTCGCGGAGCGACGCGCGCTCGCGGCGCTCGCCGTTCACCAGCGTCCCGTTGGTGCTGCGCAGGTCCTGTACGAAGAAGCCGCCGCCGTCGTAGCCGATTGCGGCGTGCGCGCGCGAGATGGTCGGCTCGGCGATCATGATCTCCGCGCTCTTGCCGCGCCCGATCACGAGCCACTCGCGGTCGATCGGGAGCTCGAGGCCCTCGAAGAAGCCCGCCATGACGCGGATCTGTGCGCCCGGGGGCACCGGCCGACCGGCGGCGCGCTCGGGAGCGGCCGGATTCGAGGGCTCCATGGCTCCTCCACGGGCGCTCGCGCCCGCGTGGCTCTTCGGAGCGCCGCGGCGCGGGCTTTATCGCGGCGACCGCTCGCCCGGCGGGGTGACGGCCCGCTCGGTCCCACGGCTCCTGCGGCCGCCGCGCAGCAGCTCGCGGGCATGCCGGCGCGTCGCCTCGGTGACGGCGGCGCCCCCCGCCATACGCGCCAGCTCCTCGACGCGCTGCGCGGCGGCGAGCTGCACCACCCGAGTCCCTGCGCGGCCGTCGCGCGCGCTCTTCTCGACGCGCAGATGCGTCGCGGCCTGGGCGGCGATCTGCGGCAGGTGCGTGATGCAGAGCACCTGGTGGTCGGCGGCGAGCTCCGCCAGCACGGCGCCCACGCGGTCTGCCGTGTGTCCGCCGATTCCGGCGTCGACCTCGTCGAACACCAGCACCATGCCGGCCTCGCTCCGGCGCAGTGCATTCTTGAGCGCGAGGAAGAGGCGCGACAGCTCGCCCCCCGACGCCACCTTGCGCAGCGGCCGCGGGCTTCCGCCGCGGTCCGCGGAGAAGAGCAGCTCGACCTGCTCGGCGCCGGTCGCGCCGCACGGAAGGCCGTCCGGGGCGAGGACGGGCTCGAGGCCCACCACCAGGCGCGCACCGGGCAGCGCGAGCCCGGCGAGCGCGCCCTCCACCTCGCCGGCGAGGTGGCCCGCCGCCGCGCGCCGGCCCTGCGACAGCTCCGCGGCGTCGGCCGCAAGCTGCGAGGCGCGCTCGACCTCGCGCGCCGCGAGCTCGCGGCCGCGGTCGTCGCTGCCGGCGATCGCGTCCAGCTCGGCGGCCAGCCGCTCTCGCTGGGCGGCGATCTCCGCCTCGCCGCGCCCGTACTTGCGCCGCAGCCGCTCGAGCTCGGCGAGGCGCTCCTCCACCGCCGCGCGCCGCGAGGGATCGACGTCGACGCCGTCCGCGTAGCGCTCGAGATCGCGCGCCGCATCGGCGAGATCGCTCGCCGCTGCGCGCAGCCGCTCGGCGAGCGCCGCCAGCGCCGGGTCGATCCGCAGCAGCGGCTCGAGCTCGCGAGCAGCGCCCCCGACCAGGTCGCAGGCTCCCGGCGCATCCGCCTGCGCCGCATCGCCCGAGAGCCGCGCCGCGGCGCTCGCCGCCGCGGCGCGCAGCGCCTCGGCGTGCGCAAGCCGCGCATGCTCGGCGGGCAGCGCGTCGAGCTCGCCCGGGGCGAGCCGCGCCGCGTCGATCTCGCCGAGCTGGAAGGCGAGGAAGTCGCGGCGGCGGGCGCGCTCCTCGGTGTCCGCCTCGAGCCGCTCGCGCTCCGCACGCAGCGCGCGCAGAGCGGCATGGCCCTGCTCGACGCGCGCGCGCACGGCCTCGAGGCCCCCGAAAGCGTCGAGCAGCCGGCCGTGGCTCTCGGCGCGCCGCAGCGCCTGAGACTCGTGCTGGCTCGAAATCTCGAGCCGGCCGGCAAACAGCTCGGCGAGCGCCGACACCGGAACGAGTCGACCGCCGACCTGCGCGCGGCTGCGCCCGGTGCGGCTCACGCTGCGCGACACCACCAGCTCGTGGTCGTCCGTCGCGAGCCCGCGCGCGGCGAGCTCCGCCTCGAGATCGGGAAGCCCCGCGGTGCGGAACACGGCCTCGACGCGCGCCTCCTCGGCGCCTTCGCGCACGGCGTCGCCGGCCGCGCGCGCTCCGGCCAGCAGGGCGAGCGCGCCGAGCACGATCGACTTTCCCGCGCCGGTCTCGCCCGTCAGCACGTTCAGGCCCGGTCCGAACTCGAGCTCGGCGCTCTCGACCACGGCGAGATCCGCGATCCGCAGCGTCTCGATCAACGCTCGCCCCAGCGAAGCTTGTTGCGCAGCACCTCGAAGCGGCTGCGCAGGGGCGCCACCAGGAGGTGGGCGGGGTGCGCGGAGCGCTGCACGCGCACGCGGTCGCCGTCCTCCAGGCGATCGCCGTGCTGCCCGTCGACGGTGAGCTGCACCTCGCCGCCCAGCGCGTGGACCACCACCTCGAGGTGCGCCGAGTCCGGCAGCACCAGCGGCCGCTGCGTCAGCGTGTGCGGACAGATCGGCGTCAGCAGGAACGACTGCACGCCCGGCAGCAGGATCGGGCCGCCCGCCGACAGCGAGTAGGCCGTCGAGCCGGTGGGCGTCGCGACGATCAGCCCGTCGGCGTGATAGGTCGTGACGGGCTGGCCGTCGGCGTGCGTCTCGAGGTCGATGATGCGCGCCAGCGCGCCGCGGTTGGTGATGACGGCATCGTTCAACGCGCGATAGCGGCGGAGCACCGCGCCTCCGCGGGCGTGCTCGACGTCGAGCCGCATGCGCTCCTCGATGCGAAGCTCGCCCGCCAGCGCGCGACCGAGCGCGCGCTCCATCTCGTCGACCGAGACCTCGGCGAGGAAGCCGAGCGTCCCGAGGTTGATGCCGAGGATGGGAACGGGGTGATCCTCGACCGCCCGCGCCACCGCGAGCAAGGTGCCGTCGCCGCCGAGCACCACGATCAGGTCGGCGCGCCGCACGAGCTCGGCGCGCGAAGCCGCCGGCTGCCCCACGGCCGTGGCGGCGTCGGGATCGAAGAGCGTCGCGACGCCGCGCTGATCGAGCCACTTCGCGAGATCGCGCGCGGCCACGGCCGCCCGGGGCACGCCCGGCTTGATCGCCACTCCGACGGTCCGGATCGCCATGCTGCCGCCTTCCGGGGTGGGAGGGAAGCTAGCATCGGGGCGTGTCCTCGGACGACGATTCCCTCGAGCTCTTCGAGCCGCCGCGCCGGAGCGCGCGCGCCGCGCGCCCTCCCCTCGCCGACCGCATGCGACCGCGCACCTTCGACGAGGTGGTGGGTCAGGACGCGCTGATCGGCCCCGGAGCGCCGCTCCGCGTGCTGGTCGACTCGGGCGCGCTGCCCTCGCTCATCCTGTGGGGCCCGCCAGGCTGCGGGAAGACCACGCTCGCGGCGCTCCTGGCCGGGGACCCGAAGCGCACGGTCCTCGTGGCGCTCTCGGCCGTCCATGCCGGCGTGAAGGAGGTGCGCGCCGTGGTCGAGCGCGCCGCGCGCGAGGCTGCGGCCGGCCGCCGCACGGCGCTCTTCCTCGACGAGATCCATCGCTTCAACCGCGCGCAGCAGGACGCGCTCCTCCCCCATGTCGAGGCCGGGACGGTGACGCTCATCGGTGCGACCACCGAGAACCCCTCGTTCGAGGTGATCGCGCCGCTGCTCTCTCGCTGCCGCGTGTACGTGCTCGCGCCGCTCGGGCGCGATGCGATCGAGACGCTGCTCGAGCGCGCGCTCGCCGATGCCGAGCACGGGCTCGGCAGCTCCGACCTTCGCGCCGATCCGGGTGCGGTGGCGCTCCTGGCCGAACTCGCGGACGGCGACGCGCGCCGCGCACTCGGACTGCTGGAGGCCGCGGCCAGCCTCGCGGCCGGCCGCGGCGTGCTCAGCGCCGAGATCGTCCAGCAGGCCGCAGGCCGCCGCGTGCTGCTCCACGATCGCGATCGCGAGGAGCACTACAACGTGGTGTCGGCGTTCATCAAGAGCCTGCGCGCGAGCGACCCCGACGCCGCGCTCTACTGGGCGGCGCGCATGCTCGAGGCCGGCGAGGATCCGCGCTTCCTCGCGCGCCGCATGGTGGTCTTCGCGTCCGAGGACGTAGGGAATGCCGAGCCGGCGGCGCTCGCGCTCGCGGTCGCCGCGTACCAGGCCGTCGAGCGCATCGGGATGCCCGAGGCGCGCATCAACCTCGGGCAGGCGGTGACCTTCCTCGCCTGCGCGCCGAAGAGCAACGCGTCCTACCGGGCGATCGAGCGCGCCGGCGAGGCGGCTCGCGAGCACGGCTCGCTGCCCGTCCCGCTCCACCTGCGCAACGCACCGACGCCGCTTCTGCGCGAGCTCGGCTACGGGCGCGACTACCGCTACCCGCACGGCGAGCCGGAGCGCTTCGTCGCGGACCCGAATCTTCCGGCGGCGCTCGGCGATGCGCGATTCTACGAGCCGACCGAGGAGGGCGCCGAGGCGGCGATCGCGCGGCGTCTGGCGGAGTGGCGCCGGAGGCGCAGCGCGCCGAAGGCCTGAGCTACTGTGTCTTCTTCGCCTCGGCGGCCGCCCGCAGCTCCGCGCGCGCGCGGATCGCGGACCAGACGAAGGCGACCACCAGGAAGCCGAAGCCGTAGCGGTTGAAAGCCAGATGCTCGAGCATCTTCGGGTCCTGGTTGATCCAGCCGTCGTAGCCGAACCAGAGCGCCAGCCCGAAGAGCAGCACCGGAAGGAACAGCGGGTTGTCGAACGGGTTGCGCGGGACCTCCTCGCCCTCCGGCTCGGTCTCCGGCGTCTCGTCCCGCTCGGGCTCGCTCATCTCTTCCTCCCGACGGCGCGTTCGGGCGTCCGACTGGCTGGAGGAGTATCGACTCCCGGAAGCGCGCGCGCCAGCACCACCCGGTTGCGACCCGCCGCCTTGGCCCCGTAGAGGGCACCGTCGGCCGCCTCGACGAGGTCGTCGGCGCTTCGCACGTCGCCGCCGAGTGACGCGACGCCGACGCTCACGGTGATCGAGACGCTCGCGCCGCCGATCTCGAACTCGGCCTGCTCGACCGCGAGCCGCAGGCGTTCGGCCAGCACGCGCGCGCCTTCGAGGTCGGTCTGCGGGAGGACGATCAGGATCTCCTCGCCGCCGTAGCGGCCGGCAGCGTCGGTCGCGCGGAGGGCTCCCCGGATCGCCGCGCCGACACCGGCCAGCACGACATCGCCTGCGCGGTGCCCATGCACGTCGTTGATGCGCTTGAAGTGATCGAGGTCGGCCATCAGCACCGACAACGGCGTGCGATAGCGGGTGGCGCGCAGCACCTCGATGGCGAGCAGCTCGCCCACGTAGCGGCGCGAGCGCAGCTCGGTCACCGCGTCGGTGGTGGAGAGCCGCGCGAGCGTCGCGTTCTTCTCGCGCAGCTCCGACTGCAGGCGGCGCAGCCGGAGCTGCAGCTCGAGGCGCGCGATCAGCTCCGCGGGATGGAAGGGCTTCGGGATGGTGTCGCTGGCGCCGCTGCGCAGAAGCCGCACCAGGCGCTCCGGATCGCGGCTCCCGGTCAGGAACAGGAAGGGGATCTCCTCGCCGCCGGGTCGGCAGCGCCGCGCAGCGAGCAGCTTCTCGCCGTCGAGGCCCGGCATCTCGAGGTCGCAGATCGCGGCGTCGATCTCCTCGGCCAGGAGGAGGCGCAGGCCGATCAGGCCGTCGCCGGCCTCGAGGATGCGGTCGACGCGTCCGGACGCCTCGAGCGCCTGGCGGATCGCCGCGCGCGCCGAGCCGGAGTCGTCGATCACGAGGATGGTCGCCATGGCGTCTCGCGGGTGGCTTCCCCCTCCGTATCGACCGGACGGAGGCGCGACTTGCCGGAGTACGATGCGAGGGACGGATTGCTAGCGGAACAGGACGCGGGCGAGCGCGGGGCGGTAGCGCTGGGTGAGCGGGTGCTCGGGCCCCAGGATCTCGAAGAGATCCAGCATGGCGCGCCGCGCGGCGTCGTCCGCATGATGGGGGTCTCGGCGGATGGCCTCGAGCAGCGCCTCGAGAGCGGCCTCGTGCTGCCCGCGCGCGGCGAGGAGCCGGCCTAGCTCCACGCGCGCGGCGGCGTCGCCAGGGTCCGCCTCGACACGGCGGCGGAGCTCGCCCTCGTCGCCCCCTCCCGCCTGCCCGGTCCGCAGCGACGCGGCCAGGCGAGCGGCCTCCGCCGACGCCGGGGTGCCGGGCCCGATCCCGTCCAGGCACTCGAGCGCCTGCTCCGCCTCGCCGCGCGCCGCGTGGAGGCGGCCAAGGCCCAAGCTGGCTCCCGGATGGCGAGGGTCGAGGGCCAGCGCCGCGCGAAAGCGCTCCTCCGCGCGGGTGGGATCGCCCGCCGCGGCAGCCGCCTCGCCGGCCTGCGCGGCGCGATCGGCATCGCTCGGAAGCAGCGCCTCGACGAAGCGCCGCAGCACGCTCTCGGGCTGGGCGCCCTCGAACTCCGCGACGAGCGCCGCATCGCGAAACGCCTTCACCGCGGGGATGCTGCGGACCTGGAAGGCCTGCGCGAGAGCGGGGTTTCGATCGACGTCGACGCGCGCCAGGACGAACGCGCCGCGGTGCTGATCCGCGAGCCGCTCGAGCAGCGGCCCGAGCACCCGGCAGGGCCCGCACCACGGCGCCCAGAAGTCGACCACCACGGGCGTCGTGCGCGAGCGCTCGACCACCTCGCGCTCGAAGTCGGCGTCGCCGACATCGACGATCCAGGCGGCGCTCACGGACCCGAGCTTCTGGGATGCGCCGGCTCTCGACAAGGGTACTGCGTGCCGCGGCGCGGGTGGCGGGGCGGACGGGACTCGAACCCGCAACCTCCGACGTGACAGGCCGGCGCTCTAACCAGTTGAACTACCGCCCCGCGCTCCCGGCTCGATCGCGGCCGCAGGGGTTAGCCGACTTCGGCCCGGCCCGCAAAACGATCACGCCTTGCCGGGCTGTGAGGCGGCGGCCTGCATCTGCGCGGCCTGCATCTGCATCAGCAGCGAGATGTCGCCGGCCACCTGGATCCGGCCCGCCATGAAGGCCTGCATCGGATCGAGCTCGCCGCGCTCGAGCGCGGCGGCATCGTCGGCCGTGATCGACACGGTCGTGGTGGGCTGCGCCGGCACGGGGCCCGGACCGAGCTTGACCGCGACCGCCCAGTCGCCGCCCTTGTCGCCCATCACCACCATCTTGATCACGCCGCGCAGAGCCTGGAGCGCGTTCAGCGTGCCGAGCACGCTCGGCGCGCTCGCGCCACCCGAGGCCCCGCCACCCGCGCCGGACTGGAAGATCGTCTGCGACAGCCGGCCGACCGGGCCGCCGCGCCCCTCCCAGAGCGCGCCGCGCCAGTCGACGACGCTCTGGATCACGGTGAAGGCGGCGTCCTCCGTCGCGCCCGGAGCGACCTGGAGCTCGCCCTGCTTCAGATGGAAGCGCCACTCGCCGCCGCCGTCGCCCTCGAGACGTACGCCGAGCATCACGTCGACCTGCTTGGCGTCGTCCGGAATCGGGTTGGCAGCGAACGCCTCGGGCACGAAGCGCTCGAAGAACTCCTTGGCCGGCGTCCCGGCCGGCGGGATCTGGCTCATCGGGGGATCCTCCTCAGCGAAATTTCGAGTGTATCGCAGAGGGGAGCCCCCGCGTCATCCCGGCGCTGGCGGCCCGACCGGAGGATCGTCCCACGGGTCCCACCAGAACGCCGGGCAGGCCCCGATCCGCGGACCGCGCGGGACGAAGCCGATCAGGCCGGGGCGTGCACCAGCGCGCGCGCGCGCGCGAGTGCGGCGTCGATGTCGGGGCAGACGTTCTCGGCGCCGATCCGCTCGAGCAGGCCGCTCCGCTCGAGCGCGACCAGCGGCTGCGCGTGGACACCCGAGAGGACGATGCGGGTCCCGCCGCGCGCGCTGTCGGCACAGAGCTGCTCGAGCTCGTGGAGCCCGCTCGCGTCGATCGCGATCACGCTGCGCAGGCGCACGATCAGGACCCGCGCCGGTGCTTCGACCTGCTGGATCGAGTCGCGGAACTTGGTCGCCGCGCCGAAGAAGAGCGCTCCCTGCACCTCGAAGACCTCGACACCCGGCGGCACCTCGCGGCGCGCGATGGCGAGGGGATCGTTCGGGTCGTCCTCCTCCGAGAGCATCCGCGTCACGTAGCCGGCCTGGGACAGCGTGGCCATCCGCCGCATGAAGAGCAGCGCCGCGAGCACGATCCCGGTCTGCAGCGCCACCGTGAGATCGACGAGCACCGTGAGCAGGAAGGTGGTCAGCAGCACGAGCACGTCGCTTCGCGGCATCCGGAAGAGCTGCACGAAGCGCCGCCACTCGCTCATGTTCCACGCGATCACGAGCAGGATGCCGGCGAGCGCCGGGATCGGGATCCACTCGGCCCACTTTCCGAAGAAGAGCAGGATCGCGAGCAGGGCGAGCGCGTGGATCATGCCGGCGACCGGCGTGCGACCGCCGCTCCGCACGTTCGTCGCCGTGCGCGCGATCGCACCAGTGGCGGGGATCCCGCCGAAGATCGGCGACACGAGGTTGGCGACGCCCTGCGCCACGAGCTCCATGTTCGGCCGGTGCCGGGTGCCGAGCATGCCGTCGGCGACGACTGCAGAGAGGAGCGACTCGATGGCCGCAAGCAGCGCGATCGCCAGCGCGCTCCCCGCGAGATCGCGCACCGCGGCGGCATCGATCAGCGGGATCGACGGCGCGGGCAGCCCGTGCGGGACGGCGCCGAAGCGGGTCGCGATCGTGTCGACGGGAAGGTGCAGGCCCTGCACCAGCGCCGTCGCGCCGAGCAGCGCCACGAACGGACCGGGGATGCGGTGGCTGAGCCGCGGCCAGAGCTGGACGATCGCCAGCGAGCCCAGCGCCACCGCGACTGCCCACGGGTTCCAGGTCGCGAGCGCGCCGCCGTAGGCCCTGAGCTTCTCGAGGAAGGCGGCGGGCACCACGTCCATCTGCAGCCCGAGAAGATCGCGCCCCTGCGAGACGGCGATCAGGAGCGCGATGCCGGAGGTGAAGCCGACGGTCACCGGATACGGCACGAACTGGATCACCGACCCGAGCCGCGCCATGCCCATCACGATCAGGAGGACGCCGGCCATCATCGTCGCGATCGCCAGCCCCGCGTACCCGTGCTGCTGCACGACCCCGTAGACGAGCACGATGAAGGCGCCGGTGGGACCGCCGATCTGGACCCGGCTCCCGCCGAGCGCCGAGATCAGGAAGCCCCCGACGATCGCCGTGTACAGGCCCTGCTCGGGCTTCACGCCCGACGCGATCGCGAGCGCGATCGCCAGCGGCAGCGCCACCACGGCGACCACCAGCCCGGCCACCGCATCGCGCGCGAACTGCTCGAAGGAGTAGCCGAGGCGCAGCAGCGTGATCGACTTGGGCTCGAGTCGCGTCGTGTAGGACGGATCGAACGGGGTCGCCAACGCTCGCTACCCGACTTCCTTGGTGGGCGCGGACGGGATCGAACCGCCGACCCCCTGGGTGTAAACCAGGTGCTCTCCCAGCTGAGCTACGCGCCCGTCTGTTGACTTCGCTCGCCTTCGGCTCGCTGCGCGCGCTCGCTCCGCGAGCGCTGGCCGATGCTGGCGATCGCATCGCCTCGTCAGTTGACGCCGACCGGACTGGGGATCTCGTCCGAGGGCGTCGCCTCGGCCGGTACCTCGTAGATCTCCTCGATGGCGTGATCCCCTTCGCGCAGGAAGCGGCCGGCGTCCTCGACGGCGAGCGCCTGCGCCAGCACCTCGTCCATGTGCTCCACCATCACGACCCGGATGCCGCGCAGCACGTCGGGCGGGATCTCCTTCAGGTCCTTCTCGTTCTCGCGCGGGATGATCACGGTGTCGATGCCGCCGCGGTGCGCCGCGATCAGCTTCTCCTTGAGCCCGCCGATCGGCAGCACCCGCCCGCGCAGCGTGATCTCGCCCGTCATCGCCACGTTGGCGCGGATCGGCACGCGGGTCAGCGCCGACGCGATGGTGGTGGCGATCGTGATGCCGGCCGACGGCCCGTCCTTCGGCGTCGCGCCTTCCGGCACGTGCACGTGGATGTCGACCTTCGAGTAGAAGTCGCGTGCCAGGCCGAGCTGCTTGGCCCGCGAGCGCACGTAGGACATCGCCGCGTTCGCCGACTCCTGCATCACCTCGCCGAGCCGGCCGGTGATCTGGAGCTTGCCCTTGCCCGGCGTGACCGAAACCTCGGTCTGCAGCAGCTCGCCGCCCGTGTCCGTGTAGGCGAGCCCGGTGCACACGCCGATCCGATCGCCGAGCTCCTTCTTGCCGTAGCGGTACTTCGCCACGCCGAGCAGCTTGCGCACGACCGGCGGCGTGATGCGGCGGCGGCGCGCGTTCTCGACGCCCTCCTTCACCACGTCGCGCGCGACCTTGCGGCAGATCGACGCGATCTCGCGCTCCAGGTTGCGCACGCCCGCCTCGCGCGTGTAGTGGCGGATCGCCTCGAGCAGGCCCGCGTCGGTGAACTCGACGTGCTCGGGCTTGAGCCCGTTCGCCTCGATCACCTTCGGCACCAGGAAGTTCCGGGCGATCTGCAGCTTCTCCGACTCGATGTAGCCGGGGAGCTGGATGATCTCCATGCGGTCCTGCAGCGGCCTCGGGATCTGGTGCAGCACGTTGGCGGTGCAGATGAACATCACCCGCGACAGGTCGTAGTCGAGATCGAGGTAGTGGTCGCCGAAGGTGTGGTTCTGCTCCGGGTCCAGCACCTCGAGCAGCGCGGCCGACGGGTCGCCGCGGAAGTCCATCGACATCTTGTCGACTTCGTCGAGCAGGAACACCGGGTTGCTCGAGCCCGCCTTGCGCAGGCTCTGGATCACCTTGCCGGGCAGCGCGCCAATGTAGGTGCGGCGGTGGCCGCGGATCTCGGCCTCGTCGCGCACGCCGCCGAGCGAGACGCGCACGAAGTCGCGGCCGGTGGCGCGGGCGATCGACTTGCCGAGCGAGGTCTTGCCGACCCCGGGCGGCCCGACGAAGCACAGGATCGGACCCTTGATGCGCTGCACCAGGGTCTGCACCGCGAGGTACTCGAGGATGCGCTCCTTCGGCTTCTCGAGCCCGTAGTGGTCCTCGTCGAGCACGCGCTCGGCCTCGACGATGTCCTTCTTCTCGTCCTTGTACTCGTTCCAGGGCAGCGCCAGGATCCAGTCGACGTAGTTGCGCACCACGGTCGCCTCGGCGCTCATCGGCGACATCATCTTGAGCTTGCGGATCTCCTTCTTCGCGCGCGCCAGCGTCTCCTTCGGCAGGCGCTTCTTGGCGAGCGCCGCCTCCAGCTCCTGGATCTCGTTCTTGAACTCGTCCCGCTCGCCGAGCTCCTTCTGGATCGCCCGCATCTGCTCGTTGAGGTAGTACTCCTTCTGCGAGCGCTCCATCTGCTTCTTCACGCGCGAGCGGATCTTGCCCTCGACCTCGAGCACCTCGATCTCGGCCTGCATGAGGCCATACACCTCTTCGAGTCGCTCGGCGGTGGCCTCGATCTCGAGCAGGCGCTGGCGCTCCTCGATCTTGAGGGAGAGCTGCGCCGCCACCGTGTCGGCGAGCCGCCCGGGGCCGCGGATCTGGCCGACCGCGGTGAGGATCTCCGGCGGCACCTTGCGGTTCAGCTTCACGTACTTCTCGAAGGCCGTGCGCACCGAGCGCATCAGCGCCTCGGCCTCCACGCCGCTGGCCTCGACCTCCTCGATCGGCTCGATCGCGCAGGCGAAGAACGGCTCGCTCTGGGTGAACTCGGCGATGCGCGCCCGCTGCCGGCCCTCGACCAGCACGCGCACCGTGCCGTCCGGAAGCCGCAGGTGCTGCAGGATCACGCCGGTGCTGCCCACCTCGTAGATGTCGCCGGCGCTCGGGTCGTCGAGCGCCATCTGGCGCTGCGCCGCGAGCAGGAGCTCGCGGCCGCCGGCCGCGCCGGCGTCCTCCAGCGCTGCGATCGACTTGGGGCGCCCGACGAAGAGCGGCACCACCATGTGCGGGAACACGACGATGTCGCGCAGAGGAAGCAGCGGAAGCACCCGGCGCGAGCGCGGGCGCTTCGCGGGGTCTTCGTCGTCCTTGAAGAACACCATGGACTAGGCCGACTCGGCCTCGTGCTTCAGCACCAGGAGCGGTTCGGCGCCCTGCTCGACCACCTCCTCGGACACGACGCACTCCTCGACGTCGTCGCGCGAGGGGATGTCGTACATCAGCTCGAGCATGATCGACTCGAGGATCGCGCGCAGGCCGCGCGCCCCCGACTTCCGCACCAGCGCCTGGCGCGCCATCGCCTGCAGCGCACCGTCGCTGAAGCGCAGGCGGACGTCCTCGAACTCGAAGAGCTTCTGGTACTGCTTGACCAGCGCGTTGCGCGGCTCCGTCAGGATCGACACCAGCGCGCGCTCGTCGAGCTCCTCGAGCGTCGCGATCACCGGCAGCCGGCCCACGAACTCGGGGATCATCCCGAACTTCAGGAGATCCTCGGGCTGGCACTCGCGCAGCACCTCGCCGAGGCGCTTCTTGCCCTCGACGCCGGCGACCGCGGCGCCGAAGCCCATCCCCTTCACGCCGACGCGCTGCTCGATGATCTTCTCGAGCCCGCAGAACGCGCCGCCGCAGATGAAGAGGATGTTGGTGGTGTCGATCTGCAGGAACTCCTGCTGCGGGTGCTTGCGCCCGCCCTTGGGCGGCACGTTGGCGGTGGTGCCCTCGATGATCTTGAGCAGCGCCTGCTGCACGCCCTCGCCCGACACGTCCCGCGTGATCGAGGGGTTCTCGCTCTTGCGGGCGATCTTGTCGATCTCGTCGATGTAGACGATGCCCCGCTGCGCGCGCTCGACGTCGTAGTTGGCCGCCTGCAGCAGATTCAGGATGATGTTCTCGACGTCCTCGCCGACGTAGCCCGCCTCGGTGAGCGTGGTCGCGTCCGCGATCGTGAAGGGCACGTCGAGGATCTTGGCCAGCGTCTGGGCGAGCAGCGTCTTGCCGGAGCCGGTCGGCCCGAGCAGCAGGATGTTCGACTTCTGGAGCTCGACGTCGCCGACGAAGCCCTGGCTCTCGATGCGGCGGTAGTGGTTGTGGACGGCGACCGAGAGGATCTTCTTGGCGCGGTCCTGACCGATCACGTAGTCGTCGAGGATCTTCTTGATGTCGCGGGGCTTGGGCACCTTGGAGGCGTCGGCCGCGACCTCCTCGCGCCCGTACTCCTCCGCGATGATGTCGTTGCAGAGCTCGATGCACTCGTCGCAGATGTAGACCGTCGGCCCGGCGATCAGCTTCTTGACCTCGCGCTGACTCTTGCCGCAGAAGGAACAGGACAGGTTCGCGTTGTCGTCCCGCTTCTTCACGATCGCTTGCCTCCGGCCGCCCGAATCACCTCCTCGGTCGGCAGCGCGCGGCGCGCCACCACCTGGTCGATGACTCCGTACGCGAGGGCCTCTTCCCCCGACAGATAGTAGTCGCGCTCCGTGTCCTTGGCGATCTGCTCGACCGACTTGCCGACGTGTCCCGCGAGGATCTCGTTCATGCGCTGGCGCAGCTTCAGGATCTCCCGCGCCTGGATGTCGACGTCGGTTGCCTGCCCCTGAAATCCGCCCATCGGCTGGTGGATCATGATGCGGGAGTTGGGGAGGCACATGCGCTTGCCCGGCGAGCCCGCGGCGAGCAGCCAGGCAGCCATCGAGGCGGCCTGGCCGAGGCAGATCGTGGCCACCTGGGGACGCACGTACTGCATCGTATCGTAGATGGCGAGACCCGCAGTCACCGACCCCCCGGGTGAGTTGATGTAGAGATGGACCGTCTTCTCCGGGTCTTCGGCCTCGAGGAAGAGGAGCTGGGCGATGATCAGGTTGGCGACGTCGTCGTCGATCGGGCTGCCCAGGAAGATGATCCGCTCCTTCAGCAGCCGCGAGTAGATGTCGTACGCGCGCTCGCCGCGCGGGCTCTGCTCGATCACCATCGGGATCAGAGGCATCGGTCGCTCCGCTCTCCGCACGTTCCGCGATCACAGACACCACGGCGGAGCCTTCCGAGGCTCCTCAGGTCGGGTCGCGCGCTCGCCGGGGGGCTGGGACCGCGACCCTCAGGGGCCGGCGGCGTCCTCGACCTTAGCCTCGGCGAGCAGGAATTCAACGGCCTTGTCCTCCAGCAGCCGCTCCCGCACAGCCTCGAGCGCGCCCGCCTGGCGATACGCCTTGAGCAGGCGGGCCGCGTCGCTCCCCTGCTCCTCCGCGAGCTTCGCGAGGTGGCGCTCGACGTCCGGATCGTCGACCGCGAAGCCCTGCTCGCGAGCGACCTCCTGCAGCAGCCACTCCTCGCGCACCTCCCGCTCGATCGCGGGCCGCCACTCCTCCTCCCAGTGCGCGAGCTGGCGCTCGAGCAGATCGCGGCGCAGCGAGCGCTCTTCGAGCTCGTGGCGCGCCGAGTGCAGGCGCCGGTGGAGGCGCTCGTGCACCAGCCCGCTCGGAACCTCGAACGGCACGCGCTCGATCAGCGCGTCGAGGAGCGTTCGGCGCAGCTCCGAGCGCGCGCGCTGCTCGCGCGCGCGCTCGAGGCTCTCCCGGATCCGCGCACGCACCTGCGCGAGCGACTCGAAGTCGCCGAGGTCCTTGGCGAACTCGTCGTCGAGCGCTGGCAGCTCGCGGCGACGCACGGAGACGACGCGCACCGCGAACTCGGCCTCCTGCCCAGCGAGCGCCGGGTTGGCGAAGTCGTCCGGGAAGCGCACCCGGACGGTGCGCTCCTCGCCGGCGCGCGCGCCGGCGAGCTGCTCCTCGAAGCCCGGCGGCAGCCGGCCCGAGCCGAGCTCCACGGTCAGGTCGCGGGCGCTGCCGCCCTCGAACATCTGGCCGCCGATTCGGCCGGTGTAGTCGAGCGTCACGAGGTGGCCGTTGGCGGTCGGAGTCGCCTCGGGCTCCTCGATCAGCGGAGCGTGGCGCTGGCGGAGCGCCTCGAGCTCGCGCTCCACGTCCTCCTCGCCGACGGCGGCCGAGATGCGCTTCGCGGGGAGCCCCTTCACGTCGCCGAGCGCGAAGCTCGGCTTCACCTCGATCCGCGCGCGGTAGACGAAGGGAGCGGACTCCTCGGGGTGGTCCGCGTCGACCGAGGGATCCGAGACCGGCACGATGCTGCTCTGCTCGAGGGCCGCCGGGAGCGTCTCCGCCACCAGGGCCCGCTCGACGTCCTCGGCCACCGCAGCGCCGTAGAGCCGGCGGAGCACGGAGACGGGAGTCCGCCCGGGCCGGAACCCGCGCACCCGGGCCGTCTTTCCGATCTCGCGATAGGCGCGCGCGAAGGCCGCCGCCACGCGCGCCGCGGGAACGCGCACCTCGAGCCGGCGCGCGACCGGCCCGTCCTCGCGGGCCTCCACGTGGAGCTCGCCTGCGCTCGCGGATTCGGCCGTCATCGGGTCCTCTGTCGGATGGGATGCGCCCCACGCTCGTGGCGGAGGGGCGCGGAAGCCGGTGCCGGGGACAGGACTCGAACCTGCACGTCCTCTCGGACGGTGGCTCCTAAGGCCACCGCGTCTGCCAGTTCCGCCACCCCGGCGTGAGCGCGCGGGGAGTCGAACCCCGAACCTAGGGATTAAGAGTCCCTTGCTCTGCCAATTGAGCTACGCGCCCGGATGCAAACTAGGGCGCCGAGCCCACGGCTTCAAGCCGGCTCGATGCTTTCTCGCTCTCCGTAGCCGCCGCCGCCCGGGGTCTCGACGTGCAATCGATCGCCGGGCACGAGCCGTACGCTCGCCTTGCCGCCCAGGGCCTCGAGAGCGCCGCCGCGGCGCTCGACCGTGTGCCGGCCCGGTGCCCCCGGCCCTCCCCCCGCCAGCCCGAACGGACCGATGGTGCGCCGCTCCGCCAGCAGTGACACCGTGACCGGAGCGAGGAACTCGTAGCGGCGCACGAGGCCGTCGCCGCCACGCCAGCGCCCGGCGCCGCCGCTCCCGCGCCGGATCGCGAACTCGAGGAGGCGCACCGGAAGGCGCACCTCGAGGACCTCGGGGTCGGTGATCCGCGTGTTCGTCATGTGCACGTGCACGCCGCTCGCGCCGTCGAAGCCAGGCCCCGCCCCCGCGCCGCCGCCGATCGTCTCGTAGTAGCCGAAGCGCTCGTCGCCGAAGGCCACGTTGTTCATCGTCCCCTGGCTCGCGGCCGCGAGCCCGAGCGCGCCCAGCAGGATGTCGACGATGCGCTGCGAGGTCTCGACGTTGCCGCCGGCCACGGCCGCGCCGGGCGGGGGATCGAGCAGCGAGCCAGTGGGGAGCCGGAGGGCAACCGGCTCCAAGCAACCCCCGTTCAGCGGGATCCCCTCGGCGACCAGGGTGCGCAGCACGTAGAGCACCGCGGCGAGGACGACGGCGCGCGGAGCATTCAGGTTGCCCCGCGGCGCCGCGCCCGTGCCCGCGAAGTCGATCGCCATGGCGCCGCCGCGCACGTGGACCCGGACGGCGATCGGCGTGCCGTCGTCGAGCCGGTCCGCGAAGCGGTGATCGCCCTCCGGAAGCCGCGCGATCTCGCGCCGCACCTTGGCCGCGGCCGCGGCCTGGAGCTCGCGCATCGCGGCGGCGACGGGCTCGAGCCCGAGCTCCGCGACGAGCGCCTCGAGGCGCACCGCACCGGCGCGATTGGCGGCGATCATCGCCTCCAGGTCCGCGACGTTGTCGTCCGGGTGGCGCGCCGGCCACGGCCCCGCGGCGAGCCGCGCGCGCACGCCCGCCTCGTCGAAGCGGCCGCCGCTCACGATGCGCAAGGGCGGGATCACGACGCCCTCCTCGGCGAGCGAGCTCGAGTCGGGCGGCATCGAGCCGGGGCTCCGGCCGCCGAGATCCGCGTGGTGGCCGCGGCTCCCGACGAAGAAGGCCGGCGCGGAGCCACCGGCGAAGACCGGCGTCACCACGGTGACGTCGGGTAGGTGCGACCCGCCGCGGAAGGGATCGTTCGTCGCGAGCACGTCGCCCGCGGCGAGCTCCGGGAACGCGGCGCCGAGCGCGCGCACGGTCTCCTGCATCGCGCCGAGGTGCACGGGGATGTGCGGCGCATTGGCGACGAGCCCACCGGCGGCGTCGAAGACCGCGCACGAGTAGTCGAGCCGCTCCTTGATGTTGGTCGACACCGCCGTGTTTCGGAGCACGGCCCCCATCTGCTCCGCGATCGACATGAAGCGACCGCCGAGCACGGCGAGCCGCACCGGGTCCGCGCGCGGTTCGCGCGGAGCTCCGCCCGCCCCCTCGAGGTCCTCGAGCTCGAGCACGCCGTCGGCACCCAGGCGGGCCCGGAAGCCCGGATCGATCGCGATCGTGCCGGTTTCCTCGAGCACGATCGCCGGTCCATCGAGCGCGACGCCAACCGCGAGCGCCTCGCGCCGGAGCACCGGCGCGTCGACGCGGCCGACGCCCGGGAACCAGGCGCGGGTCGGGCGGAGTTGCTGAGCTGAAGCGCGTCCTGATGAACTTCGCTCGCCTTCGGCTCGCTGCGCGCGCCCTTCGGGCGCTTGCGGGGGATGATCCACTCGATCGGGGTGCTCCGGAGGGGACGGGACAGGAGGTGGTCCTTCGGCGGCGGTGACCTGGACGCGGGCGGTGGCGATCTCGATGGGGCGACCGGGGCGGGTGTAGCCGTAGCGGGAGAGGTGCGCGGCGGTGAAGGCGGCCGCCCAGTCGCCGTCGGCAGGAGCCTCGACGGCGAGCGCGCAGTCGGTGCCGGCGTAGAGGAGGTCGAGCCGGCGGCGCGCGCGCAGGCGGACCGGAGCGACGCCTTCGGCCGCGAGCGCCGCGCGTCCCTCCTCGGCCAGGGCGTCGAGCTGCGCGTCGATCGCCGCCGGGACGCGCCCGCCGTCGGCGAGCGGCGAGCGGCCGGCGTCGCGCTGTCCGTCCCAGCTCGGCGGCGCGACGCCGATCCCGTAGGCCGAGAGCAGGCCCGCCAGCGGATGCAGCAGCACGCGGCGGATGCCGAGGGCGCGTGCCACCTGGCAGGCGTGCTGCCCGCCGGCGCCGCCGAAGCTGACCAGCGCACAGCCGCGAGGGTCGATGCCGCTCGCCACCGACACCGACTCGATGGCGCGGGCCATCGCGGCGTTGGCGACCTCGAGGAAGCCCGCGGCCAGCTCGTCGCGACCCATCGCGTGTCCCGCCCGCTCGAGCTCGCCGCGCAGCGCGTCCAGGGCGCGCTCGACCGGCGCCGCGTGGAGCGCGATCGGGAAGCGATCGGGAGGGAGGCGGCCCAGGAAGAAGTTGGCGTCGGTGAGTGTGAGCTCGCGGGCCGCCGGATCGCCGTAGCAGAGCGGGCCGGGCTCGGCGCCCGCGCTCGCCGGCCCGACCACCAGGCCGATCCCATCGAAGCGGCAGAGCGAGCCTCCGCCCGCCGCCACGCTGTGGACGCGGAGCATCGGCGCGCGCACGCGGATGCCCGCGACCTCCGTCTCGAACGCGCGCTCGACCTCGCCGTGGACCAGCAGCGAGACGTCGGTCGAGGTGCCACCCATGTCGAACCCGATCGCGTGCCGGCAGCCCGCCGCGCGCGCGACCGCCGCCGCACCGACCACGCCGCCCGCCGGGCCCGAGAGGAGCGCCGTCGGGCCGCGAAAACGCGGGCCATCGGTGAGCCCGCCCGTCGACTGCATGAATCGGAGCCGAGCGGCGGGGAGCGCGCGCTCGAGCGCAGCGACGTGGCGCCGGAGGAGCGGCGTGAGGTACGCGTCGGCGATCGCGGTCTCGCCCCGCGCCAGGAGCCCGATCTCGCGCGCCAGCTCGTGCGAGGCGACGGCGTGCGGGAACCCGCAGGCGCGCGCCAGCGCGGCCCAGCGCGCCTCGCCCTCCGGATGCGCGTAGCCGTGGATCGCGACCGCGGCGACCGAATCGAACCCGGCGGCGCGAGCGTCCTCGAGGGCGGATCGCAGCGCCGCATCGTCGCCGGCCTCGAGCTCGCTCCCGTCCGCGGCGACCCGCCCGGCCGCCTCGACCGCACCCGCGTGCAGCGGCTCCGGCCTCTCGATGCGCAGCGCGAAGAGGTCGGGACGCTGCTGCGTCCCGATGCGGAAGACGTCCGCCAGCCCGCGGTTCGCGACGAGGAGCACCCGGCTGCCGCGGCGCTCGAGCAGCGCGTTGGTGGCGACCGTCGTGCCGAGCTTGACCGCGCACGGCGGCAGAGTCGCGTTGGAGCCGAGCGCGGCCTCGACGATGCGTCGGATGCCGAGCTCCGGCGCGCCGTCCGAGGAGAGCAGCTTCGCGGTGTGCAGGCGGCCGTCGGGGGCGCGCCCGATCACGTCGGTGAAGGTGCCGCCGCGGTCGATCCAGAACTCCCACCCGGACGTCTCAGGCACGGCCGCCGGCCACGCGCGAGAGCGTCCGCGCCCAGAGAGCGCGCGCCTCGGGAACGCCGAGCGCGAAGGTGGCCGTCACGTAGAGCGCGGCGAAGGGCGTCAGCACCGCGGCCGCGGTGATCACGGGATGCGCCGCCGGCAGGGCGTGCTCGAGCGCGCGACCCACGGCGGCGGCGACCACCGCCGCTGCCCAGAGCTTCCCCAGGAGCCCGAGTGGGAGATGAGCTCGACCGATTCGGCGGCCGAGCGCGCGCCGCAGCAGCGCGAGCTCGAGCCAGCCCGCGAGCCCGGCGGAGAGCGTGAGCCCCGCCGCGCCCCAGCGCGGTGCGAGGCCGAGGAGCGGCGGCACCTCGAAGGCGAAGAGGACGCCGAGCGCCAGCGTCGCCGCCAGCCGCACGCAGGCGAAGCGCAGGGGGGTCCGGGTGTCGCGCAGCGCGTAGTACGTCGCCGCGAAGAGCCGGGCGAGCGTCGACGCGAGCAGTCCGACGGCGGAGCCGGCCAGGATGCCCCAGACGTACCTCACGTCGTCCGCGCCGAATCGACCCGTCTGGTAGACCGCCGCGGTGATCACGTCGCCGAGCGCGGCGAAGGCCATCGCGGAGGGGACGATGAAGAACGCCACGCGCCGCATCGCAGCCTCGAGGCGGGCGCGCAGCTCGCGCGCGATCTCGTCCTCGCTGCCGAGCGCGCTCGACATGAACGGGAGCTCCGCGGCCGTGATCGACATGCCGAACAGGCTGACCGGGAGCGTGTAGAGCGTCTGCGCGTAGCCGAGCGCGGCCACGGCGCCGAGCGGAAGCAGGCTGGCCAGGACCTGGTCGACGTAGGCGCTGATCTGCAGCACCCCGCGGCTCACGAAGGCCGGCGTGAAGTTCCGGAACACGCTCTGCACCGCGGGGTCGCGCGCTCCCACCCCGAGCGGGAGGCGTCCGGCGAGGCGCAGCGTGCGCGGGAGCTGGACGAGGAGCTGCGCCGCGCTCCCGACCACGGCCGCCCAGGCCACCCGCACCGCGAGGTCCGACGCGCCGGTCGTGCCGCCGAACGCGAGCAGCGCGGCGATGATCGCGGCGTTCCAGATCACGGGCGCCGCGTAGGAGAGGAAGAAGCGCCGGTGGCTGTTCAGGATGCCGAGGCACCAGGCGGACATCACGAGCAGGGCGACGCCCGGGAACAGCACGCGGACGAGCTGGATGGTGAGCGCGCGACGCTCGCCCTCGAAGCCGGGTGCCACGAGATCGATCAGGAACGGGGTGGCGAGCTCGCCCGCGAGGACGAGCACGCTCATCGCGAGAGCGAGGGCCGAGGCGACCGCGCCTGCCACCCGGCGCGCCTCCCGCTCGTCCCGCTCGGCCAGCAGGCGGGCGTAGACCGGGATGAACGAGGCCGAGAGCACGCCCTCGCCGAACAGGTTCTGCAGCAGGTTCGGGATGCGGAAGGCCGCCTTCAAGGCGTCGGCGACGTCGGAGTTCCCGAAGAAGTGGGCGAGCGCGCGCTCGCGCACCAGCCCGGCCAGGCGGCTCGCGAAGATGCCGAGGCCCACGAGCGCCGCGAAGCGCGCGGTTCCGTGGGAAGCGCGCGGCGCGACCGGCCGCGCTGCCTCGACGGGCTGACTGCGCCCCTCGGCCGACACGTGCCCCCCCGAGGGCCGAGTATGCCAGAGGGGCCGGGCGAGCACGAAAGTGCGTAGGTCTCGGTGGCTAGCCCAGCGGATTGAGCTCGCGCCAGACGCTCCCGTCCCAGGTCTCGACCAGGACCTCGTCGCCCTCGCGCCCGCGCAGGTGCGGATGCGAGAGCGGCACCTTGCCGCGCGGCGTGTCGAGCACGTAGAGCGGAATGGCGAAGCCGCTGGTGCGGCCGCGCAGCGATCGGAAGATCTCGACCCCGCGCTCGATCGGGACGCGGAAGTGCGCGGTCCCCTCGAGCCGCTGCGCCTGGTAGCAGTAGTACGGGCGCACGCGCATCCGGACCAGCCCCTCGCACAGCTCCTTCATGATCGCCGCGTCGTCGTTGATCCCGCGCAGGAGCACGCTCTGGTTCCCGATCGGGATGCCGGCGCGCGCGAGCCGGTCGCACGCCTCGGCGGCCTCCGCGGTCAGCTCCTTGGGATGGTTGAAGTGGGTGTTCACCCAGATCGGATGATGCCGTTCGAGCAGCCGGCACAGCGCATCGGTGACGCGGAACGGGAGCGTCACGGGGAGCCGCGTGCCGAGGCGCACGACCTCGACGTGCGGGATGGCGCGCAGCTCGCCGAGCAGCCACGCCAGCTTGTCGTCGGAGAAGACCAGCGGATCGCCGCCCGTCAGCAGCACGTCGCGGATCTCCGGGGTCGCCCGGATCCAGTCGAGCGCGGCCGCCAGCTCCCGCTGCTTCATCGCCCACTCGGGTTCGCCCACCATGCGCTTGCGCAGGCAGTAGCGGCAGTACAGGGCGCACTCGTTGTTCACGCAGAAGGCGATGCGATCGGGATACACGCGCACGACGTTCTTCACGGGCGAGTGCGCGACCTCGTCGAGCGGATCGGCGAGGCCGATCGGGTCGTCGAGCTCGGCCGCGCGCGGCACCACCTGGCGGCGGATCGGGCAGGCGGGGTCGGCCGGATCCATCAGCGAGGCGTAGTAGGGCGTGATGACGAAGCGGAAGCGTGCGGCCAGCGCCTCGATCGCGCGGCGCTCGTCGTCGCTCGGCGCCGCGAAGGCCTCGAGCTCGCGCGCCGAGCGGATGCGGTGCTGCATCTGCCAGACCCAGTCGCGCCAATCGCGCTCCGACACGCCGGCCGGTCGCGGCGCCTGCGGCCACGCCACGGTCAGCCGATCCCGAGGCGGCGCAGGCCGAGCGCGAGCACCTCCGCGAGCAGGTCGCCGAGCGGGCGGCCGAGGAGCTCGGCCGTGATCCCGAAGGATCCGTCCGGGGCGAAGGTCGGGAGCGGGTTGATCTCGAGGAAGCAGGGCCGGCCCTCCCCGTCGCACTTGAGGTCGGCGCGCGCGAAGTCGAGACACCCCAGCGCGTCGTAGGCTCGGGTCGCGATGCGGACGAGCTCCGCCTCGAGCGCCGCGTCGAGCGTGCCCGGCACGACGTGGCGGAGCGTCGCCGGGCCGTCGCGCTCGACGGCGTGCAGGCCGATGCGGGTGCCCTCCTCGAGCGCGCGCTGCAGGACGGGGAGCGCGCGCGGCGGTGAGTTGCCGACGAGCGTCACGGTGTACTCGGGGCCGGGCAGGAATCGCTCCACCAGCGCGGGCTGGTGATAGCGCTCGACCACGCGCTCGACGGCGTCGGCGAGCTCCTCCGCGTCGTCCGCGCGCGAGCGCAGCCCGATCCCCTTCGCGGAGCCCTCCCAGCGCGGCTTCACGAAGCACGGGAAGCCGCCGGGGAGAGCGAGCCGCCGCGCCTGCTCGCGCGTCGCGACCACCGCGCCGGGCGCCACGGGGACGCCCGCCTCCGCGACGACGGCGCGCGTCCAGGCCTTGTCGAGCGAGAGCGAGAGGGTGAGCGCGTCGGAGCCGAGCTGCGGGATGCCGAGCATCTCGAGCAGCACGGGCGCCCACGCCTCGCGATTGCGCGAGCCGTAGCCCTCGGCGATCGAGAGCGCGGCATCGACGGCGACGTCGCCCTTGGCGCCGGCCGCGAGCAGGTCGTGCGGGCGGCCGAGGCGCACCGGGCGGTGCCCGAGCCGCCGCACGGCGTCCTCGAGCGCCAGCACGGTGGCCTCGGGCTCGTACTCGGCGTGCGCGTCGGGGGCATCGCCCGGCCGTACCGGATAGCTGCCGAAAAGCTCGTAGACGATGCCGATCGCACGGGGGATCATGAGGGCGCACAGGATAGCGCCCGGCCCGGCGCGGTTGTGCCACACTACGGCGCCCTGCCTCGGGAGACGCGCTTGATCCGGGCGATGGCACTCGTGCTCACCATGCTCACCGGCTTCAGCGGCCTGGTGTACGAGGTCGCCTGGCAGAAGTACCTCGCCACGCTGCTGGGCTCGCACAGCGAGGCGACCGCCGCCGTGCTGGCGCTCTTCCTCGGCGGGCTCTCGCTCGGGTACGCGCTGTTCGGCCGCGTGACGCTCCGCGTCCTCGCGCGCGCCGCCGAGCGCGGGACGCCGCCGCGTCTGCTCCTCCTGTACGGCTGCGTCGAGGCGGGCATCGGCGCGCACGCGCTCCTCTTCCCGCTCCTGTTCCGCGCGGTGCGCGCGCTCTCGTTCGCGATCCCCCACCGCGCCGGCGGCGCCGGCTTCGCGCTCGACGTCTCCCTCGCGGCGCTGCTGATCCTGCCGCCGACCATCCTGATGGGCGGCACCATCCCGATCCTCACGCAGGCGCTCGCGCGTGGCCTCGCCGACGCGACCCGCATCCACGCCTTCGTGTATGCCTTCAACACCATCGGCGCCTTCGCGGGAGCGCTCGCGGCCGCGTTCTGGCTGATCCCCTGGCTCGGCCTCGAGAAGGTCGTGCTGGCGATGGGGGCGGTGAACCTCGGCGCGGGCAGCGCCTTCCTGGCGCTCGGGTTGCGGCCGCGCGGCGCTCTCGCGATCCCGGCGCCGGCGCCCGGAGCGTCCCCCGCGATCGGCCCCTACGCCGCGGTCGCCCTGCTCGTCGGGTTCGCCGCCATCACGCTCGAGACCGTGCTGATCCGCCTCGGCGGCCTCGCGCTCGGCTCGTCGAACTACACCTTCGCGATGGTGGTGGCGGTCTTCGTGCTCTGCATCGCGCTCGGCTCGTTCGCCGTCTCCGCCCTGCCGCGCATCGGGGCCTACACCCTGCCCTGCGTGCAGTGGGCGCTGGTCGCGTTGCTGGCGCTGCTCTACCCCCAGCTCCAGAACGCGCCCTACGCGGCGCACGCCGTGCGCTCGCTGTTCCGAGACCTGGACCGCGCGTTCTACCCCTACCAGCTCGCGCTCTTCCTCGGCACGCTCGCCGTGCTCGCCCTCCCGATCGGGCTCTCCGGCGCGACGCTCCCGCTGATCTTCCACCAGCTTCGCCGCGAGGCCGGCGATCTCGGCGCGGCGGCCGGACGCCTGTACGCATGGAACACGGTCGGCTCGCTCCTCGGCGCGCTCGGCGGCGGGTACCTGCTCTTCTACTGGCTCGACCTCCACGAGGTCTATCGCGTCGCGCTCGCCGCGGTGGTCGTCGCGGCGACGCTGGCCTCGGCGCGGGTGATGGATCTCCCCAAGCTGGCGATGCTCGCGCTCGTCGCCCTGCCGATCGGGATCGGGATCAGCCACATGGCGCCCTGGGACACGGCCCGGCTGGCGTCGGGCGCATTCCGGATGCGCCAGCCGCACCCCGGTCTGACCGAGGGCGGGGCCGACCGCTTCTTCGCCGCGATCCGGCGGGGGACGCGCGTCTCCTTCTACAAGGACGATCCCAACTCCTCCGTCGCCGTGCTCGACGCGATGACCGAGGGCCAGCCCGACACCGCGATCGTCACCAACGGCAAGCCCGACGGCTCGATCCACGTCGACTACCCCACGATGGCGCTGGCCGCGCTGCTCCCGGCGATCTTCGCCGAGCGCGCCGAGCGCGCGTTCGTGATCGGATACGGCACCGGCGTCACGGTGGGAGAGCTGGCCGCGCTCGACTCGATGCAGCACGTCACCGTGGCGGAGATCTCGCCGGCCGTGATCCAGGCCGCCTCGCACTTCGAGCACGCGAACCAGGGAGCGCTCGCCAATCCGAAGACCGAGGTGATCCTCTCCGACGCGTACCGCGCACTGCTCCGCAGCGGCGAGGGCTACGACATCATCGTCTCGGAGCCGAGCAATCCGTGGGTGAGCGGTGTCGAGATGCTCTTCAGCCGCGAGTTCCTGACGGCCGCGCGCGAGCGCCTGCGCCCGGGCGGCGTCTACGCCCAGTGGTTCCACCTCTACGAGAACGACAGCGAGGTGGTCGAGCTGGTGTTGCGCACCTACGCCTCCGTCTTCGACCACGTCGCCGTCTGGTACGGCGTCGGCCCCGACCTGATCCTGCTCGGCTTCCAATCCCCAGAGCACGCCCTCGATCTGCGCCGGATCATGGCGCGCACTGCCGAGCCGGACATCGCGGCCGGCCTGCGACGCTCGAGGGTCCAGAGCTTCCCCGCGCTGCTCGCGCACGAGCTCCTGCCCCTCGGCGTCGTGAACGCCGCGCATCTCACCGGCGACGTGCAGACGCTCATGCACCCGGTGCTGAGCCAGCGCGCCGCGCGGGCCTTCTTCCGCGGGCAGCAGGCGGAGCTCCCGCCGACGATCCGGCGCGCGCCGGCGGCGATCGGCGCCGAGAACTCGCTGCTGCGCCGCTACGCCGCGCTCTCCGGCGGCAAGCTCTCGGACGACGCGCACCGCGAGCTCGCGGGCCAGGCGTGCCAGAACATCCCGACCCTCTGCGCGACGCTGATCGCCGACTGGATCCGCGAGATCCCGAGCTCGCAGGCGCGCGACCAGCTCCTCGCCAACCTGCGCCAGTTCGGGCCCTTCGCCCCGCATCTGACCGACACCAAGCTACGTCACCTCGTGGGGCTCTTCCCGAGCGGTGCGGGCTCGGAGGGCGCCCTCGACGCCGCACAGGCCGAGCGCCTCACCGACCTGTACGTCCAGTACTACCACCACGGCACGCCCTTCTCGCGCGAGTCGCTGGCCCTGATCTGGGAGCAGTGCCATCCGCCGGGCGACGCGAGCTGCACCAACGGTCTGGCCGCGGCCGAGGTACGGGTGGGCCCGCTGCGGCGCCAGCTCGGCGGCGTGCCCGCGCCCGCGGCGCCGGGCGCGCTCGGCGGCGGAGGCCTACCGGCGCTCGAAGGAGGACCGGGATGAGCGCGGACTCGCGCTATCCGCAGATCGTCGCCCAGCTCACCGCGGCGGGTGCGCCGTTCGAGGTCGTCGAGACCGAGACCGCGCGCGGGCCGATCCGCAACTGGAAGAACCGCGAGCGCTCGATGCGCGAGAAGATCGTCAACCTGGCGCTGCGCGGAGACCTTCCGTGCATGGTGCACGGCGAGCGGCGGCTCTCCTACGGCGACTTTGCGCGCCACGTCTGGGGGGCCGCGCGCGCGCTGCGCGAGGATCACGGCCTGCGCAAGGGGGATCGGGTGGCGATCCTCGCCCTCAACTCGCCCGACTGGCTGATCGCGCTCTTCGGCGCGACCTCGGCCGGAGGCATCGCGGTCGGGCTGAACGGCTGGTGGGCGCCGGAGGAGATCGAGTACGGCCTCGGCGACTCGGGCAGCCGATTCCTCGTCGTCGACGAGCGCGGCTGGCCGCGCGTCGAGGCGCTCGCGGGCCGCCTGCCCTCGCTCGAGAAGATCTTCTTCGTCGGCGAGCACCCGCCGCGCGGGACGATCCCGATCGCCGCACTCGAGTCGCCGTGCGACGATCCGCCGACCGAGCCGATCGACGAGAGCGACCCCTGGGTGATCCTCTACACCTCGGGCACCACCGGACGCCCCAAGGGCTGCATCACGACGCACGGCGGGACGGTCGCGCAGGTGATCGGCATCGTGTTCGGCGGCGTGGCGGGCGCCCTGCTCGGCGGCGGCTCGCTGATCCCGAGCGGCGGCGGCCAGATGACCAACCTGCTGACCACGCCGCTCTTCCACGTCGGCGGCCTGCACTCGGTGACGTGCACGGCGCTCACGGCGGGCGCCAAGCTGGTGTTCCTCGACGGCCGCTTCGAGCCGGCCAAGGTGATGCAGCTGATCGAGCGCGAGCGCATCACCACCTGGGGGAGTGTGCCGACGATGCTCCACCGCGTGGTGCACCACCCCGACGTCGCGCGCTACGACCTCTCGAGCCTGACCGCCGTGTCGTTCGGCGCGGCTCCGATGCCGCCCGAGACGCTCAAGCGCGCGCGCGAGGTGCTGCCGGTCAAGGAGAACTACACGAACGCCTACGGGCTGACCGAGACCCACGGCGTCGCGACGCTGAACGGCGGCAAGGACCTGATCGGCCGCAGCGGCTCGATCGGACGGCCGCTGCCCATCCTCGAGATGAAGATCGCCGACGCTCAGGGCCGCGCGCTTCCCGACGGCGAGCTCGGCGAGCTCTGGATCCGCGGCCCCACCGTGACGCCGGGCTACTGGAACCGTCCCGACGCCACCGCCGAGACGGTGGTCGACGGATGGCTGCGCACGGGCGACCTCGGCACCCGCGACGGCGAGGGCTTCTTCTTCATCGCGGACCGCGCCAAGGACATGATCATCCGCGGCGGCGAGAACGTGTACTGCACCGAGATCGAGAACGTGCTGGCGGACCACCCCGAGATCGACGAGGCGTGCGTGATCGGTGTGCCGGATCCGGAGCTCGGCGAGCGGGTCAAGGCCATCGTGTGCCGGGTCCCGGGCTCGCGGCTCGACGCTGCGGCCGTGCAGCGGCACGTGGCCGCGCACCTCGCCCGCTTCAAGATGCCCGAGATCGTCGAGTTCAGCGACAAGCCGCTGCCGCGGAACCCCGCCGGCAAGCTGCTCAAGAACGTGTTCCGCGGCACGGGCGCGGTGCCCTTCCAGACCGAGGACCTCGGGTAGATGGACGTGCGGCGCCTCGACGGCCGGCTGGCGCTGGTGACGGGAGCCGGCAGCGGCATCGGGCGCGCCAGCGCCCTCGCCTTCGCCCGCCGCGGCGCGCGCCTCGCGCTGTGCGACATCGACGAGGGCGGCCTCGCGGAGACCGAGGCCGAGGCGCGGCGCCTGGGAGCGGAGGTGCTCGCGCGGCGCGTCGACGTCGCGAGCGCCGAGGAGATGCAGGGCTTCGCGCGCGAGGTGCACGAGCGCGCGCCGGCCGTCGACCTGCTGATGAACAACGCCGGCGTCGGCCTGGGCGGCGGGGTCCTCGACACCTCGATCGAAGACTGGCGCTGGATCGTCGGCATCAACCTGTTCGGCGTCGTGCACGGCCTGCACTGCTTCGTCCCGAAGATGGTGGAACGCGGCGGCGGCGGACACGTGGTCAACGTTTCGTCGATGGCGGGCTACGTCGCGAGCGCGGCCCTTCCCGCCTACACGGCCACCAAGTTCGCCGTGCTCGGCCTTTCCGAGGCGTTGCGCGAGGAGCTCGCGCCGCATCGGATCGGCGTCACGGCCGTGTGTCCGGGGGTCATCAACACGCCCATCGTGCGCAGGAGCCGCTGGCGCGGCGCGGCCGCCAGCGAGGTCGCGCGAGAGCGGGCCGCGCGCGCCTTCGCGCGGCGCAACTACACGCCCGAGCGGGTCGCCGAGAACGTGCTCCGCGCGGTGCAGCGCGACCGCACCGTGGCGCCGATCTCGCCCGAGGCCTGGACGTTCTACTACCTGAAGCGGTTCGCGCCGGGGCTGGTTCGCTGGATCGGCACCCAGGTCACCCGCAGCCAGACGCGCTAGCAGCGAGGCGCAGTCTTCGGAGCCGAGTGAAGTCGGCAGCTAGAGCGCCTCGGCCTCCGGCGCGGGGGCCGCGCTCTCGAGCTCGGCCTGGAGCGTGTCGAGCGTGGACGCGAGCCACGAGGCGTTCAGCACCGGCGCCGCGGCGCCGAGCGCCCGAATGACACCGCCGTGCGTCACGAGGGCCACTCGCGCCGGGTGCGGTCGCGCCGCGAGATCGGCCAGGAAGGAGCGCAGGCGCACCTGCACCTGTCGGGTCGACTCGCCGCCGCCGGGCTGCAGCTCGGGATCGCGCGCGCGGAGCCGCGCCAGGAGGTCGGGCCAGCGCCCTGCGATCTCCGGAGTCGTGAGCCCCGCCCAGTGGCCGAGGTCGCGCTCGCGCAGCCGCGTGTCGACCGCCAGCTCGAGGCCGAGCGCACCCGCCACGATCTCCGCGGTCTCCTGCGCGCGCCGGAGGTCGCTCGCGACGATGCCCTCGATCCCCGCGGCGGCGAGCTCGCGCGCGAGCTGGTGCGCCTGCTCGCGGCCGCGCGCGGAGAGCCCCGGATCGCTCCAGCCCTGCCAGCGCCCGAGCGCGTTCCAGGAGCTCTCGGCGTGGCGGATCAGCCAGACGGCGCGGCGCTCGGGCGGCATCACGCCTTCGGGAACTCGCGGTCGATCGCCATCAGGAGCTGGTAGAGCCGGACCGCCTCGAGGTTGAGGAAGGGCTTCCCGCTGGTGAGGAAGGCCGCCGCCAGCTCGCGCTCCGGGTCCGCCCAGCCGAGCACGTTGGTGAATCCGAGGTGGCCGAAGGCGTGGGGCGTGTCGGGGCCGAAGAGGCTCCACAGGCGGCCGCCCAGCATGAAGCCGAGCCCGTAGCGCAGCGGCATGCCGAGCGTGAGGTCGAGCTCCCAGTAGCTCTGCTCCGCGGTGGCGCGGCGCACGGTGCGCGGCTCGAACACGCGCGCCGCTCCGAAGCCGCCGCGGTTGCGCAGGCACTCGTAGAAGATCGCCAGCTCGCGCGCGGTGGTGATCACGTTGGCGGCTGGCAGGATCGCGGCGAGGAAGCGCGGATCGCGCGCGATCTCGATCACGCGCGAGGCCGGCGCGCCGAGCGCCCGCTCGAAGAGCTGCGCGAAGGGCGGCAGCGGTGGAACGCCGGTCAGCGCGTCCTGCGCGATGCGGCCCGCATCCTCCGGCGCCGCCCCATAGGAGAGCCAGCGCAGGCCGAGTGGCTCGCGGATCTCCTTGGTGAGGACGGTGCGAATGTCCTCGCCGGTGGCGCGCCGCACCACCTCGCCCAGCACGAAGCCGCCCGTCACCGCGTGGTAGGCGAGGCGGCGACCCGGCCGCGCGACGAGCGGCATCTCGGCGAGCAGGCGGATGATCTCGCCGGGCCGCTCGAGCAGGTCGAGATCGAGCGCTCCGCGGGGGATGTTGGGGATCCCGGCGCGGTGGCAGAGCACGTGCCCGATCGTGATCTGATCCTTGCCGCCGTGCGCGAACTCGGGCAGGTAGTCGCAGACGCGATCGTCGATGTGCAGCGCGCCGCGGTCGTCGAGCTTGTGGATCAGCATCGCGGTCACCGCCTTCGAGGCGGAGTAGATGCAGAAGGGCGTCTCGGTGGTGACCGGGAGCTTCGGCGCATCGGGCGGATCCTCGGGCGCGGCGCCCGCGGCGAAGCCGAGGGCGCGGTCGAGCACGATCGCCCCGCGGTAGAAGACGCAGAGCTGCACGGCCGGATAGAGCCCCGTGCGGTAGACCCTCTCGACGCTCTTCCAGACGCGCTCGCAGGCGCCCTCGGCGAGGTCGACGTCGCGGGGCGGCACCTCGTCCGCGCGATCGGTGATGCTCGACAGGTCGGCGGGCACGGCGCACAGCCGCTTGAAGGGCAGCGTGGGCCACATCAGGAGGGAGAGGGGATCCACGGCGGCGCAGAGGGTAACGGGTCGGCGATCAGGCCCGCAGGCTGGCCTCGATGGCGGGCAGGAGCGCGCGGAACGCGCGGCCGCGGTGCGAGAGGAGCTCCTTCTCCTCGGCCGGGAGCTCCGCCAGGCTCCGGCCGCGCGCCTCGATCGGCTCGAAGACCGGGTCGTAGCCGAAGCCGCCCGTGCCGCGCGGCGCCGCCAGGATCCGACCCGCGCACTCGCCGCGCGCGGTCGCGAGCTCGCCGCCCGGAGTCGCGAGCGCCGCGACGCAGACGAAGCGCGCGCCGCGGTGCGCTCCTTGCACGCCGGCGAGCGCCTCGAGGAGGCGCTCGTTGCGCGCCACATCGCTCGGGCCGTAGCGCGCCGAGCGCACGCCGGGCGCTCCGTCGAGCGCAGCGACCTCGAGGCCCGAGTCGTCGCCGAGCGCCGGCCGGCCGCTCGCGCTCGCCGCGGCGCGCGCCTTGGCGACCGCGTTGGCCGCGTAGTCGTCGCCCTCCTCCGGGAGCGCGAGCGGGTCGAGCTCCTCGAGACCGAGCACGCGCACGCGCAGCGCGGCCAGCAGTGCGCGCACCTCGCGCAGCTTGCCGGGGTTGTGCGTGGCGAAGACGATCTCCCCGCCCACGGCGGCACCCGGACGTGTCACGCTCACTCCGTACGGGCGCGCGCGATCGCCTCGAGCTGCCTCTGGGTCAGCTCGCCGATGCCCGCGAGCGCGAGCCGGGTGAGCTCGACGAGCTCCGCTGGGGCGAACGTGCCGTGCTCGGCCGTGCCCTGCACCTCCACGAAGCGCCCGCGGCCGGTCGCCACCACGTTCATGTCGACGTCGGCGCGCGCATCCTCCTCGTAGCAGAGGTCGAGCGCGACGCCGCCGTCGATGATGCCGACGGAGACGGCCGCCACCGAGTCGAGCAGCGGATCGCGGCCGAGGGCACCGCGCTTGCGCAGGCGCGCGATGCCGATCGCGAGCGCGGCGTAGGCGCCCGTGATCGAGGCGGTGCGCGTGCCGCCGTCGGCCTGGAGCACGTCGCAGTCGACCCAAAGCGTCCGCTCGCCGAGGCACGCCAGGTCGACGACCGCGCGCAGGCTGCGGCCGATCAGCCGCTGGATCTCCTGCGTCCGGCCCGACTGCCGGCCGCGCGCCGCCTCGCGCTCGCTGCGGCGGTCCGTCGAGCCGGGCAGCAGCGAGTACTCGGCCGTCACCCATCCGCGCCCGGTGCCGGCGAGGAAGCGCGGCACCGAGAGCTCCTCGCTCACCGTGCACAGCACCCGCGTGCGGCCCATCTCCATCAGCACCGACGCGAGGGGGTTCTCGGTGAAGTCGACCTGGACGCCCACGGGTCGCAGCGCCTCGAGCGCCCGGCCGTCGCGGCGCATCAGCCACCTCCCGTGGAGGTGGGCGAGGGGGCGGGCTGGATGCCCCGCCGCGCGTCGTAACGCCGCCCGAACTCGAGCACCGCGCGCGCGAGCGCGTCGGCGATGCGATCGCGTTGGGCATCGTCGGCCAGCGACTGCGCCTCCTGGCGGTTGCTCACGAAGCCGATCTCGACCAGCGAGGCGGGCATCGCCAGCCCCATCAGGACGACGAAGGGCGCCTGCTTCACACCGCGCGAGGGGACCGCGTAGACGCCCGAGACCTCCTGCATCGCGAGCCTTGCGAACTCGTCCGACTCGCGGAGCTGATCGGCCGCCGCCATGTCCCCGAGGATCGAGACGAGCGGATCGTCGTTGGCGGCCGGCTGCGCGGCGTCCCGGAACGCGGCGTTCTCGCGCGCCGCCACCTGTCGCGCCACGTCGTCGCTGGCGGCGAGCGACAGGAAGAAAGTCTCGACCCCGCGGGCACTGTGCGCGGAGGAGGCGTTGGCGTGGATCGAGAGGAAGAGATCGGCCTGCGCCTCGTTGGCGATGGCCGTGCGCCGCTCGAGAGGGACGTAGACGTCGTCGTCGCGGGTCAGCAGCACGTGGAGCCCGGCAGCGCGGAGCCGCGTGCGCACGCGCTGGGCGACGTCCAGCACGAGGCTCTTCTCGAGCAGCCCATCGGGCCCCTCGGCACCGTGGTCGTCGCCCCCATGCCCCGGGTCGATCACGACCGTGTCGAAGCGGTCCGACGCGGGCTCGCCGGCGAGGGCGAGCGGCGCCCCGATCAGCCAGATGCAGAGCGCCGCCCCAAGGCGTCGCATCGGGACGCGTCGCAGACGCTCCACTCGTTCACCCCCGCCGGAATTTACCGAAGTTCAGGGGGGTTTCATGGACGGCGGCCCGGCGCCGCCGGCTCCGGCGCCCGCCGTCTGCGGAGCACCAGGGTGGCAGCGACCAGGCCGGCTGCAGCGACGGCTCCGAGCGCGGGGAGCCCGAAGAGCGAGGAAGCCGGCTCGGGCGGAGGCATCTGCGGGGGGGCCCCCTGTGCAGTGGCATGCGGCGTCGCGGCGATCGGAGTCGCGGCGCGCGGCGCGGCGGCCGGCGGCGGCGCGGGCCGCGCATGGGGCGCAGGCTTCCCCGGCCGAGACACCGCGGCCGCCTCGGCGTCGTCCTGGATCTGCTGCTCGACGTTCTTTCGCCATGCCGGCGGCACGTCCTCGATCCGGTCGCTGAAGCGCGTGTGGCCCGACTCGTCGACCCAGCGATAGATCGCCGCGCGCGAGGGGCCGGCGGTGCCGGCGATCGCGAGTGCGAGCGCGAGGCAGAGGGAACGCATGCCGGCACCTCCGATCGCGGCCGGGGCCGCGCCCTACGACTTCGGAGGGCCGACGGGCGGCCTTGAGCGACGGCCCTTGCGCGTGCGAGAGCCCTGCAGATCGAGCAGATCACCGAGGCTGCGCAGCCCGCGGAGTACGCGCGCCCGCTCGACGAGCTCGACGAGCGCGCGCGCGGCGGCCTCGGCGTCGCCGAGCGCTCGGTGACGCCACGCATTCGCGATGCCGAGCTGCGCGCAGAGCGTATCGAGGTCGTAGCGCGGCAGGCCGGGCAGCAGACGCCGCGCGAGCCTCCGCGTGCAGACCACCGGTCCGGGCCAGGGTGCCAAGCCGTGAGCGGCAAAGGCGCGGCGCACGAAGCCCGCGTCGAACGCCGCGTTGTGGGCTGCGAACGCCGTCGCGGGCCGGTCGCCCACCCACGCGCGGAATGCAGCGATCGCGCGCGAGATCGGAGGCGCGCCGCCGATCGCGCCGCGGTCGATCCCCGTGAGCGCGGTGATCGCCGCCGGGATCGGCACGCCGGGGTCGACCAGGGTCTGGAAGCGGTCGACCATTCGCAGGCCGACCCCGCGCACCGCCCCGATCTCGAGGATCGCCGACGCCGTCGAGAGGCCCGTGGTCTCGAGGTCGACGGCGATCCAGTCGGCGTCCTCGAGGTCCACCTCGGCGCCGGGGCCCGCCAGGAGGCGCGGGAGCGCGCGCAGATCGAGCCGTTCGGGGAGGCCCTCCGCGCCACAGCCGAGCGCCGTGGCAACGAGGCGCCGCGCCAGCAGCGCCGGGACCGGCGCGCGCAGCGCTAGGAGCCGGCGCGCCAGCTCGTCCACGGGGAGCGGCTCGCCCGCGGCCTCCAGGCGATCGAGAGCCCTCCGCAGACGGGGGCCGAGCGGCAGCGACACGCAGCACTCGCGGAGGAAGGGGACACGCGCGGGGGCGCCTGCATCCTAGGTGCGCGCCTCCTGCCGGTCAACGCCAGCGTCCCGTCACGACGCGTTCGTGACAGCTCCGAAGGCGTCTCTTACGCTGGCTGGGATGCAGGCCGCCGATCGACTCGCGGTCCTCGCGCTCGCAGCGGCGATGGCCTTCGCGTCGCCCGCCCGCGCCGCCGATCCGGCCGTGGCGCGCGCGCGGTTCCAGGCGCACGGCACCGACCACACCGCCGGAACCGTCTTCTTCCTCGAGCGCGCCAACGGACCCGGCGGCGCCGTCGCGGTCGGCGCGGCGCACGCCGTCGACCTCGCGCAGCTCGCCGCCTGCTCGGAGGTCGTCTTCGAGCTCGGCACGAGCAAGCACCGGGTGGCGCGCGCCAACCGCCTGCTGACAGCTCCTGGTGTCGGCTTCGCGTCGCCCGGCGGCACGATCCGCGACGACTTCGTCGTCTACGCCCTCGACGCGCCGCCGCAGGAGGTCCGCGTGCTGCGCGCGGGCAAGCCGGCGCACGCCGGCGAGCGCGTCCAGCTGCTCGGGATTCCGACCGCCATCCCGCGCGACGAGGACGACGTCTTCGGGACCGTGCGCGTCGCCGACGCGACGCGCCTCGAGGTCGAACTCGACGTCGCCTACGACCTGCGCGGCTGGGGCGGTGCGCCGATCGTCTCCCACGAGGACGGCCGCGTGCTCGGCGTGCTGGAGGCCGCGTGGCCGAGCGGCACGACGCTGCGCGTTGCCGCCGCGCCGATCGACGCCGTCACGACCGCGGCCGGCACCCCGCTCGACGGGGGCAACGGCCGCGCCTTCGCGAGCTTCGCCCCCGCGGCCGCGCCCACCGCCTCCGCCACGCCAGCACCTGGAGCTCCCGTCCCGCCGCCTCCGGGGCAAGCCGCTCGTTCGCAGCAACCCCCGCAAGCGAGCGATGCGAGCGCGCAGCGAGCCGGAGGCGAGCGAAGTACATCAGGACGTGCCACAGCTCAGCAATCGACCGTACCGGCTACCCAGACCGCCTCCGCCACCACGCCGCCGAAGCCGCTGGTCTCCGCGCAGGAGCTCGGGGCCGACCGTCGCCAGCTCTTCATCGAGATCGAGTACCCGGAGGCGGAGGCGATCCTCGGCGATCCCGTGGGTGCCTTCGTGGCCGGCCGTGCGCTCGCGCCGCGCGGTGAGTTCCGCCACATCGACGTGTGCTTCGTGATCGACACCTCGGGCTCGACCGTGGATCCGAGTGGCGCCGACATCAACGGCAACGGCGTGATCGGCAAGCCGGTGATGGGCAGCGTGGGAAGCCTGTTCGGCCTCGGCGACACCGACCCCGGCGACTCCGTGCTGGCCGCCGAGGTGGCGTCGGCGCGGCACTTCCTCGCGCGCCTCGACCCGCGCAGCACGCGCGTCTGCCTCATCACCTTCTCCGGCGAGCAGCCCGGCGGCGGCCTCCTCCAGGGCCCGATCGCACCGGCCGTCACCGAGGTCGCGCTCACGACCGATTACAAGGACGTGCAGCGCGCGCTCGACCGCGTGCTCGAGCGCGGCCCGCGCGGGGCCACCCACATGGCCGCGGGCATCGACCAGGCCACGATCGAGCTCAAAGGGCTGCGCGGCGCCTTCTCCCAGGTGGATCCCAAGAGCGAGAAGGTCGCGGTCTTCCTCACCGACGGCGTCCCGACGCTGCCCTGCGCCCCGATCGAGGAGCAGTGCAACGTCGAGGCGGTGTTCCGCGCGGCGCAGCGCGCGCGCAAGGCCGGCATCCGCTTCTTCACGTTCGGCATCGGCGAGGAGGCGCTCTCCGGCCCGCTCTCGATCGTGAAGCTCGCCGAGGTGACCGGCGGCCTGTTCACGCCGGTGCGCAACCCGGGCTCGCTGGCCGACGTCGTCGAGCATGTCGACTTCGCGAACATCAAGCAGCTCTCGGTGCGCAACCTGACCAACGGGGAGCCGGCGAGCGCCACGTCGACGAATCCCGACGGAAGCTGGAGCGCGCTGGTTCCGCTCAAGCCCGGCAAGAACGACATCGAGGCCACCGCGCTCACCGACGAGGGCAAGCAGGTCACGGCGCGCATCCGCGTGAACTACGCGCCGGGCGCCAAGGATCCCCCGGTCCCCGCGGACCTCCTCGCGAGCCGCAACCGGGTGCTCGAGGAGCGCCTCGTCGAGCTGCGGCGCGCGCGCGTCGAGATCGAGCAGAAGAAGGCGGACGAGACCCGCCAGCAGCTCGCCGCCGAGATCGAGGCGGAGCGCACCAAGGCGAAGGAGCGCGCGGAGCAGCAGAGCAAGGCCCTGAACATCCGCGTCGAGGACGACACCAGCGAGCCCGCGCCCGCCGCGGGTCCGACGCCCGCCGCGTCGAAGCCGGCCGCGAAGCCGGGTGCCCCGGCCCCAGCGCCGGGTCCGTGAGCGATCTCCTCTTCGTCTACGGAACGCTCCGGCCCGGGCGCGCGCCGGCCGCCATCGCGCCGGTGGTCGCGACGCTGCGCCGGCTCGGTCCGGCGCGGGTGCGCGGCCGGCTCTACCAGCTCGGCGCCTACCCCGGCGCGGTGCCCGACGCGGACGCGCCTGGCTGGATCGCGGGCGAGCTCGTGGCGCGCACCGCGAGCTCGCCGCCGCTCGCCTGGTTCGACGCGTACGAGGGGTCGGGCTACGAGCGCGTCCGCACTGCCGCGCTCGACCCGAGCGGCAACCTCGTCGAGTGTTGGATCTACCGCTGCGCGCCGCCCTCCGGAGAGGGCTCCCGGGTCGCCTCCGGCGAGTGGGAGCCCGCGCCCGGCTCGACCTGATCGAGATACTCCGACAGGCCGTAGCCGGTGCGACCGGCGCAGCGCCACTCCGTCATCCCCTCGCCGATGCGCGTCACCCGGCCGTCGCGCCGGTTGCGCAGCGGGATCATCGACAGCACCCGGCCCTCGACCTCGAGCGAGCTGCCGTCCGCGCAGTCGAGGCGCGCCCGCAGGCGCTGGTGGAGCCGCTCGCGGCCGCCGAACTCCGTCTCGATCCGGATGTCGCGCACCGGCACGAGCTGGCGGCCGCGGTGGACGAAGCCGCCGCGCGTCTCCACCCCGTCGCGCCGCATGATGTGGCTGCCCATGAACCCGAAGTCGTCGCCGAAATTCGCCGTGAGCCAGCGGTACCACGCCGGCGCCTGCCAGGAGCGCGGCCCCCACGAGTGATCGCGAAGCCCGAGGCCGTCGAAGGCATGGCGGCGGCCGTCGATCTCGACGTGGCCTCGCGCGCGGTGGTGCTGCTCGTAGTGACCGCGCGCGAACTCCATCTCGCCGTCGCGATGCCCGGTGGGCTCGCCGCCGAACATCGGGCCGACCCCGCGGACCTCGAGGTCGAGGTCGATCGGCACGAAGGGATTCTCGCGGAACGCACGGCGCGGGTCGGCCATGGCGAGCGGGTCGCCCAGCCGACAGGCCTTGCCCCGATACGCGACGCGCAGCCGCTCGAAGGGCTCGTGGACCTCGAAGCGCATGCCGCCGGCGTCGAAGGCCCGGTTGTCGGGGATCGCCGCGCGCTCGAAGCCGAAGACGACGCTGCCGGCGGGCTCGAACAGGCAGACGGTGGTCTCGGCGTGCCCCTCGTTGGGCCGGTTGCCGATGCGCGCGAAGCCGCCGAGCCCCTGCCCGGCGTCGAAGAAGTTGAAGTACATGCTCTCATTGAAGTTCGACTCGCCCGAGTTCTCGTGCATGAACTCGTCCGAGGGAAGCAGGCGGAGCGGCATCGGGCACCTCCGGCGGGAGGATACCCTGTCAGCGCGCCGGGGACGCCGGTGCCTGCTGCGAGGGGCGGTGGGCCAGCGGGGCGGTCGAGCCGTCGACGGTGAACTCCGCCGTCTCCGTGAAGAGCTTCAGCGGCACCCAGCCGGCCACCTCGGACATGCGGGGCATGCCGGTGGTCATGGCGCCGGTGGGATCGATCACCCAGGGATCGTTCGGGTCTTCGAACCACATCGTCACCATATGGTGTTCGCCGTTCGAGGGCCGGTAGACGATCGCGCGGTACACCTCGTCGTCGCGGAAGCCGAGGCTGCGCAGGAAGTAGTAGGCGAGCAGCTCGAGGCCGTCGCAGTCGTCGCCGTTGTGGGCCAGCGTCTCCTCGAGCGTCGCCCAGTGATCGATCGGGCCGTCGGGGATGTAGTAGATCTTCGACTGCGCCTGGACCCAGAGCGCGACCTCGCGCGCGAGCTCGCGGCGGTGCTCCAGGCGGAAGGCACGGTACTTGGCGCGCAGCGAGTCGGCGGGGGGAGGCGCCTGGGACGGCGAGCCGGCTCCGACCGTCGAGCCCGGCGACGGCCCGCCCGAGACCTCGACGGCCTCCTGGGCGCGCTCGCGGTCCTGCCAGCCGGCGATCTTGCGCGACCACACGTCGTCGGAGGCCGGCGCATCGAAGTAGCGATACGAGACGGCGCGACCGCCCATACCGCCGCAGCCGAGCGCGAGGCAGGTCGCGAGCAGGGATACGACCCCGATCTCGCGCCCGCATCGAAGCACTCGTGCCATGGCGCTCCGATCGGCGGGATCGGCGCGCCGATTGAGCGCCAGGCGATGGAAGGATCAGCGGAAGGACGCGTTGCCGGCGCGCGAGCACGCAGCCCGCAAGCAGCCGGGCGGCAGATCGCCGCGTCGGGGCGCCGCGCCTGGGCTCAGGCCGGCAGCCCGCACATGCGCACGCCGATCGCGAACAGGATCACCAAGAAGCCGACGATGGCGGGGATCCCGCCGATCACGTAGAGAAGCGAGACCACGTCGTTGCGTCCGCGCGACGTCTCCGCCTGCGTCCCGTCGGCTCGATCGGCCATGCGCCCTCCTCGCGCGGCGCAAGCTAGCCGGCGGCCGGCACCGCGTCGAGAACGCGGCGCCAGGAGAGATCGGATCCGCCCGGGCCCTCCTGCCCGGGCGGATCCGTCGAGCGCGCAGGGAGGAACCCCTTCGCGGCCACCATCGCCCCCTCCGGCGTGCTGCGCGCTCCCCCTCTCCCGGACGTGGGGAGGAGCAAGGCGGATGCCAGCCGTGCGCGCGGCGGCAGCCGCCACGCGGGGGCGCGCGCGACCGCGCGATCTCCCAGCGGATTCGAGAGCGGGAGCCGTCTTCCCGCCGCTACTTGCCGCCGGTGCCTGCGGGAACGCTTTCGTTCTTGGTGCTCGGTTCCGTCCTCGATCCACGCCAGTCGTCGGGAACGCCGGCGAGGTTCGCCTGGACCTCGAGCTCGCGCAGCCTCGATTGCGCGCGCTCCACCTCCGCGCGGTCCTTCTTGACCTCCTGGCGAAGCTGCGCACCGTCGTTGGGCTCCGAGCTCGCGCCCTCGGGAAGACCGGGTGGCGTGAAGGTCCAGGCCTGGCTCCCGCCTCCCTGCTCGGCCAGCGCGTGCTCGGCCTTCGCGAGGGCAGCCTGGGCTGCATCGACGCTCGAGCGCGCCTCCAGGAAGCGCGCTCGCCACTCGCTGCGGGTCGCCCCGCCCTTCTTCTCGAACCCGTAGTCCGAGTCCGGAAGCTTGAGCAGGTGATCGAGGTCCGGGCCCCCCGAGGCGGCAGGGGTCGTCGTTCGCGCGCTCGAGGTGTCGGAGCCGGCGGCCCAGGCCGCGCAGGCGTCGCCGAACGCGATCGACGCAGCGGTCAGGAGGGCGATGATCGCGGCGAGCCGCCTGGAGAAACGCACGGAAGCCTCGGGATGGCCAAGAACCCGCGGGCGACGAGCGGACGCAGTATAGCGGAGCCCGTCCGCCGAGGCGGCCGCCCGGCCATCGGAACCCGGTCAAGCAGGCGCCCGAAACGCCGATACGCCCGTCGGATCAGACGGCGAACCGGCGCCGCGGCCGCCGGTCGATGGGCGGGGCGAGATCCCGCGAGGACACGCGCCCATGGAACGGGACAAGCTGTACCGCCTCCTTCGCCTCGGCCTCGAGAAGGGGGCCTCCGACATCCACTTCCAGGTGGGCTACCTCCCGCTCTATCGCTTCAACGGCGACCTGGTCGAGCTCCGCTACAAGGTGCTGGTCCCGAAGGACACCGAGGAGATCGCCCGCATGCTGCTCGAGGGCGATCCGCGCGCCTCGAGCATGGACTTCAACGAGATCGACCTCGCCTACGAGCTGCCCGGCGAGGGCCGCTTCCGCGTCAACATCTCTCGCCAGCGGCGTTTCTACAACGTCGTGCTGCGCGTGATCCCGCTGCAGATCCGCACCTTCGAGGAGCTGAACCTCCCGGGCGTGCTGCGCGACATCGCCCACATCACCCGCGGCTACGTGCTCGTCACGGGCGCCACCGGCCAGGGCAAGTCCACGACGCTCGCAACCATGATCCACGAGGTGAACCGCCAGCGGAAGGCGAAGATCATCACCGTCGAGGATCCGATCGAGTTCGTCTTCACCCACGAGAAGAGCATCATCACGCAGCGCGAGATCGGAACCGACACGGGCTCCTTCCCGGATGCCCTGCGCGCCGCGCTCCGCCAGGATCCCGACGTCATCATGGTCGGCGAGATGCGCGACCTGCAGACGGTCGACACCTCGCTGAAGGCGGCCGAGACCGGCCACCTGGTGTTCTCGACGATCCACACCAACGACGTGACGTCGACCGTCAACCGGCTGGTGTCGTTCTTCCCGACCGAGGAGCAGCTGCAGGTCCGCGCCCGCCTCGCCGAGAACCTGACGGCGGTGGTCTCCCTGCGGCTCCTGGTCAACAAGAAGCAGAGCGGGCGCGTGCCGGCGGTGGAGATCATGCGCTCCACTCGCAGCATCCAGGAGTGCATCAAGGATCCGGCGCGGACCCACGAGATCGTCGACTTCATGGCGCGCGGTCGCAGCGAGCGCATGCAGACCTTCGACCAGCACCTGTTCGACCTCGTGCGCGCCAACAAGATCTCGGTCGAGATGGCGCTGGCCGCAGCGTCGAACCCGACCGACTTCCAGACCCGGCTTTCGCTCGAGGGCGCCGTCGACGTCGGCGGCTCGTCGATCGAGGAGCAACCCCTCGAACGGCTCGAGATCGAGCCCGACGAGCGCTTCTAGGAGGGCCCGTGGCTTCTGCGGTGCACGCGCCTGCGGAGCGCGACCCGGTCTCGGGCCGCAGGGCCGACCTCGCCCAGGCCATGCGCGCGCTGGTGACCCGCCTCGCCACGGCCACCGAGGGCAGCGTCCTGCTCTTCGCGCGCGAGAGCGAGGGAGGCGAGCTGCGGCTGCGGACGGCAGCCGGCGTGGCCTCACCGGACGCGGCGCGCACCGCGGCCGAGGCGATCTCCCAGGCCGTGAGAGAGGCGGCTGCGCAGGGCAGCCCGTCGCGCATCGACGGGCCTCCGGCGCTCGGCGCCCGCGGCGCCGGTGGGGTGGCGCTCGTGCCGATCGCCGACCAGGGGCGCGTGCTGGCCGTGCTGGCCGCGGCGACGCCCGACGCGACCGCGGGCGCGGCGGCGGCGCTGATCGACCTCGCCGGCGAGGCGCTGGCCGCCCGCCTGGCGCAGGCTGCCTGCACCGAGGAGCTCGACACCGCCCTCCGCACACTGCGCGAGAACGCCCAGGCGGCGGAGGACCGAAGCGACGAGGTGCTCAAGCTGTCGGAGGCGCTGTTCGCCCAGGACATCGAGCTCCTGCGCAGCAACGAGCGCCTGGGTCAGGTGGAGAAGCTCAAGAACGACTTCATCGAGAAGATGTCCCGCGAGCTGCGCACGCCGCTCAACAGCATCATCGAGTCGATCATCGCGGTCCTGGCGGGCGAGAACGACGTGCTGTCGGAGACCGCGCAGCAGTGCCTGCGCCGGGCCCTCGACGACGGGACGGCGTTCCTGCGGACGCTCCAGAACATCCTCGACCTGTGGCGGATCAAGCAGGGCGAGATGTCGGTCGAGGTCCAGGACGTGAACTTCCGCGAGGTGGTCGAGGAAGCCATCTTCAGCGTCCAGGACACGATCGGCAACAACCCGGTCGCCATCGAGAAGCACTTCGAGGAGCCGCTGCCCAAGATCCGGACCGACCTCGCCAAGATCAACCAGATCCTGTTCCTGCTGCTCGACAATGCCGCGAAGTTCACGGCGCAGGGGACCATCGACATCTCGGCGCGCGTGGCGGGCGGCGAGCTGATCTGCGAGATCCGCGACACCGGGATCGGCATCTGCCCGGACGATCAGCAGTTCATCTTCGACGAGTTCTTCCAGGTGGACGAGCTCGCATCGACCAAGTACCGCGGCTCGGGCCTCGGCCTCGCGCTGGTGCGCGATCTGCTGAAGCTGGTCGGGGGATCGCTCGAGCTGCAGAGCGAGGTCGGCGTGGGCAGCCGCTTCTCCTTCCGGGTGCCCGTCCAGACCCTCGGGTAGCGATCGGCGCCTACTCGGGCGCCGCCTCGTCGGGATAGTCCGGCTTGATGTAGCCGGCCGCGATCTCGCGCAGCGAGGTCACGACCTCCTTGTTCTCGCCCTGCGCGAGCAGCGAGCGCGAGCCGCGCTTCAGCTGCTTGGCGCGGATCGCCGCCATCTGGACCAGGTGGAAGCGATTCGGGACCTGTTTGATGCAGTCCTCGACGGTGATGCGGGCCATCAGCGGGGAACCTCCGGTCGGATCCGAGCGAGCGCTGAGTAGTAGCAGCGCGCCCGGAGAAGGAAACCCCGGCCGGCAGTGCCGGCCGGGGTCCCAGACCTTCCCTGAAGAAGGCCTCGAAGCCGCAGCTCTCGGCTAGGCCGAGCGCCGGCGAGCCTTCTTGCGACCGGCCTTCTTGCGACCGGCCTTCTTCCCGCCGGCCTTCTTCGAGGCCGCCTTCTTGCGTCGTCGTGCCATAGCTTGGGTCACCCCCCTTTCGTGGCCCCAGCGCCGCGGTCATCCAGACCCGAGAGTCAGGAGCCGATGCCCCTGCGCGCCTCGAGACTGGACGGACGGACAGCGTCCTCGCTACCCGCCCCATGTCCCCGTCGCTCGGCCCAGGCTCTTCGAGAGCCTCTTTCGTGCGCCCTCATCGGGCGCCGGAGCCGGCGACTTGAAGGCAATCTGCCCTCGTTGTGGCCACAATCCGCGGCTCTACGGCCGTTCTTGCGAGTCAGGCTTACACCGTTCTCGGAGGTGAGTCAAGTCAGAAACGCAAAAAAATCAAGCTGATGAGCATCGAAGCTGCGGCGCGCGAATGGATTCTTGGGCGGGAGCGATCGGAGGATGCGCCGCATCGCGGCGCCGGGCTCAGCGCTTGCGCTTGTGTCGCTGCTGGCGGAGAAGCTTGCGCTTCTTGTGCTTGCGCATCTTCTTGCGACGCCATTTGACGACGCTGCCCACGGGCCCCCTCCAGTCCGGAACGGGCGGCATGAGTACCCATTCGGCCCGGTGAAGTCAACCGAAGCCGGGGCGGCGGAGCGTCTCAGGAGGGCTCGGCGATGAGATCGACGCGCGGGATGAAGTCCCGCACCAGCTTGCCGCGGAGCCGCCCGAGCCATCGATTGACCGGATGACGGCGCGGGAGGAAGGGGAGCACCGGGCCGCGGCGGACACCGAGGCGGCGCCATTCGAGGAGCAATGGGGCGTGGCGCGGATCCACCATCAGGCCGCGCCGCACGTAGCGGAACGCCTCCGACTTGCGACCGCTCGCGAGCAGGACGCGCGCCAGGTTGTGGTAGAGATCGGGGCTGTCGGGCGCGTCCCGCAGGGCGGACTTGCAGAGCGACAGCCCGCGGTCGACGCGGTGCTCGATCAGCGCCACCGCCCAACCGTAGTGCGAGCGGTAGCGCGGATTCGACGGATCGCGCCGGTGCGCGTTGGCGAAGTGCTCGAGCGCCGCGTTCTCCAGTCCGGAGCGCAGGAGCTCCTGGCCCCTGCGCAGCGATTCCTCCGACCCCAGGATTCCGCTCATCGTCCCCCCTTCCCCCGTGGACCCGGCCAGCAGCCAGGCCCGCCAGAGAGGAGCAACGCACGTGCCGAGCCGGCGGACCGGCAGGCTCCCGGGGCAAGCCCGCGGTCGGGTGGCGCATCCCGCCGACGGGACGACCCCGGAGCTTCCGCTCCGGTTACGAGATCGTCCTCGGCGAGCGCGGATTCGAAATCGATCAGCGCTCGAGCAGGGAGAGGCGCTCCGCGCTGCGGAACGCCTCGCGCAGCGCCTCGTAGTCGGCCGCGGTGAACGGCTTGAAGCCGCGATCCCCGCGCTCGCGCCAGTAGATCGGCGCGCCGGGGAGGCCGCGCCGGTTGAAGTGCGCGCGCTTGAGCTCGCGCACCAGGATCTTCTGCGTCTGCGTGAACTCGAAGTCGTCGACCACGCGCACGAAGTCCGGGAACCACTTGCGGTCCATGCCGCCGTGCGTCACCTGCCGGTCGCAGAAGGCGAAGAAGGCCTCGGGATCGAAGGCGCGGCCGGGGCGGAGCTTCAGGGCGATCATCACCAGCTCGTCCGAGACGGCGCAGGGAACGCCGTAGGCGGCGGCGAGGTCGACGTCCTCGTGCTCTTGCATCATCCGCGCCACCTGCGCCGCGGAGAAGTTCTCGCCGTCCTTTCGGATCCAGTCGTCGGTGCGGCCGTCGAAGAAGAGGTAGCGGCGCCCGTCGCGGACCACGACGTGCCCGAGGTCGCCGGAGTGGTAGACGCCGTCGCGCACCTTCGACGCGTTGGCGTCGGGGTTGCCGAAGTACCCCTGGAAGAGCCCTGTGTCGGGCGCCACCCGACAGATCTCGCCCACCGCCTCCTCGTAGTTCCGGATGTGCCCGTCCGCGGCCAGGTCGGCCGCCGGGCTCTCGGAGCCGTCGCCTCGGAGGATCCGGACGGTCGGATCGGTCAGCTCGCCCACGCTGCCGCGCGGATCGCCCTTCTTGCGGAAGGTGCTGATCGCGGCCTCGGTCGAGCCGTAGAGCTCGAACATGTCCTCGAGCCCGAGCCAGCGCGTGAAGCGGTCGATGTCGGGCGGCGCGGCGCCGTTGCCGAGCGCGTAGCGCAACCGGTTGCGCGGATTGCGCGCGATCGCGGCCACGATCTTCTCCTCGTCGCCGCCGTACTGCTTCTCGATCGCGCCGAGCACGTAGTGCACCGGCTCGCCGACGTAGTTCCAGAAGGTGACGCCGTAGTCGAGCACGTCGGGGACGAAGCGGCTCGCGCTGAAGCGCTCGCGCAGGGCCACGCTCGCACACGCCTCGAGTGCGGGGTGGAAGCCGAGGAACATCGCGTTCGAGTGGAACAGCGGCATGCAGGCGTAGCCGCGATCGTCCGGCCCGAGGCCGAGGTTGGCGGCGACGACCTTGCCGATCAGGAAGAACTTGAGGTGGTTGTTGTTGATCCCCTTCGGCAGCCCCGTGGTGCCGGAGGTGTAGATCACCATCAGATTGCTCGAGGGATCGACCGCCTGGCCGGGCGCCTCGAGAGTCGTCCCTGGCGCCCCGGCCTCGTCGGAGAGATGGGCCTCGAAGTCATGCGCCCCGCTCGTGCCCGCGGCGCCGGCGCCGAGCACGAGCACGTTCTCCGGCGCGATCCGGCGGAGGCGTCCCTGGATGCGCTCGACCTCCGGATAGAGGGCCGCGTCGACCACCAGGACCCGAGCGCCGGAGTGCTCGAGCACGCCGGCGAGCGTGTCGCCGCGCAGGCCGGTGTTGACTCCGAAGAGCGTCAGCCCCGCGTAGGCGCACCCGCCGTACAGCGCGAGCATCTCGAGGTGGTTCTCGAGCAGCATCGCGACGTGACCCGGACGGCGCTCGTCGATCGGCTGGAGGCGACGGAGCAGGAAGCGTGCGACGCGCACGCACTCGTCGCGGTAGCGGCGATAGGTCCACTGCCGCTCGTGCTGGCGGAGGAAGACCCGCTCGGCGACCTCGGGATGCGCGGCGCGGGCCTCGATCTGCGCGCCGACGGTGGGTGCTGCGTCGAACCGGGGAGCGGCGACCGCCACGTCCTAGTGCTCGATGATCTCGAGGATGTAGCGCTTCTTCTCCTTGCCGCTGGCCGCCGCCATGATCGTGCGGATCGCGGAGGCGTGCGCTCCGCCCTTCCCGATCACCTTGCCGAGATCCTCTTTCGCGACCGACAGCTCGAGGACGTGCGCGTGCTCGCCGATCACCTCCTTGATCTGGACCATCTCGGGCTTGTCGACGAGCGCCTGCACGATGGCTTGGATCAGCTGCTTCACGGGAGCCCTCCCCGCCCATCTCATCTGCCGGAATCATCTGCCGGAAACCGACGGGCCGTCCGATCCCCGCGGGTCGCGGAATCGACTGATCTTACCACTACCTCGCGGCCCTCCGGGTCAAAAATCAGCCGGCTCGGAGCGCCGCGATCTTCCACGGACCGAGATCCAGGTGACCCACCCGCGCGTCACCCGGATCCGACTCGAACCCGCCGCTGCCGGCGGGCCGTCCGCCCAGGTCGACGAGATGCAGCCCGGACCCGCCGGCTCCGTTCCAGCGCACCCGAACCCGTCTCGCTCGCGCGCTGAGGTTAACCACCCTCAGCTCGACGCCTCCTTCGGCGAGCGGCTCGATCGCGGACACCGCGACCGCCGGGTCGTCGACCTCGACGAGGCGGGCGCCGTCGGCAAGCGCTCCCTCCGCGCGCGGGGCGCTCGCGAACGCAAGGGGCGGGAACGCGAAGGCATGTGCCTCGGCGGCTCGCCGCTCGTCGCCGGCAGCGTGCAGGCGAAGCGACAGCTCGATCTCGTGCTCCCCGAGCACCTGGGCTCCCGGGGTCGCGAGCTCCGGGCCCGCCGGGCCCGGGCGGAGCGCGAGGTCCGAGCGGGAGAGCCAGCCGACCCCGCGCAGCACGGTGAGGGCGAGCGCGGAGCCCGCCGCGCCCTGCAGTGCCTCGACCTCCGCCACCCCGCGATTCGCCACGGTGAGCGCCAGCTTCGTTGCACCGCGCGCGCCGAGGATGCTCGCGAAGGTGCGCTGCGGAACGGCGCCGATCGGGAGCTCCGAGGGCCTCGCCGCGCCGAACGAGTCCGGCGCGGGCGCGATCGGACGCTCCGCGACCTCGAACGCCGACTCGACCTCGAAGCGCTCGGCGTGGAACGGCGCAGCGCACGCGAGCCGCAGCCGGTGGTCGCGCGCGCGATTCGCGACGCGCAGCCGGACGTCGACGCGATCGAGGCCCGCCGCGAGTCGAAGCGACAGCTCCGCGGGGAGCGCCACGAGACGGCGGCTGCGGGCACCGCGACCGGCCGCGAGGCCCTCGGGTACGCGATAGCTGGCCGCGATCCGCAGCTCGACCTCGCCTCCCGAGACGCGCCGCGCCGTCACCCGCGCGCGCGCCGGCGCGTCGACCGGCGCGTCGCCGGGAACCGGATCGAAGTTGTACTCGTCGCCGCGATCGCCCTCGGAGATCAGGCGGAACGCGTCGTCGATGCGCACGCCCTCCCGCTTGGCGAAGAGCGTGACCCGACCGCGCGCGTCGGCCTCGACCCGCCAGCTCGCGCTCTCGATGGCCGCGGCCGCGCCGGGGAGCGCCTCCGCGAGGAGCGGCTCGGCGCTGCGCGCGGCTCCCGGTGCGAGTCGGAGCAGGCGCAGCCCGTGGCCGGGCAGGTCGTCGACGAAGCGGACCCGCAGCCGGGGCGGCTCCACGGTCTCGACCGCGACGCGGCGGATCGACGAGTCCTCGAGCAGGCGCAGGACCTCGCCGCGGGCGGCGTCGATGTCGAAGGACGGGTCGGGCGTGGCGCCGAGCCGCACCCGCGCCTCGAGCCGCTCGCCGCGGCGCTGCGTCGCGATCCCGTTCACGTAGAGGGCGTTGAACTCGCGGCGGAGCCCGGGCAGCAGCGCCACCACCGCCGCGGCGTCGAACACGCCGCTGTGTGTCGAACCCGCCGGCCTCAGCACCTCGGCCGTGACCGGGATCCGGGTTCCGTCGGCGCGGCGGAGGTGGAAGGGGCGCGGCGCGCCGCTCCGGCCGAGCGGGACGTCGAGGTCCAGCTCCGCATCGGCCGCCGCATGCCCGGGGCCGTTCGGGTTCCACACCGCCACCACCCCGCGCGCATCGGGTCCGAAGCCCGCCGGCGCAGCCATGCGGCACGCGAGCTGTGCCACGACGGCCTCGAGATGCGCGCCCGCGATCTCGGCGACCCGGCGATAGCGCGTGTCCATCTCGTCGTGCACGGCGTCGATCGAGCAGCCGCAGACGGAGTCGTGCGGGTGATTCTCGAGCGCGACGCGCCAGGCGAAGTCGATTCGCTCGGCGTCGCTCCGCCCGCCGGCGGCCTCGAGCCAGGCCGCCAGCGGCTCGAGATAGCGGGTCAGCAGGCGGTCGTTCCGGAACTCCGCACGCTTCTGCGGCGCGCGCGCCGAGGCGCAGCCGGGAAGCAGCGGCGCGCGCAGGCCCGAGCGCAGCTCGCCGCGATGCACCGGCATTGCCGCGCCGTCCGCGGCAGCGGTCGCGACCGCGACGAAGCGCTCGAGCGAGCCGATCTCCGCCGTCGCGTCCGGCAGCCGTTCGAGCGCCGCCTCCAGCGCGCGCGGAAGCCCAGGCGTCGGGCGCTCGTGATCGCTCCCGTTCATGAGGAGCAGCACCGGGACGTCCGAGCGGCGGCCGAGGCTCTCGATCTCCCCGCGCAGCCGCGCCGCGAGCGCATCCGGATCGCTGGGCAGGCTCACGGCGTTGCCGTATCCGTGCGGCAGATACACCGTCCGGAGACGGGTGCCGTCCGGCGCCTCCCACCAGAACAGCGTGCGGTCGACGTCGGCGCCGACGCCGCGCCACAACAGCGCCGCCGGGAAGCCGAAGCCCGCGAAGATCTGCGGGAGCTGGCCGACGTGGCCGAACTGGTCCGGCACGTAGCCGAGCGGCATCGCGCCGCCGAAGGCCTGCGCGCGCTTCACGCCGATGCGAAGGTTGCGGAGCAGCGCCTCGCCGGACACCAGCCACTCGTCGGGCAGCACGTGCCATGGCCCGCAGGCGATGCGCCCCTCGCGCACCCGCTTCTCGAGCCGCCCGCGGGCCTGCGGCCGGACCTCGAGGTAGTCGTCCAGCACGATCGTCTGCCCGTCGAGCATGAAGTGGCGGAAGCCGGGATCCGCGTCGAGCAGCTCGAGCAGGTCGTCGATCAGCGACACCAGCCGGTAGCGGAACTGCTCGTGGGTCCGGTACCACTCGCGGTCCCAGTGCGTGTGGGGGACGACGACGAGATGGAAGCGGCGGCTCACGGGGCGCCGTAGGTCGCTTCGAGGTAGCGCACGATGTCGGCGGACTCGAACATCTCGACCTGCGTGTTCGGGTCCGCGAGGTAGGGCACCATCATGCGCCCCGAGCGGCGCTCGAAGGCCGGGCGACCCGGACTTCCCTTCGCGACGTTGTGCAGGCGATACGGGATCTCGAGGCTGCACAGCCGCTCGCGCACCAGCCGGCAGAACGGCGAGCCCTCGAAGCTCCACAGCTCGAGCGGCTGCGCCGGCGCCCGCGACGGCTCGGCGCGCATCCCGAGCCCCGGCCGCAGGGCCGACGCGAGCATCGCCGTCCCGTCGTGCAGCGGCCCGCCGGCGTAGAGGAACGGCACGCGCCCGTTCCCGTAGCGCTCGAACAGGTAGCGGACGATCTCGTTCGACTCGTACATCGCCTTTCCCGAGTTCGGATCCACCAGGAACGGGAACTGCTCCTTGCCCCCGCGCTCGCGCACCGACGGACGGAAGCGGCTGCCGCCCTTCGGGCAGGGATACACGAGCACCTCGAGATCGAGCGCGCAGAGCGCTTCGCGCACCTTGCGGCAGAAAGGGCACGCCTCGAAGTCGTACAGCTCGAGCGGCCGCTCGGGGCGCGCGCCGAGCGGGCCGACGCGGGTGCCGGCGCCCAGTCGGGCGAGGGTGGCGGCAAGCGACGAGGCGATGTCGAGGGTTCGGTTCACGGGGGTCCTCCTGCGGCTCAGCCGCGCCGGGAATCGCGCTCGGCGAGCACGCGCTCCAGATAGCGCAGCACGTACTTGCCGAGCACGTCGCCCTCGAGATTGACGCGATCGCCCGGCGCGCGATCGCCGAGGTTCGTCTCGCGCAGCGTGTGAGGGATCAGGGCCACGTCGAAGCCCGCCCGCTCCACGTGAACGAGCGTGAGCGCCACGCCGTCGACGGTGACCGAGCCCTTGGGAATCAGCAGCCCGGCGAAGTCGGGATCGCAGTCCACGGCGAGGCGCACGTCCTCGCCCTGGCGCTCGAGCGACCGGATGCGTCCCGTGGTGTCGACGTGGCCCTGCACGATGTGACCGTCGAAGCGCCCGTCGGCGCGCAGCGCGCGCTCCAGGTTCACGCGCGCGCCGACCGCGAGATCGCCGAGCGCGCTGCGGTCGAGCGTCTCCTTCACGGCGTCGAAGGCGAGCGCGCCGGCGCCGGCCTCGGTCACCGTGAGACACGTGCCGTTCACGGCCACGCTGGCGCCGATCGGCGTGCCGGGGGCGAGCGCCGGCGCGTGGATCCGCATCCGGGTGGTCTCGCCTCGCGGCTCGAGCGAGGCGACGCGGCCGACCGACTCGATGATCCCTGTGAACACGGGCTAGCGCCCGAACCGCTGCTCGATCTGACGCATCATCTCGTCGCGCACGGTCTGATAGCGCGCCGGCAGCTCGATCGGCGGGTTCGGGAGCTCGGGGTCGATCCCTTCGAGGGTGCGCGAGTGGTAGCGCACCTTGAAGTCCGTGAACTTGAGGCCGTGCGCGGTGGAGATCACCACCACGCGGTCGCCCGGCCGGATCGTCCCGCGCTTCGACAGCTTGGCCGTCGCGGCCAGCGCGACGCCGGTGTGAGGGCAGTTGAAGAGCCCGGTGCGGTCGGCGTGCGCGCAGGCCTCGGCGAGCTCGGTCTCGCTGGCCTGCTCGACGATGCCGTCGTAGCGCCGCAGCGCGTCGATCGCCTTCTCGATCGAGACGGGATTCCCGATCTGGATCGCCGAGGCGAGCGTCGGGCGCGCCGCGATCGGCTCGAACACCTCGAAGTCCCGCTGGTAGGAGAGGTACAGCGGATTCGCCTCGGCGGCCTGCGCGCACGCGATGCGCGGCCGCCGGGCGACGAGCCCGAGATCGACCATCAGGTCGAGCCCCTTGGCGAGCGCCGAGACATTGCCCAGGTTGCCGCCCGGGATCACGATCCAGTCCGGCACCTCCCAATCGAACTGCTGCACGATCTCGACACCGACCGTCTTCTGCCCCTCGATGCGGAGGCTGTTCATCGAGTTGGCGAGGTAGATGCCGTCGCGCTCGGCGACCTTGCGCACGATCTCCATGCAGCCGTCGAAGTCGGTGTCGAGCGCGAAGACGATGGCGCCGTTGGCGACCGGCTGGATCAGCTGGGCGACCGAGATCTTTCCGCGCGGCAGGAAGACGACCGCCGGTATTCCCGCCGCCGCCGCGTAGGCGGCGAGCGCCGCCGAGGTGTCGCCGGTCGAGGCGCACGCCACCGCGGGAATCGAGCGGCCGCGCGCGATCATCTCCTTGACCATCGACACCAGGACCGTCATACCGAGGTCCTTGAACGAGCCCGTATGAGAGTTCCCGCACTGCTTGATCCAGAGGTCCTCGACGCCGAGCTCGCGGCCGTAGCGCTCCGCCCAGAAGAGGTTCGAGTGGCCCTCGTACATCGAGACCACGTTCTCGTTGTCGAGCTCGGGACAGACCCATTCCTTCTTGCCCCAGACGCCGGAGCCGTAGGGCCACTCGTTCTTGTGCGAGCGCTCGCCGAAGAGCTGCTTCCAGGCCTCCGGCGGCGTCTTGCGCAGCTCGCCCAGATCATGGACCACCTGCAGCAGGCCGCCGTCGCGCGCGGTGTAGACCACCTCGTCCAGCGCGTAGCGCTCGGACGGATCGTGCAGCGACTCGAACCAGGCGCGGTAGCGCGGCTTGCCGCCCGCGGAGGCGGTGGAGCCCTTCGCCATCAGAGCTCCTCCTCGATGCGGATCAGCCGGGTCGGCCGCGCGACCTCGGGCAGCGCGTCGATCGCCTCGAGCGCGCGGCGCACCGCCGCCTCGCGCGCCGGGTGCGTCAGCACGACGATCGGGAGCGACTCGCCGCCGCCGCGGCCCTGCTGCACCACCGACTCGATCGAGATCTCGTGGGCTCCGAGGACGCCCGTCACGTGCGACAGCACGCCGGGGCGGTCCGCCGCGGTGAAGCGCAGATAGCAGCGCGCGTGGAGCTCGCCCAGCGGAACGAACGGCCTGGGCACCAGCGACTCGGGCAGGTACGAGAGCGGTGCCACCCGGCCCGCGCTGCCGCGGCGCACCTCGCGCGCCAGCTCGATCAGGTCGGCGACCACTGCGCTCGCGGTGGGCTGCTCGCCGGCGCCGGCCCCGTAGAAGAGGGTCGGCCCGACGGCGTCGCCGTGCACGGCGATCGCGTTCATCGCGCCGTCCACCTTTGCGAGCAGGCTCCATGCCGGGATCATCGTCGGGTGCACCCGCACCTCGATCCGCTCGCCGCCCGCCTCGTCGCGCCGGAGCTTCGTGATGCCCAGGAGCTTCACGCGATAGCCGAACTCGCGCGCCGATGCGAGATCGATCGGCAGCAGGTCCCGGATCCCCTCGGTGGGCACCTCCTTCGCGGTGATCTCCGCGCCGAAGGCCATCGCGGCCAGCAGCGTGATCTTGTGGGCCGCGTCGATGCCGTCGACGTCGAAGCTCGGGTCGGCCTCCGCGTAGCCGAGCTTCTGCGCGCGGGCGAGCACCACCTCGAAAGGCTCGCCTCCCTTCTCCATCTCGGTGAGCACATAGTTGGTCGTGCCGTTGATGATGCCGTGCACGGACTGGATGCGATTCGCCGCCAGCCCCTCGCGCAGCGAGCGCAGGATCGGGATGCCTCCGCCGACGCTGGCCTCGAAGGCGACGTCGGCGCCGCCGCGCCGGCCCGCCTCGAAGATCTCCTTGCCGTGCTCGGCGAGCAGCGCCTTGTTGGCCGTCACCACCGGCTTGCCGCGCTCGAGCGCGCGCAGGACCAGCCGCCGCGCCTCCTTGCAGCCGCCGATCAGCTCGACCACCAGCTCGACCTTCGGGTCGTCGATCAGCGCGTCGGCGTCGGCGTCGAACCGGGCGCCGCCGAGATCGACGCCGCGCGCCCGCGCGGGATCGAGGTCGGCGACGCGCACCAGCCGCAGCGGCTCGCCGAGCCGGCCGGCGATGACGTCGGCGTTGCGCTGCAGCAGCTTCGCGACGCCGACGCCGATCGTCCCGAGACCGATGAGCCCGACGCCGAGCCCGCGGTCCTTCGCGCGCGAGGACCGGCCGGCCGCGCGGGCCTGGCGGTTCATCCGCCGTGCTCTCGCAGGAAGCGGCGGATGCCGCGCACGGCCTGTCGGATCCGGTGGCGGTTCTCGACCAGGGCGAAGCGCACGAAGCCCTCGCCCATCTCGCCGAAGCCGATGCCGGGAGAGACCGCGACCTTGGCGTCCTGGAGCAGCCGCTTCGAGAACTCGAGCGAGCCCAGCGAGCGCAGCGGCTCCGGGATCTGCGCCCACACGAACATCGTCGCCAGCGGCTTCTCGATCTTCCAGGCGCCTTCGCCGGGCGCGCCGAGCCCGTCGATCAGCGCGTCGCGGCGCTCCTTGTAGGTGGCGACGGCCTCGGCGACGCAGTCCTGGGGCCCGCGCAGCGCGACGATGGCGCCGATCTGGATCGGCTGCGGCATGCCGTAGTCGAGGTAGCTCTTGATGCGGCCGAGCGCGTGGATCATGTCGGGGTTGCCGGCCGCGAAGCCGACCCGCCAGCCGGCCATCGAGTGGCTCTTGGAGAGCGAGCCGAACTCGATCGCCACGTCGCGCGCGCCCGGCACCTCGAGGATCGAGGGCGGCCGGTAGCCGTCGAAGCAGATCTCGGCGTACGCGAAGTCGTGCACGACCATGAGGTCGTTCTCGCGCGCGAAGGCAACGATCCGCTCGAAGAAGGCCCGGTCGACCACCTGCGTGGTCGGATTGGCGGGAAACGAGAGCACCAGGAGCTTCGGCTTCGGCCAGGTGCGCCGCATCGCCGTCTCCAGGTTCACGATGAAGTCCGAATCCGGCGTCAGCGGGACCGTGCGAAGATCGCCCCCGGCGATGATCACCGCGTACTGGTGGATCGGATACGCGGGGTCGGGACACAGAACCACGTCGCCCGGGCCCACCGTCATCAGCACGAAGTGCGAGAAGCCCTCCTTCGCGCCGATCACGGCGATGGCCTCGCGCTCCGGATCGAGCTCGACGCCGTGATGTCGCGCATACCACTCGGTGATCGCGGCGCGCAGGTTCGGAAGCCCGCGCGAGGCCGAGTAGCGGTGGTTGCGGGGGTTGTGAGCGGCCTCGCAGATCTTCTCGATGACGTGCGGCGGCGTCGCGAGGTCGGGATTGCCCATCCCGAGGTCGATCACGTCCTCGCCCGCCTTGCGCGCCGCCGCGAGGAGCGAGATCACCTCCGCGAATACGTAGGGCGGCAGCCGGTTCAGCTTGTGGAAGTCGTGCCGGATCGCGCTCATGGTCGGGTGGATCCCAAGGGGAATGCTCTAAACCCCGAACGGTATTGGACAAATCGCCACCGGGCAAGCCGGAGCCGAGCCGCGGCCGCCCGCTACGCTGCACGCATGTCGCTCCGCCTGCTCGCGATGACCTGCGGCTGGATCGAGATGAGCCTCGGGATGCTCCGCGCCGGCGAGCGCGGGCGGCTGCGCGTCCCGGTGCCGAGCTTCCTGCTCCTCCACCCGCGCGGCGCCGCGGTCTTCGACAGCGGCCTCCACGTCGAGACCCAGCGGGACGCCGAGGGCCGACTCGGCGCGCTCGCGCCCCTCTTCCGCGTCCACTTCGCGCCGGGCGAGGAGATCGGCGCCCGCCTCGCGGCGCTCGGCATCGACCCGCTCGAGGTCCGCTGGCTGGTGAGCTCGCACCTGCACTTCGACCACGTCGGCGGGAATGCACAGCTCCCGAATGCCCGCTGGGTGGTGCAGCGCCGCGAGTGGGAGGCGGGCCGCGATCCCGAGCGGCGCGCGCGCCTCTCCTACGACCCGCGCGACTACGACCTCGGCCACGACCGGCTCCTCGTCGACGGCGAGCACGACCTCTTCGGCGACGGCTCCGCCGTCTGCCTGCCGAGCTTCGGCCACACGCCGGGACACCAGTCGCTGCGCGTCCGCCTCGCGTCGGGCGACGTCGTGCTGGCGGCCGACGCCTGCTACCTGCGCCGGACCTTCGAGGACGGCGTCCTGCCTCCGGTCGCGCACGACCCCGACGAGCAGCGCGCGTCGCTCGCCCGCCTGCGCGCCCTCGCCGGCGCCGGCGCGCGCATCGTCTTCGGACACGATCCCGAGGCCTGGACCGCGGTCCCGCAGGCACCCGCCGAGATCGCCTAGGCCCGACGCCTCCGGCCGATGCGCACCAGCGTGCCGAGCGCCGCTGCGGCGCCGAGCGCGGCGTCGGGCTCCGGGACGAGCTGGCCCTGGTCTCCGGCGAGGTTGGTCGGCTCGGCCGTCACGACGGCCGGCGCGGCGGCGGCCATGAAGCGCAGCGCGTGCACGCCGTCGGTCGGCAGCATCGAGGGGTCGAAGAGGAAGGCCGCCGTGAAGGCGATGCGATTGGTCGCGCCGAGATGGATGAAGGTCTGGCCCTGGCTGAACGTGTAGTCCGGGTCGATGCCCGACACGGCCTTGAAGCCGGGCGTGGCCACCAGGAAGAAGTGGTCGAGGGTCGTCATGCCGAGGTCGCTGCCGAGCGTGAAGCTGTCGAGCTGGGTCGAGGTCTGCACCGACCGGATCACGTGGTCCATGAGCAGGTTCTGGCTGTCGGAGGAGGTGAAGAACTCGACGTACTGGATGCTTCCGTCGGCGTTCGAGAAGATCTCCTCGACCTGCCACAGGTGGAAGTTCGCGCGCGCAGGCGACGCAGCGCAGAGGACGATCCCCGCCACGAGCGCTGCACCGCCTCGAGCCCGCCGCATCGCGCCGCCCTCCTCGCCTGGCTGCGCGAGACGCTACGTCGACCCGATCGATCTGGATGGCGGGTGCGATGGCGCCGGCGTCACGCGGACGCGCGGGCCGCGCGGCGGAACCAGCCGTAGAAGGGGAGCCCCGCCGCGAGGATGGCGAGCCCGATGCCGCAGTCCCTGGGGTTGCCCCACAGCATGTTCACGGCGATCGCGGCGTTGGCCACGATGTACAGCGCCGGCACCGCCGGATACCCCCAGGCGCGATACGGGCGCGGGCGCGCCGGCTGGCGCCAGCGCAGCGCGTACAGCGCGGCGACGTCCGCCATCGTGGCCAGCACGATCGCGAAGGTCGTGTAGTCGAGCGCGCTCGGGAACGAGCGGAGCAGGAGCAGGATGGCGATCGACGCGGCCGCCTGGAACGCGATCGACACGGACGGCGTCCGGAAGCGCGCGTGCGCCTGGTCCGCGCCGGCAAAGAAGAGGCCGTCGAGGGCCATCGCGTAGGCGATGCGGGGGCCCACGAGGATCGTCGCGTTGAGCGTCCCGAGGATCGACCACAGCACCAGCAGCGCGACGCCCGTCGCGGCCGCGGCTCCGAACAGCACGCGGGCGCTCGCCTCGCCGGCGTTGGCCACTCCGCGGAGCTCTCCGACCGGGAGCGCGTAGAGATACACGACGTTCATCAGCAGGTAGATCGCGGCGCACAGCCCGAGCCCGAGGAAGAGCGAGCGCGGCACGTTGCGCACGGGATCGCGGATCTCGCTCGCCACGTAGATCGAGGCGTTCCAGCCGAGGTAGCTGAAGAGCACCGGCGAGAGCGCCAGCCCGAACGCCGAGAGGGGCGCTCCGGCCGATCCGGAGGGCGCGGTGAGGTTCTCGAGCCGCCCGTGCCCGGTCGCGAAGCCGGCGCCGGCGAAGAGGAGCAATGCGACCACCTTGACGCCGGTGTTGAGGTTGTTCGCGCTCGCCCCGCGGCGCACGCCGAGGTAGTTGAGCGCCGAGCAGACGACCACGAGCGCGACCGCGACGGCCAGCCCCGTGCCCGGCCCGAAGCCAACGAGCTCCCCGAGCGCGGAGGCAAAGCCTGCCGCCAACGTGGCGATGGTGCCGGCATAGATCACGAAGAAGCTCAGCCACCCGACCAGGAAGCCCGCGATCGGATGGAAGGCCTCACGCAGGTAGACGTAGTCGCCGCCCGCGTGCGGATACATCGCCCCGAGCTCCGCGTTGGCGAGCGCGCCGGCCAGCGAGAGCAGCCCGCCGACCGCCCAGACGCCGAGGATCAGGCCGGGATGCGGAAGCCGGTCCGCGATCGCGCCGGGAGTCAGGAAGATCCCCGACCCGATCACCGAGGCGACGACGAGGCCGGTGGCGTCGGAGAGCCGGAGGTCGCGGGCCAGGCGATCGCGCGGATGCTTCTCGGCGCCGCCCGCCTCGAGCTCGCCTCGGGCCCGCGCGTCGCCGCCGCTCCGCTCGCGCTCGCCCGGGGCCAACTAGGTCAGGAACGGAATGAGGATCAGCGCCACGATGTTCAGGAGCTTCAGCATCGGGTTGATGGCCGGGCCCGCCGTGTCCTTGTACGGGTCGCCGACCGTGTCGCCGGTGACCGAGGCCTTGTGCGCGTCCGAGCCCTTGCCGCCGTGCGCACCCGCCTCGATGTACTTCTTGGCGTTGTCCCAGGCGGCGCCGCCGGTCGTCATCGAGAGCGCGACGCACAGGCCCGACGCGATCGACCCGATCAGAAGGCCGCCCAGCATTTGCGGCCCGAACAGCAGGCCCACCACGAGGGGCATCGCCACCGGGATCAGCGCCGGCGCGATCATCTCGCGCAGCGCGCTCGCCGTCACGATGTCCACGCAGGTGCGATAGTCGGGGCGGGCGGTGCCCTCCATCAGGCCCGCGATCTCGCGGAACTGCCGCCGCACCTCCTCGACCACCTTGCCGCCGGCGCGCCCCACCGCCTCCATCGCGAGCGAGGCGAACAGGAAGGGGATCATCGCGCCGACGAAGAGCCCGGCCAGCACGTTCACGCCCGAGAGCTCGAACGTCTCGTGCACGCCGGCGGTGCGCAGGTCCTGCAGATAGGTCGCGAATAGGACGATCGCGGCGAGACCGGCCGACGCGATCGCGTAGCCCTTGGTCACCGCCTTCGTGGTGTTGCCGAAGGCGTCGAGCGGGTCGGTCACCTGGCGCACCGCGTCGCCCAGGTTCGCCATCTCCGCGATGCCGCCGGCATTGTCGGTGATCGGGCCGTAGGCGTCGATCGCGACCACGATGCCGGCCAGCGAGAGCATGCTCATCGCCGCGGTGGCGACGCCGTAGACGCCGGCGAGCCCATAGCAGGCGAGCATCGCCGCCACGATCACGATCACCGGCGCCACCGTGGCCTGCATCCCGACCGCCAGACCGCTGATGATGTTGGTCGCGTGCCCGCCGACCGAGGCGTCGGCGATCCGCCGGACGAAGCGCGATCCGTCGCCGGTGTAGACGTCGGTGATCCACATCATCGCGGCCGTGACGGCGCCGCCGACGGCCGCGCAGAGCCAGAGCCGGAACCCGGAGATCACCTGGCCTTGCGCCGTCGCGGCCGGGATGTCGACCACCCAGTTCACGATCACGAGCAGGACGAGCGAGATCGCGGTCGCGACGCCGAGCCCGGTGTACATCGCGCGCATGACGGCGGGGCGCTCTCCCGTCGAGGGCTCCTCGATCTGGACCGTGAAGAGAGCCGCCAGGCTGCCGAAGATCGACACCGCGCCGATCACCAGCGGGTAGAGGAACATCGAGCGGCTCTCGGGGAACAGCAGGTGCGCCAGCAGCATCGCCGCCACCGCCGTCACCACGTAGGTCTCGAAGAGGTCGGCGGCCATACCGGCGCAGTCGCCGACGTTGTCGCCCACGTTGTCGGCGATCACCGCCGGGTTGCGCGGGTCGTCCTCGGGAATGTTCGCCTCGACCTTACCGACCAGGTCGGCGCCGACGTCGGCGCCCTTGGTGAAGATGCCGCCGCCGAGGCGCGCGAAGACCGAGATCAGCGAGCCGCCGAAGCCGAGCCCGACGAGCGCCTCGATCTTCTCGCGGCTGATCGCGGCGAAGCCACCCTCGAGCATCGCCGAGGAGAAGAGCGCCAGCGCGAGCAGGCCCGCGCCCACCACCATGAGGCCCGTCACGGCGCCGCCGCGGAACGCCAGCGCGAACGCGCTGCGGAAGCCCTGCCGCGCCGCCTCCGCGACGCGCACGTTCGCCTGCACCGAGACGCGCATGCCGATGATGCCGGCCGCCGCGCTCGCGGCCGCGCCGACGGCGAAGCCCGCGGCCATCCAGAAGCCGAAGACGATCCAGAGCACGAGCGCGATCGGGACGCCCACCATCGCCACCGTGCGGTATTGCCGCGCCAGGAAGGCGCTCGCGCCCTCGGCGATCGCGCCCGAGATCTCGAGCGCGCGCGGGTCCACGGCCGGAGCAGAGCGAACCGACGAGTACAGCGCGACCGCGGCGCCGAGTGCCACCAGCGCGGCCAGCAACGAGACGAAGATCATGCTGCGCTCTCCCCCAACGCTTCGAGAAGACCGGTCGGCGACCGGAAAGGCGGGCCGCAGAAGGAGAGCGGGCTCCCTCGGGGGCACCAGATCGGCCGGACAAGCTAGTCGGCTGGGCGCGAGCCTGCCAGCCCGCCGCGTCACGCGACCCGCGCGAGGAGCTCGACCATGGCGCCGCGCTCGGGGCCCGGGAGCTCCTCGGGGGCGCGCCGATCGCGCTCTCGCCACGCCGCGAGAACGCGGCCCGCGACGTCGGGGTCTCGAAGCATCGCGTCGGGTGCCGCGAGAAGGTTGAAGACCCGCAGGAAGGCGCGCACGACCATCACGTCCGTGCGCAGCGCGGGCACCAGCCCGTCGCGGAACACCGAGCGGAGGAAGGCCTTGGGATCGACGATGCCGCCCGGCTGCGCAGGGGGCTCGTCGCGGGTCTCTCCTCGTATCTCGACCGCTGCGACCTCGCGCGCCTCGCGGTCCTGGTCGCGCGCCGCGCGGTACCAGGGCTCGAGCTCCCGCCGCGTCGCCTCGTCGAAGGCGAGCGCAGCGGCGAGCGGGTCGCCGGGCGAGGCGGCGAGCACGTCGGCCAGCGCGAAGGCGTGCACGAACGCGAGCGCGCAGCCTCGCCCGTACAGCGGGTTGGTGCAGACCGCCGCGTCGCCGATGGCGTAGACGCCGAGCGCGAGGGGTCGTCCATCGCGCACGAAGCGCCGGCGGCGGTTCACCAGCTTCGCCATCGAGCGCACGGCGCTGGTCGGCTCCGAGCGCTCGGGGAGGATCCACTCGCGCGTGGCCGGGAGCGCGCGGGCGGCGGCCTCGAAGGGAGCCTCGCGCAGGATCGCGCGCATCGGCCGATCGTCGAGGGCGGCCGCGAGGGTGATCGAGAACAGGCCGGAGTCGCCGGGGAAGATCCCGAACTTCATGTATCCGAGGTCCGCCCCCACGACGCCCTGCTGCGCGGGCGGCGACGCGCCCGGACGCAGCCGATAGAACCGCGAGCAGTAGAAGATCCCGCACGGCTCCTCCTGCTCCTCGACCGGTGCCGCGCCGATCGCCGCGAGCCAGCGGGGCAGCCGCGAACGTCGGCCGCCCGCGTCGATCACGAGGTCGGCGTCGAACGTGCGCTCGACCTCACCGGCCCGCGCTCGAACGCCGACGACGCGCGGGAGCCCGTCCGCCGACCGCTCGGCCACGAGCCCGAGGACCTCGACGCCGCCCTCCCAGTGGACGTCGCGCGCCTCGAGCACGCGCCGCCGCAGCACCCACTCGAACGTGATGCGTCGACACGCGAAGAGCGTCAGATCGCCGTCGCCCGGATCCGGGCGCCGGTCCTCGATCGAGGGCGGCAGGTAGTCCGCGAAGCGCAGGTCGTAGGCGCCGTGGGCGTGGAGCGCCTCGAGCACCTCCGGCGCGCGGGCCACCAGGAGCTGGCGCAGGCGCGCCAGAAAGGCGTGCGAGTGCCAGACCTGCGGCGCGCCGCGGCGGTCCCAACGCTCGAAGGCCTCGACGGGGCTCGGCGGAAGCGGGGTCGCGTCCCCCTCGAGGACGAGCACGCGATGGCCCTGCTGCGAGAGCGCGAGCGCAGCCGCCAGCCCTCCGACCCCACCACCCACCACGATCGCCCGCGCCATGCCCTGCCCTTCCCGTGCCGGCGAAGCCTAGCTCAGACGTCGCGCTCGATTCGAAAGCTGGGGTCGGCGATCCGCTCGCTGCGGCAACGCGGGCAGCGCCCCGGCGCGTGGAGATGGCGCTCCGCCCGCTCCCGGAACACCAAGCCACAGCCGAGACAGCGAGGCGGGGAGACGCGCAGCCGCTCGCCCGCACCGCGCGCACTCCGCTCGACGTGGCGCAGATCCTCCTCGAGCGCGCGCACCCCGAGACCGAGCAGCTCGCGCAGCGCGTCGAACGAGAACTCCTCGCGCAGCAGGAGGCCTCGAAGCTGCTGGCGGCGCGTGCGCGACGCACCAACGCCGGGCGGCTCGCGCCGTTCGCGCCGCGGCATCGCCTCGCTCAGGCCGCGAACGAGAGCACGAAGACCGCTCCCGCGGTGGTGAGCAGCGCGCGCCCGAGGATCGACGCCGCGCGTCCCCCCGCCCGACGCAGCAAGGCATCGCAGGTCTCGGCGCCCAGGGCGAAGGTCGCAGCGAGCGGGGCGACGAGACCGAGCAGGTAGGGCGCCTTCGCCTGGCCGAAGTACGGGAGCTCGAGGGTGAGCCAGACCAGCGCCAGGACGAGCGCGACCTCGAGGGCCACGACGAACGACCAGGCGGCGCGCAGCGGTCCCTCGGGCGCGAAGGCGCGGCGCAGGCTCTGGAGCGCGCCCGCCGCGAGCACGAGGGTCACGGGCACCGCGAGCCAGTAGCCGATCGCGACCCACGGCCAGCTCCAGAACTCGGGCAGCCACGCGGCCGACGCGCGACCTGCGATCCAGCCGTCGCCCCAGAAGCTCGAGTAGAGCGCGTCGGCGAGGGAGTGGAAGCCCGAGAGCACCGGCAGGCGCAGCGACTCGCCGAAGCCGAGGTAGTAGGCCGCGGTGTGGAAGCCCGGCTGCGACCACCACCGCATGCCCGGGAGGTTCCAGTTGCCGACGAAGGGCGTTCCGTAGAGGCGCACGTTGCGCGCGTAGAACCACCCGGCCAGCGCGGCCGGGGGCAGCGCGAGCGCCGCGGCCAGCGCGGCGAGACGCGGGGGTCGGGCGCGCTCGACGACCGCAGCGCGCGCAAGGATGCATCCACCCGAGACCCCCGCCGCAACGACGGCCGTCAGCTTCGTGAGCAGCGCGAGGCCGAGCACGATCCCGATCGCCAGCGCGTCGCCGGTCCGGACCCGGCACCGCGCGAGCGCGCGCGCGGTGAGCAGCGCCGCCAGCCCGAACCAGAACGCGTGCAGCGGCTCGTTGGAGAGGTAGGCGGCGCTGTACAGGTTGAGCGGGAGGAAGCCCGCGAAGAGCACCGCCAGCGCCGCCGATCCGGGCCGATCCGGCAGGAGGACGCGCGCGAGCCCGAGCGCGATCCACACCTGTCCAAGCCCGGCGGCGAACGAGACGGTCTTCGCGGCGATCGCGCCCCAGGCCGGCCCCAGCCCCGCCAGGACGGCGACCAGCGCGTAGAAGAGCGGCGGATGGAAGGTCGACCAGCCGTCGCTCGGCAGGGGAAGCGCGTGGGTGCTTCTCAGCAGCTCGACGTAGTGCAGGTGGTTGCTCGCGTCGAAGCCGGCGGTGAGCGGGATGCGGGAGAACTTGAAGGCGAAGAGCGCCAGCCAGATCCCGTGCACCAGCAGGAGCGCGAGCCGCGGCAGCCACGCCGAGAGCGCCCCGATCCGCTCGCCGAGCAGGACCCAGGCGAGCAGCGCCAGTGCAAGGAGGCCGGCGAGCGGGCCGGCGTGCTCGGCCAGCGCGCGCGCAGGCCTCGGCCCCGTGGCCGCGCTGGCAGGCGCGCGCGTGTCGTCGGGCAGCACCGCGGGCGCCGGCGCTCCACTCTCGGCCGCGGCGGTCCAGTCGACACCGGTCGGGATCACGCGATCGGGCAGCACGAGCCGGGCCTGGAGGAGCGGCGGCCCACGCGGGTTCCACACGTCGATGGCGACCTCGTTGTCGCCAGCCCGAAGCAGCGGCGCGACGTCCTGCGCGCGCTCGGCGCGCCAGCGCGGGTCGGGATCGGGCGAGGCCCAGGCGAGCGTCCCGTTGACCCGCACGCGGTAGGCGCGCGCGGCGCGCACGCGCAGCTCCGCACGGACGGGCGGAGCGTCGAGCTCGAAGCGGCGCGCGAAGGTGGCGACCGGAACCTCCTCGCGGCCGAACTGCTGCACCATGAGGTCGACGGGCCGCGGATCGGTGATCCAGGCCGCGTCGCCCGACTGCTCGATCCAGGTCACCTCGGGCGACGTCGCGCAGTGCCAGGCGAACGCCGCGGCGGCCGCGCACGCGAGCCCGAGCGCGCCGAAGCGCTGCAGCCGCGCGGCCGTCTGCTGCGCCACAGCCCGCTTCGCGGCAGTCCTCTTCGCGACAGCCTTCTTCGGTCGGCGTGTCATCCGAGCGCGCAGCATACCGCCTCGCCCCGGTATACTGCGCCGCTCCGCGCGAGGTTCCGATGGGTCTCGGCTCGACGAACGCATCCGCGGAACACCCCACCCCGCTGCGTCCGAACGCCGTGCGACGCCGCTGGCCGCCGCTGCTCGCCTACCTCGCTCTCGGACTCGTGCTCTACGCGCCCTCGCTGCCGGGCGGTCCGATCTCGGACGACTACGGCTTCCTGCTGAACCCGTGGGTCATCGACCCTTCGCCTCGACACCTCCTCGAGATCCTCGACCCGACCAGCCAGGCGACGATCTCGCTGCGCAACTACGCACCGGTGCGCGCGCTGGTGAATGCCCTCGAGTGGCGGCTCGCCGCGGAGAATGCGCCGGTCTATCACGCGACCAACGTCGCGACGCACGCGCTCGCCTGCTGGCTCGTGGCCCTGCTCCTGATCCAGTCGGGGCTGCCCGAGGTGACCGCCTTCCTCGGCGGCGCGTTCCTCCTGGTTCATCCCGCGCAGGTCGAGGCCGTCGCCTGGATGTCGCAGATCTGGAACGCGCTGGCGATGGCGCTCGGCGCAGGCGCCCTGCTGGCGCAGCGCAACCGCCCGCGGCTGGCCTTCGCGCTCTTCGCGCTCGCGCTGCTCACGCGCCCGACCTCCGTGTGTTTCCTGCCGGCGGCGTGGATCCGCGCGTTCTGCTGGCGGCGCGCGCGCGCGGGCGCGCCGCCGCGCTTTGCGTGGCTGGCCGCCTGGACGCTCGCTCTCGCGGTGGTGGGCGCGGCGGAGCTCGCCACCTTCCACGACGCCGGCGCCGCCGCGCGCTTCGAGCCCGCTCCCGATGCCTTGGCGAAGGCGCGCACGCTGGTCGCCGGCTTCGGCCGCTACGTGGCGATGGCGGTGACCGGCTTCGGCGTCTCGCCCTTCCAGGAGCCGCGGGTGGCGCTCTCGTGGCTCGATCCCTGGTGGCTGCTCGGGCTCGCAGCCGGCGCGGCCAGCGGCGCGCGCACGCTCGTGTGTCTCGCGCGCGGCCGCGAGGAGGCCGCGTGGTGGGCCTGGGCGCTCGCCGCCTTCGCGCCGATCTCGCAGCTCTTCCCGTTCCTCTACCCGACGGCGGATCGCTACCTCTACTTCATGCTCCCCGGTCTGCTCGGCGGCGCGCTGCTCGCCGGTCAGGACGCGACCCGCCGCATCGCCTCCCCGGACGCGCGCCGGCTCGCGGCCCTCGTCGCAGTGGCCTGCGCCGCGGCCGCGATCGGCGCCTTCGGCATCGCGACCTACGCGCGCAGCGCGATCTGGCTGTCCGAGGATCGCGTCCTCGCCGACGCGGCCCGCCACTTCCCGCACGGCGTGGCCGCCAACCTGCTGGCGGCGCGCCGCGCCGCCAGCCAGGGAGACGTCGACGCTGCAGTCGCCGCCATCGAGGCGTGCCGCGCGCGCGGCTGGGACTACTACACCTATCTGATGTCGCACCCCGCCTTCGAGCCCGTGCGCGGGCTTCCCGCCTTCCAGGCCTCGATCGCCCGCTTTGCGGACGGCGTGATCGAGACCGAGACGCGGCGCGCGCGGAAGACCCAGCTCGACTGGCGCGATCTCGCCCAGGCCTACCAGATTCGCGGCCGCGACGCCGAAGCCGCCGCCGCCCTCGAGCAGGGAATCGCGCTCGGCGGGCCGCTCGACGCATCGCTGCGCGCCGAGCTCGCGCGGTTGCGCTCCTCGACGCCGGGTGCAGCCGCTATCATGCCGCCCGGGGCCCCGCCGGAGGAACGATGAAGCTCGCCACGTTCACCCATCTCGACCATACACGGATCGGAGTCGTTCGCGCCGACGCGATGGTCGACCTCTCGGCCGCTGCGCCCGGTCTGCCGACCGAGATGATCGCCTTCCTGGCCGCCGGGGCGGAGGCGATGGCCGAGGCCCGGCGCGCCGCGGAATCCGGACGCGGACACCTGCCGCTCGCCGCGGTCGAGCTCATGGCCCCGATCCTGCGGCCGCCGAAGCTCCTGGCGATCGGCCTCAACTACGCCGACCACATCGCCGAGTCGCGCGGCGCCGGGCTGGAGGCGCCGAAGTTCCCCGTCTTCTTCAACAAGCAGTCGACCTGCGTGATCGGTCCGGGCGGCGCGATCCACGCGCCGCGCGTCTCGACCGCGCTCGACTACGAGGGCGAGCTCGCCTTCGTGATCGGCCGCCGCTGCCGCCACGTCCCGAAGGAGCGCGCGGCCGAGGTGATCGCCGGCTACACGATCTGCAACGACGTCAGCGTCCGTGACTGGCAGCTGCGCTCGCCCACCATGACGATGGGCAAATCGTTCGACACCCACGGCCCGCTCGGCCCGTGGCTGGTGACACAAGACGAGGTCGGCGACCCCCACGCCCTCGCGCTGCGCACCTGGGTGAACGGCGAGCTGCGCCAGGACTCGAACACGAAGAACCTGATCTACGACTGCTTCGACCAGGTCGAGCATCTCTCGACCGCCTTCACGCTCGAGATCGGCGACGTCGTCTCGACCGGCACGCCGGCGGGCGTCGGCGCCGCCATGAAGCCGCCGCGCTGGCTTCGCGCAGGCGACCGCGTGCGCATCGAGATCGAGCGGATCGGGACACTCGAGAACCCGGTGGTGGACGAGCCGCCGGGCACGGCCCTCGGCTAGCGATGCAGCTCGACGGCAGGGCCGCGATCGTGACGGGCGGCGGGACAGGAGTCGGCCGGGCGACGGCGCTCGAGCTCGGGCGCCGCGGCTGCGCGGTCGTCGTCAACTACAGCCGCTCGAAGGACGAGGCCGAGCGCACCGCCGCCGAGGTCGCCGCGCTCGGAGTCCGCGCCCTCCCGCTGCAGGCCGACGTGGCCGACGACGCGGCGTGCCGCGGGCTGGTCGATGCGGCCGTCCGCGAGCTCGGCCGCCTCGACGTGCTCGTCAACAACGCAGGCCAGACCGTCTTCATCCCGCACGCGAACCTCGAAGGCGTCGGATCCGACGACTGGACGCGCGTGCTCGGCGTGAACCTGATCGGCCCCTTCCAGCTCTCGCGCGCGGCGCGCGCTCCGATGGAGGCGGCGGGCGGCGGCGCCATCGTGAACGTCTCGAGCGTCGCCGGCATCGCCGGCATCGGCTCCTCGATCCCGTACTGCGCCTCCAAAGCCGGTCTCAACATCCTGACCGTGATCCTGGCGCGCACGCTGGCGCCGAAGATCCGCGTCAACGCGGTGGCGCCCGGATTCATCTCCGGCCGCTGGCTGGCGGATGGACTCGGCGCCGCCTACGAGCCGATCAAGCGGGCGATGGAGCAGCGCGCGCCGCTCGGTCGCGTATGCGATCCCGAGGACGTGGCGGCCGCCATCCTGTCGCTGGTCGCGGGCAGCGATATGGTGACCGGGCAGGTGCTCGGTGTGGACGGCGGGATGCTCATCGCGGGCTGACGCCACCCGCTCGGCGGGCTGCGCCTCAGCCGACGTCCGCGAGGACGAGGCGCGCGCCCCAGCGCGCGCGCACCGCGCTCAGGACCTGCGGCGCGCGGCGCAGCCCCGGATCGCGCGCCACGGTGGAGAGCGCCGCCTCGCGCGCCACCGGCACGAGTCGCGCATCGCGCACCAGGTCGGCGAGGCGGAGATCCGGGAGGCGCCCGCTCTGCCGCGTGCCGAGGAACTCGCCCGGGCCCCGGATCCTCAGGTCGGCCTCCGCGATCTCGAACCCGTCGGAGGTCTCGAGCATGGCGCGCAGGCGCGCCTCGCTCTCTGCCGTCGAGGCTCGCGCGACGAGCAGGCAGCGGCCCGGCCGCTCTCCGCGCCCGACCCGGCCGCGGAGCTGGTGGAGCTGCGCAAGCCCGAAGCGCTCCGCGTGCTCCACCACCATCAGCGTCGCGTTCGCGACGTCGACACCGACCTCGATCACCGTGGTGCAGACGAGGATCTGCACCTCTCCGCCCTCGAAGCGGCCCATGACCTCGCTGCGCGCCGCCGCATCGAGGCGACCGTGGACGAGGCCCACGCGCGCCTCGGGGAACGAGCGCGCGATGCGCTCCGCCGACTCGGTGACGTTTCTCAGATCGACCTTCTCGGACTCCTCGACCAGCGGATAGACCACGTAGGCCTGCTCGCCGCGCGCCAGCGCGGCGCGCAGCGCGGCCACCACGCGGGCGCCCTCGCCCTCTCGCAGCACGTCCGTCGCGACGGGCCTGCGCCCGGGCGGCAGCTCGTCGAGGATTGACACGTCGAGCTCGCCGTAGAGCGTGAGCGCGAGCGTGCGTGGGATCGGCGTCGCCGTCATCACGAGCACGTGGGGCACGCGCCCCGCCTCCCCGCGCAGCGCCTCCGGCGTCCGCTCGGCCAGCGCCGCGCGCTGGAGCACGCCGAAGCGGTGCTGCTCGTCGATCACGGCGAGCGCGAGCCGCGCGAAGCGCACCTCGTCCTGCACGAGCGCGTGCGTGCCGACGACCAGGTCGATCTCGCCCGCAGCGAGCGCGCTTCGCAGCGCAGCAGCCTCGCGCCTGGGCACGGACGCCGTGAGCAGCCCGATGCGCAGCCGGGTCGCGGCGCCGCCCGAGGCCGCGAGCCGGCGCAGGGTGCGCTCGTGCTGCTCGGCCAGGAGCTCGGTCGGCGCCATCAGGGCCACCTGGTGACCCGCTTCTGCGGCGGCGAGCGCGGACAGGAAGGCGACCGCCGTCTTGCCGCTGCCGACGTCGCCCTGCAGCAGGCGGTTCATCGGATGCGGGCGCGCCAGGTCGGCCCAGATCTCGGCGACGACGCGGCGCTGCGCGGGCGTGAGCGCGAACGGCAGCGCGTCGAGCGCCGCGCGCGCGCGCGGCCCCCCGACCGCGAGCGCGATGCCCGGCTCCTCGAGCCGCTGCTCGCGGCGCAGCGCCAGACCGAGCTCGAGCAGGTAGAGCTCCTCCAGGATCAGGCGCTCGTGCGCGGGGCCTCGCCGCTCGCCGAGCGCGGCCGGATCGGCGTCTGGCGCCGGACGGTGGATGGCGTGCAGAGCGGGCGCCGGCTCCGGGAGCGCGCGCTCGCGGACGAGGGCCGCGGGCAGATGCCCCGCGACGAGATCGGCGTACTCGTCGACGGCGGCCTGCACGGTTCGGCGCAGCGCGCGCGGCGGGATCCCCTCCGGCGTCGGGTACTCGGGCACCACCTGCCGCAGCGCATCGAGGGACGGCGCCAGCGCCTCGGCGTCGTCGAGCCGCTCGATCTCGGGGTGGAGGAGCTGCTTGGCGAAGCGATAGCGTCGCACCTCGCCCGTCACCAGCAGCGCCGCTCCCTTCGCCAGGATCGGCTGGATCGCCTCGCCGCCGTGGAACCACTTGAGGTCGACGGTGCCGCTGTCGTCGCCCACCACGGCCTGCAGCACGCGCCGGAAGCGACCTCCGCGCCCACGCTGGGGGGCGAAGTCGCAGAGCAGCACGCGGGCGACGAAGGTGGCGCGGCGTCCCACCTCGAGCTGCCCCACCTTGGTGAGCTGCCGGCGATCGTCGTAGCGCGACGGAAGATGGAAGAGGAGGTCGGAGACGGTCGCGAGGCCGCGCCGGGCCAGCGCGTCGGCGCGCCGCGGCCCGATGCCCGAGAGGGCGCTCGCCGGCCTCGTCAGCGCCGCCGCCGCCCACGCGGGATCCGCCAGCGCCTCCACCCGCGCGAGCGCCTCGCGCACCGCGCGCTCGCGCGCCTCGCCCTCGAGCGGGGCGGCGAAGAGCGCCTCGACGCGCGCCAACACCTGCCGGACGTCGCGCGGCACCGCCAGCGTGCGCGCGCGCGCCGCAGCGCCCCGCAGCGTCGCCTCGAGGTCGCGCACGCGATCGGCCCGCGCCGAGCCGTCGCGCGCGGCGAAGCGGAGCGGGGCCAGGAGCGCGTCGAGCGCCAGCGCAAACGGGCTGCCGGCCACGTCTCCCCCGCTAGGAGGCCGACTCGAGAGTCGGCCCGCAAGCGAAGCGCGCAGCGAGGCGAAGCCGAGCGCAGCTCATCGAGCTGGCAGTGAGGCGCAGTCTGCGGAGCCGAACGAAGGTCACCAGCTAGCCGCTCTTGGCGTGGATCTCCTGCAGCGAGCGCACGCCGATCGACTCGAGCTGCAGCGCGCGGATCGCGCCGGTGGCCGCGCGCGCCCCGGCCACCGTGGTGAAGTACGGGAGCCCGCGCAGCAGCGCCGCACGCCGCATCGCCGCGGAGTCGCGCGCCGCCTGGGGCTCGGTGCCGACCGTGTTGATCACCAGATCGACGTCGCCCTTGTCGATCCGCTCGACCACGTCCGGCGACCCGCGGCCCACCTTCGGGACCACCTCGGCCGCGACGCCCAGCGCCGCCAGCTCGGCCGCGGTGCCAGGCGTCGCCAGGATGCGGAAGCCGTTGCGCGCCAGCTCGCGCACCGACTGCGAGATGGCCGCGCGGTCGGCCGCGCGCACCGAGACGAGCACGCTCCCGCCGAGCGGCAGGCTTCCACCCGCCTCGATCTGCGCCTTGGCGTAGGCGCGACCGAAGTCCGAGTCGATGCCCATCACCTCACCGGTGCTCTTCATCTCGGGCCCGAGCAGGGTGTCCACGCCGGGGAACTTCACGAAGGGGAACACCGCCTCCTTCACCGAGAAGTGTCGTGGCCGGATCTCCTGCGTGAAGCCCAGGCTCTCGAGCGTGCGGCCGGCCATCACCAGGGCGGCGAGCTTCGCGAGCGGGACCCCGATCGCCTTCGAGACGAAAGGCACGGTGCGCGACGCGCGCGGATTCACCTCGAGCACGTAGACGACGCCCGCCTTGACGGCGAACTGCACGTTCATCAGGCCCCGCACACCGAGCTCGAGCGCGAGCGCGCGGGTCGCCCGCGCGATCTCCTCGGTCACCGCCGGCGGCAGGGACCACGGTGGGATCGAGCAGGCGCTGTCGCCGGAGTGGACGCCGGCCTCCTCGATGTGCTCCATGATGCCGCCGATCACGACGCGCTCGCCATCGCAGATGGCGTCGACGTCGACCTCGGTGGCGTCGGCCAGGAAGCGGTCGACCAGCACCGGGTGCTCGGGGGATGCCCTCACCGCGAAGCGCATGTAGTCGCGCAGCGCCTCCACCTCGTGGACGATCATCATGGCGCGTCCGCCGAGGACGTAGGACGGCCGCACCAGCACGGGGTAGCCAATGCGCTCGGCCACCCGCTCCGCCTCGGCGGGGCTGCGCGCCACCCCGGACGGCGGACGCGCCAAGTGGAGCTGCTCGAGCAGCGCGTCGAAGCGCTCGCGGTCCTCGGCGCGGTCGATCGCGTCCGGGGGCGTGCCGAGGATCGGCACCCCGTTGCGCGCAAGAGGCACCGCGAGCCGCAGCGGTGTCTGGCCGCCGAACTGCACGATCACGCCCTCGGGCTTCTCCTTGTCGACGATCTCGAGTACGTCCTCGAGGGTGAGCGGCTCGAAGTAGAGGCGATCGCTGGTGTCGTAGTCGGTCGAGACCGTCTCCGGGTTGCAGTTGACCATGAGCGTCTCGAAGCCCGCTTCTCGCAACGCCATCACCGCGTGCACGCAGCAGTAGTCGAACTCGATGCCCTGCCCGATGCGGTTCGGGCCGCCGCCGAGGATCACGATCTTGCGGCGCTCGGTGGGCGCGGCCTCGCACTCGTCCTCGTAGGTCGAGTAGAGATACGGCGTGTGCGCCTCGAACTCGGCGCCGCAGGTGTCGACGTGCTTGTAGACGGGGCGCACGCCCAGCTCGCGGCGGAGCGCGCGCACGGCGTCCTCGCCCGTCTGCCAGAGCGCGGCCAGCCGCCGGTCGGAGAACCCCATCTGCTTCGCCGGCCGCAGCAGCGCGCGGCGCGCGTCGGGCGCCGCGGCCGCGAGCTCCGCCTCCGCCTCCACCAGCTCGGCGATGTTGCGCAGGAACCACGGGTCGATCGCCGAGCGCCGCGCCACCTCCTCGACCGTCGTCCCGCGGCGCAGCAGCTCCGCGATCGCCCACGGGCGCCCGGGCCGCGGCACCTCGACCTGCGCCCACAGCGCGTCCACCGGCAGCGCGCCGCCGCCCTGCACCCCCGGGCTCTCCAGGCCGTCGTGGCCGATCTCGAGCGATCGGATCGCCTTCTGGAAGCTCTCCTTGAAGGTGCGCCCGATCCCCATCACCTCGCCCACCGACTTCATCTGCGTGGTGAGCGTGCTGTCGGCCTGCGGGAACTTCTCGAAGGTGAAGCGCGGGATCTTGGTGACGACGTAGTCGATGGTGGGCTCGAACGAGGCCGGCGTCTCGCGCGTGATGTCGTTGCGGATCTCGTCGAGCCGGAGCCCGACCGCCAGCTTGGCGGCGATCTTGGCGATCGGGAAGCCGGTGGCCTTCGACGCCAGCGCCGACGAGCGCGAGACGCGCGGGTTCATCTCGATCACGACGAGGGCGCCGTCCGCGGGATCGACCGCGAACTGGATGTTCGAGCCGCCCGTGTCGACGCCGATCTCGCGGATGATGGCCAGCGCCGCGTCGCGCATCACCTGGTATTCCTTGTCGGTGAGCGTCTGCGCGGGCGCGACGGTGATCGAGTCCCCCGTGTGCACTCCCATCGGATCCAGGTTCTCGATCGAGCAGATGATCACGACGTTGTCCGCCCCGTCGCGCATCACCTCGAGCTCGTACTCCTTCCAGCCGAGCACGCTCTGCTCGAGCAGCACCTGGTGGCGGGGCGACTGCGAGAGACCCCACTGCACCGCCGCGTCGAAGTCGGCGTCGCTGCGCGCGATGCCGGCTCCCGCGCCGCCCAGCGTGAACGAGGGCCGCACGATCGCCGGCAGCCCGACGTGGGGCAGGAGCGCGCGCGCCTCCTCGACGGAGTGCACGTAGCCCGAGCGCGGCACCTTGAGCCCGATGCGCTCCATCGCCTCGCGGAAGAGCTTGCGGTCCTCGGCCTTCCGGATGGCCTCGACCGAGGCGCCGATCAGCTCGACGCGGTGGCGATCGAGCACGCCGGCCTCGGCGAGGTCGAGCGCCAGGTTCAGCGCCGTCTGCCCTCCGATGGTGGGCAGCAGCGCGTCCGGCTTCTCGCGCGCGATGATCTTCTCCAGGCTCTCCACCGTCATCGGCTCGACGTAGGTGCGCTCCGCGAGCTCCGGGTCCGTCATGATCGTCGCCGGGTTCGAGTTGACCAGGACGACGCGGTAGCCCTCTTCGCGAAGCGCCTTGCACGCCTGCGTCCCGGAGTAGTCGAACTCGCAGGCCTGCCCGATCACGATCGGGCCCGAGCCGATCACCAGGATGGTCCGGATGTCGGTGCGCTTCGGCACGCCTAGCGTCCCGCGGCGACGTCGAGGCCGGTCACGGCCTCGCCGCGCTTGTGGCGCTCCACGAGCTCGCGGAAGCGGCCGAAGAAGTAGCCGGCGTCGTGCGGTCCCGGGGACGCCTCGGGGTGGTACTGCACCGAAAAGACGGGGCGCCGCTCGTGCGCGAGGCCCTCGACGGTGCCGTCGTTCAGGTTCACGTGCGTGATCGCGACGGGCTCGCCGGCCTCGCGCAGCGAGTCGGCGTCGACCGCGTAGCCGTGATTCTCGGCGCAGATGGCGACCTTCCGGGTCGCCAGATCCTGGCCCGGCTGGTTGCCGCCGTGGTGGCCGAACTTCAGCTTGCGCGTCTTGCCGCCGAGCGCGAGGCCGAGGATCTGGTGGCCGAGGCAGATGCCGAACACCGGGAGCCGATCGGCCAGCTCCCGGACGATCGGCTGCACCCCGGCGACGGCGGCCGGATCGCCGGGCCCGTTCGAGAGGAAGATCGCGTCGGGCGCGAGCGCGAGCGCATCGCGTGCCGGCGTCGTCGCCGGCACGACGATGACGTCGAAGCCCTGCTCGACGAGCAGGCGCAGGATGTTGCGCTTGACGCCGTAGTCGTACGCCAGGAGGCGCAGGCGCGGCGACGGCCGCGCGGGACGCGGCCCCTGGCCGTCGACGCCGCCCCAGAGACCGGCGTTCCACTCGTAGGGAGCTCGGCAGGTGACGCCGGCCACCAGGTCGCGGCCGTCGAGCACCGGTGCGGCGGCGGCCGCCGCCACCAGATCGGAGGCGTCCTGGCGCGCGGGATCGGTCGAGACCACGCCGTTCTGGAAGCCGTGGTCGCGGATGCGCCGCACCAGCGCGCGGGTGTCGATGCCGGCGATGCCCGGCACGCCCCATCGACGCAGGAACGCGTCGAGCGACTCGCGCGCGCGCCAGTTGCTCGGCGTCTCGAAGTGCTCCCTCACGACGAAGGCGGAGAGGAAGGGGCGCGCCGACTCGTCGTCGTCGGGATTGGTGCCGACGTTCCCGATCTGCGTGTAGGTCATCGTGACGATCTGCCCGGCGTACGAGGGATCGGTCAGGATCTCCTGGTAGCCGGTCATGCTGGTGTTGAAGCACACCTCGCCGGCGGCGATCGCCTCGGCCCCGAAGCCGTGGCCCCGGTAGACGGTCCCGTCGGCCAGCGCGAGCGCCGCCGGGCGCGCACGGCTCGCGAGCGCGCTCATGGCACCAGCACCCCGCGCTCGACGTCGTAGACCAGGCGGCCCGCCACCAGCGTGGCGATCGCGCGACCCACGAGCTCGCGTCCGGCCCAGGGCGAGTTGCGGCTCTTCGAGAAGCCCTTGGCCGGGTCGTAGCGCCAGCGCCGCTCGGGATCGATCACGGCGACGTCGGCCGGTGCACCGACCGCGAGCGAGCCGCCCGGTCGCCCCGCGATGCGCGCCGGATTGGTGCTGAGCCGCCGCACCCACTCGAGCGGCGCGAGCTCGCCGGCGCGCACCAGGTCGAGCGTGACCGGCACGGCGGTCTCGAGCCCGATCACGCCGGCGGGCGCCGCGGTGAACTCGACGTCCTTCTCGTGCACCGCGTGCGGGGCGTGATCGGTGGCGATGGCGTCGAGCGTGCCGTCCGCCAGGGCCGCGCGGCAGGCGCGCACGTCGGCTTCGGAGCGCAGCGGCGGCGCCATCTTGGTGTTCGTGTCGTAGCCGAGCGTCGCCTCGTCGGTCAGCGTCAGGTGGTGGGGCGTGACCTCCGCCGTCACGTGCACTCCGCGCTCGCGCGCAGCGCGGATCTGGTCGACCGCGCCCGCCGTCGAGACGTGCGCCACGTGCAGGTGGGCGCCGGTGAGCTCCGCCAGCACCAGGTCGCGCGCGACGTGGATCGTCTCCGCCGCGGCCGGGTTGCCCGGGAGGCCGAGCCGCGTCGAGACGGGCCCCTCGTTCACCACGCCGTCGCGCACCAGGCTGCGGTCCTCCGCGTGGGTGATCACGGGAACCCGCACCAGCCCGGAGTACTCGAGCACGCGCCGCATCACGCCGGAGTCCATGATGGTCTTGCCGTCGTCGCTGAAGGCGATCACGCCGGCTTCGACCAGCGCCGACATCTCCGTCATCACCTCGCCGGCCAGCCCGCGCGTGGCGGCGGCGATCGGGAAGACGCGTGCGGGCGACTCGTGGCGCGCGCGGTCGAGGATGTACTCGGTGACCGAAGGGTCGTCGTTCACCGGATGCGTGTTGGCCATGCAGGCCACCGCGCAGAAGCCCCCCGCCACCGCGGCGCGGCCTCCGGAGGCGATGTCCTCCTTGTACTCCTGGCCCGGCTCGCGCAGGTGCGCGTGCAGGTCGAAGAAGCCGGGCACGACCCACCCCCCCGCGGCGTCGATGGTGAGCGCGCCCTCGGCCGTCAGATCTCGGCCCGCGGCGGCAATGCGGCCGTCCTCGATCAGGAGGTCGCCGGGCTCGTCGCGGCCGGCGGTGGGGTCGAGCAGCCGCCCGCCGCGGATCACGATGCGCATGCGCCGCCCCCTCAGCCTTCCCGCCGCGGATTGCGGCCGGCGAACAGGTAGAGCACCGCCATGCGCACCGCGACGCCGTTGCGCACCTGGTCGAGGATCACGCTCGGGCGGCGATCCGCCAGGTCGTGGGCGATCTCGACGCCGCGATTGATCGGACCCGGGTGCATCACGATCGCGTCGTCGCGGGCGTAGCGGAGCTTCGCGCGGTCGAGGCCGAAGGTCGCCGCGTACTCGCGGATGCTCGGGAAGAAGCAGCCGTCGAGGCGCTCCTGCTGGATGCGCAGCAGCATCACCACGTCGGCGCCCTCGAGCGCCTCGCGCAGCGACGTGTAGGCCTTCACGCCGAGCGCCTCGACGGCGGGCGGCAGCATGGTCGGCGGTGCGGCGAGCCGCACCTCGGCGCCGAGCTTCGAGAACGCGTAGAGGTTCGAGCGCGCCACGCGCGAATGGACGATGTCGCCGACGATGGTCACGGTGAGCCCGTCGAGCCGGCCCTTCTCCTGCCACACCGTGAAGAGATCGAGCAGCGCTTGCGTCGGGTGCTCGTGCGCGCCGTCGCCCGCGTTGATCACCGGCGCCTCCAGCGCGTCCGCGATGCGCTTGGGCACGCCGGCCACCGCGTGGCGCACGACCACCGCGTCGGGCGCCATCGCGTCGAGCGTCATCGCGGTGTCCAGGATGCTCTCCGCCTTCTTCAGACTGGAGCTCGACGGCGTGAAGTTCACGACGTCGGCCGAGAGGCGCTTGCCGGCGATCTCGAAACTGGTGCGCGTGCGCGTGGACGCTTCGAAGAACAGGTTGATGAGCGTGCGCCCGCGAAGGGTCGGCACCTTCTTCACGTCGCGGCGGCCGACCTCCTCCATGCGCACCGCGGTCTCGAGGATGCGCTCGAGATCGCCGCGGTCGAGGTCCTCGATCGCGAGCAGGTCCCGCCCCATCATCGGGCCTCCCCTCCCCCGTCGGCTCGGACGACCACCTCGAGCGCGCCTTCGAGACCGCCGGCCAGCCCGCGCAGCTCGACGCGCTCGCTGCGCTGCGTCGGCAGGTTCTTGCCGACGTAGTCGATCTTGATCGGCAGCTCGCGATGCCCGCGGTCGACCAGGCCGACGACCTGCACCGCCTGCGGGCGCCCGAAGTCCATGAGCGCGTCCATTGCGGCGCGGATGGTGCGCCCGGTGCTCACCACGTCGTCGACCAGCACCACCACGCGTCCGTCGACGGCGGACGGCATCTCGGTGCGCCGGAGCGGCGGGCGGTCGCCGCGCGAGAGCAGGTCGTCGCGGTACAGCGTCGTGTCGAGGATGCCGACCGGCACCTCGAGCTCGGCGATCTGATGGAGATTCGCAGCGATCGCGCGGGCCAGCGGCACACCGCCGTTCGGGATGGCGACGAGATAGAGATCGCCGAGGTGCTCGTTGTGCTCGACGAGCTCGTGCGCGATGCGCACCAGCGCGCGGCGGATCGCGGTGTCGTCGAGGACGACGCGCTCCGCGCTCTCGCCGGACGGGGCGGAGCGCGGGTCGGGACCGGCCGTGGCGTTGGGCGAGGGGACCACGCGCGCACCTTTGTCCGCCTCTCGGGACGGACTTAAAAGGAACGGTCTCAGGGCTGGATCGGGGTCAGGATACCGGCGGAGCCTCCCCCGTCAACCCCGCTTCAGCGCTTCGTCACCTGGCTCGCCGTCGGAAGGTCCGCGCTCGACCAGCCTCCGCCGAGCGCCTCGATCAGGAGCACGCTCGCGGTCATCCGCTCGCCGCGCAGCTCGACGTCGGTGCGCTCGTCGGCAAGCGCGATGGCCTGGACGGTGACGACGTCGAGATAGCTTACGGTGCCCGCGCGGTACTGGTTGGTGGTGAGCACGACCGACTCGCGCGCCGCCTCCACGGCCGCCGCCTGCGCCACCGCCTCGTCCTGGAAGATGCGCAGCGCCGCGAGCTGGTCCTCGACGCCCTGGAAGGCACCCAGCACCGTGTCGCGATACGCCGCCACGCTGGCGTCGAAGCTGGCCCGCGCGAAGTCCGTCTGCGCCCGCCGGAGGCCCCCGTCGAACACCGTTTCAGAGACAGAAGGTCCGACCGACCAGAGCCGGCTGGCCCAGGTGAACCACTCGGCCAGGCTCGCGCTCTCGAAGCCACCGGAGGCGCTGAGCGTGACCGTCGGGTAGTAGGCGGACTCGGCGACGCCGATCTGCGCGTTGGCCGCCGCCATCCGGCGCTCGGCGGCCGCGATGTCGGGGCGCCGCTCGAGGAGCTCCGACGGCAGGCCGACGGGCACGCTCGGCGGCGTCGCGTCCAGCGGGTCGCTCGCGATCGAGAGCTGCTCGGGGGGGCGGCCGACGAGCCGCGCGATGGCGTGCTCGGTCTGCGCCCTCTGCACGCCCACGTCGATCGCCTGCGCCCGCGTCGTCTCGAGCTGCGCCTGCGCCTGCACCACGTCGGTGCGCGCCGCGACGCCCGCGTCGTAGCGATTCTTCGTCATCTGGAGCGATGTCTCGAACGCCACGACCGTGTCGTCGAGCAGCCGCCGCACGGCGTCGAGCGTGCGCAGCGTGAAGTAGTCCTGCGCGAGCTGCGCCTGCAGGCTGAGCTGCGCGGACGCGAGGTCCCCGGCGCTCGCCTGCGCCCCGGCCTGCTGCGACTCGACGCTGCGCCGCACGCGCCCCCACAGATCCGGCTCCCACGACGCGTCGACGGGCAGCGACTGCTCGGTCACCGCGCCCTGCGTCGACGAGAAGTTCGCAATGTTTGCGGACGCGCGAGAGCGCGTGGCACCGATGCCGATCGCGACGGTCGGGAAGTAGCTCGAGCGCGCCTCCCGCACCAGGGCGCGCGACTCCGCGTAGGTCGCCACCGCCTGTGCCAACGTCTGGTTGGCCGCGACCACCTGGGTCTCGAGCGCATCGAGGTCGGGGTCGCCGAACACCTCCCACCACGAGCCGCGCAGCTCGGCGTCCTTCGGCTCCGCGCGCTTCCAGCCCTCGAGCTCCTTGAAGGCGGTAGGCGCCTCGAACGGCGGCCGCACGTAGTTCGGCCCGACCGCGCAGCCGCCGGCACCGGCCAGCGCGAGCGCCAGCGCGGCGTCGCGCAACGCACGCGGGACCCGCATCACGGGCTCCCCGGTGCCGGCGCCGGAGCCCCGCGCCAGCGCCGCTCGCGGACCCCGGAGAGCCGGAGCCGCGCGCGATCGAGATACAGGTAGATCACCGGCGTGGTGTAGAGCGTCAGGATCTGGCTCGCGACGAGGCCGCCGACGATCGCGATCCCGAGCGGGCGGCGCAGCTCCGCTCCGGTGCCGGTGCCGAGCGCCAGCGGGAGCCCGCCGAGCAGCGCCGCCATCGTGGTCATGAGGATCGGGCGGAAGCGCAGCAGACATGCGCGGTAGATCGCCTCGCGGCTCGACAGTCCGAGCCTGCGCTCCGCGTCGAGGGCAAAGTCGATCATCAGGATCGCGTTCTTCTTCACGATCCCGATCAGCAGGATGATGCCGATCAGCGCGATCAGGCTGAGCTCCGTGTGGAAGAGCTGGAGGGCCAGCAGCGCCCCGACCCCCGCCGACGGCAGCGTGGACAGGATCGTGATGGGATGGACCGTGCTCTCGTAGAGGATCCCGAGCACCAGGTAGACGCTCACGAGCGCCGCGGCGATCAGCAGCGGCTCGTTGCGCAGCGAAGCCTGGTACGCCTGCGCCGTGCCCGCGAAGCTCGCATGGATCGAAGCCGGCATGCCGGCGCTGCGCGCGGCCTCGGCGATCGCATCGACCGCGTCGCTCAGCGCGACGCCGGGTGCGAGGTTGAAGGAGAGCGTGACGGCCGGGAACTGTCCCTGGTGGTTCACCGCGAGCGAGCCGGATGAGCGGCGGTCGCGGACCACCGCCGAGAGGGGGACCGAGTGTCCGTCGCCGGTCACGACGTAGATGTCGTGCAGGGACTCGGGGCTCTGCCAGAATTGCGGCTCGGCCTCCATGACGACGTGGTACTGGTTCAGCGCGGTGTAGAGGGTCGACACCTGGCGCTGTCCGAAGGCGTCGTAGAGCGTGTTGTCGAGGAGATGCGCGCTGATGCCGAGGCGCGCCGCGGTCTCGCGGTCGTAGTCGAGCGACGCGTAGAGCCCAGCGTCCTGCTGGTCGCTGCTCACGTCGCTGAGCTGGGGCAGCGCGCGCAGCCGCTCGAGCATGCGCGGCCCCCAGGTGTTGACGTCGACCACGCTCTCGCCCTGCAGCGTGTACTGGTACTGCGCATTGCTCCGCCGCGCCCCGATGCGCAGGTCCTGCATCGCCTGCAGGTACAGCGTCGCCCCGGGGACGCTCGCGAGCTTCGGCCGCAGCCTTGCGATCACCTGGTCGGCGCTGACGCCCCGCTCCTCCAGGGGCTTCAGGGACACGAAGAGTCGCCCGGTGTTCGTGGTCGTGCCCGCGCCCCCACCGGTGAAGGCCACCACGTCGGCCACCGCGGGATCCGCCCGCACGAGGTCCACGATTCGCTCGAGCCGATCCTTCATCGTCTGGAACGACGTGCTCTGGTCGGCCAGGATCGCGCCGGCGAGCCGCCCGGCGTCCTGCTGGGGGAAGAAGCCCTTCGGCGCGCGGATCGCGAGCCAGACGTTGAGCCCGATCACCGCCAGCGCAACCCCGAGCGTGAGCGCCGAGTGCCGCAGCGCCAAGGAGAGCGTCTTCTCGTAGCCGTAGAGCACGCGCTCGAACACGCGCTCGATGGCCGCATGGAAGCGCCCCTGCGCGGCGTGCGGCCGCAGCAGCGTCGCGCACATCATCGGCGTGACCGTGAGCGAGATCACGAGCGAAACGCCGATCGCGATGGAGAGCGTCACCGCGAACTCCCGGAACAGCCGGCCGACGATGCCGCCCATCAGCAGGATCGGAATGAACACGGCAATCAGCGAGATGCTGATCGACACCACGGTGAAGCTGATCTCGCGCGCTCCCACGAGCGCGGCCTGGAGCGGCGATGCGCCCTCCTCGAGATGCCGCGAGATGTCCTCCACCACCACGATGGCGTCGTCGACGACGAATCCGGTCGAGATGGTGAGCGCCATCAGCGACAGGTTGTCGATGCTGTAGCCGAGCAGGTACATGGCACCGAAGGTCCCGACCAGCGAGAGGGGGACCGCGACGCCCGGGATGGCGGTCGCGCGGGCGTTGCGCAGGAAGAAGTAGACGACGCCCACGACCAGCAGCACCGAGAGCAGCAGAGCCCGCTCGACGTCGTGCACCGAGGCACGGATCGTGGCGGTCTGGTCCACCACCACGTCGAGCGAGATCGACTGGGGGAGCACCGCCCGGAGCTGCGGGAGCGTCGCCCGCACGCGGTCGACGGTCTCGATGATGTTGGCGCCGGGCTGACGCCAGATCACGACGAGCACCGACGGCTTGCCGTTCGCCATGCCGAAGGCGCGCACGTCCTCGACCGAGTCGGTCGCCGTGCCGATGGCGGAGATGCGCACCGGGGCGCCGTTGCGGTAGGCCACGATGAGGGGCTGGTACTGGTCCGCGTGCGGAAGCTGGTCGTTGTCGGTGATGTCCCAGCTGCGGTCGTCGTCCGAGATCTGTCCCTTCGGTCGGTTCACGTTGGACGCCGCGAGCGCGCCGCGCACCTGCTCGAGGCTGATGCCGTACCGGAAGAGCGCCGACGGGTTCACGTCCACACGCACGGCCGGGAGGGAGCTCCCGCCCACCAGCACCTGCCCGACCCCGGAAAGCTGCGAGATCTTCTGCTGCAGGATCGTCGAGGCGGCATCGTAGAGCTGGCCGCGGTCGAGGAGATCGGAGGTGAGCGCGAGGATCAGGATCGGTGAGTCGCTGGGATTCGACTTGCGCCAGGTCGGGTTCCCGGGCAGGTTGGCGGGCAGGTAGCTGCGCGCCGCGTTGATCGCCGCCTGCACGTCGCGCGCCGCGGCGTCGACGTCCCGGCTGAGGTCGAACTGGAGCGAGATCGACGTCGAGCCGAGATCGCTCGTCGACGTCATCTCGGTGAGGCCCGCGATGTGGCCGAACTGCCGCTCGAGCGGGGCCGCCACCGACGAGGCCATCGTCTCGGGGCTCGCCCCGGGCAGCGACGCGCTCACCTGGATGGTCGGGTAGTCGGTCTGCGGGAGCGGTGACACCGGCAGGAAGCCGAAGGCGAGGACACCTGAGAGCCCGAGCGCGAACGCCAGCAGCGTGGTCGCCACCGGCCGGCGGATGAAGGTCTCGGAGACGCTCACGCGCCGGCCTCGGCGCGGCCGGCTCGCCACGCCGACACGCGACCCGCGAGGCGGTCGAACGTCAGATAGATCACCGGCGTCGTGTAGAGCGTCAGGAGCTGGCTCACCAGGAGGCCGCCGACGATCGCGATGCCGAGCGGGCGGCGCAGCTCGGAGCCGGTGCCCCCGCCGAGCGCGAGCGGGAGCCCTCCCAGCAGCGCCGCCATGGTGGTCATCATGATCGGCCGGAAGCGCAGCAGGCACGCCTGCAGGATCGCGTCGCGCGGCGTGGAGCCAGCGCGCTGCGCCTCGAGCGCGAAGTCGATCATCATGATCGCGTTCTTCTTGACGATCCCGATCAGCAGGACGATGCCGATCAGCGCGACCACGCCGAATTCGGTCCGGCAGATCAGGAGCGCCAGGAACGCGCCGACCCCGGCGGAGGGCAGCGTCGAGAGGATCGTGATCGGGTGCACGTAGCTCTCGTAGAGCACGCCGAGCACGATGTAGACGGTGATCAGCGCGGCGAGGATCAGGAGCGGCTCGTTGGCGAGCGAGGCCTGGAAGGCCGCGGCGGTGCCCTGGAACGAGCCCTGGATGCTCTGCGGAAGCCCGATCTCCCGCTCCGCGCCCTGGATGGCGGTGACCGCATCGCCGAGCGCCGCCCCCGGCGCGAGGTTGAACGAGAGCGTGACGGAGGGGAACTGCCCCTGGTGGTTGACCGCGAGCGAGGTGGTGCCCGGCTGGTAGGACGCGAAGGTCGCGAGCGGGGTCGGGCCACCCGCGGCATCCACGTAGATGTCCTGGAGCTGCGACGGCTTCTTCTGGTACTCGGGCGCCACCTCGAGCACCACGTGGTACTGGTTGAGCTGCGTGAACATCGTCGACACCTGGCGCTGCCCATAAGCGTCGTAGAGCGCCTGGTCGATGTGCGACGGCGTGACGCCGAGCCGCGACGCCGTGTCGCGGTCGATCTGCAGCGATGCCTGGAGCCCCAGGCTCTGCTGGTCGCTCGCGACGTCGCGGAGCTCCGGAAGCGCGCGAAGCGCCTCCACCAGGCGCGGCGCCCAGCGCGCGAGATCGGCGGGATCCGGGTCCTCCAGGCTGTACTGGTATTGGGTGCGGCTGACGCGGTCCTCGACCGTGAGGTCCTGGACCGGCTGCATGTAGAGCGTGACGCCCGGAACCTGCGCGAGCTCCGGCTGCAGCCTCCGGATCACCGAGCTCGCGTCGATGCGCCGCTCCTCGAGCGGCTTCAGGTTGATCTGGATGCGGCCGCTGTTCAGCGTCGTGTTGGTGCCGTCGATCCCGATGAACGACGACAGGCTCGCCACGGCGGGGTCGCGCAGGATCACCTCCGCCAGGGACTGCTGCAGGCGCGCCATCGCGGGGAAGGAGACGCTCTGCGCCGCCTCCGAGACCCCGAGGATCACCCCGGTGTCCTGGACGGGGAAGAAGCCCTTCGGGATCACCACGAAGAGCCCGACCGCACCGATCAGCAGCGCCACCGCCACCACGAGCGTCGCGGCCTCGTGTCCGACCACCTTGCGCAGCGTGCGCTCGTAGAGCGCGAGCACCGCGTCGAAGCCGCGCTCCGAGGCGCGGGCGATGCGGCCCGGGCGCGTCTCGGACGCGGGCCGCAGGAGCCGCGCGCACATCATCGGGGTCAGCGTCAGCGAGACGACGGCCGAGACCAGGATCGTGGTGGCGAGCGTGACGGCGAACTCGCGGAACAGGCGCCCGACGATGTCGCCCATGAACAGCAGCGGGATCAGCACGGCGATCAGCGAAACCGTGAGCGACACGATCGTGAAGCCGATCTGCTCGGAGCCCTTGAGGGCCGCCTGCAGGGGCGACTCGCCGGCCTCGATGTAGCGCGCGATGTTCTCGATCATCACGATGGCGTCGTCGACGACGAAGCCGGTCGAGATGGTGAGCGCCATCAGCGAGAGGTTGTCGAGGCTGTAGCCCAGGAGCTGCATCACCCCGAAGGTGCCGACGATCGAGAGCGGCACCGCGACGCTCGGGATCGCCGTGGCGGAGACACTGCGCAGGAAGAGGAAGATCACCAGCACCACGAGCCCGATGGTGAGCATCAGCTCGAACTGCACGTCGCCCACCGAGGCGCGGATCGTCGTGGTGCGATCGGTCAGGATGGAGAGCTGCACGGCGTCCGGAAGGGTCGCCCGGAGCTGCGGCAGCATGCCCTTGATGCGATCCGCGACCTGGATGATGTTCGCACCTGGCTGGCGCTGGATGTTCAGGATCACCGCCGGCGTCTGGTTCATCCAGGCGGCCTGCTTCACGTTCTCGGCACCGTCGATCGCGCGCGCGACGTCCGAGAGCAAGACGGGCGCACCGTTCCGGTAGGCCACGACCAGCGAGGCGTAGTCCTTGGCGGTGAGGATCTGGTCGTTGGCGTCGATCGTGTAGGCCTGGCGCGGCCCGTCGAAGTTCCCCTTCGCCAGGTTGACGTTCGCCGCGGCGATCGCGCTGCGCAGATCCTCGAGGTCGAGGCCGTTGGCCGAGAGCGCAGTGGGGTTGGCCTGGATGCGCACCGCGGGCTTCTGGCCGCCGCTGATGCTCACCAGCCCGACGCCCGGCGCCTGGGCGATCTTCTGCGCCAGCCGGGTATCGGCGAGATCCTCGACCTTCGAGAGGGGCAGCGTGGCCGAGGTCAGCGCGAGCGTGAGGATGGGCGCGTCGGCGGGGTTGGTCTTGCTGTAGATCGGCGGAGCGGGCAGGTCGCTCGGCAGGTAGGTCTGCGCGGCGTTGATGGCCGCCTGCACCTCCTGCTCTGCCACGTCGATGTTGAGGGTGAGCACGAACTGGAGCGTGATCACCGAGCTCCCGTCGGAGCTGGTCGAGGTCATCTGGTTGAGTCCGGGCACCTGCCCGAACTGGCGCTCGAGCGGCGCGGTGACCGAGGATGCCATCACGTCCGGGCTCGCACCGGGATAGAAGGTGACGACCTGGATCGTCGGGTAGTCCACCTGCGGGAGCGCCGACACCGGGAGCTGGCTGTAGGCCACCGCGCCCACCAGCAGCACGCCGACCATCAGCAGCGAGGTGGCCACGGGCCGCAGGATGAAGATGCGCGAGGGGTTCACGCGCGCTCAGCCTTTCGCGTCGGCGCGGGCGGCGGGGATCTCGACCCGGCTTCCCTCCTGCAGCCGGTCGACGCCGCTCACCACCACGAGGTCGCCGGGCGCGAGCCCGCTGCGCACCGCGGTCCGGTCGCCTTCCGTCGCGCCGAGCTCGACCGGGCGCACGGTGACGGTGTGATCGGGCTTCACGAGATACACGAACGTGCGCTGCGCGCTGCGCTGCACCGCCGCGTCGGGCACCACCGTGACGTCGTGCTCGACGTCGATCTGCAGGCGCGCATTCACGAACTGGTTGGGGAAGAGCTGGTTGTCTTCGTTCGGGAAGACGGCCTTCAGCTTGACGGTACCCGTCGTGGGGTCGATCTGGTTGTCGAGGGTCAGGAGCGTTCCGGTCGCGAGCTTCTTCTGGCCGGCGCGATCGAATGCGTCCACCACCAGCTTCTCGCCCGCGCTGAGCTTCTGGTAGACGGGCTGCAGGTTGTCCTCGGCCAGCGTGAAGACGACGGTGATCGGCTGGAGCTGCGTGATCACCAGCATGCCGTTCGAGTCGGCGGCGTGGACGATGTTGCCCGGGTCGAGGAGGCGCAGCCCGACGCGGCCTGTGACCGGCGCCGTGATGCGGGTGTACTCGACGTTCACGGCGGCCGCGTCGATCTGACCGCGGTCGAGCTCGACCGTGCCCTCGTACTGCTTCACCAGCGCCGCCTGCTGGTCGACGGTCTGCTTCGCGATCGAGTCCTGGCGCAGCAGACGCTGGTAGCGCTCGAGGTCCACGCGCGCCTCGGCGAGCAACGCCTCGTCGCGGGCGAGCTGACCCTGCGCCTGCAGGAGCTGCGCCCGGTAGGGACGCGCGTCGATCTCGGCGAGCAGGTCGCCCTGGTGGACCAGCTGCCCCTCGACGTACAGCACCTTCATGAGCTGCCCGTCGACGCGGCTGTGGACGACCACCGTGGCGAGCGGCGTCACGGCGCCGAGGCCGGTCAGGTAGGTTCGGATGTCGCCGCGGGTCGCCGCGGCGGTCACCACCGTGACCGGCGGGGCGCCTCCCGCGGGCTTCTTCCCACCGCCCGTGGGCGCGGCGTCCGGGGCCTTGTCCGACGCGTGAAGCCGCGCCATCCCGAGGACGAGCGCGGCGAGCACGGCCGGGGCGAGCAGCCACGACATGCGGCGGAGAGTGAGCTTGGGCCTTCCCACGGGCTGCCTTGTCGAGCCTCCTCGATCGGTGGCTTCGGGTCCCTGCTGCTGATACGGGCCGCGCCGCCGGAACCCACGCGGCGCGGGCTCGAGGCCCCGCGTGGGATCCGGCTGCGGGCGCCGTATCAGGACAGAGAGACCTCGCCAACATGCCGGCGTCGATTGCCACGACGGAGCCGATCTACTACGCCTTCACGGCAGATCGGGAGGCCGCTCGCCTCGCGCGGGCCCGCGCCCGAACGCCCACGATGCGAGACTATCCGGGTGCGGACGACGCGGAGCTCATGGCGTGGACGGCCGCCGGGGATCGCGTCGCGTTCGACGCCCTCGCCGCGCGGCACCTGGAGCGCGCGCACCGCACGGCGCTGCGCATGCTCGGCGACCCGAGCGAGGCGGAGGACGTCACGCAGGACGCGATGCTCGGGATCTGGCAGAACGCATCGTCGTGGGACCCGCGCCGCTCGCGCTTCACGACGTGGTTGTACAGGATCGTGGTGAACGCGGCGATCGACGCGAGACGCCGCCCGCGCGCCCTGCGGCTCGACGCGGCCGGCGATCCGCCGGACCCCTCGCCGCCTCCTTCCGCGCGGCTCGAGCGCGACGAGCTCGCCCGCGACGTCGCGTCGGCGCTGGCCGCGATGCCCGACCGACAGCGCGCGGCGCTCACGCTCACCTACTTCGAGGGACTCTCCGGCCAGGACGCCGCCGACGTCCTGTCGGTGTCGGTGCGGGGCCTGGAAGGACTGCTGCGGCGCGGCCGGCGCTTCCTTCGCGAGCGGCTGGACCGGCCGACTTCGGGCGGAGAGCGAGCATGACGCAATCGAGGTTCAAATGGCTGCTCGAGAGCTATGGCGCCGCCTTCGAGCGCTGGCCCGAGGCGGAGCGGGAGGACGCCCGCCGGCTGCTCGAGACTTCCCCGGCGGCGCGCGCCGCCCACCAGCGGGCCCTCGCGCTGGACGCCGCGCTCGGCGCCGATCGGCTCGCGATCGACGCCGCGGCCCTGGAGCGAATGCGCGCCGCGATCCGGGTACGCGTGGCGCAGGCGGCGCCCCCGCGCCCGCGCGGCCGCCTGCGTGCGCTGTGGGCGGCGCCGGGCCTGCGACTGGCCGCACTGGCCGCCGCCGCGATCGCCTCGATCTGGATCGGCTGGGCCAGCGCCAACACGCCGCACCCCACCGTGTACGCCGTGCTCGAGGGCAACCCGCTCATCGGAGAGCGCCAATGATCGAGCGGTACGCGCAGAGTGGACGGCTGCTCGCCGCGTCGCTCGTGCTCAACGTGTGCCTGACCGGCTTCCTCGCCGCGCGGCTCTACCACGCCCATCTCGTGCGCACGGAGCGGCCCACCATCGAGGCCGTGCTGTCGGGCATCCAGTCGAAGCTCTCGCGCGACGATTCGGTGCGCTTCATCCAGCCGTTCGAGCGCGACCGCGCCAGGCTCCAGGCCGCGCAGGCGGAGCTCGAGACCGCGCGCACCGCGGTGTGGACGGCGATCGCCGCCGAGCCCTTCGACGCCGACGCGGCCCGCGCCGCGATCGACGTCTGGCGGCAGCGGTCGTCGGAGAACGCCAAGGGCTTCGTCGATTCACTGGCCGACGCAGTGCAGGCAATCTCGCCCGAGGGCCGCGCCACCGTGATCCGCACGCTCGAGGAGCAGCAGCCGACCTTCGCCTCGCACCGGCCACCCGAGGCCGCCGCGAAGTGACGCGCGGCTATTGGATCGAGTGGCCGATCCGGTCCCAGCGCATCCGGTGCGTGAACAGGTCCCACCACGTCATGGGATTCAGCAGCGACGCCCAGCCGCCGTTCCAGTCCCACGACCAGTACAGGACGAAGGCGGGCCCCTTGATGTCGGGCCCGTGCACCGTGCCCCAGATCCGGCTGTCGTTCGAGTAGTCGCGGTTGTCGCCCATCATGAAGTAGCGGTCGGGCTCGAGCGTGATCCGCTCCTTCTCCGGCCCGGCCACGCTCGGGTCGTGGAGGATCGCGTGCGGGCGGCCCTCGAGATCCTCGCGGCCGACGCGCAGCACCCGCCCGTTCTCGTCCTTGAAGGTCTCCTGGGTGAGCTCCCACGGGACGCGCTGCCCGTTGACGAAGACCGTTCCACCCCGTACCTCGATGGTGTCGCCGGGCAGCCCGACGATGCGCTTCACGAAGCGGTCGGTGTCGAGGTCGGGCCGCAGGTCGGCCGGGTAGATGCGGCCGACGCGATCGCGCGCCACCGTGAACACCACGACGTCGCCGCGCTGGGGCTTGCGCCAGCCGGGCAGCCGGTAGTCGGTGAAGGGGATCTTGGGCCCGTAGGCGAACTTGTTGACGAACAGGTGGTCGCCGATCAGCAGCGTTGGCAGCATCGAGCCCGACGGGATGCGGTAGGGCTCGATCACGAAGGCGCGGATCCCGAGCGCGAGGAGCACCGCGACGGCCAGCGTGCCGAACTGGTCCCACGCGCGGCGCGCCAGGCTCGGGCCTCTCGGGGCTCCCGGCTTCAGCCGCGCCGGCTCCCTTGCCAGCTCGGCGCCGCCCGCCGCCTTCGGGCTCATTCGGGCTCCAGCCGGAGGGCGGCCAGGAACGCCTCCTGCGGGATCTCCACCTGCCCCACCCTCTTCATGCGCTTCTTGCCCTCCTTCTGGCGCTCCAGCAGCTTGCGCTTGCGCGAGATGTCGCCGCCGTAGCACTTGGCGGTGACGTTCTTGCGCAGCGCCTTCACCGTCGAGCGTGCGATCACGCGCGATCCGATGGCGGCCTGGATGGCCACCTCGTACATCTGGCGCGGGATGAACTCCTTCAGCTTCCGCACCAGCTCGGAGCCGCGCTGGAACGCCTTGTCTCGGTGCACGATCAGCGAGAGCGCGTCGACCGGCGCACCATTCACGAGGACGTCCAGCTTGACGAGGTCGGCAGGCCGGAAGCCGACCAGCTCGTAGTCGAACGAGCCGTAGCCGCGGGTCGCGCTCTTCAGGCGGTCGTGGAAGTCGGCCACGATCTCCGCGAGCGGCAGCTCGTAGCGCACCTGCACGCGCATCCCGTGCTGCATCATGTCGCGCTGCTGGCCGCGGCGCTCCTGGCAGAGCGCGAGCACGGCGCCCACGTGCTCGGCCGGCACGTGGATGGTCGCGAGCATCACGGGCTCCTCGATGCGCTCGATGCGCGCCACGTCGGGCAGCGCCGCGGGGCTGTCGATCTCGAGCACGTCGCCGTCCGGGGGGCTCGGCGCGCCGGCCCGCGGACCCGACGCACGGCTTCCCTGGAGCACCACCCGGTATCGTACCGTCGGCGACGTGGTGATCAGCTCGAGCCCGTACTCGCGCTCCAGCCGCTCCTGGATGATCTCCGCGTGCAGGAAGCCGAGGAAGCCGCAGCGGAAGCCGAAGCCGAGCGCCGCGCTGGTCTCGGGCTCGTAGCGGAACGAGGCGTCGTTCAGCCGCAGCTTCTCGAGAGCGGCCTTGAGGGCGCCGTACGCGTCGGCATCGACCGGATACAGGCCGGCGAACACCATCGGCTTCACCTCGCGGAAGCCGGGCAGCGCCTCCGCGGCCGGGCGCGCGACCGTCGTCAAGGTGTCGCCGATGCGCACGTCGTCGAGCGTCTTGATGCCCGCCACGACGATGCCCACCTCGCCCGTCTCGAGCGCGTCCACCGCGCGCGGATGCGGGTCCACGACGTCGAGATCCTGGACGTCGTGCTCCGAGCCGCGCGCCATGAGCTTCACGGAGGCACCGCGCGCGAGACGGCCGTCGACCACCCGCACCAGCAGCACGACGCCGACGTAGGAATCGAACCACGAGTCGAAGAGCAGCGCGCGCAGCGGCGCCTCCGGATCCCCGCGCGGCGCCGGCACGCGCGCGACGATGCGCTCCAGCAGCTCCGCCACGCCCGCGCCCGTCTTGGCCGACACGCGGAGGGCGTCGGTGGCCTCGAGCCCGAGCACGTCCTCGATCTCCTGGGCCACCCGGTCCGGCTCCGCCGACGGCAGGTCGATCTTGTTGAGCACCGGCAGGATCTCGAGGTTCGCCTCGAGCGCGAGATAGGTGTTGGCCAGCGTCTGCGCCTCGATCCCCTGCGCTGCGTCCACCACCAGCACGGCGCCCTCGCAGGCCTGCAGCGCGCGGGAGACCTCGTAGGAGAAGTCGACGTGCCCGGGCGTATCGATCAGGTTGAGCACGTAGAGCTCGCCGTCGGCGGCGCGGTGGTAGATCCGGGCGGTCTGGGCCTTGATGGTGATGCCGCGCTCGCGCTCGAGGTCCATCTTGTCGAGGAACTGGGCCCGCTTCTCGCGGTCGGTGAGCGCGCGGGTCTCGTCGAGCAGCCGATCGGCGAGCGTGCTCTTGCCGTGGTCGACGTGCGCGATGATGCAGAAGTTGCGGATGCGCCGCTGCTCGGTCACGGAGCCGGACTCGCCTCCGCCGCGAGCGCCTTCTCGAAGTATGCGTGGGTGCGGCGGAGCCCCTCCTCGACCGGCACCCGCGGCTCCCAGCCGAGGACGCGGCGCGCCAGCGCGATGTCGGGGCGGCGCACCTTCGGGTCGTCGGGCGGGAGATCGCGGTGGACCAGCGGGCTCGAGCTGCCGGTGATGCGCAGGATCGCCTGCGCCATCTGGAGCAGCGAGAGCTCGTTCGGGTTGCCGACGTTCATCGGTCCGACGTAGTCGCTGTTGAGCAGGCGCCAGATGCCCTCGATCAGATCGTCGACGTAGCAGAACGAGCGCGTCTGCGAGCCGTCGCCGAAGATCGTGATCGGCTCGCCGCGCAACGCCTGGCAGAAGAAATTGGGAATCGCTCGGCCGTCGTGGATCTGCATTCGCGGGCCGAAGGTGTTGAAGATGCGGACGATGCGGACGTCGACGCCGTGGTGGCGGTGGTAGGCCATCGTCATTGCCTCGGCGAAGCGCTTGGCCTCGTCGTAGACCCCCCGCACGCCCACCGGATTCACGCGCCCCCAGTAGCTCTCGGGCTGCGGATTGACCTCTGGATCGCCGTAGCACTCCGAGGTGCTGGCCAGCAGGAAGCGCGCGCCCTTTGCCTTGGCGAGGCCGAGCGCCTTGTGGGTGCCGAGCGACCCGACCTTCAGGATCTGGATCGGCAGCCGCTCGAAGTCCGCGGGGCTGGCCGGCGACGCGAAGTGCAGCACGGCGTCGAGCGCACCCGCCACGTACAGGAAGTTGGTGACGTCGTAGTGCTCGAAGGCGAAGCGGGGATGGCCGAGCAGCGGCTCGACGTTGTCCATGCGACCCGTGAGCAGGTTGTCGAGACAGAGCACCTCGCAGCCCTCGCCGAGCAGGCGCTCGCACAGGTGGGACCCGAGGAATCCGGCGCCGCCGGTGACGAGCACCCGGCGCAGGCTGCGCGTGCTCAAGGGAACCTCCGTCCTCTCAGTCGAGGCCCGCGAGCGGCGAAGCGTCGGACTCGAGGTAGGCCCGCAGGCCCTCGCGCCAGGGCGGCATCCGGACGCCCGCCCCCTCGGTCCGCCCGAGATCGAGCACCGACCAGGCCGGGCGCGGCGCAGGCCGCGGGTACTCGTCCGTCGTGACCTTCTCGATGGGCAGCTCCGGGTGGCCCCAGGCGTCGACCGCCGCCCTGGCGAGCTCCCACCAGGTGGCCGTGCCCGAATTGGCGACATGATAGAGACCGCGCGCGTCCGCCTCCACCAGCCGCAGCAGCGCGTCCGCCAGGTGTCCGGCGTAGGTGGGGCTTCCGCGCTGGTCATCGACCACGCGCAGCGGGGCTCCGCCACCGCGGGCGCGCGCGGCCGCTTGGAGGATGGTCGCCACGAAGTTGCGTCCCGGCCCGAAGACCCACGCCGTCCGCACCACCAGCGCGTCGGGACAGCCGGCGAGCGCGCGGCGCTCGCCCTCGAGCTTGGTCCTCCCGTAGACCGAGGTCGGCGCCGTGGGATCGTCCTCGCGGTAGGGACGCGCGCTGCGGCCGTCGAAGACGTAGTCGGTCGAGATCTGGACGAGGCGGGCGCCCACGGCGTGGCACGCGTCCGCCACGAAGCCCGGCGCCCGCGCGTTGGCCCGCTCCGCCGCCTCGGGCTCGCTCTCGCAGCGGTCGACCTGCGTCATCGCGGCGGTGTTCGCGACCACGTCCGGCCGCAGCTCGCGGAGCGCGGCGTGCACCGCCTTCTCGTCGGTGACGTCGAGCGCCTCCCGGTCGAGCGCCGCCCCCAGTGCGAAGTGGCGATGGCTGCGCAGGCGCGCGGCGAGGCAGCGCCCGAGCTGGCCTCCAGCGCCCGTCACGACCCAGCGCCGGGTCAAGGCGCGCCCTCGGCCATCACCCAGGTCGGCAGCTTTTCTCGCTTCCCGAGGCGCTCGGCGACGCGCTCGGCCTCGCCGCGGTCGGCGAGCGGGCCGACCCGGACCCGCCACTTTCTGGTGTCGGATCCCGCGGCCGGAGCGACGTAGACGGGGAAGCCCTGGCTCTCGAGCTTGCGGGCGAGCTGCTCGGCCGGCGCGGCGTCGGCGAAGGCGCCGACCTGTACCGAGAAGCCGCGGCCGGGGGCCGGGCTCGGGGCGGGCGGCGCGGCGTCGACACTGGGCGCCGGCTCCGGGGCCGCCGCCGAGGCGGGAGCCTGCGGCCGCGCCTCGGGCGGCGCGGCCCGGGCCGCGGCGGGCGCCGGAGGCTCGGGAGCTGCGGGCACCGCCTCGCCGGCACCTCGGGATGCAACGTCGGGCGCGGACGGCGCGGCGCCTAAAGCCGGCTGCCCGGACTCCGTTCCGCCCGCGATCGGACGCGGCCCGGGCACCACCGCCACCGAGTGTGTCTTGCCCGTCACGTAGTCGAGCAGGAGCTGCGGCTCCTCCATCATCAGCCCTGCCACGATGCCGAGCGCGAAGCCGAGCACGACGAGGAGCCCCGCCCCGAGCAGGGCGGAGAGCAGCGTCGGACCGCGCCGGCGCGCGCGCCGGCGGCCGGCCGCGCCGCGCTCGGGCGCCGGCCGGCTCACATGCGCTCCGGCGCGGCGATGCCGAGCAGCGCGAGCCCGTTGCCCAGCACGACGCGCACCGCCCGTGCAAGACCGAGACGCGCGCGCGTGAGCGCGGCGTCGTCCGACAACACACGGTGTCGGATGCCATCCTGCACGTACGGGTTCCAGAGGCCCGCGACCTCGCGGAGGTAGTAGGCGATGTGGTGCGGCTCCCGCGCCGCGGCGGCCTGCGCGACCACCTCCGGCAGCTCGAGGAGCTTGCGGATCAGCACCAGCTCCTCGGGCAGCACGAGCGGCGATGGATCGAGCGGCTCGGAGGCGAGGGAGACGCCGGCCTCCGCCGCCTTGCGCTCGATGCCGTGTGTGCGCGCGTGCGCGTACTGCACGTAGTAGGCTGGGTTCTTCTTCCAGTCCTTCTCCTTGGCCAGATCGACGTCGAAGTCGAGATGGCCGTCCGCCTTGCGCTCGATCATGAAGAAGCGGAAGACGTCCGAGCCGACCTCGGCGAGCAGCTCGTCGACGGTGACGTAGGTCGCCCGCCGCTTCGACTGCTTCACCGTCTCGCCGCCGCGCGACAGCGTCACGAACTGGTTCATCACGAGCTCGATCGCGTCCGCCGGGCAGCCGAGCGCCGCGGCGGCCGCGCGGACGAACGGGAACTGGTCGATGTGGTCGGCGCCCTGGACGTCGACCACGCGCTCGAAGCCGCGCCGGAACTTCTCCCGGTGGTAGGCGACGTCGGGCAGAAGGTAGGTCGGCTCGCCACTGCTCTTCACCAGCACGCGGTCGCGCTCCAGGCCGAGCGCGGTGGCGGCCAGCCACACGGCTCCGTCCTTCTCATACACGAGGCCGCGGGCGCGCAGGTCGCCGAGCGCCTCCTCGATCTTCCCGCCGGTGTAGAGCGACATCTCGTTGTAGAAGACGTCGAAGCGTACCCCGAGCGCGGAGAGCGTCGCGCGGAACTCCTCGAAGATCCGCTCCTGCGCGCGCTCGCGGAAGATCCCGTCGCCGGGCTCGCTCGCGAGGCGGTCGCCGTACTCGCCGCGCAGGGCCTCGGCGATGTCGTACACGTAGTCGCCGAGATAGCCGCCCTTCGGGAAGGCGACCGGCAGCCCGTCGCTGCGCTCCGGCCACGCGGCCTCGGGATCCGCCAGGCACTCCGGCGGCGGCGGGGCGGCGCGCCCCAGCAGCTCGAGGTACCGCGCCTTCACCGACTCGCCGAGGACGCGCATCTGGCGACCGCCGTCGTTGAAGTAGAACTCGCGGGTCACGGCGTGACCGGTGGCTTGCAGCAGACGCGCGATGGTGTCTCCGAGCACGGCCTGCCGCCCGTGCCCGAGCGTCAGGGGACCCGTCGGGTTCGCCGAGACGAACTCGACCTGGATACGCTCCGCGACGCGCGCGGCGGCGTGCCCGAACCGCGCGCCCGCCTGCAGGATTCCGAGCAGGCCGGCGCGCCACTCGTCGTCGGCGATCCAGAGGTTCACGAAGCCCGGCCCGGCCACCTCGGCCCGCGCCACGAGCCCCTCGGCCCCGGCGAGCCGCTCGACCAGACGCGCCGCGACGTCTCGCGGCGGGCGCCGCAGCCGCTTGGCGAGCACGAGAGCGGCGTTGGTCGCGAAATCGCCATGGTCCGCCTGGCGCGGCGCCTCGAGGCTCACGCCGGGAGCGGCCTCCTCATCGCCGGCCTCGGCGAGCAGGCCCTCGACGCCCCGCTGCAGCGCCGCGCGCAGCCGCTCCTTCATCGCCGCAGCATCTCCCCGGGCCCCCGCGCCGTCAAGGAATCGGGCGCTGGGCCCCGGCCTCGGGCTGCGGCGGCACCCGCACCAGCACCTCGCCCGGGCGCGCCCAGCGAAGATCCTCGCGGACGGCGCGCTCCTGCGTGAAGGGCTCGGTGCGCAGCTTCTGCGCCTCCTCCGCGAGCGATCCGTTCTGCCGCTCGAGGCCGCGCACGCGCGCCTCGGCCTGCGCCACGTCCGAGCGGAGCAAGAGCCACGTCGAGATCCCGTCGTTGGGATCGAGCCATGCCCAGGCGGCAGCTGCGGCCACCAGACCGAGCGCGAGCAGCAGCGAGCGCACGAGATTCCTCGGGAGGCGCGCCCATCCTAGCAGGGCTCAGTTCGATCCGCCCGATGGCGCGGCGAGCCCGCGGATCCGATCGCGGTAGGCGTCGCTGTCCCAGTCGCGCGGTCCGATGTAGCGGGCCAGGATCCGGCCGTCGCGATCGATCAGGTACGACTCGGGATAGCGGTAGCTCTGATACGCGCTCGCGACGCGCTTCTCGGGATCGAGCAGGATCGGAAAGCGGAGCCCGAGCCGGTCCCGGTAGGCGCGCACGTCGTCGGCGGACTGGTCGACGGACACCGCCACCAGCTCGAAGTCTGTGCCGGCGAGCGCGTTCGCGAGGCGCTGCATCGCCGGCATCTCGTCCTCACACGGCTTGCACCAGGTCGCCCAGAAGTTCAGCAGCACCACCCGGCCCCGCAGCGACTCGAGCGCGAGGTTGGGCCCGCCGTCGAGCCGCGCCAGCTCGAAGGTCGGCGCGACCTGGCCCGCCCGGATCGGATCGGGCGGCGGCTTGGAGAGCCAGAAGACGGCGGAGACGGCGGCCGCGGCCGCGGCGGCCAGGGCCCACGCTCGAAGCCGGGGCGACAAGGGGGACCTAGGTGCCCTTGGAGGACTTCGTCTTGCGCGTCGGCTTCGGCTCGCGCGCCTTGCCCTTGGCGGGCTTTTCGGCCCGGGTGGGCTTCTCGGCCCGCGCGCGCCGGCCGGCCGGCTTCTCCTCGCCACGGGCGCGCTCGCTCCGCTCCTTCGCGGTCTTCGCCGCCTCGGCGGCCTTGGCCGGCAGCGCGGTGCGGTCGACCAGCTCGATCATCGACACCGGCGCGGCGTCGCCCACCCGGGTGCGCAGCTTCAGCACCCGCGTGTAGCCCCCCGGGCGCGTGCGGTAGCGCTCCGCCAGCTCCTCGAACAGCTTCGCCGCCACGGCACGGCTGCGCACCACGCGCAGCGCCTGGCGCCGCGCGTGCAGGCTGCCCCGCTTGCCCAGCGTGATCATGCGCTCGGCTACCCGGCGCAGCTCCTTCGCCTTGGCATCCGTCGTCTCGATCTGTTCGTGCTCGAGCAGCGACGTCACCAGGTTGCGGAGCATCGCGCGCCGGTGGGAGCTGGTGCGGCCGAGCTTGCGCCCTGCGTTGCGGTGCCTCATGCGGCGATCGCCCTCACGCCTCGCGCGACTCGCGGATCTTCTCGAGGTCCTTGCGCGCGGGGAAGTTGTCGAGCGTCATGCCCAGCGAGAGACCCATCGAGGCGAGCACCTCCTTGATCTCGTTGAGCGACTTGCGCCCGAAGTTCTTCGTCTTCAGCATGTCGGCCTCGGTGCGCTGCACCAGCTCGCCGATGTACTTGATGTTGGCGTTCTGGAGGCAGTTCGCCGATCGTACCGACAGCTCGAGCTCGTCGACGGAGCGGAACAGGTTGGGGTTGAGCGGCTCGGCCTCCTCCGTGCCGGGCAGCATCGCCTCGGTCGGCTCCTCGAAGTTGATGAAGATGGTGAGCTGGTCCTTCAGGATCTTGGCGGCGAAGGCGACCGCGTCCGCCGGGCTCACCGCCCCGTCCGTCCACACCTCGATGTTCAGGCGGTCGAAGTCGGTCTCGCGCCCGACGCGCGCCGGGGTCACCGTGTAGTTCACCTTCAGCACCGGCGAGAAGATCGAGTCGATCGGGATCGTGCCGATCGGCATCTCCTCCGTCTTGTTCTTCTCCGCCGGGCGGTAGCCCTTGCCGCTGCCGACGGTCACCTCGAGCTCCACGTCGGCCTCGGGATTGAGCGTCATGATGCGGAGCTCGGGGTTCAGCACCTCGATCGCCGAGTCGTCGGAGACGAGGTCGCCGGCGCGCACCACACCCTCTCCCGAGCGGTGGACCCGGAGCGTGCGCGGCCCCTCGACGTGCATGCGCAGCCGGACCTCCTTCAGGTTGAGGATGACGTCCGCGACGTCCTCCATGACCCCCGGGATGGTCGAGAACTCGTGCAGCACGCCCTTGATGCGGATCGTCGTCACGGCTGCGCCCTGGAGCGAGGAGAGCAGCACGCGCCGGAGCGCGTTGCCGAGCGTCACGCCGAAGCCGCGCTCGAGCGGCTCGCACCAGAAGCGCCCGTAGTTGCGGGTCTGCTCGTCGTCCTCCGTCTCGAGGCGGCGCGGCCGGATCAGCGTGCGCCAGTTGTTCGCGATGATCTCTTGCTGCATGGGTGTCCCCTTGTGCGAAGTCGGATGCGTGCGCCGGCCCGCCCGCGACTAGCGCGAGTAGAGCTCGACGATCAGCTGCTCCTGGATCGGCATGGTGACGTCCTCGCGGGTCGGAAGCGCCTTCACCGTGCCCTCGAAGTGCTCCTTGTCCAGCTCGAGCCAGCCGGGCACCGAGCGGCGCTCGAGCGCCTCGAGCGCGTCTGCGACGCGCTGGATGTTGCGCGAGCCCTCGCGCAGCACGACGCGCGAGCCCGGCTTCACCCGGAACGAGGGCACGTCGACCGTGCGGCCGTTCACCGAGAAGTGCCCGTGGCGCACGAGCTGGCGCGCCTCGGCCCGCGAGGTGGCGAATCCGAGCCGGAACACCACGTTGTCGAGCCGCCGCTCGAGCAGCACCAGCATGTTCTCGCCGGTGCGGCCGCGCATGCGCGCCGCAGCGCCCATGGTGACTCGGAACTGCGCCTCGCCGAGGCCGTACATCCGCTTCACCTTCTGCTTCTCGCGCAGCTGCAGGCCGTAGTCGGAGACGCGGCCGCGCGCCTGCCCGTGCTGGCCCGGGGGATAGGCGCGGCGGTCGACGCCGCACTTCTCCGTGAAGCAGCGGTCGCCCTTCAAGAAGAGCTTGGTGCCCTCGCGCCGGCAGAGGCGGCAGACGGGCCCGGTGTAGCGGGACATGCGATCGCTCCTAGACGCGGCGCCGCTTGGGAGGCCGGCAGCCGTTGTGGGGAATGGGCGTCACGTCGCGGATCATGTTGACGCGCAGGCCCGCTGCGGTCAGCGCTCGGAGCGCCGACTCGCGGCCCGCGCCAGGGCCCTTCACGAAAACCGACACGAAGCGGACGCCGTGCTCCATCGCCTTCTTGGCGCAGTCCTCGGCGGCCGTCTGCGCCGCGAACGGCGTCGACTTGCGAGAGCCCTTGAAGCCCTGCTGGCCGCAGCTCGACCACGACAGCGCGTTGCCCGCCGTGTCGGTGATCGTCACGACGGTGTTGTTGAACGTCGACTGGATGTGCGCCACGCCCGCGGCGACGCTCTTCTTGACCTTCTTCTTGGCACCCTTGGCCATGGCTCGCTCCGCCCCTCCATCTCACTTCTTGACCGGCGGCTTCTTCTTGCCGGCGACGGTGCGGACGGGGCCCTTGCGCGTCCGCGCGTTGGTGTGCGTGCGCTGCCCGCGCACGGGCAGGCCGCGGCGATGGCGCAGCCCGCGGTAGCAGCCGATGTCCATCAGCTCCTTGATGTTCTGCTGGACCTCGCGCCGCAGATCGCCCTCGATCTTGAAGTCGCTCTCGATGATCTCGCGCAGGCGCACTACGTCGCCGTCCGAGAGCTGGTCGGTCTTGGTCGCGGTCTCGATGTCGGCCTTCTCGCAGATCCGCCGCGCCGAGGAGCGCCCGATCCCGTAGATGTAGGTGAGCGCCACCTCGAGCCGCTTGTTGCGCGGCAGGTCGATGCCGGCGATGCGCGCCACCGATTGTCCTCCTCCGGCTCCGGGCTCAGCCCTGCCGTTGCTTGTGCTTGGGGTTCTCGCAGATCACGCGCACGACCCCGCGGCGCCGGATGATCCGGCACTTGTCGCACATCTTCCTGACCGAGGCGCGGACCTTCATCTCGTCCTCATCGCTCGGGGCTCGACGCCCCTCAGTGCGACCCCGGAACGCGGGTCAGGACCTCGGGGGTCCCGTCCGTGATCAGGATCGTGTGTTCGAAGTGGGCCGCCAGCGAGCCGTCCGCGGTGACCGCCGTCCACTGGTCGTCGAGCATCCGCACCTCGGGCCCGCCGGCCGTCACCATCGGCTCGATCGCGAACACCATGCCCGGCCGGAGCCGCGGGCCGCGGCCGCCCGGTCCGAAGTTCGGGATCTGCGGCGGCTCGTGCATCTCGCGACCGATGCCGTGGCCGACGAAGGCGCGCACCACCGAGAAGCCCTCCGGCTCCACCCGCTCCTGCACCGCGTGGCCCACGTCCGAGAGCCGCCGCCCGGGCACCATCTCCGCGATCGCCCGGTCGAGCGAGTCGTGAGTCACGTCGATCAGCCGCTGCACCTCCGGGCTCACCGCTCCGATCGGGATCGTGAGCGCCGAATCCCCGTGGTAGCCGTCGAGCGAGGCGCCGAAGTCGAGCGAGAGCACGTCGCCCGTCTTGATCTCGCGCGGGCCCGGGATCCCGTGCACGACCTCCTCGTTCACCGAGACGCAGAGCACCGCCGGGTACGGAGGCAGGCCGTACGGTGCGTAGCCCAGGAACGACGAGGTGAGGCCCCGCCGCTTGATGGCACGGCGGGCCTGCTCGTCGAGCTCCTCGGTGGCCATGCCCGGCCGCGCCGCGTCGCGCAGCTCGAGCAGGACCTCGGCCACCTCGCGCCCCGCAGCGCGCATCGTCTCGATCTCCCGACGCGTCTTGATGCGGATCGATTCGGTGAACGCCGTCATCGCGCCAGCACCTCGCCGATGCGCGCCGCCACGGCGTCGATGCCGCCCTCTCCATCGACCTCGAACAGCACGCCTCGCCGCCGGTAGTAGTCGACCAGCGGCTGGGTCGACTCCCGGTAGACGCGCATGCGGTTGCGGATGATCGCCTCGTTGTCGTCGTTGCGACCCTCGATGGCGGCGCGCCGCAGCAGCCGCTGCACCAGCGTGTCCTCGTCGGCGCGGAGCGCCACGCAGCGCTCGAGCCGGACGCCGAGGCGCTCGAGCATTCGGTCGAGCGCCTCCGCCTGGACCGGCGTGCGCGGAAAGCCGTCGAGGATGAACCCCTTCTGGGCGTCCGGCTGTCGCAGCCGCTCTTCGGCCACCCCGATCACCACCGCGTCGGGCACCAGGTCGCCTCGCTCCATGTAGGCATGCGCCTGCCGGCCCACCTCGCTGCCGGCGCGCACCGCCGCGCGGAGCATGTCGCCGGTCGAGATCTGCGGGATGCCGAGGGCCTTCACCAGGCGCTCGGCCTGGGTCCCCTTGCCCGCTCCCGGGGGCCCGAGCAGCAGCAGGCGCGTCGCCGTCATCGGCCGAGCCGCCCGCGGATGCGCGTGCCCTTGACGAACCCCTCGTACTGGCGCGAGACAAGATGTGCCTCGATCTGCCCGATCGTGTCGAGCGAGACCCCCACCACGATCAGGAGCGCGGTGCCGCCGAAGTAGAACGGCACGCCGCCCTTCTGCGAGAGCAGCACCGGCATCACGCACACCGCGGCCACGTAGACCGCGCCGATCAGGGTCAGGCGCGACAGGATCTTGTCGATGTACTCCGCGGTGCGCTTGCCGGGGCGGATCCCGGGGATGTACGCGCCCGAGCGCTTGATGTTGTCGGCCACGTCGGTCGGGTTGATCACGATCGCGGTATAGAAGAACGCGAAGAAGACGATCAGCGTCACGTAGATCACGTTGTAGAGGGTGCCGCCGAAGGTCAGGTAGTCCTCGAAGAAGTTCTTGATCCCCGGCGACTCGACGAACTGGGCGATCGTCAGGGGGAACATCAGGATCGAGGACGCGAAGATCGGCGGGATCACGCCCGCCGTATTGAGGCGCAGCGGGAAGTAGCTCATGCCGCCCTGCATCACCTTGCGGCCGACCACGCGGCGGGCGTGCTGGATGGGAATGCGCCGCTGCGCGCGCTCGCAGACCACCACGACGCCCGTGACCAGGACCACGCCGGCCAGGAGCAGGATCGCCTGCAGGAGCGAGAACTGGTCGGTGCGCACGAGCTCCCACAGGCTGGCCAGCCGCGAGGGGATCCCCACGATGATGCTGGAGAAGATCACCAGCGAGATGCCGTTGCCGATTCCGCGCTCGGTGATCTGCTCGCCCACCCACATGATGAAGGCGGTGCCGGTGGTGAGCGTGAGCATCGTCATCACCCGGAAGCCCCAGCCGGGGTGCGCCACGGCGTCCTGCCCGAACTGTCCGTTCTCGAGCGCGATGGCGAGCAGCATGCTCTGGAACCCCGCGATCACCACGGTCGCGTAGCGGGTCCACTGCGTGATCTTGCGCCGGCCGGATTCGCCCTCCTTCTGCAGCTGCTCGAGCTGGGGCACCACCACGGCGAGGAGCTGGAAGATGATCGACGCGCTGATGTAGGGCATGATGCCGAGCGCGAAGATCGAGAGCTGCTGCAGGGCTCCACCCGAGAAGAGGTTGAAGAGCCCGAACATGGTGCCGCCCATCTGCTCGAAGAAGTTGCGGATCACCTCCGGGTGGATCCCCGGCGTCACGATGTGCGCCCCGAGGCGATAGACCGCCAGCATCCCGAACGTGAACAGGATGCGGCGCTGGAGCTCCGGAACGCGGCCGATGTTCTGGACGCCGCCGATCAAGCGAGGATCTCCACCGTTCCGCCCGCGGCCTCGATCTTGGCCCGCGCGCTCGCGCTCACGCCGTGCGCGCGCACCACGAGGTTGCGCGGCGCATCGCCCTGGCCGAGGACCTTCACCGGGACGCCGCGGCCGCGGATCAGGCCGCGGCGCGCCAGCGCCTCGGGCTCGACGGTCGCCCCGTCCCCGAACGCCGCCAGCGCCGACAGGTTCACGACCTCGACCTCGCGCCGCGACGGATTCTTGAAGCCGCGCTTGGGCACCCGGCGCACGAGCGGCATCTGGCCGCCCTCGAAGTAGAGCGGCGTCTCGCGGCCGGGCGCGCGCTTGCCCTGACCCTTGGTCCCGCGGCCCGACGTCTTGCCGAACCCCGTACCGGGACCGCGCGGTCGGCGGTGCTTCTTGCGCGCGCCGGGTCGCGGCGCGAGTCGGTCCAGCATCGCTAGCCCTCCACCCGCACCAGGTGCCCGACCTTGCGGAGCATGCCGCGCACCGGCGGGGAGTCGACCAGCTCGACCGTCTGCCGCAGGCGCCGCAGCCCGAGGCCGCGCAGCGTCGCGCGCTGCCGCTGGTCGCAGCCGATCTGGCTCTTCACCCACGTCACCTTGAGCTTGCCCATGTCCCGACCCGCCTACGGTGCGGCGCTTTCGACGCCGAGCTCGCTGCTTCGCTCCGCCGGGTCGCGGAGCTCCCCGAGCGCCACCAGCGTGGCGCGCACCACGTTGTGCGGGTTGTTGGTGCCGAGGCTCTTGGTCAGCACGTCCTGCACCCCCGCCGACTCGAGCACCGCGCGCACGCCGCCGCCGGCGATCACGCCGGTGCCGGACGAGGCGGGGCGCAGCAGCACCAGGCCGGCCCCGAAGTGCCCGAGCACCTCGTGCGGGAGCGTCCCACCCTTGAGCGGCACCCGCAGCAGGTTCTTGCGCGCGCGGTCGACACCCTTTCGGATCGCCTCCGGCACCTCGCCGGCCTTGCCGAGCCCGACCCCGACGACGCCGTTGCCGTCTCCCACCACGACCAGCGCGCTGAACGAGAAGCGCCGGCCGCCCTTCACGACCTTGGCCACGCGGTTGATGTGGACCACGCGGTCGGTCAGCTCGTAGTCGTTCGCGTTCAGACGCTCGCGTCGGTTCCGGTTCGCCATCCTAAAAGTCGAGCCCCGCTTCGCGGGCCGCGTCGGCCAGAGCCTTGACGCGGCCGTGGTAGAGGAATCCGTTGCGGTTGAACACCACGCGCTCCACGTTGCGCGCGCGCGCCAGCTCGGCGATCGCCTTGCCGACCCGCTTCGCGGCTTCGACCTTGTTCACCTCGCCCAGTCCCTCGGCCAACGCCTTGGAGCGCGTCGAGGCGCCGCCGATCGTGCGCCCGGTGGTGGGATCGATGAGCTGGGCGTAGATGTGCTTCAAGCTGCGATACACCACGAGCTGTACGCGCGCCCCGCCCTGCAGGCGCCGCGCGACGCGCGCGCGGCGGGCCTCCCACTTGGCGTCCTTCGGGTTGCGGATCGTTCGCTGCATGAATTCCTCAGGCCGTCGTCGCGCCGGTCTTGCCGACCTTGCGCCGCACATGCTCGCCGCTGTAGCGGATCCCCTTGCCCTTGTACGGCTCGGGGGGCCGCACCGCGCGCAGCTCGGCCGCGAACAGGCCCACCCGCTCCCGGTCGATGCCCGTCACGCGGATCTTCGTGGTCCCCTCGACCGCGACCGAGAGCCCCTCGGGCACGTCGATCACGACCGGGTGGGAGTAGCCGACCGAGAGCGTGAGCTTCCGCCCCGACGCCTCGGCGCGGTAGCCGACCCCCTCGATCTGCAGCTCGCGCGCGAACCCGTCCGTCACGCCGCGCACCATGTTGGCGACCGCGGCGCGTGCGAGGCCGTGATAGGCGCGCGAGGGCTTGCGGTCGTCGCCGCGCGCGAAGCGCACCTCGCCCTCCGAGACCTCCATCGTGACCGACGGCGGAAGCGGCGCCGACAGCGTGCCCTTCGGCCCCTTGACCCGGACGCGCCCCTCCGCCTGCTCGACGCTCACGCCCGAGGGGATCGACACCGCCTTGCGACCGATGCGCGACATCACCAGACCTCGCAGAGCAGCTCGCCGCCGACATCGGCCTCGCGCGCCGCGCGGTCGGAGAGGAGGCCCTTCGACGTCGAGAGGACGGCCAGCCCGAGGCCGTTGCGCACGCGCGGGATCTCGTCCTTGGCGACGTACACGCGGCGGCCCGGCCGCGAGATGCGGCGCAGCCCGTCGATCATCGGGCGCCCGTCGTCGGCGTAGCGCAGCTCGACCACCAGCGTCGGACGGCCCTCGGCGCTCTCCTCCTGCACCTCGCCGACGAAGCCCCCCTCGGCCAGCACGCGCGCCAGCGCCGCCTTCAGCTTCGAGGCCGGCACCCGCACCCGCGCGTGGCGGGCCATCCCCCCGTTGCGGAGCCGGGCCAGCATGTCGGCGATCGGGTCGGTCATCATGGTCGCTTCTCCACCGCTCTTATTGCCGGAAGGGCATGCCGAGGTGCGCGAGCAGGGCCTTGCCCTCGGCGTCGCTGCGCGCCGTGGTGCACACCGTCACGTTGAGCCCGCTGATGCGCTCGACCGAGTCGTAGTCGACCTCCGGGAAGATGATCTGCTCGCGGATGCCGAGCGTATAGTTGCCGCGGCCGTCGAAGGCCTTCGGCGACACGCCCTTGAAGTCGCGGACCCGCGGCAGCGCCACGTTCATCAGGCGATCCATGAACTCCCACATCCGGTGACCTCGCAGCGTCACCATGGCGCCCACGTTCTGGCCGGCGCGGAGCTTGAAGTTGGCGATCGACTTGCGCGCCTTGCGCACCAGCGGCTTCTGGCCGGTGATCGCGGCGAGCTCCTCGGTCGCCTTCTCGAGCAGCTTCGGGTTCTGGGTCGCCTCGCCCACCCCGACGTTCACGACGACCTTCTCGAGCCTCGGCACCTGGTTGACGTTGCGGTAGCCGAACTCCGCCGAGAGCTTCGAGACGATCTCGCCGCGGTAGCGCTCGAGCAGTCTCGGCGGCATCACAGCACCTCCGGGGCCAGCGAGATGATCTTCATGAAGCGCCGCGCGCGCAGCTCGCGCGCCACCGGGCCGAAGATGCGGGTGCCGACCGGCTCGCGCTGGTTGTCGATCAGCACCGCCGCGTTGTCGTCGAACTTGATGTAGGAGCCGTCCGGGCGCGCGACGCCCTTGGCCGTGCGCACCACGACCGCCTTGCGCACCTCGCCCTTCTTCACCCGCCCGTTGGGGATCGCGTCCTTCACCGACACCACGATGATGTCCCCGATCGAGGCGTAGCGGCGCTTGGATCCGCCGAGCACCCGGATGCACGCCACCCTGCGCGCTCCCGAGTTGTCCGCAACCTCGAGCATCGACTCCTGCTGCACCATGACCGCGCCTCAGACCCCCGTCGCCTTCGCGAGGGTCGACTGCACCTTCCAGCGCTTGCGTTTCGAGAGCGGCCGGTGCTCGATGATGCGCACGCGGTCGCCGACGTGGCAGGCGTTCTCCGGATCGTGCGCCATGAACTGCGAGTAGCGCCGCACGTACTTCTCGTAGTGCGGGTCGCGCACCAGGCGCTCCACGCGGACGACCACGGTCTTGTCCATCTTGTCGCTGACCACGGTCCCGTCCAGGGTCCTTCGTTGTCCTCGCTCCTTCACGCCGTCGCTCCACCCTTTTCGCGCAGCACCGTCTCGATGCGCGCGATGTCCCTGCGCAGCACAGACAGCTTCGCGGTGTTCTCGAGCTGGCCCGTCGAGTGGCGCACCTTGGCGCCGAAGTGCTCGTGGCGCAGCTCCCGGACCTTCGTCTGCAGCTCCTCGAGAGTCAGATCGCGCAGCTCGGAGGCCTTCACGCCAGCTCCTCCCGGACGATGAAGCGGGTCCGCATCGGCAGCTTGTGCGCGGCGAGGCGCAGCGCCTCGACCGCCACTTCCCGCGGCACGCCCTCCATCTCGTAGAGGACGCGACCGCGACGGATGCGGGCGACCCACTCCTCGACGTTGCCCTTGCCTTTCCCCATGCGGGTCTCGGCGGGCTTCTTGGTGATGGGCTTGTCGGGGAAGATGCGGATCCAGATCTTGCCGCCGCGCTTCACGTGCCGCGTCATCGCGACGCGCGCGGCCTCGATCTGGCGCGCCGAGATCTTGCCCGACTCCAGCGCCTGCAGGCCGTAGTCGCCGAACGAGACGCTCGCGCCGCGCGTGGCCATGCCGCGCACCCGCCCCTTCATCATCTTGCGGTACTTGACCTTCTTCGGCTGCAGCATGGGACTAGCGGATTCCCTCGTCGGAGATGCGCTGCGCGAGCGTGCCGCGGCGCAGGTCCCGATCGGCCAGGTCGCCCTTGAAGACCCAGCACTTCACCCCGATCACGCCGTAGGTCGTCTTCGCCTCGGCGAGCCCGTACTCGATGTCCGCCCGCAGCGTGTGGAGCGGCACGCGGCCCTCGCGGTACCACTCGCGGCGACCCATCTCGGCGCCGCCGAGGCGACCCGAGCACTGGATGCGGACGCCCTCTGCGCCGAACTTCATGGTCGACGTCACGGCCTTCTTCATCGCGCGCCGGAACGCCACCCGCCGCTCGAGCTGCAGCGCCACGTTCTCGGCCACGAGCTGGGCGTCGAGCTCCGCCTTGCGAATCTCCTTGATGTTGATGAACACCTCGCCCGTGGTGAGCGCCGCGACTTCCTTCCGCAGCGACTCCACCTCCGCACCGCGCTTCCCGATCAGGATGCCCGGCCGCGCGGTGTGGATGTTGACCACCACCTTCTCGCCCGTGCGCTCGATCACGACCTTCGAGATGCCGGCGTGGTAGAGCTTCTTCTTGATGAAGCGCCGGATCTTGATGTCCTCGTGCAGCTGCGGCGCGTAGCGGCGCTCCGAGAACCAGTTCGACTGCCACCCATAGAGGGTGCCGATCCGGAAGCCGTACGGATGGACCTTCTGACCCACTACTTCTCCCCCAGAACCACGGTGACGTGGCTCGTGCGGCGCTGCGTCCAGTAGGCGCGCCCTTGCGCGCGGGGGCTGATGCGCCACGCGCTCGGGCCCTCGTCCACCGTCACCGTCTGGATCACCAGGTTGTCGACGTCGATCCCGCTCTTCTCGCGCTCGTTCTTCTGCGTCGCGTTGGCCAGCGCCGAGCGCACGAGCTTCGCGAGCGGCCGGGCAAAGCGCCCGGGCGAGTGCTGCAGGATCGCGAGCGCGTCCTCGACGCCCCGCCCGCGGATCTGATCCGCCACCAGGCGCGCCTTGCGCGCGCTGCCGCGCAGGTTGCTGAGCTTCGCCGTCACTTCCATCTCAGCCCTCGGTCCGCGCTCCCGGCGGCGCTCCCCGCGGCGCGCCGCCCGCCGCCGGCCCCGGTCCCGTCGGCTTCTTCTTCTCCGTCGAGTGGCCCGTGAACTTGCGCGTCGGGGCGAACTCGCCGAGGCGGTGCCCCACCATGTTCTCCGTCACGTACACCGGCACGAAGAGCTTTCCGTTGTGCACCTGCAGGGTCAGGCCGAGCATCTCGGGCGTGATCATCGAGCGGCGCGACCAGGTCCGGATCGCCTGCTTCGAGCCTGAGCGCGCCAGCTTCTCGAGCTTGCGCTGCAGGCTCGGATCGACGAACGGACCCTTGCGGAGCGATCGAGCCACCTATCTCCCCTTCCCGCGGCGCTTCACGATGTACTTGTCGCTGCGCTGGTTCTTGCGCGTCTTGTGCCCCTTGGTCGGGACGCCCCACGGCGTGCACGGATGCCTGCCGCCCGAAGACTTGCCCTCGCCGCCGCCCATCGGGTGGTCGACGGGATTCATCGCGACGCCGCGCACGTTCGGGCGCACGCCGCGCCAGCGCGAGCGACCGGCCTTGCCGATGCTCACGTTCTCGTGGTCGAGGTTCCCGACCTGGCCGATCGCGGCGAGGCAGTCCACCAGCACCAGGCGGTGCTCGCCGCTCGGCAGGCGCAGCGTCGCGTAGCGCCCCTCGCGCGCCATGAGCTGCGCGCCGCCCCCGGCGGAGCGGACGAGCTGCGCGCCCTTGCCCGGCTTCATCTCGATCGCGTGGACCACGGTGCCGAGCGGGATGCGGGCCAGCGGCAGCGCGTTGCCGGGCCGGATCTCGGCGTCGGGACCCGACGCCACCAGGTCGCCGACCGCGAGCCCCTGCGGCGCCAGGATGTAGCGCTTCTCGCCGTCGCGGTAGTGGAGGAGCGCGATGCGCGCCGAGCGGTTCGGGTCGTACTCGATCGCCGCCACCCGCGCCGGGATCCCGACCTTCTCGCGGCGGAAGTCGATCCTGCGGTACAGGCGCTTGTGCCCGCCGCCGCGATGCCACGAGGTCACGTGGCCGTTCGCGTTGCGCCCGCCCGACCGCGAGATGCGGCCCTCGACCAGCGCCCGCTCCGGGCGCTTGCGCGCGAGATCGCTGGTGTCGAGCACGCTCATCTGGCGGCGGCCCGGCGACGTCGGTCGGTAGCTGCGCACCGGCATCTCAGACTCCCTCGAAGAACTCGATCGACTGCCCCTCGGCGAGGCGGACGATCGCCTTCTTCCACTGCGGCCGCGCGCCCTGGTGGCGGCCGATGCGCCGCATCTTGCGCGGCATGCGCATGGTGCGGACGTCCTCGACGCGGACGCTGAACAGCGCCTCGATCGCGCGCCGCACGTCGTGCTTGCTGGCGCGCGGGTCCACGGCGAAGGCCACCTCGTTGCGCTCCTCGCGCGCGAGCGTGCTCTTCTCGGTGACGAGCGGGCGCTGGATGATTTCCTCGGCTCTCACGGCTTCTTCTTCTTTGCTGAGCTGCCGCCCGTCTTTCGACTTCGCTCGCCTGCGGCTCGCTGCGCGCCGCCTTCGGCGGCTTGCGTGGATACTCCAGTCGCATTCCTTGCCTCGGTGGCGACGGAATGGGTGCGCTGCGCGCGATCGCTGCGCGATCGCTTGCGGGATTCTCCGGGCGATCCTTCTGCCTCGGTGGCGGCGCTCCTGGCGCCGTTCAGGCGCTCGTGGATCACATCGAGGGCGGCGCGGGTCACGAGAAGCTTGTCGTGGCGCAGCACGTCGTAGGTGTTGAGCCCGACCGCCCGCAGCACCGTCACCCACGGGAGGTTCCGCGCCGCCCGCTCCACGGCCTCGTCGGCGCCCTGGGTCGCGATCAGCACCGAGCTCTTCCCGTCGAACCCGAGGCCCCGCAGCAGCTCCACCAGACGCCGCGTCTTCGGCTCGGACGGCGCGAGCTCGTCGACGATGAGCAGCGCGTCCTCGCGCTTCCGGAGCGAGAGCGCCGCCCGCAGCGCCGCGCGCCGGACCTTCTTGGGAAGCTCGTGGCTGTACGAGCGCGGCACCGGACCGAACACGACGCCGCCGCCCGCCCACTGCGGCGCGCGGATCGTTCCCTGGCGCGCGCGCCCGGTGCCCTTCTGCCTCCACGGCTTCACCCCACCGCCCGAGACCGCGGCCCGGTTCTTGGTGCTGTGTGTCCCGCGGTGGCGCAGCGCGAGCTGCCGCCGCACCTCCGCGTGGAACAGATGCGGCTTCACGGGCGCCTCGAACACCGCGGGATCCAGCTCCACGCTGCCGCCCTTGCCCGCGCCGCTGCTCAGGACCGGATGGGTCGCCATCGCTACAGCTTGATCTCCACGTCGACCCCGGCGGCGAGCTCGAGCTTCATCAGCGCGTCCACCGTCTGGGGCGTCGGGTCGAGGATGTCGATGAGTCGCTTGTGCGTGCGGATCTCGAACTGCTCGCGCGACTTCTTGTCGATGTGCGGACCCCGCAGCACCGTGAACTTGTTGATCGACGTCGGCAGCGGGATCGGTCCCGCCACCCGCGCGCCGGTCCGCACGGCCGTGTCGACGATCTCCCCGGCGCTCTGGTCGAGGAGCTTGAAGTCGTACGCCTTCATGCGGATCCGGATCTTCTGCGAGGTCAGCTCTGCCATCGGTCCCTACCTCGTCCCGCGTCGCGGGAGGCGTCTCACTGGAGGATCTCGGCGACGACGCCGGCGCCGACGGTGCGGCCGCCCTCGCGGATCGCGAAGCGCAGCTCCTTGTCCATCGCGATCGGCGTGATCAGCTCCACCACCATCTCGATGTTGTCCCCGGGCATCACC
>DATJPY010000111.1:0-2390 GCA_035506135.1 Myxococcota bacterium | reverse complement strand
TGCCGGACGGCGGGTTCGCGCAGGAGTCCGTGATCCACGCCGAGGTCGACCGCCAGACCGACCCGGTCCAGCTCGAGCTCCTGACGGGCCACCTGCAGCGCGTGATCGGCGAGGTGCGCGCGGCGGTCGACGACTGGCGGCCGATGCGCGAGCGGGCGCTGCAGCTCGCCGGCGAGCTGCGCGAGAGCCCGCCGCCGCTCGATCCGGTTGACGTCGAGGAGGTCGCCGCGTTCCTCGAGTGGCTCTCGGCCGACCACTTCACCTTCCTGGGCTACCGCGAGTACGACCTGCTCGAGGAGGCGGGCGACACGGCCCTGCGTCATGTCCCCGGCTCCGGGCTGGGGATCCTGCGCAGCGACTCCCCGAACGAGCGCTCGAGCCAGTTCGCACGGCTTCCCGCGCGCGTGCGCGCGCTCGCACGCGAGCCGTTCCTGCTGAACCTCACGAAGGCGAACTCACGCGCCACGGTGCACCGCCCCTCGTACCTGGACTACGTCGGCGTCAAGCGCTTCGACGCCGACGGACGCGTGACCGGGGAGCGGCGCTTCCTGGGCCTCTACACGACGACCGGCTACCGCGCCAGCCCGCGCGAAGTGCCGATCCTGCGGCGCAAGTACGAGGCGGTGCTCGCGCGCGCCGCCTTCCCCCCGGACAGCCACAACGAGAAGGCGCTCATCGCGATCCTCGAGACACACCCGCGCGACGAGCTGCTGCAGACCTCGGCGGAGGAGCTCTTCGACGTCGCGATGGCGATCCTGCACCTGGGCGAGCGCCAGCGCGTGCGCCTGCTCGTGCGCCGCGACGTGTTCGGCCGCTTCCTCTCGTGCCTGGTGTTCGTGCCGCGCGACCGCTTCAACACGGAGAACCGCCGGCGGATCGAGCGCATCCTCATCCAGTCCTTCGACGCCGCGAGCAGCGACTACGCGACGCGGATCTCGGAGTCCTCGCTGGTGCGCCTGCACTACACGCTCTACATCGAGCCCGGCCGCTGGCCGGAGTACGACGCGGGCGAGACCGAGGCGCGCATCGTCGCCGCGACGCGCTCGTGGACGGACGATCTGCAGGAGGCGCTCGTCCACGAGCACGGCGAGGAGCACGGCATCGCCCTGTTCCACCACTACGCCGAGGCGTTCCCCGCCGCCTACCGCGCCGACTGGGTCGCGCGCGCGGCGCCCAGCGACATCCGCCGCCTGGAGGCGCTGGACGGCGACGAGGACCTGGCGATGAGCCTCTACCACCCGCTCGAGGAGCCGCCGCACGTGATGCGGGCGAAGATCTTCCGGGCGGGGAGCCCGCTGGCGCTCTCGGACATGCTGCCCGTGTTCGAGAACCTCGGCGTCACGGTCGACGACGAGCGCCCCTACGAGATCACCCCGCGCGGGCGCCCGCCGGTGTGGATCTACGACTTCGGGCTCGAGCACAGCGCCGGCGCGGAGCTCTCGCCGCAGGCCGGCAGCATGTTCCAGGAGGCGTTCACGCGCGCCTGGCACGGCGACGCCGAGAACGACGGGTACAACCGCCTGGTGCTCAGCGCCCAGCTGAGCTGGCGCGAGGTCGCGATGCTGCGCGCGATCGCGCGCTACCTGCGCCAGGCGGGGACGACCTTCAGCGACCAGTACGTCGAGGAGGCGCTCGTCGCGCACCCGACCATCGCCGCGCTGCTGCTCGAGCTCATCCGCGTTCGCTTCGACCCCGAGCAGGCCGACGCCAAGGCCGCCGAGCGCACCGCCGCCCAGGTCGCCGAGGCGATCGACGGCGTGGCGTCGCTGGACCAGGACCGCATCCTGCGCCAGTTCCTCGCGGTCACCGAGGCGATGCTGCGCACGAGCTTCTTCCGCGAGCCCGGCGAGCCCGGACCGCACATCGCGATGAAGCTCGACCCCTCCCGCCTGCCGTGGCTGCCGCTGCCGCGTCCGCAGTACGAGATCTTCGTCTACTCGCCGCGCGTGGAGGGCGTGCACCTGCGCGGCGGCAAGGTCGCGCGCGGCGGCCTGCGCTGGTCGGACCGCCGCGAGGACTTCCGCACCGAGGTGCTGGGCCTCATGAAGGCCCAGATGGTGAAGAACGCGGTGATCGTCCCCGTGGGGGCGAAGGGCGGCTTCTACGTCAAGCGCCCACCCGCGCGCGGCGGGCGCGACGCGCTGCTCGAGGAGGTGCAGGCCTGCTACCGGATCTTCATCCGCGGGCTGTTGGACCTCACCGACAACATCGTCGGCGGGAAGGTCGTCCCGCCGCAGGACGTCGTGCGCTACGACGGCGACGACCCGTACCTCGTGGTCGCGGCCGACAAGGGCACCGCCACCTTCTCGGACATCGCGAACGAGATCGCCGTCGCGTCCGGGTTCTGGCTGGGCGACGCGTTCGCCTCGGGCGGCTCCTCGGGCTACGAC
>DATJPY010000110.1:0-22642 GCA_035506135.1 Myxococcota bacterium | reverse complement strand
ACCGCGGCGCTGAAGGGCTCGTAGTCGACGGTCATCGCGATGTCCTCCTTCGCATGGGTCGAGGTGCTCGGATCCCCAGCAGGCGCCGCGCGGTGCGCAGCGCGTCGCGCTTGTGCGCCGCCATCTGCTCCGGCGCCAGGGGATCGAAGCCGCCGAGCGGGAGCAGCGGCGCCAGCGCCGAGACGTAGAAGACCGTGGCCCCGATCAGCGCGCTCGCGGCGTGGAAGGGGTCGTCGTGCAGCGGCTCGAGCTCTCCCCGGCGGCGGCCCTCCTCGAAGAGCGCCCAGGCCATCCGCAGCAGCCGCTCGGCCGCGGGAAAGAGGGGGGTCGCGGGACGCTCCTCGGCGTCGGCCGCGTGGCGGAGGATCAGGCGCGCCAGCGCGGGCCGCGCCTCGATCGCGTCGACCCACGTCTCGACGGCCGCCTCGACGCGCGGGGCGATCGGGCCCGCGCCGGAGAGCGCCGCTTCCAAGCGCGCGACGAGCTCGCGGAACGCCTCCTCGATCACCGCGTCGTAGAGCGCCTGCTTGTCGCGGAAGTAGTAGAACAGGGCGGCCCGCTTCACGCCCACGGCGTCCGCGACGTCCTCGAGCCGCGTCGCCGCGTAGCCGCGCCTCGCGAAGGCGCCCTCGCCGGCGGCGAGGATCGCGGCGCGGGTGCGTTCGGCCTTGGCCGGTCGTTGCGCGGCAGCCTCGGAAACCATCGCTGGCCATGCTGTCATGGATTCGACTTACTCGCAAGTAGAAAACAAGGGGCGGTCGACGCGTGCCGGCGGGCGCGGGCGCCGGGGCGCGCCCGGCCGCCGCGGCTCATAGATAGGTGAGCCACCTCTCGTACTTGCGATCCCGGCCGGTGACCACGTCGAAGAACGCGGTCTGCAGGAGCCGCGTCACCGGGCCGCGCGAGCCGCTGCCGATCGCGCGGCGATCGATCTCGCGGATCGGGGTGACCTCGGCCGCCGTCCCGGTCAGGAACACCTCGTCGGCGATGTAGAGCTCGTCGCGGGTGATGCCGGCCTCGACCACCGGGATGCCCTTGTCGCGCGCCAGCGTGATGACGGCGTCGCGCGTGATGCCGCCGAGCACGCCGGCCAGCGGCGGCGTGCGGAGGGCGCCGTCGCGCACGGCGAACAGGTTCTCGCCGCTCGCCTCGGCGACGAGGCCCTGCGTGTCGAGCAGGATCGCCTCGTCGTAGCCGTCGAGCAGCGCCTCGCGCTTGGCGAGGATCGAGTTCACGTAGTCGCCGCACGTCTTGCCCTTGGTCATCTTCGCGTTCACGTGGTGGCGCGAGAAGGTCGAGACCTTGGCGCGGATGCCGCGCTCCATCCCCTCGTCGCCCAGGTACTTGCCCCAGGGCCAGCTGGCGATCGCTACGCGGATCGGGTTGTCGCCGGGGTTCAAGCCCATCGCACCGTGCCCGATGAAGACGAGCGGCCGGATGTATCCCTCCTCGAGCCGGTTCGCGCGCAGCGTCTCGGCGACGGCCGACTCGATGCGCTCCGGCGCGAACGGCACCTTCATCAGATTGATGTGCGCGGACTCGAAGAGCCTCCGCACGTGCTCGGCCAGCCGGAAGATCGCGGATCGCCCGCTCGCCGTGCGGTAGCAGCGGATCCCCTCGAAGACGCCGAGGCCGTAGTGCAGCGTGTGCGTGAGCACGTGCACGGTGGCCTGGTCCCAGGCCACCAGCTCGCCATCCATCCAGATCTTCTCGCCGTGGACCTGCGTCGTGCTCTGCGCCATGCGACCTCCCGCTCACCGCGCGGCGAGCCCGCGCAGGCTCTCCGCGTACGGCGCCCGCGCGACGCCGCGCTCCGTGATGATTCCGTCCACCAGGCGGCTCGGCGTCACGTCGAAGGCCGGATGCCGCACGGGAACGCCCTCCGGCACGACCTCGGTCTCGCCGACGCGCGCCAGCTCGCTTCGACCGCGCTCCTCGATCGGGATGGCGTCGCCGCTCGCGGTCGCCAGGTCGAGGGTCGAGAGCGGAGCCGCCACGTAGAAGGGGATGCGGTGCTCGCGGGCGAGCACCGCGAGCGCGTAGGTTCCGATCTTGTTGGCGACGTCGCCGTTCGCGGCGATGCGGTCGGCGCCCACCAGCACCACGTCGATCTCGCCCTGCTTCATGAGATGGCCCGCCATGACGTCGGCGATGACGGTGACCGGGATGCCGTCGCGCGCGAGCTCCCAGGCCGTGAGCCGCGCGCCCTGCAGGAAGGGGCGCGTCTCGTCGGCCAGCACCGAGACGCCCCGACCCGCCTCGAAGGCGGCACGCACCACGCCGAGCGCGGTGCCGTAGCCGCCCGTCGCCAGCGCGCCGGCGTTGCAGTGGGTCAGGATGCGCGCGTTCGGCGGCACCACCTCGAGGCCCGAGCGGCCGATCGCGCGGCAGATCGCAACGTCCTCCTCGACGAGGCGCTGCGCGGCCTCCACGATCTGCTTGCGCAGCGATGCGACGTCCGCGCCCGGCGCCGCGGCCGCCCGCTCGAACGCCTCGCGCATGCAGCCGAGCGCCCAGAAGAGGTTCACCGCCGTCGGGCGGGTACGCGCCAGCCGCTCCACGTCGCGCTCGAGGTCGCGGCGCAGCGCGTCGGCGCTCGCGGCGCGGCTCTGGAGCGCACCGAGCGCGACGCCGAGCGCGGCGGCGCAGCCGATCGCCGGGGCCCCGCGCACCGTCATCGTCTCGATCGCGCGCGCCACCTCCTCGACGCTCCGCAGCGTCACGTAGCGCTCCTGCCGCGGGAGCAGCCGCTGGTCGAGCATCACCACGGCGTCGTCCTGCCAGCGCAGCGTGAACCAGTCGCCGCCCCTCACGGCCGTTCCTTCGGCTGCGAGCGCTGCAGGAGCCCGCCGAGCGCATCGAGGATCTGCTTGCCGGAGCCTTCGCCGAGCTGCTGGTCGAGCTTGCGCTCGAGCTTCCCGCGCTTGGCGCCGAGCGCGAGGGTCGCCGCGAACGCCACCGCGGCCTCCTCCTCGACCTCGACCTTCGGGTCCGACACGGTCCCGCCGATGCGCGCCAGCGGGAGCGCGCGCCCCCCCTTCGCGTCCGCCCCGAGCGCCGCGAGCAGCGATTCCGAGAGCGAGAGCGTGCCCACCATCGCGAGCCTCTCATCGTCCAGCCCGATCGAGCCCCGGAGCCCGAGGGCGTAGCCGGGGTAGCGCAGCGCGAAGTCGTCGGTGCGGGCGAGCCCGTCGCCGACGCGGAACGAGCCGCCGAGCGCGTCGAAGCGGTCGCCCTCGAACGGCTCGAGCTTGCGCTCGCTCGACGCCACCACCTCCGCGGCCGCGCGGATGCGGCCGAGGCTCTCGAAGGCGAGCCGCAGCGGCGAGACGCCCGGGAAGCGGCCGCGGCCGGTCGCGAATGCGACGCGACCGCGCGCTCCGGCGAGCGGGCGCTCCGGCCGCGCGAGCAGCCCCTCGAGGTCGCCCTCGAGCCACGCCGGATCGTCGAGCGCGAGCTGCACCGCCGAGCCCGGCGCGAGGCGCCCCTCCCCGCCCATGTTCTTGATCGAGAGCTTCACCGCGTCGACGCCGATCTTGCCGTCGGGCTGCGCCGCGAGCCTGCCCTCGGCGGTGGCCGGCGCGCCGGGCGGCTTGTGGAACGCGCCGCCGTACACCAGCTCCGCGCCGGTGGCGTCGATCGAGAAGGTGCCCTGCGCGTGCAGCAGGGCGGCGCGTGCGGCGATCGGGCCCTTGACGCCGACCTCGCCGACCCGCACGTCGGCGTCGCCGACGCGGAGGTCCGCGTCGAGCTGCTCCGGGGCGCGCCACGGACCTCGCGCGCGGAGCTGGCCGGACGCGCGGCCTCCCAGGTGCAGGCTCGCGCCGAGCCACGGCGCGAAGGGCGCGAGCCCGACACCGTCGAGCGTCAGCGTCACATCGAGCGGTCCGCCCGGCTCGAGCCGCCCCTCGCCGCGGAGCTCGCCACCGGCCGCGACGTGCGCCGCGAGCTCGAGATCGAGCGGCGCGTCGGGCCCGGTCCCGCGCACGGTCGCCGCCACCTCCGTGAGCCCGAGCGTGGCGGGCGGTGCGACGGTGCGGTCGGTGAGCGCGACGCTCGAGCTCGCGACGCGCACCGAGCGCACCGCGAGGGAGACGTCGCTGCCGGCGTGCTTGGGCTCTCCGTCCCGGGGCGGCGTCGCAGCCGCAGCGGGGGCGGGCGTCGCTTCGGCCGCGCCGCCCCACTCGATTCCTGCCGGGCTGCGAACCAGGTGCAGCGAGAGGCCGTCGAGCGCGAGCGAGTCGACGACCACGGCGCGCGCGAGCAGCGGCAGGAGCGCGAGCCGCAGCTCGATGCGCTCCGCCTCGAGGGCAGGCGCCTCCGGCGCACCGACCCGCGCCTTCGACGCGATGAGCCGCGGCGGGATCAGCCCGACCGAGAGGCCTCCCCAGGCGACCTCGCGGCCGATCGCCGAGGAGATGGCGCGGCGCAGGCGCGCGTCGAAGGCGGGGCTCGCGACGTAGCGCGGCAGCCAGAGCGCGAGCGCCGCGGATGCGAGCACCGCGAGCGCGATCGCGGCCAGCAGCAGTCGGCGCACGAGGCGCATCAGCGGGCCGCCACGCGGCGCGCGAGGATCTCGCGCACCCGCTTGGGGTCCGCCTTGCCTCCGGTGCGCTTCATCACCTGGCCCATCAGGAAGTTCAGCCCCTTCGCCTCGCCGGCGCGGACCTGGGCGGCCACGTCCGGGTGCGCGGCGATCGCCTCGTCCGCTGCGCGCTCGATCTCCGACGCGTCGGACACCGCTTCGAGCCCGCGCTCGCGCACCAGCGCCTCGGGATCTCCGCCCCGCTCCATCAGCTCGGCGACGAGCGGACGCGCGCTCGCCGCCGTCACGCGCCCCTCCTCGACGAGCGCGACCAGCTTCGCGAGCGCCTCCGGCGCGAGGCGCGTCGCGTCGATCTCGCGGTCGCCCTCCTTGAGCTGGGCGAGGACGTCGCGCAGCATCCAGTTGGCGACGCGCTTCGCGGTCGCGCCCGGCTCGCCGCTCCGGGCCGGCATGCTCCGGACGGCGGCCTCGAAGAAGTCGGCCAGCGCGCGGCTCTCGGTCAGCAGGCTCGTGTCGTAGGCCGGGAGCCCGTACTCCCGCGCGAAGCGCGCGCGCCTCGCGTCCGGCAGCTCCGGCAGCGCGCGCCGCGCCGCCTCGACCGCCGCCGGGTCGAGCGCGAGCGGGATCAGGTCGGGATCCGGGAAGTAGCGGTAGTCGTCCGCGTTCTCCTTGGTGCGCATCACGCGCGTGGTGCCGCGCTCGCTGTCGTAGTGCATGGTGGCCTGCTGCACCGAGTCGCCCGCGTCGAGGACCGCTGCCTGCCGCCGGATCTCGGCGCGCAGGGCGTCCTCGACGAAGCGGAAGCTGTTCAGGTTCTTGAGCTCCGTGCGGGTGCCGAGGGCCGACGCGCCGTGCCGGCGCAGCGAGACGTTGGCGTCGCAGCGGAACTGGCCCTTCTCGAGATCGGCGTCCGACACGCCCGCGTAGCGCAGCGTCTGGCGCAGCGCGCGCAGGTAGGCGCCGGCCTCTTCCGGCGAGCGGAGGTCGGGCTCCGACACGATCTCGAGCAGCGGGACGCCGGCGCGGTTCAGGTCGACGTGCGAGCCCTCGCGGCCCGCGATCGCGTCCTCGTGGATCGACTTGCCGGCGTCCTCCTCGAGGTGGATTCGCGTGACCCCGACGCGGATCGCGCGCCCGTCGACCTCGATCTCGAGCCAGCCGCCCGTCGCCAGCGGCTCTTCGTACTGCGAGATCTGGTAGCCCTTCGGGAGATCGGGGTAGAAGTAGTTCTTGCGCGCGAAGATCGAGCGCGGATGCACCTTGCAGTGGGTGGCGAGCGCGGCGCGGATGCCGAGATCGACGGCGCGCGCGTTGAGCACGGGCAGCACGCCGGGGAGCCCGAGGTCGACGGGGTGGACGTCGTGGTTGGGCGCGTCGCCGTAGCGCACCGGAGCCGGGCTGAAGAGCTTGGACTCGGTGGCGAGGTGCACGTGCACCTCGAGGCCGATCACCACCTCGTAGTCGGGGTGCGCGGCGGGTGCCGGGCTCATCGGACCGCTTCGGGGCGCGCGGCGTGCCACGCCGTGCGGCGCTGGTAGGCGTCGGCCGCCCGCAAGAGCGTCTCCTCGTCGAGCGCGCGGCCGATGAGCTGCAGCCCGACCGGGAGCGCGCGCGCGAAGCCGCACGGCACCGAGACGGCCGGGAGCCCCGCCAGGTTCGCCGACACCGTGTAGATGTCGGAGAGATACATGCGCAGCGGGTCCTTGGACTTCTCGCCCAGCCGGAAGGCGACCTCCGGCGAGGTCGGCGAGACGATCGCGTCGCAGCGGTCCCACGCCGCCTCGAAGTCGCGGCGCAAGAGCGTGCGCACCTTCATCGCCTTGCGATAGTAGGCGTCGTAGTAGCCGGCGGACAGCACGTACGTGCCGAGCAGGATGCGCCGCTTCACCTCGGGGCCGAAGCCCTCGGAGCGGGTGCGCCGGTACATCTCGCCGAGCGAGGAGGCCGCGGCGCGGCGCCCGTAGCGGACGCCGTCGTATCGGGCCAGGTTGCTCGAGGCCTCCGCCGTCGCGATCAGGTAGTAGGTCGCGACCGCGTGCCGGGTGTGGGGCAGCGAGATCTCGACCGCCCGGGCGCCCGCGCGCTCGAGCTCCGCCACCGCCTCGCGCACGCAGGCGAGCACGGCGGGGTCGGCGCCGCGCTCCTCGAAGAACTCGCGCGGGAGCCCGATTCGCAGCCCCTCCACCGAGCCTGACAACGCCTCCGTGTAGTGAGGAACCGGATCGCGCAGCGAGGTCGAGTCGGCCGGGTCGTGGCCCGCGATTGCCTCCAGCACGAGCGCGCAGTCGGCGGCCGTCCGCGCCAGCGGGCCCACCTGGTCGAGCGAGGACGCGAACGCGACCAGGCCGTAGCGCGACACGCGGCCGTAGGTCGGCTTCAGCCCGACGACGCCCGAGAGCGACGCGGGCAGGCGGATCGACCCTCCCGTGTCGCTGCCGAGCGCAGCCGGAACGATCCCGGCGGCCACCGCGGCCGCGGATCCGCCCGAGGATCCGCCCGGCACGCGCTCGCGGTCCCACGGATTGCGCGTCGGCCCCCGGGCCGAGTTCTCCGTCGACGAGCCCATCGCGAACTCGTCCATGTTGGTGCGCCCGACGATCACGGCGCCGGCGGCGCGCAGCCGCGCGACCTGCGTGCCCTGGTAGGGGGCGACGAAGCCCTCGAGGATGCGCGACGCGCAGCCGCAGGGCTCGCCCTCCTGGATCAGGTTGTCCTTGATCGCGATCGGGACGCCGTCGAGCGCCGAGAGCCGCTCGCCGCGCGCCCGGCGGGCGTCGGACTCGGCCGCCTCGCGCAGCGCGTCCTCGGGGCGCAGCCGCACGAAGGCGCCGAGATCCGCCGTCTCGGCGGCGCGCGCCAGCGCGCGGCCGGCGAGCTCGGCCGCCGAGGCGCGACCGCCGTCGAGCGCGTCGCGCAGCTCGAGCACGGTCTCGAACGGCACCTCAGGCCTCGTCCTCGTCCAGCACCTTGGGGACCAAGAAGGCGAAGCCGTCGCGATCCGGCGCGTTGGCGAGCACGCGCTCCGGCGCGAGCACGGCGCCCGCCTGGTCGTCGCGAAGCGGTGTCGCCATCGGGATGGCGTGATAGGTGGGCTCGACGTCGTCCGTGTCCAGCGCGCGCAAAGACTCGACGTAGGTGAGGATCGCCTCGAGCTCCGAGGTCATCCGCTCCACCTCGTCGCGGGAGAGCTCGAGCCGGGCGAGGTCGGCGATCCGCTCCACCTCGCTCCGCTCGATCCGCGCCATGTCGGCAACGTAGCGCCGCGTGGGGACCGGGGCTTGCTTGCCAGCGCGAGGGGGGAGGATTAGGCTGCGCCCGCAGAAATGTCCGAAAATCCTCACGGATTCTCCGATCTACCCGACGACGTGAAGGCCGGCATCCGCGACCTCGGCTGGAGCGAGCCGATGCCGGTGCAGACCGCCGTGATCCCGGCCATGCGCGCGAACCGCGACCTCATCGTGCAGGCGCGCACCGGCTCCGGGAAGACCGGCGCGTTCGGCATCCCGATCATCGTCGAGATCGACGCGGCGCTGCGCGCGCCGCAGGCGCTGGTGCTCGCGCCGACGCGCGAGCTCGCCAACCAGGTGGCCGCCGAGATCACCACGCTCGGCAAGCCGCGCAACGTGTCGTGCCTCGCCATCTACGGCGGGGTCGGCTACGGGGCGCAGAACGAGGGCCTGGCGGCGGGCGCGCAGGTGATCGTCGGCACGCCTGGCCGCATCCTCGACCATCTCGGCGCGGGCCGCCTCAAGCTCGACCGCGTGCGCTTCTTCGTGCTCGACGAGGCCGACGAGCTGCTCTCGTTCGGCTTCTGGCCCGACATGCGCGAGATCGAGCGCTACCTCCCGCCCAAGGAGAAGCGCCAGACCTGCCTCTTCTCGGCGACGATGCCCGAGAAGGTCCGCGCGCTCACGCGGGTGTTCCAGCGCGATCCCGAGTTCGTCACGCTGTCCGAGGGACAGATCGCGCCCGCCGAGATCGAGCACTACTTCTACCTGGTGTCGGCGCAGGAGAAGGAGCACGCGCTGGCGCGCATCCTCGAGTACGAGGATCCCGAGAGCGCCATCGTCTTCTGCAACACCAAGGACGACGTCCGCTACGTGACGGCCTTCCTGCAGCGGCGCGGCTTCGACGCCGACCAGATCTCGGGCGACCTGGCGCAGGCCGCGCGCGAGCGCGCGATGGCGCGCATCAAGGCCGGGGAGCTCCGCTTCCTGGTGGCGACGGACGTCGCGGCTCGCGGCATCGACATCTCCGACCTCTCGCACGTGATCAGCTGGGCCGCGCCCGAGTCGCCCGAGGTCTACGTGCACCGCACGGGCCGCACCGGGCGGGCGGGCAAGGCCGGCGTCGCGCTCTCGCTGGTCTCGGCGCTCGACATCGGCGCCTTCCGCTACCTGCAGAACGTGAACCGCATCCAGATCGCGGAGCGCCGCCTCCCGACCGACGCCGAGCTGCTGGCGCGGCTGCGCGAGCGGCTCTCGGTGAAGGTCGAGCAGGAGATGCGCAGCGTCCCGGAGCGCGACCGGCGCTGGAAGATCGACCGCTGGATGCTGGCGGTCGACGAGATGGCGACCAGCGAGGAGGGGCGCCGCGAGCTGGCGGCCATCTGCGCGGCCTACCTGCGCGAGCACCGCCCTCAGACCAGCGTGACCGAGGTGGAGGCGCCGGCCGATGCCCAGGCCGAGCGCGCACCCGCGCACGCCGGAGGAGGCGGAGGGCGCGGTCGCGGGCGCCCCCGCGGCGGCCACCGGCGCCGCCGGTGAGGCGCGGGCGCCCGGGCGCGAAGTCGCTGCGGGCCTGAGCCGGTGCGCATCGCGGTCTTCGCCGGCGCCAGCCGCCGCTCGGCGCCCGACCTGCTGTCGCTCGCGCGCGAGCTCGGCGCGGAGGTCGCCCGCCGCGGACACGATCTCGTGTATGGCGGAGGCCGCACCGGGCTGATGGGCGCGCTGGCCGACGGGGCGCTCGCGGCGGGCGGCCGGGTCCAGGGCGTGATCCTGCGCCGCTTCATCGACGAGGACGTCCACCACCTCGGCGTCGAGATGTTCGAGGTCACCGACATGCGCAGCCGCAAGGCGGGTCTCGACGAGCGCGCCGACGCCTTCGTCGCGCTGCCGGGGGGGCTCGGCACCCTCGAGGAGCTGCTCGAGGTGCTGTCCTTCCGGAAGCTCGACCTGCACCACCGGCCCGTGGTGCTGGTGAACGCGCGGGGCTTCTTCGATCCGCTGGTCGCGCAGCTCGAGCGGGCGGTCGGCGAGGGGCTCGAGGCGCCGAGCCAGCGCGGCTACTGGTCCCTGGCCGAGAACCCCCGGCGCGCCGTGGACTTGTGCGAGGAGCTGCGCGCCGACTGAGAGTCACCTCTCGCGCTTCGCTCCCGAAGCCGGCGGCCGCGGCCCGAAGTCGCCGAATCACCTTGTATCTCCATCGTTTCGTCACGTAGACTGCTTCGTCCGGCCGGAGCCGGCACGGTCTCGGTGACGCGCTCGCGGCGGCGCCGTGGGGAAACGAGGTCGGAAAGGAGATTCTATGCGCGCGCTCCGGGGTGTGGTGTGGCTGCTGGTCGGCCTGGCCGTGGCGGTCCTGGAGAGCGGGCTCTCGTGCGGGCCCTCGCTGATCAACTCGGTGACGCCGGCCGACGGCGCGGTGATCGCGACGCCTTCCTTCACGATCCAGATCCAGCTCGGAGCCGGCGCCGACCCGAGCACGCTGTCGGTCGACCTGAACGGCGTCGACATCACCGGGCAGCTCGCCGGCGGACCGCCGAACTACACCAAGACGATGAATCCGGGCGCGCCGCTGCGCGACACCAACACGCTGACCGTGCGGGTGCGCTCGACCGGCGCCGTGGGCGCCCTGCTGCCGATCACCTTCCAGTATGCCGTGCCCAAGGCGCACGCCTTCGTGGTGACCGATCCCTCGCAGTGTCCGACCGGGCCGCTGGCGCACTGCACCCCCGGCGACTTCATGATGGCGAACGACTCCGCGCGCTTCGTGATCCAGAAGGCGGCGCAGCGCGACGAGCACTTCACGGGCACCTTCGGCGGAAACCTGATCGACGCGGAGGTCGTGACGGGCGGCGTGCCGCAGGGCAACGACAACTTCTGGGAGGTCCAGCCGGCCCTCAACATCGAGACCGTGGTCAACGCCCAGACCGCCGAGATCGTGAACGACGGGCAGGACGGCACGCCGGCGATCGTGCGCACCTGCGGGCCCGACGACCTGCTCGACGACATCAACGCGTCCTCCGCGGTCGCGCAGGTGGGCGGCACATTCCCGGACGGCGTCGACGACCAGGACTACGACATCGACGCCTGCACGAACTACACGCTCACGCCCGGAACGCGCACGCTCACGCTCACCACGACGGTCGAGAACAACGAGGCGGACGACCTGCCGCTCTACGTCGGCGACTACCTGAACGGCGGCGGCACCACCGAGCAGTTCACCCCGCTGTCCCTCACCCCGGCGGGCCCGCTCGCGCAGTTCGGCGTCGGCGAGGCGCTCGTGAACTGGGGCGTCCAGGCGCTCTCGCTGTACGGCTACAGCGACCAGGCGGGCGTCGACTACGCGCTGCTCGTGCCGCAGCCGCCGACGGTCACCTATCCCTCGAGCTCCTTCACCCAGACCGGCGTCTCGTACGTGCTGCACGGGAACGCGATTCCGCTGGTGCTCGGCTTCGGCGCCGCTCCGACCTTCTCGGTGCCCGCCGGCGGATCCAACTCGTTCACGCGCTGGTTCTCCGTCGGCGACGGCAGCGCCAGCAACGCGATCCAGTCCTTCCTCGACGCGACGGCCCAGCCGAGCGGAACCTTGAAGGGCTGCGTCCGGGACAGCGCGGGCCAGCCGGTGCCGGGGGCGCGCGTCGTCGCGGCGCGCGACAGCAGCGGCGGCACGACCTCGATCAAGATCCTCCGCGACCACTGGGTCGCGGGCTCCGACGGCTGCTACCAGGGCCGCATCGGGACGGGCAACTACCTGGTCGCCGCCGCCAAGGAGGGGTACCCCTACGAGGGCGGCGGCTCGACCGCCGCGACCCACCTCGTCACCGTGACGTCGGGCGGCACCACCGTGCAGGACGTCGTGCTGCCGCAGACCGGGCACCTGCACGTCTCGGTGGTCGACCAGAACCACCAGCCGATCCCGGCGCGGGTGGGGGTCGTGGGCTTCGACCCGAGCCCCGAGCCGACGCTCACCGGTACGGTGCTGAAGTCGGGTGACACCAAGACCAACGTCTTCTACGACTACACCAGCGACTCGATTCCCCCCGGAATGACGCGCACCGACTACACCGACGCGACCGGAACCCTCGACCTCGACGTGGAGCCCGGGACGTACGAGATCGCGGTCTCGCGCGGGAACGAGTACTCGCTCTTCACGCAGCAGAACGTCGCGATCTCGGCTGGCTCGACGACCACGGTCAACGCGAACGTCGCGCTCGTGCTCGACACCACGGGCTTCATCTCATCGGACTACCACGTGCACATGGCCGGGAGCCCCGACTCGCGCATCTCGCACCGCGACCGCATCCGCGCCTATGCCGGCGAGGGCGTCGACAACCTGATCACCACCGACCACGCCAAGCTCACCGACCTGATGCCCGAGATCACGGCACTGGGCTTCGCGCCGTGGCTCTTCACCACGCAGGGCGAGGAGATCACCACCTTCGACTACGGCCACTTCAACGCCTACCCGCAGGGCACGGACCCGAACGCGGTCCAGACGCACGGGGCCACCGACCACGGCGGCGCGGCGCCTCCGGGAATGGACTTCCCGGCCTACGGCCACTTCAACCTCTCGCCGGCCGAGATCGAGGCGGCCGCGGTGTCGAAGCCGCAGAACGCGGGCCTCGAGACCGTGGTCCAGATCAACCACATCAGCAGCCACTTCGACCCGCTGAAGATCAACACCTCGCTGACGCCGCCGGCCTCGCAGATGGGGCCGGGCGAGCCGTCGTTCTTCCGGCTCGACCCGAGCATCCCCAACTTCTTCCACGCGTTCGCCGCGCTCGAGCTGTGGAACGGCTACACGAAGGACCAGGCGTACTGCGAGTTCCTGGGCGCCGAGTGTGCGTCGGGATCGCCGGACGGCCGCATCGGGATCTGGATGAACCTGCTCAACCAGGGCATCAAGACCACGGCGGTCGCCGATACCGACTCGCACTGGTATCACAACCTGCGCTCGGGCGGCGCGCGGAGCTGGACGCCGTCCTCGACCGACTCGGTGCCGAACATCGTCCCCGTGGAGATTCCGCGCGCCGTGCGGGCGGGCAAGATGGTGGGCGGTCAGGGGATCTACGTACAGACCAAGCTGCTCGCCACCGACGGCTCGGGCGGCGTGGCGTCCTTCCAGGGCGTACCGCCCGGCGGCGACCCGACACAGATCAGCGTCAGCAACGGCGAGGTGCAGCTCGAGATCGACATCCAGGCGCCGACCTGGGCCCCGTACGACCAGATCCAGATCTTCCGCAACGCCTCGACCCACGTGAACAAGAGCAACGCCGGCGTGCCCACGCTCTTCACCGCGGTCCCGACGCTGGTCCTCCACAAGGGCACCGACTTCACCGTGACGACGGTGCCGGTGAACGGCTCGAGCCGCTTCGAGACCCACCTGACGCAGACCTTCTCCGGGCTCTCGCAGGACCAGTGGTTCGTGGTGGTCGTGCGCGGGACGCAGGGCGTGTCGCCGCCGATGTTCCCGGTGCATCCCGACTCGGTGAGCCTCACGCAGAACACCAACCTCGCGGCGCTCGAGAACGTGACGGCGAGCGAGAACGGGATTCGCGCGCTCGGCTTCACCAACGCCCTCTACCTCGACGTGGACGGCAACGGCGTGTTCGATCCGCCGGGCGTGTCGGTGACGCCCTGAGCCGAGCGCGCCTGCCGGCCGGGCTGGCCGCCGCGCTCGCGCTGCTCGCCGCCGCCCGTGCGGGCGGCGGCTCGCTTCCTGCCGCCGGCGGCGCGCCGCTGCTCGCGGGCGCCGAGAGCGCGACCCGCGTCGTGGTGGGCGTGGTCGAGGAGTCGGCGCGGATCGACACGCACGGCTACGCCGCGTGGCTGCGCGTCGAGCGCGATCTCGCGGCGCCGGCCGACGCGCCGGCGAACCTGGCGCCCGGCTCCGAGCGGATCCGCATCGCGTGGGAGGAGCTCTCGTCCGACCGCCCGGTGCGCTTCCAGAACGGCGGGCGGATCGCCGTCGCGCTCGGGCCGATGCCCGGCTACTCGCTCTGGCTGCAGCGCTTCCCGAAGGCGGACGTGCTCGCCGTCGCGGAGTCGGGCGCGGCCTTCCTGCGCGACCCCGACGAGCCGACCCTCGACGGCCTCGCGCGCTACCTGCGCGTCGCGCCCGCGGAGCGCGAGGAGTCGCCGGGGGTCGACGCGCTGGCGGTGCTGGTGGCGAGCGCGGCCGCGCCGCTCGCCGAGGCGGCGGCCGCGCGCATCGACAAGGTCGGCGGGCTCGAGTCGAAGCTGCGCGAGCCGGCCGCTGCCTCGCTCTCGCGCGCGATGACGAGCGCGTCGCGGCCCGACGCGCTGCGCCTCGCGCTGGTGCACCTCGCGGGGTCGCATCAGCTCGCCGGCCTGCGCCCCACGCTGGGCGCGCTCGCGCAGGGCCCGCCTCCCCTCGCGGGGCCCGCCTGGAACGCCGTGGTCGAGATCGACGGATCTCTCCCCTACCCCACGGCGAAGCAGCTCGTCGCGAGCTCCGATCCCGCCGTGCGGGCGGTGGGCGTGCGCTTCCTCGTCTCGACGCCCGAGGAGGCCGAGGTCTCGCGCCGCGCGCGCTCCGACCCCGCCCCCGAGGTGCGCGCCGCGGCCGTCCATGCGCTGCTCGCGGCGCACGGCGCCGACGCGCTCGAGGTCGGATTCGCCGCGCTCTTCGATCCGGCGCCGAGCGTGCGCGCCGACATCGCGCAGGCGGTCGGGGCGTTCGGCGATCCGGTGGTGCCGCGCCTGCGAACGCTCGCGGAGACGCACACCGGGCGCGAGGCGGGCGGGCCGCTCGCGGCGCTCGCGTTCGCAGGCCCGGAGGGACAGCGCGTGCTGATGGAGCTGTCGACGACGCACCCCGACGAGCCGACGCGCCGGCTCGCGCTCCTGCTGCTCGGCAAGGACCCGCGCGCGCTCATGAGTCAGTGAGCGCGCCGCTCCCAGACGAGATAGGGAGCCCACGGCGCGGGATCGTCCCAGAGCGACGGCTGCTGCTGCACGAGGGCGCGCGCCTCGGCGCCGTCGATCACGAGCCCGCGCCGGTCGCGCGCGAACGGGACCACCGCGGCGACCTCGTAGTCGCGCTCGATGCGCTCGCGCAGGCCGCTGCGCAGCTCGGGCGGCGTGCCGGGCTGCTCGAGCAGCGAGCTCCGCGAGAAGACCGCGACCACGAAGCGCGGCGGCGCGGCGTCGAACTCGGCGAGCGCCTCGCGCTGGCGCGCCGCGGCGTCGCCGAAGGGCATGTTCAGCGGATACACGAAGATGTATCGGGTCGCGCTGCGCCGCCCGGCGTGGAACAGGAGCTCCGGCTCGGAGCCGTAGACGAACACCCGATCGCCGGGCGCCGAGTGCGCCGCGATCCAGCGCGCGGTGGGGGGCGCCTCCGGGAACGGATTCGAGCCGTAGAGCCGCGCGATCTTTCCCTCGCCGGAGCCCTGCCCGTAGTACCACCAGCCGCGCGCGACGGCGTTCGCCACCAGCGCGAGGGCGGCCGCCACGGCGAGCGCCGCCGCGGCGCGCCGCGAGGGCGCGAGCCGCCGCGCTGCGGCGTCGAGGGCGGCCCCCGCGAGCAGCGAGAGCGGCGGCACGGTGAGGACGAAGTAGTGCTGGCGGAAGTAGCCGCCGGCCGCGACGGCGAGGAGCGAGACGGCGAGCCACGCGCCCACCCAGAGGAGGCTGCGTCGCGCGCCGCCCGCGTCGGCGCGGGCGAGGAGCAGCGGCGCGGCGGCCGCCGCCGCGTAGACGGGACCGAGCGGGACCAGGCTGCCGCGGAACTGCGCCCAGAAGTACAGCGGATACTGGCTGAGCGACATGCCGCCGGCGTAGGCCAGGTTGTTCCACACCGTGGCGTCGAGGAGCTCGCGCCAGGCGCCCGCCCACGCGAAGTAGGCCGCGACGGGGAGGAGCGCCGCCGCGACGCCGGCGGCCCCCGCCAGGAGGTGGACGCGGGGGCGTCCGCTCCGCCACGCGGCCGCCGCCAGCTCGAAGGCGACGATCGGCGCGACGACCGGCTTGCAGAGGAGCGCGAGCCCGCCGCAGAGGCCCACGAGCAACGACGCGCGCGGCCCCGCCGACTCGGCGCGCAGCGCGAGAAGCGCGCCGACGGACAGCGGGGCGATCGCGACGAGCTCGGTGTTGACCGCGTTGCCGAGCCAGGATGGATCGACGGTGAGGAGCGCGGCGAGCAGCGCCGCCGCCACGCCGGCCGGCCCCGAGAACAGGCGCCCGCCGAGCGCGGCGATCGCGGCGAGCGTCACCAGCGTCAGGAGCTGCGCGGTCCAGCGCACCGCGGCGGGCGTCTCGCCACCCGCCAGGAAGGCGGCGGCGTAGAGCGCGAACACGCCCGGCGGCTTCTGGTCGAAGGCGTCGCGATACGGGACCTCGCCGGCCAGCCAGCGCTGCGCGATGTAGGCGTACTCGCCCTCGTCGCGCTCGAAGGGAATGCCGGCGACCGGCGCGCGCAGCGCCACCGCGATCACCGCCACCCCCGCCAGAGCCAGCCACCGTGTCCGTCCCATGCGCTGGCATCACTCGATGAAGAAGGGGCTCGACCAGGCCGCGCCGCCATCGGTCTGCACCGCGCGCACATAGACGTACTCGCCGGGCGCGAGATCGCGAAGCGGCACGCTGAGCCCGATGCGCCGCCGGCCCTCACCCGGCGCGATCGGCTCCACCCGGCCGCTGCGCACCAGGTCGATGTGGTCGAGATTCGCGACGCCCACGGCGAGCACGGCGAGCTTCGGCGGCTCGCCGACCTGCCACTTCGCGTGCGACAGCACCGAGCCGACCGGCATGCCGTCGAGCGCGACCGAGAGGTAGATGCGCGGGCCGTTCGTCGCGTAGACGCGCCGCGCGCGCAGCGCCTCGAGCACGCCTTCGCGCGTCAGGTCCTCGGAGAGGATCGCGGCGATCCCGCCCGACTCGCCGCGAAACCGCTGCACCAGCCCGGGGTGCCCGTCGTGGCTGTCGCCGCTGCCGAGGAAGCCGAGGCGATACCCGCGACCGAGCGCGTCGCGCACGAAGTTTCCGCGGACCGGCTCGTGGATCAAGAACGGCGTGTCCAGGGACTCGCTGCTCCCGTGCACCGATGCGATCTCGGTGTCGGGCTCGAGCTCGGCATCCGGCGCGATCCGCCAGTCGGTCCCGACCGGGCCACCCCCCGGATGATGCGCCACGGTGAGCGCCGCGCGCCCGCGCAGCGCCTCCCAGAGCTTCGCCGGCGTGTCGTAGCGCGGATCGACCGAGGAGAGCACCTCGCCCTCGTCGCCGAAGTAGAGCACGTGTCGGTGCCCGTAGATCCAGTTGGTCCACTCGAATCCGAGCAGCGTGACGAAGCGACCGGGCTCGTGGAACGCCTTGACGTTGCGCCGGATCTCCTCCCACATCTCGGGGTTCTCGTCCAGGAAGCGGGCTCCCACGTGGTCGTGGTCGGTGAGCGCGGAGACGTCGAGCGCGGCCACGTCGCGCGCGTAGCGGAAGTAGTCGTCCGGGGTGCCCGTGCCGTCGGAGAGGTTCGAGTGGCCGTGCAGATCCGCCCACAGCACGCGCGGCGTCCGGGGCAGCGCCACCAGCGGATTGCTCTCGACGTCTCCCGAGGCGCCGCGGGCGCGGACCGTGTGGATGCCCGGTGCGAGCACCCGGATCGACACCTCCTTGTGTCCGCCGTCCGCGGCCGAGAACGCGATGCGCGGCGGCAGCTCGAGCCCTTGTGTCGCCTCGAGCTCCACATCGCCGCGCGCGGAGCCGGCCAGGTTGCCGACCGCGTCGAGCCACGACACCACGAGCCGCGCGGCGTCGCCCGCGTGCGCCGTCGTGGGAAGGATCAGCTCGAGCTTCTCGGGCGGCCCGGCGGCGACGTCGAGCGCGGGGGAGTCGACCACCAGGCCCGAGACGCCGTCGCCGTCGCCGTCGACGCGCAGCCAGAGGTGCTCGCCGTGCTCCGCGAAGGCGTCGGCCACGGCGCCCGCCGGCCCGGCGCCGAAGACGATGTGCACGCGCTCGCCGGCGCGCAGCGGGCGCCCGCGCACCTCGATGGCGACGCCGCCGAGCCCGATCGCCACGCCGCTGCGCGGGACCTCGTGCAGGGCGAGCTCGACGCCGGGGGCGTCGCAGCGGGCGGTCACGAAGCCCGGAGCCGCGGGATCCGAGATCTGCGGCGTGCTCCAGTACCAGTAGTAGCGGCGCTCGACCAGGATCGAGCCGCCGACCGAGATGCCGAGGGGACCCGCCTCGTAGACGATCGGGAAGCGCGACGCCTGCCCTGCGACGGCGTGATCGGATCCCCGCTCGATCCAGGCGCGGCCGCCCCCGTCCGACGCCGATCGCGACGCCGCGAGATCCGCGCGGATCTCATCGAGCATCGACGGCTTCGCCGTCGGCGGGAGCCCGCTGCCGGCTCGCTCCGGGGACGAGGGCACGGCATCGCCCGGAGCCAACGATCCGGGACGGACCGCTGCGGCGGGCGCGGGCGCGACGGCGGGTGCGGGAGCCGGCTCGGCGCTCTGCGCCGCGGGCGGCGGCTCGCTGCGACCGCACGCCAGCACGAGGACGAGCGCGGCGCCGGCGCGCCATGCTCGCCCGCCGAGCTCCGGTCTCCCGCGCATCCCCGCTCGACGACGCACGCGCCTCGATCCCTAGCCAAGCGCCGGTGGCGCGAGCGCGAGCTCCTCGGCCGGGGCGCCCGGAAGCTCGATCGCCAGCGATCGCCTGGCGGCGTCGATCCGCAGGCTCGGCGCACCCGAGGGCGACGACGCTGCGTGTGGCTCCACGCGCGATCGCTTCTCGCCGTCGAGCTCGATCGCCCCGCGCGCTCCGCTCGCGTCGGCGAAGAGGAGCCGCGCCAAGCAACCGCCGGGCCGGCGCTCGCACCACTCGAGCGCCTTCTCGACCGTGTCGAGCCGCTCGAGGCAGCCATCCAGGAGGAGCAGGCCTGGGGCCCGGCAGACGTGGTCGGAGCTCAGCGCCGACACGGCGATCGCCGCCGCGGCGAGGCCGCGCTCGTTCACGCCGGCGAGGGACGCAGCGAGGGCGGGATGGGAGATCGTGAGGCTCGGATACCCGCCGTCGGGCCGCGCCCAGCGGAGGACGAGGTCGGCGGGAGCGATCGAGGGGAGAAGGCGGACCGAGAGCCCATCGCCCACGAATCGGGCGTCCTCGAGCGGGTAGGCCTCACCGAGCGTCCGCGCCAGCAGCGCGAGGAGCGACGCCGTCGAGACGCCCGCTCCGCTCGCGAGCCCGGCGGTTCGCTCGGCGAGGTGCGGGAAGTGGCGCGTCAGGTCGCGCCCGAGCTCGACGCCGCCCGGGACCCGGCCGAGCGAACGCGTCGCGCGGCGGATCGCGTCGCGGCACGCGCTCCCCTGATCGAGGCCGAGGTCGCGCGGGGCGCCCTCGCAACGGACCTGGAGGATCACTGCGTCATCAGCCGGGTTCGGCGCTGAAGTCGACGAACAGCACCTCGTTGAGCGATCCGGTTCGATAGCCCTCGAGGTCGAGTGAGACGTAGCGGAAGCCGAGCGGCTTCACGGCGGCCACGATCGCCTGGGCGACGGCCGGATCGAGGGCGCGCGGAAGCTCCGCGCGGTCGATCTCGATGCGCGCCAGCTCGCCGTGGTGGCGGAGGCGGACCTGGCGGAAGCCCAGCGCGCGCAGGCGCTCCTCCCCTTCCTCCACCTGCGCCAGCCGCTCCGGCGTGACCTCGGTGCCGTAGGGGAGTCTCGACGACAGGCAGGCCGACGCGGGCAGATCCGCCGTCGGAAGGCCGATCGAGCGCGACAGGGCGCGGATCTCCTGCTTGGACAGCCCGACGTCGAGGAAGGGCGAGAGCACGCCCCGCTCGGCAGCGGCGCGGTGGCCGGGCCGGAAGTCGCCGCGGTCGTCGGTGTTGATGCCGTACGCGACGGCGTCGAAGCCGAGCTCGTCGCGCAGCGCGCCCAGCACCGCGAAGAGCTCGGACTTGCAGTGGTAGCAGCGGTCGGATCGATTGGCGCGATAGTCGGCGCTCTCCATCTCGCGGGTCTCGACGAAGCGATGCGGGATGCCGAACTCGCGCACCACCTGCTCTGCCATGCGGCGGTGGCTCGCCGGGTACGAGGGCGACACGGCCGTCACGGCGAGCGCTCCCTCCCCGAGCGCGGCGTGCGCGACGCTCGCCAGGTAGCTCGAGTCCACGCCGCCCGAGAAGGCGACGAGGAGGCGGCCGCTCGCCCGCAGCCGATCGCGAAGTGCGCGCTCCTTGGCGGCGAGCTCGTCGGGGAGGTCCGACACGCCGATAGGGTACCGGGCTATGCTGCGGTCCGAAAAGGGGGGAAGCGGATGCCGAAGCTGCGGGTCGGGCTGATCTACGGCGGTCGCTCCGTCGAGCACGAGGTCTCGGTCGCGTCGGCGACCTCGATCCTGCGCAACCTCGATCCGTCCCGCTACGAGGTGTGGCCGCTCGCGGTCGGGCACGACGGCGTGCTGCGGGTCGGCAAGCCCGGCACCTCGCTCGAGCGCGCCCTCGAGCGCGGCGCGCCGAGCGTGCTGCCGGCCACGCCCGGGTCGAGTGCCCTCCTTCCGCTGGCTCCGGGCGGCGAGCCGGTCGCCCTCGATGCGCTCTTCCCGATCATCCACGGCCGCGGCGGCGAGGACGGGAGCCTGCAGGGCCTGCTCGAGCTCACGGGTCTCCCCTACGTCGGCTCCGGCGTCCTCGGCTCCGCCCTCCAGATGGACAAGGAGGTCGCCAAGCGCCTGCTGGAGCACGCCGAGCTTCCCGTGGGTCCGTGGCGCAGCATCACCGCGCACGAGCTGGCGCGCGACGCCCGCGGCGCGGCCTCGCGTCTGGCCGAGGAGCTCGGGCTCCCGGTCTTCGTGAAGCCGGCGAACTCGGGCTCGTCGGTCGGGATCCAGAAGGTGACCGAGACACGGGCGCTCGGCCGCGCGCTCGCCGAGGCCAGCCGCTACGACACGAAGCTCCTCGTCGAGGCGGCCATCGACGCCCGCGAGATCGAGGTCGCCGTGCTCGGCAACGACGCGCCCGAGGCCTCGGTGCCGGGCGAGATCCGCCCGCGGCGCGACTGGTACGACTACGAGGCGAAGTACGTCGACGAGAGCACGGAGCTCCTGGTCCCGGCGCCGCTCTCCGAGGACGAGGCCGAGCAGGCGCGGAGCCTGGCGATCCGCGCCTTCCGGGCGCTCGAGGGCGCCGGCCTCGGCCGCGTCGACTTCCTGATGGAGCGCCGCTCCGGGACGTTCTACGTGAACGAGGTGAACAGCCTCCCCGGCTTCACGGAGATGTCGATGTACCCGCGCCTCTGGGAGGCCTCCGGCCTCCCCTACCCGCAGCTCCTCGACCGCCTGATCGAGCTGGCGCTCGAGCGCAATCGCACCCGGCGGGCGCTGGAGACGACCTTCCGCCGCCTCTAGGGCCGGTCAGGCGCGCTTCGAGCGTCCCAGCAGGGTCAGGCCGACGACGCCGCTCCCGAGGAGCAGCAGCGTGGCCGGCTCCGGCACGAAGTGCAGGTCGAGGATCCCGAAGGCGGGAACGACGGCCGACGCGCCGATGCTCGTGCTGATGAAGACCGGCGTCACGAGCCGCAGGGCACCCGAGAGCTGCGCCGTCGAGCTGCTGAGCGACGCGGGTCCGTGATGGAACCCCATCGCCGTGAGCGTGCCGACGAGAGCGGTGCCGACCGTCCACGGCGCGCCGACGACGGTCGCGTTCACGAGATTGCCCGCGAACGAGACGCCGCCTGCCCCGACGACGCTGATCGGAACCGAGAGGTTGGCGGGCGGCGGCACGCTGCAGGGCGCGAACAGGCAGACCTTGGTCACGCCGTTGATCGCCATCGCGCCGACCAGCCCCGGACCCGAGAACGCGCCGGCCCCGTTGTGGATCGTGGCCTGGATCCCGGCGATCGGCGCCGCGGAGGGATCCGTGACCGGAACGATCAGGCCGTTCGCCGAGAAGGGCGAGGCGGGGATCGAGAGCGAGCTTACGTGGTTGCCTGCGCCGCCCACCGTCGCGAGCCCGCTGCCCGACACCGCCACCGGCGCGAGCGTCGCGATCTGGATGGCGAGGAACCCGGTGAATCCGAGGGTGGTCGCCTGGGCCGCGGACGCGCCGAGACCGAGGATCGCCAGCACCAACGCCAGGAGCCACTTCCGCATGACACCGCCTCTCCGTCAAGAAAAGGGCGGCCATCCCAGTGGGATGGCCGCCCGAAGACTCAGCCGATCCTTGTGGATCGACTAAATCAGCTCTGCTTCGAGCGACCGAACATCACGAGCCCGGCGATGCCGCTGCCGAGGAGCAGAAGCGTGCCCGGCTCCGGCACGAAGTGCAGGTCCAGGATCCCGAAGACCGGCACCACCGCCGAGGCGGAGATGTTCGTGCTGACGAACACCGGCGTCACCAGCCGGATCGAGCCCGACGCGTTGGCCGTCGAGCTGGCGAGCGAGGCCGGGCCGTGCTGGAACCCGGCGATCGCCAGGGTGCCCACCGCGGCCGTGCCGGCCGTCCAGGGGGCGCCGATCGCCGTCAGGTTGACCAGCGTGGCCACGAAGGCCGCGCCACCCGAGCCGACGTTGTTCAGCGGCACGTTCAGGTTCGCCGGAGGCGGCGTAGTGACGTTGTCGCACGCCGAGAACAGGCAGACCTTCGTGAAGCCGGCGATCGGCATGACGCCGCCGAGCGTCGCTCCGGCGAAGGCGCCGGCGCTGTTGTGCGCGGTCAGCTGGAGCCCGCCGATCGGGGCCGCGGCCGGATCGGTCACCGGAAGGACGAACCCGGTGATCTGGAAGGGCGAAGCGGGGATCGAGAGCGAGTTGACGTGCGGGCCCGGAGACGAGCCGTTGATCGTGACGAGACCAGCGCCCGGAATCGGAATCGCAGGCAACGTGGCGAGCTGGATCGAGA
>DATJPY010000109.1:0-39016 GCA_035506135.1 Myxococcota bacterium | reverse complement strand
GAGGACGCCTATCTCTGCTTCATGCGGACGAACATGGACGTGCTGGTGCTCGGCAACCAGGTGCTGCTCAAGGAGGAGCAGCCCGAGCTGCGCGAGGACGTGGATTGGCGCGAGCTCTACGAGCTCGACTAGTCGGGAGAGAGGACGCGATGGCGAGGAGCAGGGGTGGACGGCTGGAGAGCCTGGGGATCTTCGGGCAGCTGTGGGCGTTCATGCGCGTGCGCAAGAAGTGGTGGCTCGGGCCGATCCTGGTCACGATGCTGCTGCTCTCGCTGCTGATCGTGCTCACCCAGGGCTCGGCGGTGGCGCCGTTCATCTACGCCCTGTTCTGAGCGCCGTCGGGAGCGGGACGAGACACGTGGCAACGGATGCCGCAGCCGCGGCCGCGCGGGCGCCCGATTCGGGCGCCACGCGGCGGCAGCAGATCATCATCGGCACGACGGCGCTCGCGTTCGCCGTCGCGATCTACACGCCCATCCTCTACTACATGGGCCTCCACTGGTACGGGTCCGAGGACTACTCCCACGGCTTCCTGATCGCCCCGCTCGCAGCCTACTTCGCGTGGGAGCGCAGGCCGCAGCTGCGGCGTGCGCGCATCGAGCCGAGCTGGTGGGGGCTCGTCCCGCTCGCACTCTCGAGCGTGACGCTCGCGATCGGGCGTCTCGGCGTCGAGCTCATGAACATGCGCGTGTCGTTCGTGCTGGCGCTGATCGGCCTCGTGGTGCTGCTGTTCGGCCGCCAGGTGTTCCGCGTGCTGGCCTTCCCGCTCTGCTTCCTGTTCCTGATGGTGCCGCTCCCCAATTCGCTGCTGCTCCCCATCGCGTTCCCGCTCCAGCTCATCGCCGCCGACTGGGCGGTGAACCTGCTCTACTACCTCCACATCCCCGCACTGCGCGAGGGCAACATCATCCATCTCCCGAACGCCACGCTGTTCGTCGAGGTGGCCTGCAGCGGCCTGCGCTCGCTGATGGCGCTGATCACGCTGGGTGTCGTGTTCGCGTACTTCTTCCGGCGCAGCTGGGGCGAGCGGATCATCATCGTGCTGTCGGCGATTCCGACCGCGATCGTCGTGAATGCGCTGCGCGTGGCGATCACCGGGATCCTCACCTATCGCTACGGTGAGAAGGCCGCCGGCGGCCTGGTGCACGAGTTCCAAGGACTGGTGACGTTCGGGGGCGCGTTCCTGCTGCTGCTGCTGGAGGCCTGGCTGCTCGGGCTGGTCTGGCCGGAGCGCTGGAGGCCGAAACGGGGCGGTGCCCGGAGGATTGCGACATGAGCAAGGCCCTCGCCGCGCTGGCCTTCCTGGCGCTCAACTTCTACATCTACCAGTTCTTCGCGACCGCCGAAGTGATCCCGCCCCATCTGAGCTTCGCGAACTGGCCGCTGCAGATCGAGGGCTGGTCCTGTCCCGAGAAGGGCAAGATGGACGACAAGACGCTCGCGAACCTGGGCGCCTCGGACTACCTGATCTGCGACTACCGGCGGGCCGATCCGCCCGCAGCCGTCGACCTCTACGTCGGCTGGCACGAGACCCAGATCCGCCACGAGGGCGGCGGCGACTATGAGAACTCGATCCACCCGCCGAAGCACTGCCTGCCCGGCTCGGGCTGGGAGATCATCGACGCCACCCAGGTGCCGCTCGACCTCGAGGGGCTGCCCCAGCGCCCGGCCCTCGTGAACCGGTTGGTGATCGCCAAGGGCGAGCAGCGCGCGCTCGTCTACTACTGGTACCAGACGCAGGGCCGCGTGGTCGCGGACGACTGGAAGAAGATCGTCTACCTGTCGTGGGACCGCGCCCGGCGGCACCGCACGGACGGCTCGCTGATCCGCCTCACTACATCGCTCGACCACAAGGACGACCAGCGCGCCGAGGCGGACCTGCGCGAGCTCGCCGCTCTCGTCGTCGCGCGGCTCGGCCCGTATGTTCCCAACTGACGCTGCCATGTCCCGAGACCCCGTCGCGAATCGGATCCGGGTGCTGGTGGTGGCCGGCGCGCGGCCCAACTTCATGAAGGTGGCGCCGCTGCTTCGCGAGCTGCGCGCGCGCCCGCGCTTCGAAACGCTCCTCGTCCACACCGGCCAGCACTACGACGCAGCGATGTCGGACGGCTTCTTCCGCGACCTCGGCATCCCCGCGCCCGACGTGAACCTGAGCGTCGGCTCCGGCTCGCACGCGGTGCAGACCTCCGAGGTGCTGCGCCGGATCGAGCCCGTGCTGCTCGACTGGCGGCCGTCGGTGGTGGTGGTGGTCGGCGACGTCAACTCGACCCTGGCCGCCGCACTCGCCGCCGTGAAGCTCGAGATCCCGGTCGCGCACGTCGAGGCGGGGCTGCGCTCCTTCGACCGCTCGATGCCCGAGGAGATCAACCGCCTGCTGACCGACGCGATCTCGCACTGGCTCTTCACCAGCGAGCCCTCGGGCGCGGAGAACCTGCGCCGCGAGGGCGTGGGCGCCGAGCGCATCCACTTCGTCGGCAACGTCATGATCGACACGCTGCGCGCGCACCTGCGCCGCGCGCGCGAGGCGGCTCCGCTCGCGCGCCTCGGGCTCGAGCCGCGCGGCTACGCGGTGCTGACGCTGCACCGGCCCAGCAACGTCGACGACCCCGAGCGGCTCGTCGGGCTGTTCGCGGTGCTCGAGGAGATCCACCGCGAGCTCCCGATCGTGTTCCCGGTGCATCCGCGCACGCGCGCATCGATCGAGCAGCGCCTCGGGGGTCGCGTGCCGCGGCTGGGCCTCACCGACCCGCTCGGCTATCTCGAATTCCTCGGGCTCCTGGCCGACGCGCGCCTGGTGCTCACCGACTCGGGTGGAATCCAGGAGGAGACGACCGTGCTCGGCGTGCCGTGCCTCACGCTGCGCAACAGCACCGAGCGGCCGGTCACGGTGAGCGAGGGCACCAACCGACTGGTGGGCGGCGAGCCGGAGGTGATCCGCGCCGAGGCGCGCAAGGTGCTCGACGGCGACGCGCCCCACGGCCGCGTCCCGGACAAGTGGGACGGTGCCGCGGCGCACCGCATCGTCGACGTCCTCGAGCGCGACCTCTCCCGCGAGCGCGCCTAGGAGGCGGGGTTGGAACGCCGCGCGGCGCGACGACCGGCCCTGCTCTTCACCGGCCAGCGCGGCTACGACACCGCGCTCCCGTTCCATCCGCCCGAGCGCTACCCCGAGCTCGCGTTCCTCCCCGCCGAGACGGCGCCCGACAACCGGATCTACGCCGGCGTGCGCGACCTGCTGCGCGCCCTCGGCTACGACGCCGCGCGGCGCGACACCGCGGCGTGGTCGCCGCTCTCCGACCTGGTGCATCCGGGCGGCACGGTGGTGCTGAAGCCCAACTTCGTGCGCCACTTCAGCGAGAAGGCCGGCGGCCGCTTCGACGCCGTCGTGACGCACCCGATGGTGCTCCGCCCGCTCATCGACTACGCGCTCCTGGCCGTCGGCCCCCGCGGCCGCGTCGTGGTGGCCGACGCGCCGCAGTACGACTGCGAGGTCGACGTGCTGCTCGAGCGCACCCGGCTGCCGGCTCTGCTCGACTGGTATCGCGACGCGCTCGGCGCCGAGGTCGCCTGGCGCGACCTGCGCGTCGAGGTCGGCCGCCATCTGCACGGCGTGCAGTTCGAGAAGCACGCGCTCCCGGGCGACCCCGAGGGCTACCAGCCGGTCGACCTCGGCGCCGGCAGCGAGTTCGCCGCGATGGGCGAGGGCCCCCTGCGACAGCTGCGCGGCGCCGACTACGACGAGGAGGTCACGATCCGCCACCACAGCGGCGGCCGCAACGAGTACCTGGTGGCCAGGACCGTGCTCGGCGCCGACCTCGTGATCAACCTGCCCAAGGTCAAGACGCACAAGAAGACCGGCGTGACGCTCTCGATGAAGAACCTGATCGGCATCAACGGCGACAAGAACTGGCTGCCGCACTACCGCGCGGGGTTCCCGGCGCGCGGCGGCGACGAGTTCCCTTGTCCCGACCCCTACGCGCGCGTGCGGCGCGTCGGGGCCGAGATCGCGCGCACGCTGCTCAAGCGCGGCATCGGCGCGCCGGTGTTCCGCCGCCTCCGTGCCGTCGAGAACGCGGCGGGCCTGGGAGCTCGGGCCCGCAACGGCAACTGGTGGGGAAACGACACCATCTGGCGTACCACCATCGACCTGAACAAGATCTTCTACCTCGCCGATGCCCGCGGTGCGCTCGGCGCGCCCGGCGGCATCGGCCGCCGGGTGCTGAACGTCTACGACGGCATCGTGGCGGGCGAGCGCGACGGGCCGATGGGCCCCGACGCGAGACCGCTCGGTCTGCTCGCGGCTGGCGAGGACGGCGTCTCGGCCGACGTGGTCCTGGCCTGGATCATGGGCTTCGACTGGCGTCGCATCCCGGTGCTGGCCCGCGCGATCGGCGAGCTCGCCGGCGGCGTGCGGATCACCGACTTCGAGGGCGACCCCGAGGCGCTCGAGGTGCAGTGGATCGACGAGCGCGGGGAGCGCACGCTGCGACTGTCGGAGATCGATCTCGATCTCGCCTTCGAGCCGCATCCGGGCTGGAAGGGCCGCATCGAGCGCGCGCGGCCCGCGGGTCAGGAGGAGCCGCCGGCGAGCATCCGCTCCAGGTAGGCGGAGAGCTCGGCGGCGATCACCTCGTGGCCGGCCGGGGTCCAGTGGTCGCGGTACACGGGGTCGCCCGCCGCCATGCGCGCGGCCAGCGCGGCGCTCGGATCCAGGAGCGGGATGCCGAGCTGCCGGGTCGCGCTCTCGAGCGCCGGCAGCCACGTGTCGTCGCGCGGGATGGCACCGCGGAGCTGGCTCTCGCCGCGCGGGACGTAGAGCACGAGCAGGCGAACGCGCTGCGCCGCGGCCTCCTTCTTCCAGTCGGCCAGGACCAGGTCGAAGAGCCGCTCGGCGCGCTCCCGGTACGCCGGGGGCCAGGTGGCGGGGAGGTCGTTCGCGTCGGGCAGCGCCCCGGACGCCTTCGACATCTCGACGTCGGCCCGGTCGGCCTGCACGCGCACGCCTCGGGTGCGAAGCAGCGCGAGGCGGTCGCGAATCACGTGGGACACCAATGAGTGTCGCTGCAGGAACTTGGCCGCCGCGTGCCACCAGGGCTCGTGCCCCGGCTCGGTCACCCAGCGGACCCGGTACGCGGCGCCCCCGTCGACCAGCTCCGCGTACGGCATCGCCGAGCCCGCCGACTCGCTGTGCGACGCGATCTCGTAGTCCTCGTCGCCCGGATCGTTCTCGACGAACACGTAGACGGCGACGTCGAGGCCGTAGCGGGGTCCGAGGACCTGGAAGGCGCGCAGCGAGTGGAGTGCGCCCCAGCCCGAGATGCCGAAGCCGAAGGTCTCGACCCGATCGCCCAGCGCGCGTCCGACCTGGCGGAAGAAGGTGGTCTCGAGCGGTACCTGCGCCGCCTGCACGTACGAGTCGCCGAAGAAGCCGATCCGCGTCACGCCCGGCGGCTTCGCGCCCTGGTGCGCGACGTCGCGGAAGCCGTCGGGGTTGGGCTCGACCAGGAGCGGGTCCGCCGGGCCATAGAGCGTCGGGCCGCTCGCCAGCACGTTCATCCCGAGTTCCGGATCGAAGCGGCCGGCGCCGTAGCTCCCGGCCGGGAGCAGCGCGGGAACGAGCCGGAAGACCGCCTCGAAGAGCACCAGCACCAGCACCGTCGCGCCGGCGGCGAGCGCGAGGTTCGCGAGCGCCGATCGGAGCCGCCGCGGCGCGCGCGCCTCTAGCACGGCACGGCACCGGGCGCGGCCGTGCCCACCGCGGTGCGCCCATCGAGCCCCTCGACCGCCTGCCCGCTGAAGACCACGACCTCGCGCTCCGATTCGCCCGCCGGCAACACGATCGAGCCGAACTGGAAGTAGCGCGGCGGCCAGCGGTCCTTGCGCGCGCGGAAGCCCGGCCACCAGCGCTCGGCGTCGCGCGAGAGCCAGAGCGTCGCCCACTCGCTGCGGTTCACGGGCGACGGCTCGACCGTGGTCGAGAGCGCGTAGAGCCCGCCGAAGCGACAGGCGTAGATGCAGCTTCCGTCGAAGTCGCGGAGGCGCTCGGCGCGGCCCGTCACCTTGTCGAGCGAGATCAGCCCGTTCGTCTCGAGCTCGGTGTCGGTGGCGTAGACCAGGCGGTCGCCGAGGTCGAAGGCGCCCACCGCCCGGTAGCGCTGCTCGCCCTTCACGAGCCACTCGAAGCGCTGCAGGTCGGCCGAGAGCCGCCCGATGCCCGGCTCGGCCCCGTGGTCGCCGGCCAGCACCCAATAGTGATGGAGCCGCTCGTCCCAGAGGATGTTGTGGACGTGGAAGACGCTGCCGAGCTCGAAGGTGTGCACCGGCTGGAAGCTCTGGCCGCCGTCGCGCGAGGCGAAGACCCGAATGGTCCGGGTCGGCCGCCGTCCGACGTACTCCCCCCACACGACGGTGTCGCCCGGCCCGCGCGTGAGGCGCATCGGCGCGAGGTAGGGACCTCCCTCGACCGCGCAGGGGCCGAGCACCGCGTCGCCGCCGCGCCCGAAGAAGATGCCGTCGCGGCTGCCGGCCACGTAGCGGTCGTCCGAGAGGCGCACCAGCGCGCGGATCTCGTGGCGGAGCAGCCGGCAGGCCAGGCGCGAGCGCTCCGCGGCCCGCCGCAGGGGCGAGCGGGGAAGCGCCGAGACGCGGCTCCAAGTGCGGCCGTCGTCCGCGGAGCGCAGGATCTCGGCGTTGCGGCCGAGGTGGAGGGTGCCGTCGCCCTCCGCGAGCACGACGCGACCGGGCAGCTCGCGCGCGAGCCGGATCGCGCCGTCTGCCTCCGGTCGGCTCACGTGTCGAGGGTCACTTCGACGCCGGCCCGATCGAGGAAGGTCTGCATCCAGATCTCGAGCGTGAGCAGCGCGTAGATCAGGTAGGCGTGATCCGCGCGGCCCGAGGCGTTCTCCCGCAGCAGGCGCTGGACGAAGGCGGGGTCGAAGAGGCCGCGGGCGCGCAGCCGCGCGGGTCCCAGCAGCTCGCCCACCACCTCGCCGAGGTCGGTTCGCATCCAGCGCCGCAGCGGCGCGCCGAACCCGGTCTTCCTGCGGTGGATCAGCCGCTTCGGAAGGTGGCGCTCCATCGCCTTCTTGAACACCCACTTCGTGGTGTAGCCGCGCAGCTTGTAGCGCTCGGGAATGCGCGCGGCGAGCCGCATCAGCTCGACGTCCATGAACGGCACGCGGGCCTCCAGCGAGACCGCCATGCTGGACTTGTCGGTGTACAGGAAGTTGTGCGCCGCCAGGAAGCTCTGGATCAGCAGGTGGGAGTGGAGATTCAGGTCGCCCCGGCCGACGAAGGCGTCGCGATAGCGTTCCATGCACGCCGGGTAGGCGTCCGGCACCTTCTCGCGCACCGTCTCGGCCAGCATCGCGCGCCGCACGTCCGCGCTCGACCAGTCGGCCACCGCCACGTGGCGCTCGACCCCATCCTCGGTGAGCCCGCGCCGGAACTTGGAGAGCCGCCGTGCGATCGGGTTGCCCGCGCCGAGCGCCATGCGGGAAAAGTACGCGGCGGTCGAGATGGCGGGCGCCAGCGGGAACTGCGCCATCCAGCGCAGGCGCTCGTACTCGCGGTAGGCGAGGTGGCTCCGATAGCCGAAGAACACCTCGTCGCCGCCGGTCCCGGACAGCAGCACGGTGGTGCCGTCCTCGCGCGCGAGCTTCGAGATCAGGTACGACGGGAACACGGCGGGGTCGGCGTCGGGCTCGTCGAGGTGATAGACCATCTTCGGCAGCAGGCGGACCGCATCGGGCTCGAGCTCGATCGAGCGCAGCTCCACGCCGAGCGACTCGGCCACCCGACACGCGTACGGGTAGTCGTCGACGCCCTGCTCCTGGGCCATGGCCCCGGGGGCACATCGCACGGTGTAGGTGGTGATCCGGCGCGAGGGAAACGCCTCGCGCATGCAGGCGACGATGCTCGACGAGTCGAGCCCACCCGACAGGAAGGCGCCGAGCGGCACGTCCGAGACCATCTGCCGCCGGGTGGCGCGCGCGAAGGTGTCGTGCACCGCCTCGATCCACTCGTCGCTCGACACCGCCTCGTCGGGCTCGTAGGACAGCGAGAACCAGGGGCGGGTCTCGACCTTCCCGTCCTGCCAGAGCAGCACGTGGCCCGGCTCGAGCTTCTTCACCCCCTCGAGCATGGTGTCCTCGCCGGGGACCCAGAGGAAGGTGAGGTAGCTGCCGAGGCTGTCGAGATGCAGGCGCCGCGGGAGGTCGGGGATCCGCAGCAGCGCCTTGATCTCGGACGCGAAGTAGATCCTCCCCCCGTCACGCCAGTAGTAGAGGGGCTTCACGCCGGCGTGGTCGCGCGCGAGCACCAGCCTCCGCAGCCGCGCGTCCCAGAGCGCGAACGCGAACATGCCGTTCAGCTCGGCGAGGAAGTCGAGCCCCATCTCCTCGTAGAGCGCGAGCAGTACCTCCGTGTCGCTCTGGCTGCGGAACGGATATCCGGCACGGGCGAGCCGCTCGCGATGCTCGGGGAAGTTGTAGAGCTCGCCGTTGTACGAGATCCAGAGCGTGCCGTCGCGGTTGCTCATCGGCTGGTGGCCGGCCGGGCTCAGATCGATGATGGAGAGCCGGCGGTGGCCGAGCCCGATCTGGGCGTTGGCGTCGAACCACACCCCCTGGTCGTCCGGCCCCCGGTGCACGAGCGCCTCACACATCGGGCCGAGCAGCTCGGGGCGGTGTACCCCCGCGTACCCGGCGATGCCGCACATCAGCCGCGCTCGAGGGTCCGCACGGTCGGCTGCGAGGGCTGGGGCAGCCTCCGATGCGGGCGGACGGGCCCGTCGTCGAGCCCGACGCCAGGCTCGGTCCCGGGGTTGATGCCAAGGCATATCACGCGCGTTCCTCGCCGGCCGGCAGCATAGCTTGTTTCCCCGAGGGATGGACAGCTTCCGGGCGACTTCCGCAGGCCCGGAGCGAAAAAGCTTGCTGGCCCCTGCCACCAACCGCCGCGTCCAGCCACTCCCTCTAGGGGGCAACCAGGTTCCCCGGCCGCTCGCCCTGCGCAGGCGAGCCGCGGCAGAGGATGCGCAACTTCGACCGGAGGGAAGGCGATGAGCAGTGCGGTGCCTCGGATCCTGGAGCCGCTCGATCCCATGGTGAGCGTGGCCGCGACGCGGGCCAGCGAGACTCGAGCTCGCGGCCGGTACTTGCGGCCGATCGTCGGCGGGGCCCTGGGGTGGCTCGCGTGCGTGGGAATCCTGGCAGCGGCGGCGGACCCGACCTGGGTCGCTGGCTGGATCGGCTGGTAGCGACCCGCTCAAGGCGACACAACGAGAACCTGGCAAGGGGAGAACGACGATGGAACGTGCTGAAAGGATCAACGGGAACGCCGCCACCGAGGCGCTCCTCCGCCGTCTGGAGACCGAGCTCACCGAGTTGCGCGTGGCCGGCCTGCGCCTGGCGGGCGTCGAAGCGGCAGACATCGACGCCATCCTGACCGCTCAGGATGCGCGACCGCACCCCCCCGAGATTCACCGCGCCGGGCTTGGCCGGAACGGCAGCTGTGGCCCGCTCCGCGATCTGGGCGCCGTGCGGTGAAGCCCGAGGGCCGTGTCGCCCTCGGTGAGGCAGCGCAGACGCGTCGGCCAGGCGGGGGGGGAGGCTTCGGATCCGCGATCGCGGTGGTCGTGCTATTCGCGGTGACGTGCGTGGTCCAGTTCGTAGCCATCGCGCGTCTATCGCCCCAGGCGTCCGCTCCCTTCGATCCGGACTTCTACGAGTATCAGAGCCTCGCCCGTTCGCTCAGCGCGAGCGGGGTGTTCGCGTTCCCGGCGGACTGGAGCGCGACGCCCGCGCTCGCGAACTCCTCGTGGAAGTACCTCTATGAGACCTCACCCACCACGATTCGTGAGCCCGGATATCCCGCCTTGATGGCGCTAGTCCATTCCGTGCTCGGAGATGAGAACCATAGCCTCAGGGTAGTCCTGATCCTGTGCAATGCGCTGACCGTTGTCGTCTGCTTCCGCCTCGGCGCATTCCTCTTCAGCTGGCAGGTGGGATTGCTCGCTGCCGTGGGCTGCATGCTCGATCCGAGCATGGTCTATACAGCGGCCAGGCTCGGGCGAGAGCCGATCCTCGCATTGCTCACGACGACCGGCTTGCTGCTCGCGTTCGCGGCGGTGCGCAGGAAGGCAGTTGGATGGGCGCTCCTGGCCGGAGCCGTGTTCGCCCTGTTGGCTTACTTCAAGGAGACCGGGCACGTCACGTGCGGCGTCCTGGCGGCCTGGATGCTGCTGCTCGCCTGGCGTCAGCGGCTCCCCCTCTGGAAGCCCGCTCTCGGGATGATCGCCTGCACGCTCGTCTTGGCGCTGCCTTGGATGGCGCGCAACAGCTTGCTGCGCGATCGCCCCGTAACGATGTCGAGCATTGCGCCGCTCACCATGTCCAACGGCATGGCCGCGGCCCAGACCTGGGCGAGCACGCAGCCGGACGATGTCCGCGAAGCGCTCGATCCGTGGCGCGCGGCCAACCCTGCCGACGCCGAGCGAAGGCTCCTCCATCGAACGCTGGCCTATTTCAGGGCGAATCCGGGTGAAGCGATCGGCACGATGGCCTTCAACGCGGGCCTGTTCTGGTCACCCCTCGGCCGCTACAGCCTCAAACCCTGGCGCGAGCTCTCGGTCGCGGAACGCACCGGGCTGCTCTATCACGGTTTCCTGCTGTCCGTCAGCCTAATGGCGTTCTGGTCGTTTCGACGCAACCCCTACGCCCAGGGCGTGGTTCTGCTCCTCCTGGTGATGACGCTCCTCCATTCGCCATTCGACGCGGGACCTCGCTATCGCGCGGCCTTCGAGCCGGTGCTGCTCGCCTACGCCGCCGAGGCCACCGCGAGGGCTGTGGCGAGCGCGCCAAGGAAAGCTGCCTCGATCGTCGCGATCCGTTCCCAGCGCTCCAGATCGCGCCGTCTCGAGGCAACGAGAGAGGCGGCTTAGCCGCCGAACGCTCTTGCCGGCTCCGAATCGAAGCCGGGACCGGCGAACGCGGGTGCTGGCTCCGTCCGCTCGCCGAGCTCCGCGCCCGCCTCGAGCTCCGCGACGCGCTGGCGCACCAGCGAGACCAGCACGGTCGATAGCGCGAAGCACAGCCAGAGCGACTTCGATTTCTGGGTCGGATGGAAGACGCTGTCCAGCATCGTGCCGGCGAAGGCGATCTGTAGGAACACCGCGTAGTGACCGAGCTCCGCGAGCTGCCTGTCGCGGAGGCGCCTGCGCGCTCGCACGGTGCGGATCGCGCGGCCGTAGTCGTTCCAGGTGAGTCCGAAGATCAGCAGGAACGGGATCAGGCCGAGCAGCCCCTGGGTCGCCGCGATGTTGAGATAGGCGTTGTGGATCTCCTCGCCCGCGCTCCCCGGAATCTTCAGGCTCCAGTAATGGAAGTTGACCGTCCCCACCCCGAGGAGGGGATTGCTGCCGAACGCCATGGCCGCGACGGGAACCTGCGTGAAGCGGCTCTGGATCGAGGTGTCCGCCGCCCGGGCACGCGGGTTGATGATCGTCTCCACCCGCTGGACGACGGCGCGCGGCGAGAAGAGCGCCACCCCGGCGAGCAGCAGCAGCGCCGGAATCGCGTACTTGATGGTATCCAGGCGGCCGGAGCGATAGATCCAGAGGCCCCACATCAGCGCCACCGAGACGAACGCGGCGCGCGAGAGCGAGAGCAGGATGCCCGCCATGATCAGGGCGATCGCGCCGCCGAGGATCAGGCGCGCCCACTGCCTGCGGGTCGAGAAGAAGAGCGCGGCCGCGATGGCCAGGCACACCAGCAGGTCGAGGCCGAGCACGTTCGCCGACGAGAGGCCCTCGAAGCGCTCCTCGCCGACGCTCGGATGGAAGCCGAGCAGAAGCGGGGAGGAGGCGAACGCTGCACCGAGCACGAGCGACCACATCAGGAGCACGAGATCGGAGCGCGTGGCCACCACGTACGGGATCAGGAACAGGTAGAGGATCAGCGCGAGGAAGGTGGTGGTCACCACGAGCGTTGGAACGACGGGCGCATCCTGCACCAGCCCGACGATGTTCGAGATCGCGAAGCTCGCCCCGAACGCGAGCACCCAGGGCGCCTTGCGGTCCCGCGGACGTCGGTGACCGCCGAAGAGCCAGTAGATGGCGGCCAGGATCAGCAGGAAGGCCGTCGCCAGCTTGTTCGCGGTGATCGGGAAGCCGGGGATCTGGAACCCGAGCGAGCTGATCGGCAGGCTGAAGCCGACCAGGAAGAGGCTCACCCGCGTGACGAATCGGAACATCCCACCCCCGTGGCAGCGCCCTCGAGGCCCCTTCTCGGATCGGCAGGATAGCCAGCCCGCATGACTCTCTTCACTCCGCCAGCTCGCGGTAGATCGCCTCGAGCTGGGCGATTACCGCCTTCTCGGAGAAGACGGACTCGGCGCGCTCGCGCGCCCGGGCCCCCATCTCGGCCCGCAGCGCGGCATCGCCCACCAGGCGCCGCAGCGCGGCGGTCAGGGCCGCTGCGTCGCGCGGCGGCACGAGGAGCCCCTCCTGGCCGTCGCGGAGCGCGTCGGGGATCGCTCCAACCGGGGTCGCGACCACGGGGAGCCCCGCGGCCATCGCTTCGAGCACGACGTTGGGGAACCCCTCGCGCCAGGTCGGCAGCACGAACACGTCGGCGTCGCGGTAGAGCTCCGCGAGCTCGTTACGCGGCCTCTCCGGGAGCAGGCGCACGCGCGGCTCGAGCTCCGCGAGCTCGCTGCGGATGCTGTCGACGAAGGCCGGCTCCTGAGGGCCGACCAGCGTGAAGCGGGCCTCGGGAATCGCGCGCGCGGCCTCGAGCAGCTCGCGCACGCCCTTGGCGGCGAGGATCCATCCGACGAAGAGCACGTGCACGGGACGCGCTCCCCCCGAGCCGTGCTCGGGCGGGCCCGCGACCTCGTCGGGCCGCACGAAGTTGGGCACGTAACGCACGCGCGCACTCGGGGCGATCGACTCGAGGTAGACGCGCGTCGGGTGCGTGAGCGCCACGAGGCGGTCGGCGCGGCGCAGCGTCGCCTCCGCGAGCCGGCGCAGACCCGGGCGCAGGCCCTGGACGAACTCGGGGAAGTCGCCGCCGCGGAAGTGGATCAGCGTGCGCGCGCCGAAGGCGCTCGCGATCCACAGCGCGATGCCGTCGCGCAGGAAGGCCCATTGGTAGGAGGTGTTCACGTGCACGACCGCCGGGCGGAAGCGGACCAGCTCGACGGCCACGCGGCCGAGGATGCGGAACGCGTCGACCGCGCGATCCGCGCGCAGGCGGCTGTGCCCCTGCACGGAGTCCTTCTTGGACGGCGAGCTATCGGCGACGCGCAGCTCGAAGCGCTCACCGAGCGGACTCGCAAGGATTGCGAGCATCCACTTCGCGATCCCGCCCATCGGCGGCGGCAGCGGGCTCACGAAGAGGACACGGGGTCGGGCTGCCGGCATCGCGGCGGAGGAAGGTAGCGTGGGCCGCAGCTTGCTCGACCCGAGGCGCGTCCGATAGACTGCCGCGCGAACCGAGGAACCCCCCGTGTCGCCTCTCCGGATCGACCACCGACCCCGCGTCGAGTTCTACGTTCGCGCCGGATTGGTGCCGCGCTCGCCCACCGACGAGCAGCTCGGCCGCGCCTTCGAGGCGATCCGCGAGAGCGTCGGAGTGCTCGGCCAGCTGAACTACTACGCGCGGCATCCGATGATGCTGCTCCCCACCGCCCGCAAGCGCGCCGCGCTGCGGCAGCCGATCTCGGAGATGGCGCTCGACGGCTACCAGGCGCCGCACCAGGTCCCCGAGGACGCGGTCGCCGGCGACGAGGAGGCGCGCCCGCTGCTCGACCGGGGCATGCAGCGCCTCTTCCTGTTCTCGCCGGCGCGCTTCGTCGTGCAGTGCTGGTTCAACCCGTGGGCGGCGGTTCCGTCGCCGGGTCTCAACGTCCCGCGCGAGTTCCTGATCTGCCACATCCTGCACACCACGCATCCGCCGCCGGCGATCTGGGACGTGCAGGTGCTGGCGCCCGACGAGGGCGCGCTCGACGAGCTCGACGCGAGGCTCGAGCGCGCGCTGCGCGGCCAGGGCTTCCGCTCGCGCCTCGATCGCGCGCTCGGCTGCCGCGAGGGCTACTACGAGTACCTGCGCGAGTGGATCCCGCGCATCCGGAAGTTCGAGTATCCCTCGATCCCGGTCGGGCTGAAGCCGATCGCCGAGAACCTCGTCGACTACCTGCGCTTCGCCGCGGAGCTGTAGCTCCGCAGCGTCCGCGTTGCGGGCTCAGCCGCGCGCTCGCCCGTCCGTCGAGGCCGGCTTGCGCGCGCAGGCGACCATCGTCGCCGAGAGGTTCCAGCGCCCGCCCGAGCCGCGGTAGGCGAGGTCGCTGACGCGCGCGACCGCCCGGGCCGCGAAGCCGGCCCGCCATCCCTGCCGCTCGTAGTGCACGATCTTCACCGCGGCGGGCGCGACGGAGAGCACGTCGAGCCCGGCGCGGGCGAGCATCTTCCCGAGCGTGCGCGGCGTGAAGCCGTAGAGGTGGTGCGGCGGGTACGTGCCGAGGTAAGACCACTCGTGCACCCCGGCGAACCGCATCAGCGGTCGGAAGCTCCACACGCGGCGCGAGAAGTCGATGTTCGGAACGCGGACCAGCACGACGCCGCCATCCGCCAGGATCCGCGCCACCTCGCGCAGCGTCTCGAGCGGCTGCGGCAGGTGCTCGAGGCAGTTCCACATGCACACTGCCTGGAAGTGGCCGTCGGGATAGCGCGCCTGGAACAGGTCACCGCGCTCCACCGTGTCGAGCCCCAGCCGCTTTCGAGCGTACTCGACGGTGACGCGCGAGACGTCGATCCCGTGCACCTGCCAGCCGCGCGCGGCCGCGCGCTCCAGGAAGAAGCCGAAGCCGCAGCCCACGTCGAGGAGCCGCCCCCGGCCGGGCACGTCGCGCTCGATGCGATCGAGACCATCGTCGTAGACGACCTCGCCGTCGGTCCGGTTCTCCTCGATCTCGCGGGCCTCGCCGTGGAACAGCTCCACGTCCTCGCCGAGCTCGCGCCGCGGCTGGGGGTTCACGTAGACGAGCGAGCAGCCCGCACAGCGGCAGACCTCGTAGCCGTTCTCGACGAGCACCGGGATCGGGCGGTCCGCTCCGCAGAGATCGCACGGGACGTGCACGAGCGAATCGCCCGTGGGGGACGGGTCGGCGGATCGGGGATGGTTCACGGAGCCTCCGAGAGCACCAGCGAGGTAGCCGGAGAATAGCAGCGCGGGTGGTGATGCTGCGGCTCATCGGTGTACCGCAGACCGACGATGCCTGTATGATGCTCGAATGGCTGGGGTTCCCTCCGCGCGACGCTCGCTCGGGGCGCGCGCTGCGCTCGTCGCGGTGCGCTGGCTCGGCGTGGTGGCGCTCACCCTCGCGCTCGGAGAGCTCGCCGCGCGCTTCGTGCTCCACCAGGAGCCCCTGCAGACCGAGGCCATGCTCTGGCAGCACCATCCCCGATGGGGATGGGCGCACATCCCGGACGCCGATGGCGTCTTCGTGAAGCCGGGCTTCAGTCAGTCCATCCACATCAACTCGAAGGGCCTTCGCGAGCGCGAGATTCCCTACGCGAAGCCGCAGGGCGTGACCCGCGTCCTCGTGCTCGGCGATTCGAGCGTCGTCGGGTTCGAGGTGCCCGAGGAGGCGGTCTTCACGCGCGTGGCCGAGGCTCGTCTCCGCGAGCGCGGCCACGCCGTCGAGTTCATCAACGCCGGCGTGCGGGGGTACGGAACCGACCAGTCGCTGCTGTTCCTCGAGGACGAGGGGCTGCGCTACGCGCCGGATCTCGTCCTCTACAAGTGGACCGACAACGATCGCGACGACAACGCGACGATCCATCGGCCCTTCCGCAAGTTCGGCAAGCCGTACTTCGACCTCGACGGGAGCGACGCGCTGGTCCTGCGGGGCGTTCCGGTCCCCGACTATCCCTACGGCGCCGACCTGCGCGTCGGCCACGACGGCGAGGTGCGCAGCCTCGACGTCGCGCCGTCGACCTGGATCACGCTCTGGTTCCGCGACGTCGCGCTCACCCACAGCGCCTTCGCGACCGCGCTGCTCAAGGCGGCGCTCGCGGCCCCGTCGCTGTCCCAGGCGCTGATCGGACTCGGCGGCTACGACGACGCGCAGGACGTGGAGCGCAACCTCGATCGGAGCTCGCGCCTCTTCCGCGTCACCGTCGCGATGGTGCGCGAGATGCAGCGCCTGTCGGAGACCCACGGCGCGCGCTTCCGCATGATCGCCGCCACGGGTCCGTGGGGCGAAGCCGTCCTCGAGAACGCGAGCATGCCCGCTCTGGGCGCGGCCGAACGGTTCCGCGCGCGCGCCCCAGAGGGCGCTGCCTTGCAGGTCCCCTACGATCCCCACTGGAACGAGCTCGGGCACCGCCTCTATGGCGAGGCGCTCGCCGACGCGCTCGAGGCGTCGGGCCTGCTGCAGCCGGCGCCCGCGCCCCAGGAGCATGCCGGGAACGGCTGAGCGGTCTCTCAGCCCGGCGCCAGCGCCCTCAGCGCGAATCCGGGCACCAGGGTCGCGATCAGGACGAGGTCGGCGCCGAGGACCAGGGCCAGCAGCATCAGCCGCGGGCGCTCCATGAAGTACGGCCGCGGTGTCTTCTCGAGCCACTCGCTTCCCATCACCCTCGACGCGACGTCGAGCGCCACCCTCCGGAGCGTCGAGTTCGGCTTCCAGGCGATCGTCGTCAGCGGGTGCGCGTAGGTCGCCGCGAGATCGGGGCAGTAGTCGGCGAGCCGACGGTCGTACGGCGGACTGGGAGGCGGCTCCTGCGCGAGCACCTCCTCGATCCGCCGGCACGCGATCCCAGGATCGCGGCGGAGATCCTCCAGCGCGTAGAAGCCACCGCCGGCGCGCGGGAAGTACAGGCCGTACAGCGGGTCGACGATCATGCGCGAGCCGTCCTCGAGCTCGACCTCGGTCACCGTGTGCACCACCTGCAGGTTCTCGTCGCGCAGCAGCACCCGGTCCGACGAGATGCCGCGCAGGTGCAGGAGCGCGCGCAAGAGCCGCGACTTGCTCTCGCAGGGCCCCCCCCGCTCGAGCACTTCGCGCGCGGTCAGGCTGAGCTCCGGGAACAGGCCATGCTGCTGCTCGCCCGGCGTGCCCCACGCGAGCGTGCGGAATCCCGCGAGCAGCTTCGGCACCGCCACGCTCGGCGGATCTCCGGGCTCGACCCACTTCGCGGTCCACGCATCGAGCACCCGGTCGTCGATCGCGTTCTGCACTGCGAGGACCGCGGCCACGGCGGTGAGCGCGACGATCGCGAGCGTGCGGAGACGGGAGAGGCGTCTCATCGTCGGCGTTGGGCCGTCTGGCCGTTGGGCGGAGGATCGCCGGTCGACCGCACCAGACGCGTGCGATCGATCTTGCCGGTCGACGTCTTCGGGAGCACCTCCAGCAGCTCGAAGGCCTCCGGCACCATGTACTTCGGCAGCCGCTCGAGACAGTGCTCGCGCAACGCGGCCACGGTGAGGGCTTCGCCGCCCCCACCGGCCACGAAGGCCCGGATGCGCGTCCCCAGGAGCTCGTCGGGCACCGCTACGACGGCGGCCTCCTTGACCGCAGGATGCGCGTAGAGGGCGGTCTCGATCTCGTCGAGCTCGATGCGATAGCCGCGGCTCTTCACCATGCGGTCGCCACGCCCGAGGAACAGCAGGTTGCCGTCGGGCGCCAGCTCGACCACGTCGCCGGTCCGATACACCCACTCGCGGTAGTGCGGCTGGAATCGGTTGGGCACGAAGGCGGCCTCGGTCTTCTCGCGGTCGCCCCAGTATCCCTGCGCCACCGACGCGCCGCGCGCGTAGAGGTCGCCTCGGCGGCCCGGCTCGCGCACGAGATTTCCGGCGTCGTCCACGATCAGCAGGTCCGCGTAGGGACAGGCGCGTCCGATCGGGATGGGCGCGCTCTGGTCCTCGGGCAGCGGCGGCACGTCGTACCAGGTGATGACGTTCGTCTCGGTGGGCCCGTACAGGTTGGCGAAGCGCACGCCGCGCAGCGCCGCCATCAGGTCGCGCAGATAGCGGGTCGGGAAGACCTCGCCCGCGAAGAGCACCAGCCGCAGGCTCGAGAGGTCGAGGCGCGCGAGCTCGCCCTTCAGCAGGAGCTGGATCAAGATCGACGGCACCGAGTACCAGACGCTGATGCGATGTCGCGCCATCCACTCCGCGAGTCGGAGCGGGAAGGTCGAGGTTCCGTCCGGGATCAGCGCGAGCGTGGCGCCCGCCTCGAAGGACGCGAAGAAGTCGAAGATCGACAGATCGAAGTGCAGCGGGGCGTGGCTCGAGACGCGGTCGGCACCCGACACCCCGAACTGATCCACCGCCCAGTCGACGAACGCGAGGGCATTTCGGTGCGAGATCATCACGCCCTTGGGCGTCCCGGTCGAGCCGGAGGTATAGAGGACGTAGGCCAGGTCGTCGCCGATCGACGGGTCGGCGGGCGGGTCGCCGGAGGGATGCGCGCACACCTCGTTCCAGGCCACCGTCTTCGGGCCCGCCGGCGCGCCGCGCGCGTCGCCCTCCTCCGCAAACACCACGGCGTAGAGGGCGGCGCCCTCGCCGATCATGCGCCCGATCGAAGCCGCCTTGGTGGGCGACGCCACCAGGTGTCGAACGCCGCAATTGCCGGCGATGTAGGCGAGGCGCTTGGCAGGAGCGTTCGGGTCGAGCGGCACGTAGACCGCGCCGCACTTCAGCACCCCGTGGATGCTCACCGCCGAGGCAATCGACTTGTTCAGGTAGATCGCCACGCGGTCTCCGCGCCGCACGCCGAGCTCGCGCAGCACGTGCGCCAGCCGATTGCTCGACGCCTCCAGCTCGCCGTAGCCGATCGCGCGATCCTCGAAGACCGCGGCCTCCTTCTCCGGATGGCGCTGGGCCGATTCCGCGAGCAGGTGCTGGAGCAGGTACGGGCGCGCCATCGAGACGCCTCCTCACAGCCCGAGGCGGGAGGCGATGATGTTGCGCTGGATCTCGGAGGTCCCCGAGTAGATCCGCCCCGCGATCGAGTCGCGCAGATCGCGCTCGAAGCCGAGCTCGGTCGTGAATCCGTAGCCGCCGTGGATCTGGATCGCGTCGAGGCAGGACTGGACCCAGGCCTCGCTCAGGTAGAGCTTCGCGATCGCCGCGTCCATCACGGCCTCGTCCTGCGTCTGCTTCAGCCACGCCACCCGGTACAACGCGAGCCGCGCCGTCTCGAGCCGCACCTTCATGTCGACGATGCGGTTGGCGACGGACTGGAACTTCGCGATGGGCCGGTTGAACTGGCGCCTCGACTTGGCGTACGCGACGCAGGTCTCGAGCTGGTGCTCCATCGCGCCGAGATAGCTCGCGAGGATGCAGCTCCGCTCCCACTCCATCGAGGCATTGAAGATCTTCGAGCCGAGGCCCTCCTGCCCGATCACGTTCTCGGCGGGGACCTCGCAGTCCTCGAGCACCATCTCGCCCATCGGCGAGGTGCGCAGGCCCATCTTGGCGATCGGCCGCGGCACGCGGATCCCGGAGCGCTCCTTCTCGACCAGGAACCCGGTGACGCCGAGGAAGCCCTGGCTCGGGTTGGTGCTGGCGAACACCACGAAGAGATCCGCCACCGGGGCGTTGGTCACGAAGGTCTTGCTGCCGTTCAGCACGTAGCGATCGCCGCGCCGCACGGCGGTGGTCGAGAGGCTCATCGCGTCCGATCCCGATCCGGGCTCGGTCATCCCGTGGGCGCCGATCCACTCGCCGGAGCACAGCCGCGGCAAGTACTTCCGGCGCTGCTCGTCGCTCCCGAACTGGAGGATCGGCATCTGCACGCTCCACATCTGGGCGTTGATGCCGAAGATGAGCCCGCTGTCCCGGCAGCCGTAGCCGAAGCCCTCCATCGCCAGCATGGTCGTGACGATGTCCGCGTCGCTGCCGCCGAGCTCGCGCGGGAAGGGGAGCCCGTGGATGCCGAAGCGCGCGCACTTCAGCCAGTTCTCGCGGGAGAAGACCTCCTCGCGGTCTCGCGACGGGAGCTCGGCGTTGAGCTCCTGGCGGGCGAACTTCGCGATCTCGTCGCGCAGCGCGAGCTGCTCGGGTGTGAAGGAGAAGTCCATGCGGTCAGCCGTTCCGCTTCTTCTGGACGAAGGCGCAGACGGCGTCGATGCTCTCGAAGTGCTCGGGAACCATCTCGGCGTCCCCGACCTGGATCTGGAAGCGGTCCTCGAGGAACGAGACCAGCTTCAGGATGCCCATCGAGTCGATGATGCCCTGGGCGAGCAGGTTCTCGCCCGCATCGAGCGACTCGCGGTCGGTCGCGATCTCGCCCACCAGGTAGTCGTGGAGGATGTCCCTGAGCTCCAAGATCGATCTCCCTGCGGTCACGGGATCCCGAAGTGGCGGCGGAGCACGCGCTCCTTCTCGTGACCCGGGAGCTTCCGCATGCCGTCCAGCCGATTCTTGTGGTTCAACAGCAAGGGCTTCAGCAGCGACGTCTTCATGACGACCCGGCCGGGATTGCCCATCACGACCGAGTTGTCCGGGATCTCCCCGCGCACCACCGCGCCGGTGCCGATGATGCAGTTGGACCCGATCCGCGTATTCGGCAGCACCAGCACGTCCAGTCCGAAGTAGGTGTTGTCGCCGACGTCGATCGTCCCGAACACGTCCATGTCCGGATGGGCATCCTCGAAGAGGATCCAGGAGGCGTCGTGTGTGATGAACTTGGTGCCCGAGGAGATGGCGCAGTGGTCGCCGATCCGCACCAGGTAGGGCTCGGCCGGAAACGTCGTGGTGTAGACCAGGCAGCGCTCGCCGATCCGGACTCCGCGCTTTCGCAGGCGCCGCACCCGGAAGTCGTTGCCCGCGAGCAGCAACAGCTTGGCCTCCAGGGACTCCCAGATCACCGTCAGCTTGTTCCGCAGCGCGTGCAGACGCGAGGTCACGGCGAAGCGTTCCTTCGGCACCTCGATTCCGGGCAGCACCGGCCGGCGCCGGACCCCAAACGCGCTGCCCTCCCTCGCCCGAACCGGCGCAGTCTACCCGAGAACCCGATCCGGGACAGGGCTGCGGCGGCTCACCGCCGTCGGGCACTCGCGGGCCGCGGGCCCTCAGAGCTCGCGGATCCAGCCAGCTAGCTGGCGCATCTGCGCGCCGGCGTCGAACCGCTCGAGTGCTTCGGCATCGACGTCGGGCATGCCGCCCCCGCACAGCGAGGCCGCATCCTCCGAAAGGAGGACCTCGACCCCCGCAACGTCGTCGGGGTGCAATACGCGGTGCTGCGGGATCCCGGCCAGCACGGCGGCGGCCGCGTGGTCGGGGTCGCACAGCAGGAGCAGCGGCCGCCGCGTCCCGAGGTAGTCGAAGACCTTCGCCGGAATCGAGAGCGAGTGCGCAGCCGGAATCATCGCGACCAGGCGATGCGAGCGGCGCAGGCGCTCGAGCGTGCTGCGGAAGGGCAGCCGTCCGACGTACTCGATCCGGTCCTCGACCCCGAGCTCGCGCCCGAGAGCGCGCTCCGCCGTGGGCTCGCTGCCGACCACCACGAGCCGCGCGTCGACTCGCTCGCGCAGCGCGGCCATGGCGCGCACCACGACCGTCAGGTTGCGGCCGTCGTAGAGCTCGCCGGCGTAGGTCCACGTGAGAGGCGGCGGCGGCGAGCCGTCCGCGCGAGGCGTCCAGCTGTCGATTCCGTTGTAGAGCACCTCGAGGCGCGGGAGCCAGGGAAACTCCCGGCGGTAGAAGGCGAGCGCGGACGGCGAGGTGAAGAGCGCGAGCGCCGCGCGGCGCAGGCAGCGCCGCTCGATGCGCGCATCGATCGCCTGCAGCCAGCGTGGGCGGGGAGGGCTGTGCGCGCGATCGGCGGCCCACGGGTCCCGATAGTCGACGACGAGCCGGGCGCCGGTGCGCCCCGCGATGTACGCGGCACCGACCAGGGCGGAGCGCGGCGGCAGCGTCGCGATCACGACGTCGATCGGGTCGCGCGCGTGGACCGCAAGAGCCCGCCGCGACGCGGGAGGAACCCATGCGACCTCGGTGTCCGGCAGCAGCACGCTTCGCAGCACCTCCGAGGCCATGCGCACGGGCAGGGGTGCGATGGGGCGGTCGCCCGACGGCGTCGTCGCTCCTCCGGGATGCACCACGCCGTGCTGGCTCAAGCCCCGGCGCGCCTTCATGCGCGCGATCGGATCCCAGGTGCCGGTGCGAAGCACCTCGAACGAGCCCTCGGCGTCGCTTCGCGACAGCGGATCGATCCCCAGATAGTGGAACCGGTCCTCCAGCGTCAGCACGCTCACGCGCATGCCGTGCGCGGCGAGGCCGCGCGCGAAGCGCAGCGCCCGGCGCGCGCCCGGGCCCGCCGACGGCGGGAACGCGGAGGCCACCAGCAGGACGTGCCGCTTCGCCCGACCGCTCTCGGGAGAGATCTCCCGCTGCGCCGCCGACGGGGGTGCCACGGTCAGTCGACCTGCTCGCCCCGGTGGTTGCGAGCGAACCAGCGCTGGAAGCAGAGCAGGTTCCACAAGGGCGCCGCGTCGGGGCCCGCTCCGGCTCGCGCGCGGGCCAGCAGGCGCTCGACGCCGCGCGGATCGAGATGGCCCTCCTCGGCGAGGCGGTCGGGTGCCAGATACGTCGCCGTCCAGCGCGGCAGCTCCTCGGCCAGCAGCGTGCCGATCGGGATTCCGAAGCCGTGCTTGGGGCGCTCGAGCAGCTCCCGCCCGATCCGGTGGGCGGCGATCGCCCGCAGCGGCGCCTTCGTCTGCCCTCCGTGCCAGGTGATCTCTCGCGGCAGCGAGAGGCCGAAGCGCACCACGCGGTGGTCGAGGATCGGAACGCGCGCCTCGAGCGCCACCGACATGCTGGCGCGGTCCACCTTGGTCAGGATGTCGTCTGGCAGATAGACGCGCGCGTCGGCGAACATCGCCTTGCGAACCGGATCCGCGACCGGCGCGCCCTCGAAGGCGGCCCGGTAGCCGTCGCGAGGCCGCACCGCTCCGCACGCTGCGCGGACCTCGGCCAGCGAGTAGAACTGGACCAGCGACTCGGAGAGCTCCGCCGGCGTCGCGGCCGCGAGGTGCCCGAGGCCGCGCCGCACGCTCGGCGCGGGGACGAGCGGCGCCATCGCCGATGCGAGCCGCCGCAAGGATCGCGGCGCGGCGAAGGGGCGCAGCAGCGAGCGGAGCTTGGCGTAGTGCGTGTAGCCGCCGAAGATCTCGTCGCCGCCGTCGCCCGACAGTGCCACCGTGACGTGCCGGCGGGTCAGGCGCGAGAGCGCGACGGTGGGGATCGCCGAGCTGTCGCCGAACGGCTCGTCGAAGAGATCGGGGAGCTCGTGCGCGATGCGGACGGCCTCCTCGCGCCGCACGTAGAGCTCCGTGTGGTCGGTGCCGAGCCGGCGCGCCACGGCGCTCGCGTACGGAGCCTCGTCGAAGCCCTGGTCGGCGAAGCCGATCGAGAAGGTGCGGACCTTGTGGGTGGCGCGCTCCTGCATCAGCGCGACCACCGCGCTCGAGTCGATGCCCCCCGACAGGAACGCGCCGAGCGGGACGTCGGCGATGAGGCGGCGCTCGACGGCGTCGCCGAGCAGGAGCTCGAGGCGCGCGACGGCGTCCTCGAAGCGGGTCGGCGGCGGCTCGTCGGGCGGATCGGTGAGGCGCCAGTAGGTGTGCGTCGAGATGCGCCCGTCCTGCCACACCAGGTAGTCGCCGGGCTGCAGGCGACGCACGGAGGTGTAGATCGTCGCGGGGCCCGTCACGTAGCAGTTCTGCAGGAAGTGGGCGAGCGCTTCGCGGTCGATGCGGGGGTCGAAGCTCGGGTGGGCCCGCAGTGCGTGCAGCTCGGAGCCGAACGTCAGGAGACCGTCCGACGGGTCGTGCGCGTAGTAGAGCGGCTTGATGCCGAGGCGGTCGCGGACCAGGAGCAGCCGCCTCCGCGGCGCGTCCCACAGGGCGAAGGCGAACATGCCGATCAGGCGGTCGAAGGCGTCGACGCCCCAGACGCGATAGGCCTCGAGCAGCACCTCGGTGTCGCACTCCGACCGGAAGCTCGATCCGCTGCGGCGCAGCTCCTCGCGCAGATCGCGGAAGTTGTAGATCTCGCCGTTGTACGTGATCGTGAGCGTGCCGTCGGCCGAGTGCATCGGCTGATGTCCGAGCGGGGACAGATCGAGGATCGAGAGCCGCGCGTGCCCGAAGGCGAGCGCCTGGTCTCCGTTCTCTCCCGGGAAGGACGCGGTCCAGCTCCCCGCATCGTCGGGGCCGCGGTGACGGAGCGCGCGCGCCATCGCCTCGATGCGCTCCGGGGCCGCGCGCCGGGCGGGTCCGATCACTCCGCAGAAGCCGCACATGGGGTCGATGGATCCTTCGGCGTCACGCCGGACGCTGCGCGCGGCTCTCGGCTCCCCGGCTCATCAGCCTCTCGGAGCCGGTGTAGGCGAGCACCCGCGCGGGGACGCCGACCGCGACGGCGTTCTCGGGCAGGTTGGAGCTCACCAGCGAGTTGGCGCCGATCACCGCGCCCGAGCCGATCTGCACCGGGCCGGTCACGACCGCGCCCGCGCCGATCCAGACGCGATCCCCGAGCACGGGGGCGCCGGCCTCGGCATCCGGCGCGCCGATCGTCACGCCGTGGGCGATGTTGCAGTGGGCGCCCATGCGGACGCGCGGGTTGATCCAGATCCCTCCGTAGTGCGCGATGAAGAGGCCGGGCCCGACCTGGGTCTCCGGCCCCAGGTGGATGCCGATCATCATCACCAGGAGCTTGCGGGCGAACAGGTAGGGAACCCGGAGCACCGCGCGCAGCGCGCTCGGCGCCTCCTCGTGCAGATACTGGCCGAAGCGATAGAGCGAGAGCGCCCAGACGCCCTCGGTGAAGAGGATGATCCGGAACCGCCGCAGGAAGGCGTCCGGGTCGCCGGAGGCCTCCACGTAGCGGTCGACGTCCGCCCGCCAGCGCTCGCGCGCGGTCACGAGCCCGCCCCGGCCTCCCCGCGCTGCTGGCGGATCGCCGCGGCCAGCGTGGCGACGCTCTCGAAATCGCTCGGGCTTCCGGTCTCCGACAGATACACCCCGTAGCGTTCCTCGATGAAGCCGAGAACCTGGAGCAGCCCCATCGAGTCGATGCGACCGGAGCGGATCAGCGGCTCGTCGAGGCCGATGCCCTCGCCTCCGTCCGCGACGACCTCGGCGGCGATGAAGGACTGCAGGTCCGACTCGATGCTCATGAAGGCTCCTTCGCGGTCCAGCGCTGCAGCAGCGCCTGCCGGTCCGCCTTGCCCGTGGAGGTGCGCGGCACGCCCTCCACCACCTCGATGCTCTCGGGCACCATGTAGATCGGAAGATGCCGGGCACAGAAGGAGCGCAGCTCGCTCGGGGCCGGCTGGAGTCCGGCGCGGGGGACGACGGTGGCGACGACGCGGTTGCCCATCTGCGGATGGGGCAGCGGCACCGCGATCGCCTCCAGGACCTCGGGATGCGCCGCCAGCGCGCTCTCGATCTCCCCGAGCTCGACCCGGTAGCCGCGCGTCTTGATCATGTGATCGCGCCGGCCCCGGAACTCGTAGTTGCCGTCGGGCTGCAGGCGGACGCGGTCGCCGGTGCAGTACGCGAGCCCGGGGCCGCCGCGCGGGTCCGGCCGCAGCGAGCCCTCGCTGCGGCGCGGGTCGTTCCAGTAGCCGCGCATCAGGTTGCCGCCCGCGGCCCAGAGCGTGCCCTCGACCCCGACGCCGCACGCGCGCCCCTCGTCGTCGAGCGCGAAGGTCTCCATGTGCTCGCACGCGCGCCCGATCGAGATGGCCGCGGTCCAATCGTCGGGGATGTCGGGGGGGACCTCGTAGTACGTGCACACGTTCGTCTCGGTCGGACCGAACAGGTTGAAGAGGCCGACGTGCGGCAGCGCGCGGCGCAGGCGGCGGAGCTGCGGCGTCGGGAACACCTCGCCGGCGAAGAACAGGAGGCGCACCCGCCCGAAGCCGGCCTTCTCGAGCCCGCCCGCGTCGAGCATCGCGGTCAGGATCGACGGCACCGAGTACCACACGGTGATGCCCCAGACCGGCACGCGCCGCACCAGGTAGGGCGCGAGCATCGCCTCGGTCGAGCCGATCAGGTGGACGGTCGCGCCGGCTCCGAGCGCGGCGTAGAGATCCGAGATCGACAGGTCGAAGTGGAAGGGTGCGTGGCTCGAGAGCACGTCGGCGGCGGCGATCCCGAAGCGGTCCAGGACCCATCGCGTGAAGGCGGCGCCGGAGCCGTGCGTATGCACGACGCCCTTCGGTGTCCCCGTCGAGCCGGACGTGTAGAGCAGGTACGCGAGATCGTCGGCGGCGGGCGACGCGACGCGGGGGGCGCCCGATGACGACGCGGCGTCGGCGAGCGTGCGGAGCGCCGGGCGGTCGGCGCAGCGCTCGAGCGCCGCGGCGGCCGCCTCGGGCTCCGCGTCGGCGACGACGAGCCGGAGCTTGCACCCCTCGAGCAGCTCGGGCAGCGCGCCGAGGTGTGCGCGGTCCACCACGAGCGCGGCCGACTCCGAATCGAGGCAGATGGTCCGGCAGCGGCGCCACGGCGAGCGCGGATCGAGCGGGACGTAGGCGGCGCCGGCGAGCAGGATGCCGAGGATCGCCTGCACGGTGGCGGGCGCCTTGTCCATCCAGATCGCGACCCGGTCGCCGCGGCGGATCCCGGCGTCGCAGAGCGCCGCGGCGATGCCCCGGGCGCCGCGCAGCAGATCCCCGTACGTGAGCGCGTGCTCGCCGTTCTCGCCCGACCGCACCGCGACCTTGTCCGCCGGCACCCGCGCCGCGCCCGCCTCGATCAGCTCGACGAGCGTGGCCATGCTCACAGGCCCAGCAGGCGGGCGATGATCTTCCGCTGCATCTCGCTCGTGCCGGAGTAGATGGTCCCCGGGATGGCGTCGCGCAGCTCCCGCTCGATCTCGATCTCGGTCGAATAGCCGTAGCCGCCGTGGATCTGGATGGCGTCGACGGCCTGCCGCACATGCGCCTCGGAGACGAAGAGCTTCGCCACCGCGGCGTCGAGCACCGCGTCGCCGCCGGCGTCCTTGACCGCGCCCACCTTGTACAGGAGGAGCCGGCCGGCCTCGATGGCGACCTTCATGTCGACGATGCGATCGGCCACGGGTCCGAAGCGCGCGATCGCCTGGCCGAACTGCTTACGCGACTTCGCGTAGGCGATCGTGTCCTCCATCAGGCGCTGCATGCTCCCGAGGTGCGACGCGAAGATGCAGGCGCGCTCCCATTCCATGGCCGCGTTGAAGATCGCGACGCCGGCGCCCTCGGCCCCGAGGCGCTGCGCGACGGGGACCCGACAGCCGGAGAACGCGATCTCGCCCATCGGCGACGTCCGCAGCCCCATCTTCGAGATCGGCGCCGACGTGCTCATCCCCGACGTCCCGCGCTCGACGAGGAAGGCCGAGAGGCCCGCCGAACGCAGCCCGCGGTCGACGGTCGCGAAGGCGAGGATCACGTCGGCGATGGGTCCGTTCGTCACGAAGGTCTTGGCGCCGTCGAGGACGTAATCGTCGCCGTCCCGCACGTAGCGCGACGACATCGACATCGCGTCGGATCCGAAGTCGGGCTCGGTGACCGCGTGCGCGCCGACGATCTCGCCGCGGCACAGGCGCGGGAGGTAGCGGCGCTTCTGCTCCTCGGTGCCGAAGCGCACCAGCGGCAGCTCGAACGCCCACATCTGCGCGTTCAGCGAGAAGACGAGGCCGTTGTCGCGGCAGGCGTAGCCGAGCGCCTCCATCGCGAGCAGCGTCGTCGTGAGGTCCTGGCCGGCGCCGCCGTACTCGGTGGGGACCGGCAGCCCCTGGAGGCCGAACTCCGCGCAGCGCTTCCAGCGCTCGCGCGAGAACTCCCCGCGGGCGTCGCGATCGAGCATCCCGTCGTTCAGCGTGCGACCGAAGCTCCGCACCGCGTCGCACAGCGCTTGCTGATCGGGCGTCGGGCGGAAGTCCACGCGTTCGTCCTCGGGTAACGGGAGGCGGCCCGGCATTGTGTGGTGGGACGCTGGGCCGCGCAAGCCCACGCCGGGACGCCGGGCCTACGCCGCGTCGTCTTCGGCGCCGGCGCGCAGCATGGACTCGTAGAGGCGGCGATAGGCGAGCGCGCACACGGCGATCGTGTAGCGGTGCTCGACGACCTCGCGGGCCCGCTTGCCGAGCGCCTCGCGCTCTGCGGCCGAGAGCTCGCTGACACGCAGCAATGCGGCAGCGAGCGCGTCGGCGTCCTCGGAGGGGAACACGAAACCCGTGCGCTCGTCCTCGACGAGCTGCGGCACCGCGCCGACTCGCGACGCCACCACGGGGAGCCGCGACGCCATCGCCTCGAGCACCACGTTCGGAAAGCCCTCGTGCAGCGACGGCAGCACCAGGCAGTCGAGGGCACGCATCAGCGACGCCACCTCGCGCGTGCGCCCGGCGAAGCGCACCTGGTCCTGCAGGCCGGCCGCGGCGGCCTTCTCCTCGAGCGCGGCGGCGAAGGCGCGGCCGCCGGTCTCGTCGCCGAGGAACCAGATCCGCCAGGTCGCGCGGCGCCGGGGATCGATGCGTCGCAGCGCCTCGATCAGCAGGGCGTGGTTCTTCTGCCGCTCCAGGCGTCCGATCAGCGCGAGGTGGAAGCAGCCGGGCTCGAGCGGAAGCGGGCACGGGCGCTGCGCGGCCAGGTCCCACGCGTCCAGATCGATCCCGTTCGGGACGTAGTGCACGCGCGCCGGCGGCGCGCCGAGGCGGTCGACGATGGCGCGCGCCGCGATCTCCGCGTTCGCGGTCACCGCGTCGCTCCCGCGGCAGACGAAGCGCTGCATCCAGCCCTGCGCGCGGGTCGCGGCGATCGACTCGTCGCGCTCTGATGCGAGGAACGCCGGGCGGCGACTGCGCGGGAGATGGTGCAGCGCGAGCAGCGTCCAGAGCGACGGGACGGTCATGAAAGCGTGCACCACGTCGGGCCGCGCCTCGTCGATCCAGCGCGCGATGTTGCGCGGCAGGAGCGGGTCGAGCTTCCAGCTCCGCGGGATCAGGGCGACCGGGATCTCGACGTCCGCGAGGCGCGCGGCGTGGAAGTCGTCCCGCCGGTAGACGACGCAGCTCACGCGCCAACCCGTGTCGAGCTTCACGCGCCGCGCGATCTCGACCATCTGCCGCTGCGCACCGCCGCTACCGAGACAGTCGATGGCGTAGACGACGTGCATCACCCGCGCGCTACGAAGGCTTCACACCCGAGCCGTAGTTGAGGCCGTTCCGGATCGAACGGGTCTCGACCCCGACGAAGCCGGCTCGCTCGAACCACCGCTGGACGAGCCAGCGGGGGCGGGGCCGGTCGTAGGCGGGAGACAGGGCGTCGAAGGTCTCCAACACCGCGAGCGGGAGGCGCTCGGCGGCCGGCTCGTGGTCCATGATGCCGTCGTGGATCTTGAGCGGGACGATCCGGGTGAGGGCGCGACCGATGCGCGGGACGCGGCGCAGCCGCTCCGCGAACGCCAGCAGCGACGGCGCCCAGCGCTCGATCGCCGCCAGCAGCTGCTCGTCCGAGAGGCTCCGGGTGAACGGGCGCAGCGCGTACTTGAGGTGGAGCACCTGCTTCGGATGCGCGGCGTAGACGTCGACGGCGAGCCGGCCGCCGCGCCGCACGAGCGGTGCGAGGGCGCGGAACGAGGCCGAGGGGCTCGGCGTGTGCTGCAGCACGCCGAAGCAGAACACCAGGTCGAAGGCCTCCGGGGGGACCGGGAGCGACAGGATCGAGGCCTGGGCGAGATGCAGCCGGGGATGCCCGCGATGCAACGAGCGGTTCTTGTCGACCGCGTTGCTCAGGTCGACGGCGAACAGCTCGGCGCCGGACTCGAGTGCGATCTCCGAGAAGCGGCCGCCTCCACACCCCGCCTCGAGCACGCGCTTGTCCTTGAGGTCCCCGGGCCCGATTCCCGCCTGCAGGAAGAACCGATCGCGGCTCGTCGTGTTGTGCTGGACGCTGTCGACCTGCAGCTCCGCGAAGCGATTCCACTGGAAGCCGAAGTTGGTGCTGTAGTTCTCGGGGGGCACGAAGCGCGGGATGCCGTTCGCGATCGGGTAGCGCGCCGAGCACGCAGCGCAGTCGAGCCAGCCCGTCAGCACGTCCTCCCCGTCGCGGGTCTCGGCGTGAAGCGCGAGGGCACCGCGGCACGAAGGGCAGCGCCAGACGTCCAGGGCGTGGGGGTACATGGGCCTCCCGGGGGTGCATCGAGGCTAGCCGATCGCCGTCGTGAGGAGGGTGGCGAACTCCTCGGCGATGTGGCGGCGGTCGTAGTGCGCCGCTGCGAAGGCGCGCCCGCAGGCGCCCTGGCGGGCCGCTTCGGCCGGGTCGCGCAGGTAGGCGATCATGGCGTCGCACAGCGGCGCCGGCTCGCCGGCTGCGCAGACGGTGCCGCCGTCCGCCTCGCGCAGCGTGTCCGCCCCCTCCCCTCCCGCCGAGAACAGCACCGGCCGCCCGCTCGCCATGCACTCGTAGAGCTTGGAGGGCACCGTGCTCGTGTCCTTGCGCGGGCGCAGCGTCACCAGCACCGCGAACGAACGGCGCAGCAGCGCGTAGACCGCCGCACGCGGCTGGCGCTGCACGAAGACCGCGCGCTCGACGCCGAGCTCGGCGGCGAGAGCGCGCAGCTCCTCTTCCTTGGGCCCCTCGCCGAGCAGCACGAACTGCGAGCGGCGGTAGAGATCGGGCGCGAGGTCGCGCATCCGTGCGGCCGCGCGCAGGATCACGTCGATCCCCTGCGGCGTGTTCAGGATTCCGGCGTAGCTGAACCAGGAGGCGTCCGGCTCGAGCGCGGCGAAGGCCTCGGGCAGCTCGCCCGCCGCCTGCTCGTCGAACGCGGCGAGATCCACGCCGTTCGCCAGGACGTGGATCTTTGCCTCCGGAACGCCGATCTCGACGAGGCGGCGCTTCCACCCGTCGGTCACGGTCGTGATCGCCGTCGCGGTGCGGTAGAGCCAGTGAGCGAGCGCCTCGAAGGCGCGGATCACCAGCGGGTTGCTCAGGCGGCCGCTCCGCATCGGCGACTCGGGCCAGATGTCGCGGATGTCGAACACCAGCGGAACGCCGCGCAGCCAGGCCGCCAGCGCGCCGGGTACCCCCACGCTCGGCGGCGGCGAGGTGGCGACGACGCAATCGCACGCGGGCCGGGCGATCAGCAGGAAGACGCAGGACGAGAGCAGGAAGCTCGCGTAGGCCAGCGCGCGCCCGACGAAGTGCCGCTTCAGCGAGAGCGTCCAGCAGCGCCGCACCTCGATGCCGTCGCGGCGCTCCTTCACGTAGAAGCGGCCGCGATAGCCCTCGTGGATCACGCCGCCCGGGAAGTGGGGGAGCCCGGTCAGGACCGTCACGCGGTGGCCCGCCGCCTGCCAGCTGCGCGCGAAGTCGGAGAAGCGCCCTGCGGGCGCCCCCATGTCGGGCGGGAAGTACTGGGTGACGACGAGGATGTCCACGAGCTGCGCCCCCACGAAGGGCCGCCCAGAATGGACGACCGACCCGCGCCGTGGCAAGCCCCGAGGCGTTCTGTTTCAATGCGCGCCGTCCCTCGATGCGCCGCGCCCGGCCCGGGCGCCGGCGAACCGAGCCCGGGAGGTGCCCCCTGAGTCGGCCGAGGTCGCGTTGGTCGCTCGCGCTCTGGACGGCTCTCGGCCTGCTGCTCGCGTCCGAGATCGGGCTCCGGGTCCTGACCGACTACAACAGCCGCTGGAACATGCGACTCGGGGCCCACAAGCAGTTCGATCCCGTCGTCCAGTTCCGGAACAAGCCGTTCTACGACTGGGGCAACGGGATCCGCACCAACGAGTACGGCTACCAGGCGCCCCAGCCCCTCTCGGTGAAGCCGCCGCCGGGCGTGCTGCGGATCCTCTATCTGGGCGACTCGATCACGGTGACCCCGCTCGTCGGCGCCTATCCGCAGCAGGTCGAGCCGATGCTCCGGGAGGCGCTCGGCGTCGGCGTGGAGACCGTCAACGCGGCCGTGCCGGGCTACTCGAGCCAGAACGCGCGGCTCCTCTTCGAGAACGAGCTCTCGCGCTTCGACGCGCAGTACTTCGTGGTCTATCTCGGATGGAACGACCTCGGGCAGTTCGGCCCCGAGGGCCTGCCCTACAAGCTCGACGCCGCGGGCTACCACCTCTCGCCGCTGCAGCGCCTGCTGACGAACATCTACTCGATCCGCTTCCTGTACGCGGCGCAGCGCGTGCTCGCCCACAGCCGGGGCGCCGTGAGCCACCCGATGAGCCCGGCGGACCAGGCGCTCTACGACCGCTACGTGCCGACGCACTTCTACGACAACCTCCGCGCCATCCTGAAGCTCGCGAAGTCGCGCTATCCGAACGTCTACATCATGAACCTCGCGACGATCACCAACGACGATCCCACCGAGTGGGAGCTGCGCACCGCGCACTTCCCGGTCGGCATGGACGAGAACATGCACAAGCTCAACGTGCTGGTGGGCAAGTACAACCAGGCGGTCCAGCGGGTGGCGGCCGAGGAGGGCGTCCCGATGATCGACCTGTACGACCGCTTCGACAGCCGCGAGGCCCGCCAGTACTTCACCGACAGCTGCCACATGAACCGCGACGGAGCGAGCGTGATCGCGCACGCGCTGGTCGACGCGATCCGGGTGCGCGAGGCGCAATCTCCCTCCGTGCCCGGGGAGGTGGTCGGGAGCGCGACGAACTAGGCCTGCGCTACCGTCGGGTGCGCGCCTGGGGTGTCTGTCGACGGATGTGCGGCATCGCTGGAATCCTGACGCCGTCCGCGGCCCCTCGCGCGCGGCGCGACGCCCTTCCCGCCGAGCTCGCGCGGCTGGCCCGCGAGCTCGCGCACCGCGGCCCCGACGCCAGCGCCACCACCGTCGCCGGCGGCGTCGGGCTCGCCCACCGGCGGCTCGCCATCATCGACCTCTCGCCGACGGGCGCGCAGCCGATGTGGTCGCCCGACCGGCGCCTGGTGATGGTCTACAACGGCGAGGTCTACAACTTCGCGCGGCTGCGCGCCGAGCTCGAGGGCCGCGGCGAGCGCTTCGCGGGGACGAGCGACACCGAGGTGGTGCTGCGGCTCCTGGCGCGCGAAGGCGACGCGGCGCTCTCGCGGCTGGACGGCATGTTCGCCCTGGCGCTGCTCGACGTGGAGCGCGGGGACGTGCTGCTCGCGCGCGACCGCACCGGGCAGAAGCCGCTCTATCTCGCCGAGCTCGCGGGCGGCGGCTACGCGTTCGCCTCGGAGCTCGCGCCGCTCCTGCGGGTGCCGGGCGTGGATGCGCGGCTCGATCCCAGCGGCCTCGGCCACTGGCTCAGCTTCGGCTTCGTGCCCGCCCCGTTCACGCTTCGGAGGGGGATCCGCCAGCTCCTGCCCGGGTGCTTCGCGCACCTGCAGGCGGATCGCGCCGCCGTCGAGGGTCGCTTCGCGCCGGAGCCCGGGCCCGAGCGGCCGGCGCTCGCGGGCGATCTGGATGCGCTCTCTCGCGCGCTCGAGGAGGTGCTCTCCGACGCCGTGCGAGAGCACCTGGTCGCCGACGTGCCGGTCGGCGTCCTGCTCTCGGGCGGCGTGGACTCGTCGACGATCGCGGCGCTCGCGGCGCGCCACGCGCGTCGCCTCGAGACCTTCTCGGTGGTGCACCGCGATCCGGCCTACGACGAGCGCAAGGCGGCGCGCGCGGTCGCCGACGCCATCGGCAGCGATCACCACGAGATCGAGCTGTCGGACGCGCCCCTCTCGGAGGAGGAGCTCGACCTCCTCGTCGACCACCACGGCGATCCCTTCGCGGACTCCTCGTCGCTGGCCGTGCTCCGCCTGTCGCGCGAGATGCGCCGACACGTCGTGGTGGCGCTCTCGGGCGACGGCGGCGACGAGGTGTTCGCGGGCTACCCGCGCTTCGACCACCTGCGGCGCGCCTCCGCGCTCGCCCGCGCGCCGCGCCCGCTGCTGCGCGGCGGCGAGGCGCTGGCGGCGGCCGTCGGCGGGCGCCGTGCCCGGCAGCTCGCGCGCGCGCTGCGCATGGCCGCCATGCCGCGGGCGCGGCAGATGGTCGCCTTCACCACGCTGTTCTGGCCGGAGGAGCAGCGGCGGCTGCTGCGACCGGAGTGGCTCGAGGGCGACGCCGGTGCCACGCTCGACGCGCTGCTGCGCGACCGCGGCGCCGGGCTCGAGCCGGATCCCGTCGCCTCCGCCCACTGGCTCGAGCAGCGCCTCATCCTCCCCGACGACATGCTCACCAAGGTCGACCGCATGTCGATGGCGTACTCGCTCGAGGTGCGCCCTCCCCTGCTGGCGGCGCCGGTGCTCGACTTCGCGGCCCGCCTTCCGTTCGCGGCCAAGCACCGCGGCGGCGTGGGCAAGCGCGTGCTGCGCTCGCTGGCACGCCGACTCGTGCCTCCGTGGGTGGTCGACCGGCCGAAGCAGGGCTTCGCGCTCCCGCTCGAGGAGCACGGCGGCAAGGTCTTCGAGGAGGCGTCGCGCTTCGCGCTCGAGTCGAGCGAGTCGCCGCTGCGCGCGCTCTTCCGACCCGAGGCGCTCGCCGATCTCGCCCGATCGCTCGGGCGACGCGGCGAGGGCCGCGACGCCGAGGACTCGCCCTTCCGCCGCGTCCACCGGCGCTGGGCGCTGGCGCTCCTGGCGCGCGGGCTCGTGCGACACGGAGGCGCCACGTGAACGGCGGCAGCAGGATCGCGACAGCAGCCCTCCTGATCGCCTGCCTCGCGGCGCTCGGCGGGGACGGCCAGCGTCCGGTCCCCGGCGAGCGCCGGACCGAGCGCCTGGCCGCGCTCTCCAGCTCCGGCGCCGCAGACAGCTCGTCAGCGGACGCGCTACGGCGCACCAAGAGCTTCAGCGAGATCTACGGTCCGACCGGCATCATGCAGTCGCTGTCGAGCTACGGCTGCGCGAATGCCGAGGTGATCCAGCGCCGCGATCACGCCACGCAGTGGGCAGCGCGCGTCTACCAGGTGCAGCGCAAGCTCTGGGGCCACTGGCCCAACGACGTCGTGGGTCTCGCGCAGAACCAGCTCGCGCCCCCGGGCTCCACCTTCTGGACGGCGTGGTGGTCGGACGTCGCCGTGATCCGCTACTGGCTCCATGACCTTCCCGTCGGCGCGGTGCGAATCGGCATCGTGGATCGCGCCGACGTCGCGTCGAAGGCGAACGGGCGCAAGCTGAGCCCGGGCGACGCGCGCTTCGACCTCGACCGGAGCGGGTGCCCGGCCGGAACGCACTCCCACGACGCCGCGAATCCCGGCCCGAGCGGCGGAGGCTGCACCTGGGGCGCCGTCCCGATCTGCCACGGCGGCGCCCGCGACGGGATGTGGGCGCCGTTCGACCTCGGCACGACCGACAACCCGTACTGCCCGGGTGGCCGGGTCGCGCTCATGGATCGCGATCCCGCCTGGACCGCGACGGTGCCGGCCGCGACCTACGCGGCCCAGATGCGCGAGTTCTCGGCGATGGAGCTGAGCCCGAACACCAACTACCGGGATCCGTCGCAGTTCTGCGACGGCGGGATCACCAAGAAGAACGAGAGCGGCTGCGGCTCGAACCCGCCGAGCGACCTGCCGCCCCAGTCGATCGGCCGGGCGCTCTACCGCCTCACGGGCTCGTGGCCGCTCCCGCGGATGCCGATCTACTACCTGGCGAACGTCACCGGAGGTCCGGGTGGCTACGTGGGCGGCGTGTCGGCGGTGGTGATCGATCTGCGCGGCGAGGAGGCGCGCCGCTACGCGGTCGCGCTGTTCCTCGACAAGGCCTACCACGTGCTGCGCTCGGTTCCGCTCGACGCCGAGGCCGCGCGCCGGGTTCCGCTCCAGATCCAGGATCCGTGCGAGAAGCCGGGCTGGTACGGCTACTATCCGGGCTACGACGGAGATGCCCCCGCCTGCCGCGGGAACGCGGTGCACGGAACGCACATGTGGACGGGTCCCGCACGGCCGAGCCTTGGCGCCGCCTGCTACAACAACGGCGGCCCCATCGCCGACACGTTCTACGGGCCGGGCGAGTACGAGGCCGTCTGCGGATCGCTGATCCTCGGCATCCTCCACCAGACCGAGCCGAGCCCGCGGGTGTGCTCCGCGACCGCGTCGAATCCCTACGAGCCGTGCGCCGCGGACGCGGACTGCGAGGGAGGGCGCTGCGAGCCCAACCCGACCCCGTACTTCACCGACCTCCACGTCGGGATCGCCGAGGCGCCGAGCTACCGGAACCGGCCGAACGAGCTGGTTCCGCTGGCCGCGCTACGCCACCCGCGCTTCGACGGCAAGCGGCTCACCGCGCACTACTACGGGAGCCCGCCCTTCTCGACGGGCGAGGCCGTGTGCGCCGCGAACGAGCCGGTGCGCGCGCTGGCCGGCGGCTCCTACAGGACCGCGGCGCACAGCGGCCTGATCCTGGTCGGTCGCTGCGAGGGCCCGAGCGACGTGGTGGCGAGCTGGGCGCCCGTCTCGGGCTGCGCCGACGTCTCGCTCAGCGATCCGACCGACGTCCAGGCGACGCTCACCGGCACCCGCGCCGCGACCTGCGTCGAGCGGCTCACCTGCAGCAGCGCCGTCGCCGGCACCCGCGCGAGCGACGACGCCCGCATCGCCATCGGCGGTCCCTCCTCGTGACGGCGGCGAACGCATCCACGCAGCCCGAAGACGCGCGGTCGACCGCGCATCCCGCCGTCGTGCTGACGCTCTCGCCCACCGGGCTCGCCGTGGCGCGCTCGCTCGCGCCGCGCGGGGTCCGCGTGCTCGGCGTCGACAGCCACCCTCGCGAGATCGGCCACTACTCGCGCTGGATCTCGCGTGACCGGCGCATCGCGTACCTCGAGCCGGGGCCGCGGCTGCTCGACGGCCTGCTCGCGTGGGGTGGCGAGCAGGCGCATCCGCCGGTGCTCTTCGTCGCCGGCGATCCGTACATCGACTTCGTCGCCGAGCACCACGAGGCGCTGCGCCGCCGCTTCATCCTGCCGGAGTCGATGCGACCCGAGGTGAGCTCCGTCTTCGTGAACAAGCGCACCTTCTACGAGCGCTGCCTGGCGCTCGGCGTGGCGATGCCCGCCACCTTCTTCCCGCGCGACGAGGGGGAGGCGCGCGAGGCCGCGCGGCGGCTGCGCTATCCGGCGATCGTGAAGCCCTCGCTCGGGCATCTGTTCCGCCAGCGGCTCGGAGGCGAGAAGCTGGTGCAGGTGCACGACGAGCGCGCCCTCCTCGAATGGTGGCAGCGCTTCCGCGCCTGGGGCGGCGACTCGGTGCTGCAGGAGGTGATCGTCGGCCCCGAGAGCAACATCTTCGTCGCGGCGGTCTACACCGACGCCGCGCTGGCGGTGCGCTCGCTCTTCACCGCGCGCAAGAACCGGCAGTATCCGCCGATGTTCGGCTCGGGCTCGTACATGGAGGCGAGCTGGTCGCCCGAGATCGCCGAGCTCTCGAGCGATCTGGTGCGCAAGCTCGGCTACCGGGGCGTCTGCGGCACCGAGTTCAAGTGGGAGCCCCGCGACCGGAGCTGGAAGCTGATCGAGGTGAACCCGCGCCCGACGCTCTGGTTCTCGCTCACCCGGGCGGCCGGTGTCGACGTCATCTGGGACGCCTACTGCGACCTCACGGGCCAGCCCAACCCCGTCCACGTCGGCCGACAGGACGACGCAGTGCGCTGGCAGCTCCTGGTGCGCGACCTCGTCTCGGCCTTGCATTTCCTGCGGCGGCGCGAGCTCTCGCCGCGCGAGTTCCTGCGCACCGTCGTCGACCCCCGGCGCAAGGACGAGGCGATGCTCTCGTGGCGGGACCCCGGTACCCTGGTGGGGCTGCCGATGAATACCCTGTGGAAGTACTGGGCGAACCTGCGCGGCGGGGGACGAGACGCGGCATGAGCCAGCGAGCGAACGGCGCGATCAACCTCCTCACCGTCGACGTCGAGGACTGGTTCCACATCCTCGAGGTCGAGGGCGGCTACACCCGCGCGCAGTGGAATGGCCTCGAGTCGCGGGTCGCGGCCAACACCGACGCGCTGCTGCAGGAGTTCGCCGACGCGGGGGCCACGGCCACCTTCTTCGTGGTGGGCTGGATCGCGGCGCGGCAGCGCGACCTGGTGCGGCGCATCGCCGCCGCCGGCCACGAGGTGGGCTCCCACTCGTACTGGCACGAGGTGATCCAGGGCCACACGCGCGAGTCGCTGGCGGCCGACCTCGGCGGCTCGCGCAAGCTGCTCGAGGACCTGTGCGGGCGGCCGGTGCGCGGCTTCCGCGCGCCGGGCGGCTCGATCACGCCGGCGACCGCATGGGCTTTCGACGTGCTGGTCGAGCAGGGCTACGCCTACGACTCCTCGCTCTGTCCGGGCGTCTCGAGCCACGGCGGCTATCCCTCGCCCTTCCACGGGCCGCACCGCGTGCGCTGCAACACGGGCGAGCTGGCCGAGCTGCCGTCGTCGACGGTCGCCGTCGCGGGGCGCCGCATCCCCTACGCGGGCGGCGGCTACCTGCGCCTGTTCCCGTACCCGGTGATCCGGAGCTGCATCCGCCTCGACAACCGCGGGGGGCGTCCGGCCAACGTGTACGTCCACCCGCGCGAGATCGACCCGGAGCAGCCGCGGATGGAGCTGCCGTGGAAGCGCCGCTTCAAGTACTACGTCGGACTGCGCTCCACCCGCGCCAAGGTGCGCGCGCTGCTGCGCGAGCACCGCTTCGCGTCGGCGGCCGACTGGCTCGCCGCCCACGGCGCCGAGATCGCGGACCGCGTTCTCGACGTGCGCGAGGTCGCGGCGCGCTCGCCGGCCGCGCCGCCCGATCCGCCCCCGTCGCCGAGCGCGGACCGCTGACGGCGCGGAGGCCGACTCGAGAGTCGGCCTCCGCGCAGTGAGGCGGAGTCCGCGGGGCCGAACGAAGGTCACCCGCTACAGCGCTCGCCCCTCCGGCTCGAGCTTCCCGGCGGCCACGTCCGAGAGCACGGCCCGGAACTTGCCGCTCGGCAGGCGCGGGATCGCGTCGACCACCTCGTAGCTGATCTCCAGGTCCTCGCCCACGCGGCGCCGGAACTCCCGCTCGAGCGCGCGCTGC
>DATJPY010000108.1:0-11148 GCA_035506135.1 Myxococcota bacterium | reverse complement strand
TGGATCACGCGCATCCATCGCTGGCTCTACGTGCGGAGCGGCGGCCGCATCGGCCGCCGCGCCGGTGGCTTCCAGTTCCTGCTGCTCTGGCACGTCGGCCGGCGCTCGGGGCGCCGGCGCGCGGTCCCGCTGCTCTACGTGGAGGACGGCGAGCGCCTCGTCGTCGTCGCCTCGAACGCGGGCGACGCCAGGGATCCCGCGTGGTGGCTGAACCTGCTCGCCCACCCCGACACCGAAGTTCAGGTCGGACGCGAGCGGCTCGCGGTGCGCGCGCACGCGGCCGACGGCGCCGAGCGCGAGCGACTCTGGGCGAAGGTCTCGGCGGCCAACCCGCAGTATCCCGAGTACCAGCGGCGCACCCTGCGCCCGATCCCGATCGTCGTGCTCGAGCGCGCGGTGTAGGGAGGCGCTGTCGTCTTGCGCGCGCTCTTCTCCGCCGCGCTGTTCCTCTCGGCGGCGCTGCTCTTCTGGATCCAGCTCCTGGTCGGGAAGCTGGTGCTCCCGGTGCTGGGCGGGAGCGCGGCGGTCTGGAACACGAACCTGGTGTTCTTCCAGAGCGCCCTCCTCGCCGGCTATCTCTACGCCGACCTGGCGGCTCGCCGGCTCCGCCCGGGGCTCCAGGCGCCGCTCCACCTCGCGCTCCTCGCGCTCGCCGGCCTCGCACTCCCGGTCGCGCTCGGTGCGAGCGAGCCGCCCACCGAGGGCAGCCCGGTCCCCTGGCTGCTCGGCACGCTGCTGCGGAGCGTCGGGGCGCCCTTCGTCGTATTGGCTGCGAGCGCTCCGCTGCTGCAGAACTGGTTCTCGCGCTCGGGAGCGCGCGGAGCCGCCGATCCGTACTTCCTGTACGCCGCGAGCAACCTCGGGAGCCTGCTCTCGCTCCTCTCGTATCCGACGTGGATCGAGCCCCGGCTGCGCGTCGTCGAGCAGGGGCACCTCTGGGCGCTCGGCTACGCGGCGCTCCTCGGGCTCACGGCGCTGTGCGCGCTCGCCAGCCGGCCGTGGCGAGCCGTCGAGCCAGGCCCCGAGGTCGCTCCGGCCGCGGGGACGGCGCTCGGAGACGGCGCGCCGCTCGGGCGCTTCGCCCGCCTGCGCTGGGTGGCGCTCGCCTTCGTGCCGTCGAGCCTGCTGCTCGGCGTCACCAACTACCTGACGCTCGACGTCGCCGCGGCGCCGCTGTTCTGGGTCGTGCCGCTCGCGCTCTATCTGGCGAGCTTCGTGCTGGCGTTCCAGCGCGGCGTGCGGATCCCGATCGCATGGACGGTCGCGGCGCAGACCTTCCTCCTGATCCCGCTCGCGTTCCTGATGCTCTGGAACGAGCGCGACCAGCCGGGGCTCGTGTTCCCCGTGCACCTCGCCGCCTTCTTCGCGACAGCGCTGCTGTGTCACCAGCGGCTCGCGGCCGCGCGGCCGCCCGTTGGCCGCCTCACCGAGTACTACCTCTGGGTCTCGTTCGGCGGTGCGCTCGGCGGCGCCTTCAACGCGCTCGTTGCCCCCGTCGTCTTCGACCGGGTGCTCGAGTACCCGCTGGTGCTGGTGGCGGCCTGCCTGCTGCGGCCCGCTTCCCCGGCCTCGGACCGCGACGCGCGGGCGGCCGACGTCGGGCTTCCGCTCGGGCTGCTGGCGCTCCTCCTCGTGCTTCCGCTGCTCGAGAAGGCCGACTTCTCGCAGCTCGAGGACAACGCGACACTCGTGGTGGTGGCGCTCGGCTCGATCGCCGCGGCGGCCTTCCGCCGCCGTCGGCTGCGCTTCGCCCTCGGCATCGCCGCCATCCTGTTCGCCGGCCTCTTCCTGCCGGACGCCGGCGCGCCGCTGCTGCGCGTGCGCAACTTCTACGGCACGCTGGCAGTTCGCGACGAGAGCGCGCCGCCCGTCCGCATCCTCGAGCACGGCACCACCGCGCACGGCGAGCAGAGCCGCGATCCCGCGCGGCGCCTGCAGCCGCTCAGCTACTACCATCCCGACGGCCCACTCGGCCGCCTGTTCGCAGCGGTCGGCGGGACGCGGCTCACGCAGCGCGTCGCGGCAATCGGCCTCGGAGCGGGCACCGTGGCGTGCTACGCCCGACCCGGCGAGGCGTGGACCTTCTTCGAGATCAACGCCGCCGTGGTGCGGGTGGCGCGCGACAGCGGGCTCTTCAGCTTCCTGTCGGAGTGTCCGACGCGGCCGACCATCGTGCTCGGCGACGCCCGCCGCTCGCTGGCACGCGAGCCCGACGGCTCCTTCGGGATGATCCTGCTCGACGCGTTCAGCTCCGACGCCATCCCCGTCCACCTGATCACGCGCGAGGCGATCGAGCTCTACCTGGCCAAGCTGGCGCCCGGCGGGCTCGTGGTGTTCCACATCTCGAACCGCTTCCTCGACCTGAACCCCGTGCTGGCCAACGCGACCCGGGCGCTCGGTCTCGCCGCCCGCGGATGGTCGGACGACGAGAGCATCGAGGGCAGCGCCGAGGACACCGACGAGAAGGACGCCTCCGACTGGGTCGTGGTCGCGCGGAGCCCCGCGGATCTCGCCGCGCTCGACGGCGACGCGCGCTGGAAGGCATTGGACGGCGACCCGCGGGTGGGAGTCTGGAGCGACGACTACGCGAACCTGCTGGGCGTCCTGCGCGTCGGGCTCGGCGACTAGGCGACGCCTGCGCGCGTCGACCGCAGGAGCCGCCGCGCGTGCAGCACCGAGGGAACGTTGGTGCGCCACTCGGGCAGGATCGTCGTGATCGCGATCTCCTCGAGCTCCGCCGCGACCAGCACCCAGGTCGCGATGCGGAAGGGCAGCGGCGGGCCGCCTGCGAAGAGCAGGAGCGCGCTCCCGCCCACGAGCACGGCCGACAGCTTGGCGCCGTAGGTGTGGTAGCTCGTGAGGCGTCCGTACTTGAGGTAGCCGAGGGCGATCGGGAAGCAGTAGGCCGCGACGATCGCGGCGGCGTAGGGCGCCTCGCGACGGATCAGGTCGGGCCACAGCCACCAGGCGCAGAGCGGGACGGTGAGGTAGGTCGCGAGATCGCCGTAGCTGTCGAGCAGGGTGCCCAGGTGCGTCGCCTGCCCGAGACGGCGCGCGAGGAAGCCGTCGAAGAGATCGGAGAGCAGCGAGCACGAGAGCGCGATCAGGAACGGGGTGGCCCGGCCGTGCCACGCCAGGTACAGGAGCACCGGCACGAGCGCGAGGCGGAGCCCGCTCAGCAGGTTCGGCGCGGTGAGCAGCGCCCGGGCGCCCGGCTCCGGGCGCGAATCCGGGAGCTTCACCCGCCCGCCTTCGGCTGCTCCAGGGTCGAGTCGAGGTAGCGCAGCAGGCCCTCGCGCAGCCGGGCGAGATCGAGGTCCTTCGCCGTGACGCGGGTGCCCTGGCCGCCGTACAGCGCACCGCTCTTCGGGATCGGCTGCGCGGGCCTCTTCGCGTAGGCCACCGCGTCGGCCAGGTCGGCGGCGAAGCGCTCGACCACGCCGGGCTGCGTCTGCGGTCCGGTGACGCACATGTGGATCGCGCTCGGGAACTGCTGGCCGTTGAACCGCCAGCCACGCTGCTTCATCGAGTCGTTGACGTGGTAGATGTCGAACGCGTCCGACGTGAACGAGAAGCAGAAGGTCGGGCTGCCCATCAGGCGCAGCTCGGGATGCTTGCGGACGGCCGCCTGCATCGCGAACGCGGTCTCGAAGATCCTGCGCGCCTTCTCGAGGTATCCCTGCCGGCCGAGCGACACCATCACGGCCCAGGTGGCGGCGATGAGGCCGCCCGAGCGGCTGCCCCCCATGCCCGGCGAGGCGTACATGCCGCCCTTCCAGTCCGGCCGCGCGAAGTACTGGTGGCGCCGCAGCGACTTGTCGCGGAAGAGCAGCACCGACGTGCCCTTCGGCCCATAGCCGTACTTGTGTGTATCCGCGGAGATCGTGGTGACGCCGGGCAGGCGGAAGTCGAAGGGCGGGATCTCATGGCCGAGCAACTCGCCCCACGGCAGGATGAAGCCGCCGAGACAGCCATCGACGTGCAATCCGACCCCGTGCTCGAGCGCGAGCTCGGAGAGCGCCCCGATCGGGTCGATCGTCCCGTACGGATAGTTTCCGGCCGAGCCCACCAGCAGCACCGTGTTGCGGTTGATGTGTGCGCGCACGAAGTCGACGTCGACCAGCGTGGTCTTTGGGTCGACGGGCGCCGGGATCACCTTCAGGCCGAAGTAGTGTGCGCCCTTGTCGAATGCGACGTGCGCCGTCTCGGGCAGGATCATCTCGGGAGCGTCGATGCCCTTCTCGGCGCGACCCCACTCGCGATGGGTGTAGATCGCGGAGAGGATGCTCTCGGAGCCGCCGGAGCCGATCACGCCGCAGGGGTCGAGGCCGCGCGCGCGCGCCGCGTCGCCGTGCAGCATGTCGAGCGTCATCGCGATGATCTCGGACTCGAAGCGCGTCTGGCTCGGGCACATGTCGCGCTGGAGCGCGTTCACGTAGGAGAAGCGCCCGAACGCCTCGGCGCTCAGGTCGTAGACGGCGCGATCGCCGCAGTAGATGGTCCCCGAGCAGCGGCCGTCCGCCCACACGCCGTCCTCGGCGCGCGAGATCTTCTCGAGCTCGGCGATCACGGCCGCTGCGCCGAGTCCGCTGTCGTCGAAGCCGAAACGCGGTCCGCGGTCAGCCATCGCTCGCTTCCTCCCGCCCGCCGAAGACGGGCCCGAGTCGTTCGTGGGCCAGGACGAAGCGCCCGGCCAGGTCGTCGTAGAGCGCTCGAAGCGCCGGCCTGGGCTCGTAGCACCGGCGCACCACCAGGCGCTCCACGGCGCTCGCGAGGTCGGCGTGTCCGAGGCGGTGGAAGGCGAGGGCGGCCGCGCCGCGGCAGTTGGTGAGCGCCGGGTCGGCGAGCTGGTGCACGGGCCGATCGCAGGCGTCGGCGAGGATCTGCGCCCACGCGTCGGAGCGCGCGCCGCCCGCGCCGAACACCAGCTCCGGGTGGCGGCGTCCGGTGAGCGCCTCGACGTGGGGCAGCATCCAGCGGAGCTGGAACCCGACACCTTCGAGCGTCGCTCGCACCAGGTCGGGGCGCCGGGTGCCGAGCCCCAGGTTGAGGAACCCGCCGCGCGCCTTCGAGTCGCCCGCCGGCGACCAGACGCCGGTCAGCCAGGGCAGGAAGAGGACGCCTCCGGCGCCGGGCTCGCTCGCGCCCACCGCGGCGTCGAGGGCGGCGAACGAGTCCTCCCGGCGGTGGTCGCCGAGCGCGTCGCTCGCGTAGATCAATCCCTGCAGCACGAACTCGAGCGCCTTGCCCGCGAGGCCGCCCTCGGCCATCAGCACGTGCCGGTCCGGGATCGGAGCCGGCTGCGTCAGCAGGAAGTGGCGCAGGTCGGCGCGCATCGTCTCGACGAGGGTGGTCGGCACCAGCGTGGTGCCGATCGAGACGCCGAGCCGGTCGCCGGCGTGGCTCGCCGTGCCGAAGGTCAGCGCCTGCGTGTCGTTGATCGCCGAGAAGACGCGCACGCCGCGCGGCAGGCCCCAGGCCTCGGCGTGCTCGGGCCGGAGCTCGCCGACGACCTCGTCGGGCGCGACCAGCTCCGGGAGCTTCGCGCGGTCGATCCCGGAGGCGTCGATCATCTCGTCGCACCAGCCCCCGGCGCTGCCCCGCCGATTGTCGGTGAGCAGGAACGGAAAGAGCGTGCACACGTTGGCGGTCGCGCGCCCGCAGAGGCGCGCCGTCACGTAGTCCATCGGCTCGAGGTAGGCGCGCGCGGCCGCGTGGATCTCGGGCCGCTCGCTCTGGAACCACAGCATGTGCGCGAGCGAGTCGCTGCCGCTGCCCGGCGACGGCATGCCGTGCCGCTCGATCCAGAGCTTCCAGAGCTCGGGTCGCCGACGCAGCAGCTCGCGGGTCGGCGCCGCGCCGCGCGTGTCGAGGTAGAGCACCATCGGCGCGAGCGGCCGGCCTTGCGCATCGACGGGCACGAGCGAGGAGTACTGGCTGCCGCAGAGGATCGCGCCGATCCGCTCGCGGATCTCGGGCAGGCGCGCGGCGCGCTCGACCGAGCGGCCGAGCGCGCGCCAGATCTCCTCGGCGTCCTGCTCGGCCGAGCCGTCGGGGAGCAGGCGCATCGACAGCGATTCGGTGGCAGAGCCCGCCGTGCGGCCCTCGGCGTCGACCAGCGCGACGCGCACGCCGCTGCTGCCGAGGTCGATCGCCAGGACGAGGGGCGGTTGGGCGGGGGTCACGAAGCGGGCAAGCATCGACCGGACGCGCGGCGGCGTCAAGCGCGCGAGCGCGTGCGCGCCGCGGCTCGTGTAACGTAGGGGAGCGGCCGCTCGGGCCGCTGGACGGAGGCCGCGAGTGAGCGACGACGAGCCGACCGTTCCGGACCCGCGGGCGGCCGCCGCGGGCGTCGAGGAGTCGGACGGGCGTGCCGGCGACGCCGGTGCGGAGCGCGCCCTCGAGCGCCTCGAGCGGTGGGCCTCGGACCCGGCGCAGCGCGTGATCGTCGTGAACGGACCCGCCGCGCTCGCTGGCGCGCTGGTCGGCGTGTTCGCGGCGCAGTACGGCGAGCGCTTCCGCCTCGTGCGCTTTGCGAGCCCGAGCCTCGATCCGGACGCGCTCTCGCGCCGCATCCTCGACTCGCTCGGCGAGCTCGACGACGAGCGGCCCCGCGCGGCGCTGGTGCGGCTGATCCAGGAGACGGGTGCGCCGCCGATCCTGCTTCTCATCGAGGAAGCGCAGCGGCTCTCGCCGCGGACCGAGATGTGGCTCTTCGACCTGGTGCGGCGCAGCGGCGGGGCGCTGCGCGTGCTGCTGACGCTCGCCGATCCGAAGCCGGCGAAGGAGCTGGCAGCCGCCTATCACGGACGGACCGAGGTGGTCCCGATCGACGAGCCGGCGCCCCGGATCGCGGCCCACCCGGATGTAGGTCGCGTCGCGCGGGAGCGCGCTGCGGTCGCGCAGGCGCGCCGCGAGGAGCGCGAGTCGCTCGAGTCGACAGCGGTGGAGGCGGTCTCGGAGGCGCCGACGGTCGCGGCGCCGCCCCTCCCGGGCGCGGCGCGGCCGCGGCCGCGCCCGCCGTCCCCCGCAGCTCGCAAGCCCGGTCCGCCGCCCGAGCTGGCGCGCCGCGACGACACCTTGCGCTGGCTCCTCCTGCCGGCCGCCCTCGCCGCGTGCTTCGTCGCGGGCTTCGTCACGTCCGAGCTGCTCCAGGCACTGCGAGGCGGTCGCGAGGTCGCACGCGCGCCCGCTCCGATCGCGAGCACGGCGCCGCGCGCTGCCGAGGCGGAGCCTCCCGCCGTCGCCTCGCCGCCGCCGAGCGCGGCCCCGGCGCAAGCGAAGGCGGCCGACTCTCCGCTGACGATGCCGCCTCGGGCTTCGCAGCCGCCGGCGGAGGCGCCGGCCGTGGCCTCGAGAGCGCTGGCCGCGTCGCCGCCCTCGTCCGCACCCGCGCTACCGGGCGCGTCGCCGCCGGAGAGCGCGGCGGCTCCGGTGCCGTCGCCGGCCGCCGAGGCGCCGCCGACGGCCGCGGTCGAGCCGGCTGGCGAGGAGGCGCAACCCCCGAAGGCGCCCGAGCGGAGGCATGCCCGCGCGCCCGCGCGACCCCCGACCCCGCGCGGCGTCACCGTCGGCGTGAGCGCCGAGCCCGGCACGCAGATCACGATCGACGGCCGCGCGCTCGGCGCCGCGCCGGTCGACGAGGTCGAGCTCGCGAGCGGTCCGCACCGCCTCGTCGCGACGCTTCCGGACGGGCGCGTCGTCGATCGCGTCGTCGACGTCCAGGGCTCCCGCTACGACATCCACCTCCGCTGATCCCCGGAGCTGCGAGCGAACCATGAAGCTTCACGTGTTCCCCCCTTCGCCGCGCGCGACCAAGGTGATCGCGCTCGCCCGGCATCTCGACCTCGACGTCGAGCTGCGCGCGGTCGATCTGCTGAAGGGCGAGCAGGCCCGGCCCGAGTTCACGGCGCTCAATCCCAACCAGCGCATGCCGGTGCTCGAGGACGGCGACTTCGTGCTCTGGGAGTCGAACGCGATCCTGCACGACCTGGCGTCGAGGCGCCCGGAGAGCGGGCTCTGGCCGGCGGATGCGCGCGGTCAATCGGAGGTGATCCGCTGGCTCTCCTGGGAGGGGGCGCACTGGACGCCCGCCTGCTCGATCCTGGTGTTCGAGCGCGTGCTCAAGCGGCTCACCGGGCAGGGCGAGCCGGACCCCGCCCAGGTCGCTCGCGGCGAGCAGGAGTTCCATCGCTTCGCTCAGGTGCTCGATGGGCACCTGCGGGGCCGCGAGTGGCTCGTCGGCGGCGAGGGCGGCGCGCTCACGATCGCCGACTTTGCGGTCGGGGCCGGAATGGTGATGGCGGAGGCCGCGCGCTTCCCGAGCGAGAAGTACGACCAGATCCGGCGCTGGTACGGTGGGCTGGCCGCACTCCCCGCCTGGTGGTCGGCGATCGTCGCGCTCCCCGCCTGAGCCGCGCTGGCGGTCCGGGACCGAAGCCAGAATCTCCTTCCAGAGAAGCAGTTTGCGTCTCATTCTGACGATCGTCGAGGTTTCTTGACAAACGTCAGAAGAGTGGCGCAGGATGTCCGGCGTGAGTGCCTCCCTGCTCCCGCAGCCGAGACCTCGGGAGCGCGCCGGTGACCGGACCCGAGCGCGCCTGTTCGAGGCGGCCGTCGCCGAGTTCCGCCGCGTGGGCTTCGACCGCGCCAGCATCGCCCGCATCGCGAGCGCGGCGGGCGTGTCGCGTCCGTCCTTCTACTTCCACTTCCCGACCAAGGAGCACGTGCTGCTCGAGCTCCAGTGGGGCCTCGAGCGGGCCGTGGTCGAGCGCATCGCCGTGGCTCCGAGCCTGCGCGAAGCGCTCCTCGCCTTCGTCGACGGGATGATCGACGCCGAGCGGCGCCTCGGCGGATCCGGGCTGCTGCGCGACATCCTGAGCATCTACGCGCGCCGCCCGCAGGGGATCGACCTCGACGACCAGCCGCTCCCGCTCGTCCACGAGCTCGCCCGGCGCTTCGCGGAGGCGGCCGCGCGCGGCGAGCTGCGCGGCGGGCTCGATCCGGCGCGCGCCACCAATCTGTGTCTGGCCAGCGTGTTCGGATACCTGACGACCGCCGGCGGATCGTCCGACGAAGCCCGCGCGGACCTGCGCGCGCTGGTGTCGCTCTACCTGTAGTCCGGCGCCTCCGGAGGAGAGCCTTCCATGAAAGCCGTCCAGTTCCACATGAGCGTGCCGCGGATCGCGCTGACGCGCGGTCTCGGTTTCTTCTCTCGATCCGGGTACACGAGCGCGCCGGCGCCGGTGCAGCTCGACGAGATCCCCGAGCCCGCCCTGCGCGGGGACGACTGGGTGGTCGTCCGCACCGCGCTCACCGGGATCTGCGGCAGCGACCAGAAGCAGGTCCAGCTCAAGGGCCACTTCGACAACCCGCTCTCGGGGATGCTCTCGTTCCCGCACGTGCTCGGCCACGAGGCGACCGGGATCATCGCCGAGGCGGGACCGTCGGTGACCCGGGTCCGCCGCGGCGATCGGGTCGTCATCAACCCCTGGCTCTCCTGCGGACCGCGCGGCATCACGCCGCCCTGCGCCGCGTGCGCCGAGGGCAATCTGGCCCTGTGCGAGAACTTCGACCGGGGCGGGCTGACCCCCGGCCTGCATCTCGGCAACTGCAAGGACGCCCCCGGTGCCTACGCGCCGCGCGTCGCGGTGCACGAGAGCCAGGTGTTCCGCATGCCCGACAACGTGAGCTTCGAGCAGGCGGTGCTCGCGGATCCCTTCTCGGTGTCGTTCCACGCCGTGGTCAAGGACCCGCCTGCCGGCGACGAGCCGACCGTCCTCGTCTACGGCGCGGGGACGATCGGCCTCGGCGCCGTGGCGGCGGTGCGCGTGGTGAAGCCGCGGGCGCGCATCTTTGCGATCGCGCGGTACCCGCAGCAGGTCGAGGCGGCGAGACGGCTCGGCGCGGCCGCCGTGATCACGGCCGACTCGGGGCCCGAGATCCTCTCGTCGATCGCCGAGCTCACGGGGGCGCGGCTCGTGCACCCGCGCTTCAGGGGCTTGCCGATGCTCGCCGGCGGCGTCGACGCCGTCTACGACTCGATCTGCGCGCCCGACACGCTCGAGATCGCGGTGCGCGTCGCGCGCTCGCGCGGGATCGTCTCGATCATCGGGGTCGAAGCGCCGAAGCGCTTCGAGTGGACGCCGATCTACTTCAAGGAGCTGCGCGTCGTCGGCTCCAACGCGTTCGGAATCGAGGAGTTCCGGGGCGTGCGCAAGCACGCCATGGAGCACTACCTCGATCTGTGTGCGTCGGGCGAGGTCGACCTCGGCTTCCTGGTGACGCACCGCTATCCGCTCGACGACTGGCGGACGGCCTTCGACACCGCCATCGCGAAGCAGACCGGCTGCTTGAAGGTCGCCTTCGCGTTCGACGGCGCGGCCTGACCGCGCTCCGCCCGACTCAGGCCGGTCGCCGCCTTCGCGCGAGGACGAGCGAGAGGAGGCCCGCGAGCGCGAGGACGCCACTCCCGGGCTCGGGAACCGCGCTGATCGCGCCGAAGAGCCCGTGCGCCTCGCCGCCGGGGCCGGCCGTGAAGTAGATCGAGCTCGTGCTGCCGCCGTTGGTGCCATTGCCCGGCGCGAGGGCCCAGAGCCCGTCGATGTCGATCGGATTGCCGAGGCTGTCCTTCAGGGGTCCGGCGGGCGTCCCGTCGGAGGGGTCGAAGACGTTGATCCGGCCGTCTCCGAAGTTGCCCACCAGCAGGTCGCCCTTGAGCTCGCCGAAGCTCGACGGAGCGATCGCCAGGCCCCAGGGCGCATTGAGCGCGCCTCCCGCCGCCAGGCGCTTGACCAGGTTGCCCTGGAGGTCGAACACGTCGACGATCCCGTTTCCGGGCCCGGCCACCTCGTCGTGCTTGGCCAGGTCCTGCACGGCGTAGCTCACGTACAGGCTGTCCCCGAGGTTCGCGATGTTGAACGGCGCATAGCCCGCGGGCAGGTTGGGATCGACGAAGCGCCCGGTGAGGTTGGGTGCGCCGGACGACCCCTTGAGGACGTCGATCGTCCCGCTCCTGAAGTTGGCCGCGTAGAGGTACGTGTACTGATCCGTCGTCGCGAGCGTGATCCCCTTGTAGACGTTTTCTGAAATACCCGTCTGCAGGACCTCCGCGGTGGTGCCCAGCGCCGCCCGCCAGCCGGAGATCGT
>DATJPY010000107.1:0-59290 GCA_035506135.1 Myxococcota bacterium | reverse complement strand
TGAACGCCCGGCGGCACCTGGTGAAACGCGGGCTCGCGCCGCCGCGGATCGGCCGCATCGATCCGGCGTCCTCCGGCCGTTGGTTCGACGGCTGGCGAGCGGGCACGCCGCGAGCAGTCGATCCGCCCGCCATCGCGCCTCCGCGAACCTGGCTCCTCAGCACCGGCTGGCGAAGGGCCGGGCTGCTCGACCCCAGCGAGGTGCCGGGCGGGATCTGACGCCCGTCGACCGGCACGCGCAAGGCACCCTCCGGGGGGGCCGCGTCCCGCGCGCCCATTTCTTCCCCAACCGCCACTTCTACTTCCCTGACACCTCTCCCCCCCCCGCGCCCACTTCTGTGTCACAGGAGCAGTGCATGCGGACGGCTCGCATCGCGGGTTTGACTCTCGCGCCCGCGTTGGCTCTCGGCCTGGCCGGCGCGTCGGCTGCGACGACCTGGCACGACGGGGACCTGGTCACTTACAACCAGGGTGATTGGGGAGATACTCCGGACGGCACCAACCCCGCCGCCGTGCTGTCGGATCACTATGCGACCGTATATCAGTCGACGTTCGGCGTGTTCGAGATCGGCATCCCCGGCAGCGCGGGCTTTTCGGTGCAATTCACCAACGTCGACGACCTGATCACGTTCCTGCCGGCAGCTGGCGCGGCCGGCCCGCTCGATTCGGATCTCGAGAACCCGGTCACTACCCCGGCTGGCGCATTCGCGGGCGTCGTGGCCGGACTCAAGCTCAACCTCGACTTCACGGACGCGGGTCTCGTCGCAGGCACGTCAGGCCTGCGGTTCGGCGATCTGCTCCTGTCCAACATGTCGCTAGTCGGGCTGAACGGCATGAGCGTGCGCGACTTCCTCGCGACGCTGAACACCGCGCTCGGCGGCGGCACCACCGCGTACTCGATCGACGAGCTCGATCCGGAGGCGGCAGCGCTGAACGGCGCGTTCGATCACGGTGTCGCGACCTCGTACGCGCAGGACCACCTCGAAGCCCCGGTCCCCGAGCCGGGAAGCCTCGCGCTCCTCGCTCTCGGGGCGCTCGGGCTGTGGGTCGTGCGCGCGAAGCGCGGCTGATCCTCCCCCCCTTCCCAACCACCCTCTTCCTACGTCCCTCCGCCTGCGGCCGACGCGGGCTCGCCCGGGAACTCGACCGCGATCGAGCGGCGAACGGCCTCGTCGACGCCGTCGGTGTCGAGGCGGACGGTGCGGCGCAGCGCGGCATCGAGGTCCTCGCCGGCGCCGATGCGGTCGAGCAGCGGACCGAGCCCCTTCGGACCCGCGCGCTCAGTGAGCCACGCGGCGGCCGCCGTCGACTCGAGGTAGGCGAGGCGCGCAGCGGGCTCGTCGAGCCCGCCGAAACCGGGCCCCAGGCGCCGCAGCGGGATCCACTCGCCCGACGCGACGTGGCGCTCGAGGCTGGCGCGCTCGCTGTGCGACACCGGCTCCTGTCCGTTGGCGGCGCGCTCGGACATCACGGCGAGCCCTTCGTTCAGCCAGAACGGGCGATCGCCGCCGGTGCGCTCGCTGAACACGGCATGCGTGTACTCGTGGAAGAGGAGCGCGCGCAGCTCGCCAGCGGGATGCGCGGCGGACGCCACGTGGATGCGCCCGTCGTAGAAGCCGATCGTCGGGAAGCTGAAGCGGTGCTGATAGGCGGCCAGGTAGGCGGCCTTGCCGTAGAAGACGACACCCGTCGGCTCGCGCGGCTCGCCGCCGAAGCGCGGGTCGACGAAGTCGTGAGCCTCCTCGAGGAAGCGCACCACGGTGCGCGCGTAGTCGGGCGAAGCCGCGCCGAGCTGCTCGTCGTAGTAGATGCGGAAGTGCGGGCTCTCCGCCGCGATCAGGCGGAGCGGCCCCGAGGAGGCCTGCTGCTCGGCGAGGCGGCGCTCGTCGGCGAGCGCAGCGAGCCGCCGCTCGGCGGAGGCGCGCCAGGAGTCGCGACCGTCGCCCGCGTGCGCCAGGAAGATCTCGAGGTGGCGCTCCGACGACTCGAAGCGGCCGCGCTGCCGGTCGAGCAGCGCCAGGTACCAGTGCGCGTCGGCGTCGTTCGGGTCGAGGCGGATGACGCCTTCGAGTGTCGCCGCGGCGCGGCTGGTCTCGCCCCGCCGCAGGTCGTCGAGGGCGCTGCGCACCAGGCTCGCCGCGCGGTCCTCGGGCCGGCTCGAGCCCGCGGCGGTCGGCGGGGGCTCGGGTCCCGTGAGGACGCCCCCCCAGAGCCCGCCGAGCCCCGCTTCCGCGCCCGCATGCGCCGCGGCCTGCGGCGGGACCGCCTTCGGGTCGTCGGTGACGTGGGTGTGTCCCTCGGCGTCGACCCATACATAGAGGTTCCCCGCATGGGCCGGGACCGCGACGCAAGCGGCGAGCAGGAGCGCCGGGGCGAGCGCGCGCACTGCGTCAGGGTTCCTTCGCCGCCTCGTCGGCGAGGTGCGAGAGCTCCGGAAGCAGGAGCTTCTCGACGGCGAGGCGGATCGCCGTGCGCGAGCCCGGCAGGCCCACCACCAGGCGTCCGCGCGCGATCCCCGCGAGCGCGCGCGAGCGCATCGCGGCGGATCCGATCTCCTGGTAGGAGAGCGCGCGGAAGAGCTCGCCGAAGCCCGGGATCACGCGGTCGAAGAGAGGCGTCAGCGCCTCGGGCGTCACGTCGCGCGGCGCCATGCCGGTTCCGCCCGTGAGCAGCACCGCGCGCACGTCGTCGCGCATGATCGCGGCGTCCACCGCGGAGCGGATCGCGTCGACCTCGTCGCGCACGATGGCGCGGCCCACCACGCGGTGCCCGGCCTTCTCGAGGAGCTCGACGAGCAGCGCGCCGCCCGTGTCGTCGGCCGCCGTGCGCGTGTCGCTCACGGTGATCACCACGACCGGAAGCGGCGTCGGCCCGCCCTCGCGATGCTCGCGGACGCTCACGGGTGGTCGTCCACCCAGTGCTCGCCATCGGCGAGCGCGGTGGCCTCGGCGGCAACGCACCGCTTCACCCGCATCGCGCGCAGCCTACACCGGCCTCAAATCGGGCGCACCGGCGGCCGATGAAGTGGGCATGGCGAACGACGTCGAGCTCGCGCGCCGCTTGCGCCTGCAGGTCGAGGCCGTGCTCGACCGCCTGCGCCCCGGCCTGATCGCCGACGGCGGCAACGTCGAGCTGGTCGGCGTCGACGAGGGCGGCGCGGTGTCGGTGCTCTTCCAGGGCGCCTGCGCGCGCTGTCCCGGGCAGCTCGCCACACTCCGCTTCGCCATCGAGGCCGCGCTGCGCCGCGACGTGCCGGCAGTGACCCAGGTGGTCCCCGCCGATCCGCGCTGAGGCGCTACTCGACGTCGATCGGCGACGGCTCGCCCGAACGACTCGAGCGCGCCGGGGAGCCGCCCATCTTGACGCGCCCATTGAGCTGCGCGCCCTCCTCGATCTGCAGCGAGCCCGCCTCGACGTCGCCTTCGACGCGCGCCGTCTTGTTCAGCACCAGCCGCTCGCTGGCGAAGACGTCGCCCGTCACGGTTCCGGCGATCATCACGTTGCGCGAGCGCACGGTCGCCATGATCTCGCCCGTCTCGCCCACGACCAGGGTGTTCTCGCTCGAGATCTCACCGCGGAAGCTGCCGTCGATGCGCACGGTGTCCTTGAAGGTGAGCTTGCCCTCGAACTCCGAGCCGTGGTCGATGAAGGCGCTGAGCGTGGAGCTCCGCGCAGGCGCCGCCGCCATCGGAGTCATCGGGGCGAGCTCGCCCATGCCTTCCTCACCTCGACCTCGCAGGAATGCCATTCGCCTGCCCTCCCTGGACCCTGGATCGGCCGGCGCGGCCCCGCACTTGAGAGCAGCTTCGCCGCGCAACGGCGCGACGGAGGCGCAGATCGCCGCCTGACGCTTCGTCATCGGCTAGACTCGGCGCCCCATGGCGGCGCCTCCCGACCCGGCCGACCTGCTGGCGCGCAGCCTCGCATCGGGCCGCATCCACTCCGCCTACCTGCTCTCGGGACCGGGCGCCGCGCCGCGCGAGGCCGCGCTCGCCTTCGCGCGCGGCCTGGTCTGCGAGGCCGCGGCGGGCCCCCGTCCCTGCGAGCGCTGCCCCGCCTGCCTCCGCTCGCTGCCGCGCCAGGAGATCGCCCTCGACGGCACGGGCAAGAAGGGGCCGCTGCTGCGCCACGTCGGCGACCACGGCGACCTCTTCTGGGTCGAGCGCGGGGCCGACGACACACGCGTGCGCATCGCGCAGGTGCGCGCGCTGCAGGAGCGTCTGCGCCTTCGCGCGACCGAAGGCGGCCGGCGCGCCGCCGTCATCGCGGACGCCGAGTGGCTGAACCAGGAGGCCCAGAACGCGCTGCTGCGCCTGCTCGAGGAGCCCCCGCCGCACACCTCGATCGTGCTGGTGGCCGCGAGCGCGGCCGGGCTGCTCGCGACCGTGCGCTCGCGCTGCCAGCGCGTCGCCTTCCCCACCGCCGCGGCCGGTCTCGACGCCGCGCCGCCGGAGCTGCGCGCGCTGGCAGAGCGCCTCGAGTCGGTCGGCCGGCTCGACCTGCCCGCGCTCCTCGACTGGGCGGAGGAGTACCGCGGCGCGCGCGCCGCCGCGGCCGCCGCCGTCGGCGATCTCCTGCAGGCCGGCTCGCTCTGGCTCCGCGACCGCACCGCCCGCCGCGCGCGCGCGGGCGACCGCGTGCTCGGTGCCGAGCTCGACGCCTTCCGGCAGCTCCAGTCCTGCCGCAAGGCGCTGGCGCAGCGCAACGCCAACCCGCAGATGGTCGCGGAGCGCGCGCTCCTCGCGCTGCGCGGAGCGTCGGCGTGAGCGGCCACTACTACGTCACGACGCCGATCTACTACCCGAACGCCGAGCCCCACATCGGCCACACCTACACGACCGTGGTGGTGGACACGCTGGTCCGCTGGCACGCGGCGCGCGGCGACGCGACGTGGAGCGTCTCCGGGGTCGACCAGCACGGCGAGAAGATGGTCGAGACGGCGGCGCAGCGCGGCGTGTCGGTGCGCCAGCTCGTCGAGCAGTACGCGAAGGTCTTCGAGCAGACCTGGGCGGAGCTCGACCTCTCGCCGTCGCGCTTCGTGCGCACCACCGAGCCCGCCCACGTCCGCAACGTCCGCGAGATCCTGCAGCGCGTCTTCGACGCGGGGTGGATCGAGAAGCGCGAGTACGAGGGCCGCTACTGCATCGGCTGCGAGCGCTTCCTCACCGAGCGCGATCTGGTCGACGGCAGGTGCCGCGACCACGAGACCACGCCGGAGCTGCGCCGCGAGGTCAACTACTTCTTCCTGATGAGCCGCGAGTTCGCCTGGCTGCGCGGCGAGATCGAGAGCGGGCGCTACGAGATCCGGCCCGAGCGCTACCGCAACGAGGCGATCGCGATGCTGCGCGACGAGAGCGGCCTCGGCGACCTCTCGATCTCGCGCCCCAAGTCGCGCCTCGACTGGGGGATCGAGCTGCCCTTCGACACCGACCACGTCTGCTACGTCTGGTTCGACGCGCTGATCTCGTACCTGACCGGCGCGGGCTATCCCGACGATCCCCGGTTCGCGGCGCGCTGGGCGAACGCCGAGCACCTGATCGGCAAGGACATCCTGAAGCCGCACGCGATCTTCTGGCCGATCATGCTGCGGGCGATGGGCCTCGCAACGCCGCGCCGCCTCTCGGTGCACGGCTACTGGAACGTCGACCAGCGCAAGGTGTCGAAGAGCCTCGGCAACATGATCTCGCCGCTCGCGATGCGGGAGCGCTACGGCTTCGAGGCGTTCCGCTACTTCCTGCTGCGCGAGATGAGCTTCGGCCTGGACGCGGACTTCTCGGAGCCCGCGCTAGTCGAGCGGATCAACGCCGACCTCGCCAACAACCTCGGCAATCTCGTGGCCCGGACGCTGAACCTGGTCGAGAGGCTCTGCGATGGCGCGCGGCCCGAAGCCGGGTCGGCGGATCCCGAGGACCTCGCGCTCGTCGCCGAGGCCGCGGCCGCGAGCGCCCGGATCGACGCCGCGCTCGGCGCCCTGCAGCTCCACGTCGCACTGGCGGCCGTGATCGAGTACGCGACGCGCGTGAACCGCTACATCGACGGCCGCGCGCCGTGGAAGGCGGCGAAGGATCCTGCCGGCCTCCCGCGCGCGCGGACGGCGCTGCATCACGCCTGCCGCGCGCTCGACGAGCTCGCGCGGATGCTCGCCCCGCTGCTGCCCGAGACGTCGCGCCGGATCGCGGCGCGGCTCGCGGCCTCGCCGATCGCCGCCGGGCCCCCGCTCTTTCCGCGCGCCGAGGCACCCTAGCCGATGACCTTCGCTCGGCTTCGCGGACTCCGCCTCGCTGCGCGTCGGCCGACCCCCGAGTCGGCCTCCTTGCGTGTGGATCGATAGCCACGCGCACGTGACGGCGCCCGAGTTCGACGCCGACCGCAACACCGTGCTGGCGCGGGCGCGAGGCGCGGGCGTCGACGCGCTCCTCGCCGTCGGTGCCGGGTGGGGCATCGACGCCAACGAGGCTGCGGTCGAGCTCGCGCAGGCCGAGCCCGACGTCTTCGCCGCAGTCGGCGTCCACCCGCACGACGCGCGGCTGCTCGACGATGCGGGTCGCGCCAAGCTGCGCGGGTGGCTCGGGCGCCCGCGCGTGGTCGCCGTCGGCGAGTGCGGGCTCGACTACCACTACATGCACTCGACGCGCGAGGTCCAGCGCGCCGTCTTTGCCGAGCAGGTCGCGCTCGCACGCGAGCGCGACCTTCCCGTCTCGATCCACGTACGCGGCGACGACGCCTCGGCCTGGGACGAGATGCTCGACATCTGGCGCGCCGAGGGCGGCGGCGCCGTCGCCGGCGTGCTGCACTGCTACACCGGGACGGTGCCCTTCGCGCGGCGCGCGCTCGACGCGCGGCTCGAGATCTCGTTCTCGGGCATCCTCACCTTCAAGAGCGCCGGAGACCTGCGCGAGGTGGCGGGCTCGCTCCCGCTCGAGCGCCTGCTGGTCGAGACCGACGCGCCCCTGCTCGCCCCGGTTCCGCACCGCGGCCGGCGCAACGAGCCGGCCCACGTCGGAGCGGTCGGCGCGCGGCTCGCCGAGCTGCGCGGCGCGCCGCTCGAGGTCGTGGCGCGCGCGACGACCGCGAACGCGCGCCGCCTCTTCCGGCTGCCGGAGCCGCCCGTTGGCTGACGAGGTCGCCGCCGTCCTCGCGCTGGCGCTGCGGCTCGCGCGCGAGGCCGGCGCGATCCAGCGCGCTCGCTACGAGACCGCCTTCGCGGTGGCGACCAAGAGCAGCGCCATCGACCTGGTGACCGAGGTCGACGGCGCCTGCGAGCGCCACCTCGTCGAGGCGCTGCGCCGCGAGCGCCCGCGCGACGACATCCTGGCCGAGGAGGGAGGCGCGCACGCCGACGCCGGGGCGGAGTGGCGCTGGGTGATCGACCCGCTCGACGGCACGGTCAACTTCGCGCACGGCTACCCGTGCTTCTGCGTCTCGATCGGCGTCGAGCGCGCGGGCGTCCGCACCGTCGGCGCCATCTACGATCCGCTGCGCGACGAGATCTTCGAGGCGGTGCGCGGCGGCGGCGCCCGCCGCAACGGCCGGCCGATCCGCGTGTCGGAGGAGCGCGATCTCGGGCGCGCGCTGCTCGGCACCGGGTTCGCCTACGACGTGCGCGACTCCGAGCGCGACAACCTCGACCTGCTGGGCCGCGCCGTGAAGCGCGCGGGCGGCGTGCGGCGCGACGGCAGCGCGGCGCTCGACCTCTGCTACGTCGCCTGCGGCCGCTTCGAAGGCTTCTGGGAGCTCAAGCTCCACGCGTGGGACGTCGCGGCCGGACTCCTCGTCGTCGAGGAGGCCGGCGGGCGCACCAGCGACCTCGCGGGTGGCCCCGCACCGGCCTCCGGGAGCGAGATCGTGGCGACCAACGGAAGGATCCACGCGCAGCTGCTGGCCGTCCTGCAGGGAAGCTGAGCTGCAGCACGTCTGTTGACTTCGCTCGCCTTCGGCTCGCTGCGCGCGCCCGCTTCGCGGGCGCTGGCCGATGCTCCAGGCGATTGCGTTGCCCCGGAGGCGACGGAGCTCAGTCGTAGCGGACCTCGAGCTCCGGCGTCTGGGGATGCGACTGGCAGGTGAGGATCCAGCCCTCGGCGACCTCGTCCGGGTCGAGCGCGTTGCAGCGCGCCATCTCGACGCGGCCGCGCAGCAGCCGTGCCATGCAGCAGCCGCAGTAGCCGTCCTCGCAGGCGGAGGGAGGATTGAGCCCCGCGCGCCGCACGGCCTGGAGCACGGTCTCGCCCGGAGCGCAGTCGACCTCGTGCGTCCCGCCGTCGAGATGCACGGTGACGCTCGAGCGGATCGCCGACGCCCCTTGACTCGTGTTGGCGAGGCCCTGTTCCTCAGGGCCGAGCGAGGTCATTTTCTGGCCCTGTTCCTCGGGGCCGAGCGAGGTCAACAGCTCGAAGCGCTCGATCAGGATCCGCTCCGGATCGATCCCGATGCCGAGGAGAGCCTGCTCGACGACATTCATGAACGGAGCCGGGCCGCACAGGTAGAACTCGGCGTCCTCGAGCCCCGCCACCGCCGCGCGCGCGCCCTCGCGGTCGAGCAGCCCGTGCTCGACGTCGAGGTGGTGGAGGACGGTGAGGCGCCCCGGATGGCTGCGCGCGAGCGCATCGAGCGCGCTGCGGAAGATGATCGAGTCGCGGTCGCGATTGGCGTAGAAGAGCTTGGCGCGGCGAGCGGTCGTCGCCAGCGCCGTCTTCAGGATCGACATCACCGGCGTGATCCCGCTCCCGGCGCCGAACGCCACCAGCGGGCGCTCGCTTCCGGGGCGGAGCACGAAGCGGCCCGCGGGCGGCTGCACCCGCAACGTGCTGCCCGCGCGCAGCACGTCGTGGAACCAGCTCGACACGCGGCCGTCCGCGATCCGCTTCACGGTCACCGCGTGCTCGTCGTCGCACTCCGGCGAGCTGGACAGCGAGTAGCAGCGGAAGAGACGCGTATCGCCCCACGGGATCTCGAAGGTCAGATACTGCCCCGCCTGGTAGCGGAAGCTCTCGCGCAGCGACGCGGGGATCTCGAGCACGAACGAGCTGGCGTCGGCGGTCTCCGGAACGACGCGCGCGACGCGGAGCTCGTGCCAGACCGGGCTCAGGGCTCGTCCGTTCCCTGCTGCTCGCCGGCGTCGGCGGGCGCCGAGGCGTCGGGGCCGGGCTCGACGTCGCCGGCCGCGGGCGGCGGCGCCGCCGGCTGGCCCGGCTGCTCCTTGGAGACGAAGCGGTTGTGGAAGGCGTCGAGGCTGATCGGCACGTGCTCGGCGAGCGCGCCGTCGAGCTGGTACACGATCTTGCGTCCCGGCACGCTCGCGAAGATGCGCTCGCCCTGCTGGTTGCCGAGGTGCACCTCAGCGAGCACGGGCGCGTCCCCTCCGCCGGCCGGCGCGGCCCCGAAGACGCGGATCGCGACGCGCGGCGGCGCCAGGCCGATGCCCGCCTCCTCGTGGGGTCCCATCTCCTCGGCCGCGATGTCGACGGCCTTCAGGCGCGCGAGCTCGGCGACCAGGCGCGCTGCACTGCCGGCCGCCATCGGCTCCGGGCTCGTGGTCCAGCCCGCGTCCTTGCGATCGCCTGTCAGCGTGAAGGCGCGGCTCTGGCCCTTGGCCGCGGCGCTCTCGTCGTCGAACACCAGCTCGAAGCGCTGCGCGTCGCTCGCCGCGAACTTCGCGAGCTCCTTCTGCCGGAACGCCACCACGGTCTTGGGCAGCTTCGCGAAGCGGTCGTTGGGGATCTTGTAGATCGAATGCTCGGCGCCGCGCGCCGCGCGCGTGTTGCCGTCGAGTACGCCGCCGATCGCGAGCTCCGTGCGCGGCGCCGGGTCGCCCGGCTTCGCGGGCTTGCCGATCAGCACCACGTGGTACTGCGGCGCGTCGAGCCCCACCTCCGCGTCGGGCGGCGGCGTATCGATGAAGCCGCTCCCGCGCAGGAAGGCCAGATCGGAGAGCAGCGTCTCCACGGTCTCCTCGTCGGCGGTGGTGTCGATCGGCGCGACGAGCCGCCAGGCGCCGTCCTTCTTGGCGACCGTGGCGCCCCCGCCCTGCCAGGTGACCTCGATGCGCTCGATGCTCTCGCGGTCGAAGCGGATCGGGCGCCGCTCGCGCAGGTCGTCGAGCGCATGCTCGAAGCCGGTCGTGTGGAAGGTGGCGACCGTGTAGACCTTGCCGTCGCCCGTCGCCGCGTAGCTGTCGGAGCCGACGGGGGTCTTCTTCCCGATCTGCAGGGCGTGCTCGGCCCCCGCCGCGCCGAACTTCACCGTCCTGGCGGTGTCGCCGAGCCCGTAGACCTGCGGCGCCTGGGCCTCTTCGATCACCGCCTCGCTGGTCATGCCCGCGAGCGACGAGGCGATGCCATCGACCTGCGACGCGTCGGCGGGCGCATCGACCGGCTGGACGACGCGCCAGGCGCCCTCGCGGCGCTCCAGGCGCGCGCTCTTGCCGTCCGAGGTGGTGAGCTCGATCCAGTCCACCTGCTCCGGCTTCAGGTCTCCGAACAGGCGCTTGGCCTGCTCCTCGGCGCGCTTCTTCTCGCCCTCGTGCCGGTTCGAGAGCCAGACGCCCAGGCCGAGCGCAGCGGCCACGAGGAACAGGATGCCGGTCGTCCGCGGGTTCACGGCGGCTCAGCGCCCCGGCGCGCGCCGGCGACTCCACCACGCCAGCACGCCGACCACCGCGATCAGCTCGGGGAGCACGAAGAGCGACAGATAGCGGATCTGCGTGAACTGCTCGGTCGAGAGGGTGAGGCGCGAGGCGCGCGACTTGTTGGGGCGCACCGCGATCGCCTCGACGTCGCCGAGCAGCCAGTTCACCGAGTTCACGAACAGGTCGCGGTTCCGGTAGGCGTCGATCGTCTCGTTGGCGGCGAAGTCCGAGTCGCCGAAGACGACGAGTCGAGCCTCCTTCTTCTTCGGGTCGTCCTTCTTGTCCGCGGCGGCGACGGTCTTCGCGCCGTCGAGCAGCGGCGCGCCGGCCACCGCGATCGGCACGGGACCCTTCAGGTCGTCGGCGCCGAGCTCGGCGCGGCCCTGGTTGAACAGCGTGTCGAGGTCGCGCTCGGCCCAGGACTCCTTGCTGGTCTTCACGAGCTCGACGAAGCGGCTCTCGGCGCCCTTCCGTGGCTGCACGCTGCGCGTCATCGGGAACAGCGTCACCTCGCGCAGGTCCTTGGTGATCTCGTGGGTCCCGTACTCGGCGGCCATCGGCGACATCGCCTGGCCGAACAGGCTCTGCACCCGGTCCACCACCGCGTCATCGCCGAGGGCGACCCCCCAGCGATCGAGGTCGGCGACCAGGTCGGTGTGCGCGCGCGGGTCGACCATCGCGAACAACGCGCCGCCGCGCTCGAGATAGCGCTGGAGCGCGGCGTGCTCCTCCGGGCGGAACGGCTGCGTGGGGCCGGCGATGATCACGACGTCGGCGTCGTCGGGCACGTCGCCCTTGGTCGCGAGATTCAGCGTCTCGAAGCGGTAGTTCTCGTCGCGCAGCGCGTCCGCCGCGCGCGCGAACCCGTCCTTCTCGTCGGCGCCCTTGCCCTCGACTGCGCGCTCGTTGTGGCCGGTCAGGAAGTACGCCTTCTTGTGCGCGGTGCGGGTGAGCTTGACCAGCGCGTTGGTCAGCTTCTCCTCGTCGGGCTCCGAGATGTCGACCGTCTCGTCGCCGAGCTGCACGTGGAGCAGGCCCTTGCCGATCTTCTCCGGCGCGATCTTCATCCGCTCGATCAGGTCCGGCCGCGCGTTGGGGTCGGCGTAGTCGACCTTCACCTTGTCGCTCACGTAGCGGTAGCGGTCGAGCAGCGTGCGGACGGCCGGCTGGTCGAGCTTCTGGAAGAACGCGGTCACCTCGACGTCGCGCTCGAGCCCCGCCAGCACCTTCTGGGTCTGGTCGGAGAGCGAGTGCACGTGCGCCTGGCTGGCGTCGTAGCGCCAGTGATAGCGGTTCGCGAGCAGCGAGAGCAGCACGACGATGGCGATCGCGATCGCCGCCTGCGCGACGGCGCTGCTGCCGTACTTCCCGATGCGCCGGCTCTCGCCCGACCGCAGCCACTCGCGGATCTCGTTGGCGTTCGAGGCGATGCCGCTCGCGAGCAGCACCACGCCGATCACGAAGTTCACCCAGATCCAGGTGAGGTCGGTCGGCGCCCCGAACAGCAGGAGGAACACGGAGAGCAGGGCGAAGAGGACGAAGACCAGCCCGAGGGAGATCAGCAAGGAGGCGCGGCCTCTCATCTCAGCGCCACCGCACCGATTCGACGGCCGCCTTGGTGAGGATCAGGAAGGCCGCCACCATCGCCGCGAAGTACGCCAGGTCCTTGGTATCGACGAGCCCCATCACGATGCTCTCGAAGTGCTCGGCCGTCGAGAGATACCGGAGCACGTCGCTGACGGTGTCGCCTCCGGTGCCGCCGCCGGCCGCGCCGAGGTCGGCCAGGAAGCCGAGCATCCAGAGCAGCAGCAGCAGGACGAAGGCGAGCAGGAAGGCGATCAGCTGGCTGCGCGTCACCGACGAGGCGAAGGCGCCGATCGCCGCGTAGGCGAGCCCCACCAGGAAGAGCGCGCCGAGGCCCGTGAGCGTCTTGCCGAGCTCCGGATTCCCGTACCAGAAGAGCAGCGCCGGGTAGAGCGCAAGCAGCGCGACCAGCAGCGCGACGAACACGGCCGCGGCCAGGAACTTCCCGATCACCAGCTCCCAGATCTTGATCGGGCTGGTGAGCAGCAGCTCCTGGGTTCCGTTGGCCTTCTCGGAGGCGAAGAGGCCCATCGTGAGGCCCGGGATCAGGAACAGCAGCACCACCGACATCACGTGCAGGAACGGCGCGATCACGTGGTCGTTCAGGTTGAGCTCGGCGAGCTGCTCCGAGAGCTGGAAGGTCTGCATCCGGATCACGTACTCCTGGAACTGGAGCACGCCGGTGAGGAAGAAGAAGCCCGCGAGCACCGAGAACAGCGTCAGCACGACGTAGGCCACCGGCGACGCGAAGAGCGACCGGAGCTCGCGGCCTGCGATCGCGAAGACGTGCCTCACGGCGCCCCCGCGGCTGCGACGGGCTCGTCGGCACCCGGCTCGCGCGCGATCGCGCGCGTGAAGCTCTCCTCGAGGCTCGCACCGCCGCGCTTCAGCTCCTCGAGCGGCCGGTCCACCACGATGCGACCGCGGTGGATGATCAGGACGCGCCGGCAGATCGCCTCGACCTCGGGAAGGATGTGCGTCGAGAGGATCACGGTGCGCGCCCGCTCGCCCTGGCCCTGGTCGGCGAGCCCGGCGATGAGCGCGCGGATCTCGCGGATCTGGATGGGATCGAGCCCGACGGTGGGCTCGTCGAGGATCAGCACCGGAGGGTCGTGCACGATCGCCTGCGCCAGCCCGACGCGCTGGCGGAAGCCCTTGGAGAGGCTGCCGATGATCCGCCGCCGCGCCTCGCGGAGACCGCACCGCTCGAGCGCGCGGTCGACGGCCGATGCCCGCGCGCCCCGCGGCACGTCCTTGATCTTGGCGACGAAGTCGAGATAGCCCTCGACGCTCATCTCGGGATACAGCGGCGGCGACTCCGGCAGGTAGCCGACCGAGCGGCGGGCGGCGAGCGGGTCCTCGAAGATGTCGTGGCCCGCGATCGCCGCGGTGCCATCGGTGGCCGGCAGGAAGCCGGTCAGGATGCGCATCGTGGTGGTCTTGCCGGCGCCGTTGGGACCGAGGAAGCCGACCACCTCGCCCGGCGCGACCGAGAACGAGACGCCGTCGACCGCGACCAGCTCCCCGTAGCGCTTCGTGAGGCCGCGAGCCTCGATCACCGCGCGCTCCGGCTCGCCAGCCCGCCGAGGAAGAGCTCCACCACGGTGCGTACGGCCTCTGCGTCGGCGTCGCCGTGCCGGTCCGGGAGCTGCATCACGCCGAGCACCTGGCTGGTGATCATGGTCTCGAGCGCTCCGATGAAGGCGAGGCAGGCCAGCTCGGCATCGAGGTCCTGGCGCAGCTCACCGGACGCCTGGCCCGCGCGGAGGATGCGGGCAACGGCCTGGAAGAGACGCCCGACCGCCCGGATTTGTTCGGGCTCGGAGAAGCGCGACGAGCGGCCGATCTCGAATACCAGCACCTTGACCCAGTCCGGGCGCCGCCGATACGCGAAGAGGATCAGGGTCGCGACGCCGCGGAGCTTCTCGGCGCAGGCGTCGGGCCCCTCGGCGATGCGGTCGACCACCGCCAGGAAGGCGTTCCAGCGCTCCTCGAAGATGGTGTCGAGGATCTCGTCCTTGTTCTTGAAGTAGTGGTAGACCAGCCCGTAGGCGATGCCGGCCTCGGCGGCGATGTCGGAGACGCGGGCGCCGTGATAGCCGCGGCGCGCGAAGACGCGGGTCGCGGCCTCGAGGATGCGCTCCCGCTTGCGACCGCGCAGGGCCGCGCCGGATTTGGACGGAAGCTGGGCCAGCGGGGCGCGCGACATGGATCCGGTTCCTCCAAGGCGACCGATGCCGCGGGAGGCCGCATTCTAGGCAGACCCTGGGGGGCGTCAATGGCCGGCCCATGACGGCTCGGTTACGCTCGCGCCGCCGTGAAGGCCACCCTGCTCGCTGCGCTCGCGGTCCTGCTGCTCGCGGCTTCGGGCGCGCGAGCGGCCGCGCCGGATCCCCACGACGCCGAGGTGTGGCGCGGTCGCTACTGCACCCCGCTCGGCTGCGGCCGGGCGCCGCGCGCCTCGGCCCCGGACGCGGTGGCCTTCGGAGCCGCGGCCACCGGCTGCGCGTGGCTCGGGCGCAGGCGCCCTCGCTAGCGGGGCCGGCCGGCGAGCCGAGCGCTCCGCACGCGACGCGCCGGCTGCGCGTGGCGCTGGTGATCGAGCGCTTCGAGCCCCACGGCGGCGGCGTCGAGCGCGCGGCGTGGGAGGTGGCGCGGGGCCTGGCCGCGGCGGGCGACGAGGTCCACGTGGTGGCGCGCCGGGCCGAGGCTGCGCCGTTCGCGCTCCCGCACCGCGTCCGCGCGCCGGCCGCCTGGCAGCCGCTGCGCGTGCTCGCCTTCTCGCGCGGCGCCGCGCGAGCGGCGCCGCGCGGCGCCTTCGATGTCGTCCATGCCTTCTCGCGCACCCGACACCAGGATCTGTATCGGGCGGGCGGCGGGAGCCACGCCGACTACATGTCGCGACGCTACGGCCCCAGGGGATCCCGGCTGCGGCGCCTCACGCCGCGCCACGCCGTGCTGCTCTCGATCGAGCGCAGCGTGTTCGAGGACTCCTCGCAGACGATCCTGTGCCCGTCCCGGGCGGTGGCCGAGGAGCTGGCGGGTCGCTACCGGATCTGCGGCGAGCGGCTGGCGGTGATCCCGAACGGTGTCGACCTCGAGCGCTTCCACCCGGGTCGGCGCGCGGGCGCGCGCGAGCGCCTCCGCGCCGAGCTCGGCGCCGGCGACGCGCCGCTCTGGCTTCTCGTCGGCTCGGGCTGGCGCCGCAAGGGGCTCGACACCGCGCTGCGAGCGCTCGCCGCCGGAGGTCCGCGCGACGCGATCCTCGCGGTGGCCGGCCGCGACGACGCCGCACCGTGGACGCGACTCGCCGAGGGCATCGGAGTCGGTGCGCGCGTCCGCTTCCTCGGCGAGCGGCGCGACCCGGAGTCGCTCTACGCGGCGGCCGACGCCCTCGTGCTGCCGACCCGCTACGACGCCTTTGCGAACGCCTGCCTCGAGGCCGCCGCCAGCGGGGTCCCGGTCGTGACGAGCGCCACGTCCGGGAGCGGCGATCTCCTGGGCGAGGGCGCCTGGATCGTGGCGGACGCGGAGGACACCGCCGGCTTCGCCGCCGCGCTCGACGCCCTGGCCGACCCCGCCGTCCGCGCGGCGCGGGGCGCCGCCGCCCGGCGTGCCGCCGAGACGCTCGGGTGGGATCGCCACGTGGAGGCCCTGCGCGCGCTGTACCTGCGCATCGCGAGCGCATCGGGAGAGCGAGCGTGCTGAGCGCGATCGAGTGGACGCGCGGCGAGGCGGCGCTCCAACGCCAGATCGAGGAAGGCTTGCGCGGGTCGCCGCAGGTCCTGCGCGAGGGCGGCCCGCGCAGCCTCCTGCGGCTCGAGCGCGGACCGTGGCTCGTGAAGCGGTACCGCGCGGGATCGGGTGCGATCGAGCAAGTGAAGGCCCGCATCGGGCTCGCGCCGGCCGACCGCGAGTGGCGCGCCCTGCGCGCGCTCCGCGCCGCCGGCCTGCCGGTACCCGCGCCGCTCGCGCTCGGCGCGCTCGCCGACGGCGATCGGCTGCTCGCGATGGAGTGGGTCGACGGCGCCCCGCTGCTCGACGCGCTGCGCGGCCCGCGCGCCGCCCGTCGCGACCTGCTGCGCGCGCTCGGTGTACTCGTAGCGCGCGTGCACGGCGCCGGCTGGGTGCACGGAGACCTCCACGCGGGCAACGTGCTGGTCTCCCAGCACGGGCCGGTGCTGCTCGACTGGCAGCGCGCGCGCCGCACGCAGACGCGCGCCGCGCGGCGCCGCGACCTCGCGTTCCTCGAGTACTCGCTCGCTCCCGCGACCTCGCGCTCGGACCGCCTCCGGGTGCGCCAGGCACGGCTCGCGGCGGTGCCCCCGCTCCGGGACGACGCGCGGCACGAGCTCCGCGCGGCGGGGGACGCGGCCGACCGCCGCGCGCGCGAGCACGCCCGCAGCCGCACCCGCCGCACGCTCCGCGAGGGCCGCCTCCACACGAGCGCGGCGGTCGGAGAGGCGCGCGGCATGCGGCTGCGCGAGCTCGCGCCGGAGACGCTGGCCACCCTCCTCGCCGAGCACCGCGAGGCGGTCGCTGCGCGCGACGATCGCGTGCTCGACCGCGATGCACGGTCGTCTCTCTCCGGTGTCACCGCCGACGGCTGGCGCGCGATCGTGAAGGAGTCGGGCTGGCGCGGCGCGGGCCGTGCGCTCGCCGACGCGCTGCGCGGCTCGCCCGGACGGCGCGCGTGGGTCGCGGGGCACGGCCTCCTCGCGCGGCGCATCGGCGCCGCGCGTCCGCTCGCCTTCCTCGAGCGCCGGCGCTACGGCGTGCCGATCGCGTCCTGGGTGGTGCTCGAGGACCTGCGGCCCGCCGTGCCGGCGGCGTTCGCCGTCGAGCGCGGCGAGGCGGACGCCGAGGCCGTGTTGGCGGCGCTGTCGAGGCTGCTGGTCGACCTTCACCGCGCGCGCGTCGATCACGGCGACCTGAAGGCGACCAACGTGCTCCTGCGCCGCAGCGCGGGCGCGCTCGCGCTGGCACTGGTCGACCTCGAGGGCGTTCGCTTCCCGAGCCGGCTCGCCGAGGCGAGGCGTATCGCGGCGCTCGCCGAGCTCAACGCGTCGCTGCCCGACGACTACCCCGCCGGTGCGCGCCGCCGTGCCTTCGAGCGCTACGCCGCGGCGCTCCCGTTCGCGCGAGGCCGGGCGCAGGCGTTGGCCGAGGTGGTCGCCGCGAGCCGGGCGCGCCGGCACCGCTGGACCGGCCATGACTGCAAGGAGACGTCCTAGGCGCGCTCGACGTGGAGCCACTGGAAGTAGCTGGACGAGCCGGGGATGCTGCCGCCGCGCCCGGCCACGAAGCGCAGCTCCCCGCCGCCCTCCGAGGTCGCGACGATCTCGCGGAACGCGTCGATCTTGCGGCGCGGGTCCTCGGGATTCAGGCCGTGGAAGACGATCTCCACGCGCGACTTGATCGACAGCACGTTCATCACGAGCGTCGCCAGCGTGAAGAGCTTGCCGATGCCCTCCACGGCCTCGACCGCGAAGCGCGGCTCGGTCACGTCGGCGAGCGCGAAGGTGTACTCGAGGCGCATCGGGGCGCAGCTTCGCCCGGTGACCCCGGGGTGTCAACCCGGGATCCCGAGAGGAAGCAGCGACTCGCGCCGTCGCCGACGGGGACCAGCGCCGGCGCCTCGCCCGCGCAGCGCGGGAAGACCTCGGGGCAGCGCGTGTGGAAGCGGCAGCCCGCCGGAGGATGCATCGGCGAGGGCGGATCGCCGCGCGCGACCGCGCCGCGGCGGCCGCGGTGGGCAGGATCGACCGAGGGCGCCGCGTCCAGCAGCGCGCGTGTGTAGGGATGCGAGGGCGCCTCGAAGACGCGCTCCGCGGATCCCTCCTCGACGATCTGCCCGAGGTACATGACCGCCACGCGGTCGGCGAGATGCCGCACGACGCCCAGGTCGTGCGTGATGAAGAGGTAGGCGAGGCCGAGGTCGTCCTGCAGGTCGCGCAGCAGATTCAGGATCTGCGCCTGGATCGACACGTCGAGGGCGGAGACCGGCTCGTCGCAGACGAGCAGCCGCGGCCGCACGGCCAGCGCACGCGCGATGCACACGCGCTGGCGCTGTCCGCCCGAGAGCTCATGCGGGTAGCGCTCGAGCAGGGCCGGATCGAGACGAACGCGGCGCAGCTCGGCGGCGGCGCGCTCGGCGCGCTCGGCCGGGCCCGCGCCGATGCCGAACGCCTGCATGCCCTCGGCGACGGCCTCCCGCACGCGCAGGCGGGGATCGAGCGACGCGAACGGATCCTGCAGGACGATCTGCATCTGGCGGCGCAGCGGACGCAGCGCGGAGCGCGGCAGTGCGAGCAGGTCGACCCCGTCGAAGCACACGCGGCCTGCGCGCGGCTCGACCAGGCGGAGGATCGAGCGCCCGACCGTCGTCTTGCCGCAGCCCGACTCACCGACCAGCGCGAGCGTGCGGCCGGCGGCCAGAGCGAGGTCGACGCCGTCGACGGCGCGCACCCAGTCGCGTCCCGCCCGGAACCAGGTGGTGAGGCCCTCGACCTCGAGCAGCGGGGCGCTCACGACGCCAGATCCGCGGCGACGGCGTGGCAGCGCGCCCAGTGCGCGGCCGCGAGCGCCGTGCGCTCCGGCTCCTGCGCGGCGCACGGCGCGAGCACGCGCCCGCAGCGCGGGTGGAAGCGGCAGCCCGGCGGCCACGCCTCGGGTGAGGGCACGGCGCCGGGGATCTCGGCCAGCCGTTCGCCGCGCCGCGCGCGCGCCGGCATCGAGCGCAGGAGGCCCTGGGTGTAGGGGTGGCGCGGTGCCGCGAGCAGCGCCGCGCGCGGACCCTGCTCGACGACTCGCCCGGCGTACATCACCGCGACGCGGTCGGCCAGCTCGTTCACGACGCCGAGGTCGTGCGTGATCAGGAGGAGCGACATGCCGAGGTCGCGCGACAGCTCGCGAAGCAGGTCGAGGATCTGTGCCTGGATCGTGACGTCGAGCGCGGTGGTCGGCTCGTCCGCGATAAGCAGCTTCGGCCGCGCCGCGAGCGCCATCGCGATCATGGCGCGCTGCTTCATGCCGCCCGAGAGCTGGTGTGGATAGGCGCCGAAGCGCGCGGCGGCGTCCGGGATGCCGACCCGCTCGAAGAGCTCGATCGCCCGCCGCTGCGCCGCGGCGCGCGACACCGACTGGTGCAGGCGCAGGGCCTCGACCACCTGCGCGCCGGCCGTCTGCACCGGATTCAGGCTGGTCATCGGCTCCTGGAAGATCATCGCCATCTCGGCGCCCCGGATGCGCCGCCACTGCGTCGCCGGAAGCCCCTCGAGCGCGCGGCCACCGAGCCGGATGCGGCCGCGCTCGACGCGGCCCGGCCGCGGCACGAGGCGCAGCAGCGAGAGCGCCGTCATCGACTTCCCGCAGCCGGACTCGCCGACCAGCGCCAGCACCTCGCCGCGGCCCACCTGGAGGTCGACGCGGTCGACCACCGCGATGCGCCCGCCCGGCGCGGGGAACGTCGTGACCAGATCCTCGACGGCAAGCAGCGGCTCGCCGCCCGGCGCGGAGCTCAAAGGCGCTCCCGCAGCGTGCGCGGGTCGAGCACGTCCCGCACCGCGTCTCCGACCCGGTTCACGGCGAGGATGAGCGCGAAGAGCGCGGTCGAGGCGGCTGCCAGGTTCCAGGCGATGATCGGGTCGCGCGACAGCTCGTCGCGCGCCTGGTCGATCATCTGTCCCCAGCTCCCGTCGATGCCGAGGCCGAGCCAGGACAGGAGCGCCTCCGAGAGCACGAGCTGCGAGAAGGTGAGGACGAAGGTGATGACGACGAGATGCCCGAGGTTCGGCACGACGTGGCGCAGGATGATGCGCAGCTCCGAGACGCCGAGCGCCCGCGCCGCCTGGACGTAGTCGAGCTCGCGGATCTTGAGCGTCTCGCCGCGGGCCAGCCGCGCGAAGTGCACCCAGCTCGTCACCGCCAACGCGAAGCACACCTGCAGGGTGCCGCGCCCGATCGCGGTCACGAGCGCGATGAGCAGCAGGATCGATGGCATCGACGCGAGCGTCGAGATGACGAAGAACACGGCCGTGTCGACCCGCCCGCCGAAGTAGCCGGCCGAGACGCCGAACAGGAGCGCGAGCGGGATGGCGATCGCGCTGGTGAGCCCGCCGATCAGGAGCGCGACGCGTGCGCCCCGGAGCGCGAGCCGCAGCACGTCGCGGCCGAGGATGTCGGTGCCGAGCAGGTGGCCTCCCGGATGCCGCAGCGGCGCCGCGCCGTAGAACTCGACGCCCGCGAGCGGTGCCGAGTAGCTGCGCTCGCGGAAGTCGGCGGGGAACAGGCGATCGAGCGCGCTGCGCGGCGCGGCGAGGCCCGGCGCGTCGGACGCGGCGTCCCGCCACGAGATCGACGCGAGCAGCGCCGTCGCGAAGAAGAAGGCGATCACCGCGAGCGCCAGCGGCCGGCGGCGGGCGACCTCGCGCAGGCCCTCGCGCCAGAGCCGGCTGCGGCGCGCCGCGAAGCCGAGGGCCGCCACACCTGCGACCAACGCCGCGACCACCGCGTTCTCCACCGCGTGCGCCTCCACGCCGCTACTCGAGCCGCACGCGGGGGTCCGCGATCGTGTAGGCGACGTCCGTCGCGATCTGGCCGGCCACGAAGAGGAGCGCGCCCAGGTACACCATCACGCGCAGCGTCGCGAAGTCGTTCGCATTGATGGCGTCGACCGTGATCGAGCCGAGGCCGGGGATGCCGAAGAAGGACTCGAGCAGGATGGCGCCGGTGAACAGGAACGGGATCTCCATCACCGCGTTGGTGAGGATCGGGATCGCTGCGTTCGGGAGCACGTGGCGCGCCATCACGCGCCCGTCGCCGGCACCCTTGGCGCGCGCCGTGCGCACGTAGTCGCGTCCGGTCTCCTCGACGAAGACGGCGCGGTAGAAGCGCACCTCGGACCCGATGCTCCCGAGCAGCCCCACGAGAACGGGCAGCGCGACGAAGCGCGCGATCACCGCCGGGTCGGGGTCGAAGCCCGAGATCGGAAACCAGCGCAGCAGCCTCCCGATCAGGTACTGGCCGGCCAGGATGTAGATCAGCATCGAGACGCTCATCGCCAGCACGCAGGCGACCACGCCGACCCGGTCGATGTAGGTGTCGCGGAAGAAGGCGGCGCCGAGCGCCAGCGCGAGCGCCAGCGGGAGCCCGAGCAGGAAGAGCGGCACCGTGAGCGAGAGGCTGGGGCCGACACCGCGCCGCAGGCGCTTCGCGATCGGCACGTCGTCGGCGTCGCTCCGGCCGAAGTCGAAGGACAGCATGCGCCGGTAGTGCTCGGCGAGCATCGTGTCGAGCGGGCGCGACGGATTCCAGAACGCGGGCTTGTCGTAGCCGTGGTTCGCCAGCCACTGCGCGATGACCTCGGGCGAGGCCTTCTCGCCGAGCGCGCGGCGCGCCACGTCCTGCGGCTTGGCGTAGACGAAAAAGAGCAGGAAGAGGAAGAGCAGCACGCCGAGCACGGTGGCCGCGCCCCAGGCGGTCCGGCGCAGCAGCCAGCGGCCCACTACTGCCGCTCCCGCCGCCAGCTCTGGAGGCCAGGCAGCAGGAAGGCGACGAGCGCTCCCGCGAGCGCGTAGGCAGGCCAGCGCACGGGCCGGTTCCACGCGCTCCGCTCGGCCGCGCGCAGGGCGGGATCGACGTCCTGGTACTTCCACACCGGTACGGCGAGCCCGCTCGGCTTCATGCCGTGCATCCAGCCGTGCACCAGCGCGTAGTCCTCCGGGTGGAACAGCTCGATCCACGGGCGCTCGCGCTCGAGGATCGCACGCATGGCGCGGATCGATTCGAGGCGCTCCGCGCCGTTCTCGCGGTCCTTCATCGAACGGAACAGCGCGTCGTACTCCGGATCGGCGAAGTTCGCGGTGTTGGGCCCGCCGCTGTGCGTCTGGCTCATCTCGGTGGCCAGCAGGAACAGGAAGTTCTCGGGATCGGGGTAGTCGGCCACCCAGCCCCAGAAGAAGATCTGGTAGGCCCCGTTGCGCACCTTCGACTGGAACTGGTTGTAGGTGGTGGCCGCGAGCTCGACGTCGAGCCCGAGGCGCTGCCAGGCGTCGATGAAGAACTGGTAGCGGAGGCGGCCCTGCACCGAGGTGTCGCCCGTGTCGAAGGTGAGGCGCAGCGGAGCGCCGGTCGCCGGATCGATGCCGCCGGGATAGCCCGCCTCGGCGAGCAGGTGGCGCGCGCGCTCGAGGTCCGGCGCGCGGTACGGATTCCGGTAGGCGTCCTCGTAGCCGAAGATCCCGGGCGGGATCGGTGACTGCGCCGGGATGCCGCGCCCGTTCAGGAACACGCGCAGGAACTCGTCGGTGTCGATGGCGAGGCTCATCGCCTGGCGCAGCTTGCGGCCGCGCTCGGCCGCGGGCCGGCCTACCACCGGGTCGATCATGTTGAAGCCGAGGTAGTAGACGGCCGGCTCCACGCTGCGCTCGAGGCGCATGCCGAGAGACTCCATCGAGGGCGAGAGGGCGCCCTCGCGCACGGTCTGGTCGAAGCTCTCCTTGGGGATGCGCGAGCGGTCGTAGTAGCCCTGCAGGAACTTGGTGAAGGCGGGGATCGGCTCCTTCTCCAGGCGCAGCTCGACGCGGTCGAGGAACGGGAGCGGGCGGCCGGCGGCCTCGAGCAACCCGCGCTCGGCGTCCCCGGGCGCGCCCTCTCTCGGATAGGTCGCCGCCGGCGCCTTCCACTCGGGATGCCGCGCTCCGTACCACTCCGGATTGCGCTCGAGCACGATGCGGCTGCGCTTGTCGTAGCGCGCCAGCCGGAACGGCCCGGTGCCGACGGCGACCTCACCGAAGGCGTCGCGCCCCTCGCGCCCGTCGTACCAGGCCGCCGCCTCCCACGGCACCGGCGAGGTGAAGGGCATCGCGAACCAGTAGAGGATCTGCGGATAGGGCGCGGCGAGCACGATCTCGAGCGCGTGAGGGTCGAGGATGCGGATCCCGTCGACCGGGCCGGCTCGCGCATACTGCTCGTCGATGCGGAGCGCCGCGAAGCCGGCCTCGCTCTCGCGGAGCTTCGCCAGCCGCTCGCCGAAGGCGCGCAGCCCGACGATCTTCGCGAAGGTCTCGATCACGGGGCTCCCGACCTTGGGATCCGCGATCCGCATCAGCGAGAAGGCGAGATCCGAGGCCATGAGCTCGCGCCCCGTCGGGCCATCGCCGTCGAGCGCGAACGACGGATCGTCCGCGAAGCGAACGCCCGGGCGGAGATCGAAGCGATAGACGACGCGGCCGTCGCCCAGCGGGCGCGGCTCCGGAACTGCGAGGGCGAGACCCGGGATCAACTCGTAGGGCCGCTTCAGGTAGTGGTACTCGAGCGGAGTCTCGTAGACGTTGGAAAGGATCTCGTGGTCGTAGACCGAGTAGGCGACCTGCGGATCGAGCGTCTTCGGCGGCTCCTGGAACGGCACGTACAGGATCCGCGCTGCGGCGTCGGCGTGGGGATACGGGTCGTTGCCACATGCCGCCGCGGCGACCGCCACCAGGAGCAGGGCCGCGAGGCGCCTCATCCCGACCCTCCGACCGGGAGATCGAAGACGCCCGCCGGCAGCGCCGGGTTGAGCTCCACCGCGGCGAAGGAGAGCCGCACCTGCGCGCCGCTCACGCGGTCGACGAGGGCGATCTCGTGCGCGAAGGGCGAGCCGGCGAGCGGGCGGTAGTCGTCGAAGCGGGCCTCGCGCAGCACCGCACCGTCGGGTCCGAGCTGCGCCCAGCGGCGCAGGCGCCCGTCGGCGTCGAACTCGAAGAGCTGGCGCCCCGGCGCATCGCCTCCGGCGACCTCGACCCGCACGCCGCCGGCAGGGAGCTGCGAGGCGGCGTCGATGCGGGCGCCGGCGGGCGGCAGCGGGACGCCGAGCAGCAGCTCCACGGCCTGCTGCGGCGTCACGGCGAGACCCGCCACGTCGCGCAGCAGGTCGGGATACACGGGACCGCTGTCGAGGGCGCGCTCGGGCACGCGAAGCAGCCGGTAGCGCTCGCCGTCGGTGGTCAACACGAGCAGCGTCTGGTCGAGAACGCCGAGCACCTCGACGCGCAGCCGGGCCGGGCGCTCCAGCACCAGCACCTGCCGCGCGCGGCCCGAGCCCGCCGGCCCGTCGAGCGCGAGCTGCGCCACGCCGCGCAGCGCCCGCCGCGCGTCGGCGTCGCGAGCGAGGCCGCCGAGCAGTGCGGCGGCGCGCGGGTCGCTCGCCGGGAGCGGAAGCTCGCGCGGCGCCGAGGCACAGGCCAGCGCCCAGAGCGTGACGAGGCAGCCGAGGCGGAGGGGGAGCGCGCGACGCGCCCTGCTCACCGGGGCGCGAGTTCCTGACGCAGGCGCTCGAGCTTCTCCATGAGCTTGGGCTGCTCGCCCTCGCGCGGCTCGAGGTTCACCGCCTCCTCGTAGAACGAGAGCGCGCGCTGGCGGTCGTCCAGCAGCAGATAGGCGTCGCCGAGGTGCTCGGAGATCACCGGGTCGCCGCCCGTCAGCTCGGCCGCCTTCTCCAGCTCCCGGATGGCGCGCTCCGCCATGGCGCGCCCGGCGTCGACGCGCCCGGCCTGCACCAGCGGACGCGCGCGCATGTAGTAGACCCAGCCGAGGCTGTCGGTGATGTAGCCGTCGTCCGGCTTCTGCTCGAGCGCCTTGTTGATCATCTTCTCGGCGCGGTCGAGCTCGGCTCCGCTCTCGGCCAGCGAGTAGCCGACGTAGTTGAGCGCGCCCGGATGGTTCGGGTTCTTCTCGAGGACCTGCTGCATGTAGGCCATCGCCTCGGGCGGGTGCCCGGCCTCGCCGTGCAGCACGCCGAGGTTGTAGAGCAGCTCCTCGTCGCCCGGGGACTGCTCGAGGAGCTGGCGCAGGAACGCCACCGCGCCGTCGAAGTCGCCGGACTTGGCGCGCAGGCTGGCGACGTAGAGGTCGAGCTGCCGCGACGGCGCGCGCGCGCGCAGCGCATTGGCCTCGTCGAGCGCCTGGGCGTAGTCGCGCCGCCGCTCGTAGATCCCGGCGATCTGGAGCCGCGCGTCGAGGTAGCGCTCGTGCTCGGGCGGCACGCGCTTGAACATCTCCATCGCGCCGTCGAGATCGCCGGCGCGGCGCTTCACCAGCCCGAGCAGGTACGCCACCTCGTACTGCTCGGGATTCGCGGCGAGCGCGCGCTCGAAGCGCTCGGCCGCGGCGTCGTAGTGCTTCTGCTCGAGATCGAGGTAGCCGAGCCGCACGACGGCGCGCAGGTCGTCGGGGTAGAAGCGCTCGATCTCCTCGAGCGTCTTGCGGGCGTCGTCCCAGCGCTCGAGCCCGATCTGCGCGTCGGCCAGCGCCGCCAGCGTCGGGTGGTGGTGCGGCTGGAACGCGAGCACCTCGCGGTAGATGGCGATCTCGCCCTCGCGGTCCCCGCGCGTCCGCCGCTCGCGCGCGAGCGCGGAGTAGACCGCGAGGCTCTCGGGATTCTGCGCCAGCGCCGTCCGCAGCGCGCGCTCGGCGTCCTTGGGGCGCTCGAGGCGCTCGTAGGCGCGCGACAGCGCGAAGTAGGAGCGCAGGTTCGTCGGGTCCGAGCGCACCATCCACTTCGCGATCTCGAGCGCGCGGTCGAGCTGGTCGGCGTCCGAGTAGAGCCCGTAGAGCAGCAGCGCCGAGTCCGAGTCGAGGGGCTTCCCGTCCGGGCCGCGCAGCACCTTTTCCGCGGAGGGGATGTCCTTGCGCAGCCGGTACAGCGTCCCGAGGAAGAGCCGCAGGTCCGGGTTGTCCGGCTCGAGCTGGTGCGCGCGCTCCGCGAGCTCCAGCGCCTCGTCGGCTCGTCCCTGGCGCGCGAGGAGCTCGGCGACGGTACGGTTCAGGAGCGCCGAGTCGGGGTCCTTGGCGAGCGCCCGCTGGTAGGCGGCGAGCGCGTCGTCGAGGCGCCCGTCGAGCTCGAGCTGGCGGCCGACGAGGTAGTCGTACTCGGGCGGTGCGCCCGGCCGCTCCGCCGACTCCTCGGCCGGCTCGGCGCGCGGCCCGCGCAAGCTGGCGCAGGCGACGGCGAGCGGCACGGCGGCGCCGAGCAGGAGGGCGGCGACGAGCTGTCGGGACCTGGAGGAGCGGATCGACGTCACGGCGCGAGGTAGCCCTTCTTCTCGAGATGGCCGAGCAGCCGATCGACGCTCTCCTTCACCGACTGGCGGTTGGTGTCGAGGACGAGCTCGGGCCGCTCCGGCGGCTCGTAGGGCGCGGAGATCCCGGTGAACTCGGGAATCTCGCCCCGGCGCGCCTTCTGGTAGAGCCCCTTGACGTCTCGGCCCTCGCAGGTCTCGAGCGAGGCGGCCACGTGGACCTCGAGGAAGCGGCCCGGATCGTGGATCTTCCGCACGAGGTCGCGGTCCGCGCGGTAGGGCGAGATGAACGAGGTGAAGACGATCAGACCCGCGTCGTTGAAGAGCTTCGCCACCTCGCCGATCCGGCGGATGTTCTCGGTCCGGTCGGCGGGCGAGAAGCCGAGGTTCTTGTTCAGGCCGTGGCGGATGTTGTCGCCGTCGAGGACGTAGGCGAGGCGACCCGCCGTGACCAACGCCTGCTCGGCCGCCACGGCGAGGGTGGATTTCCCCGACCCCGAGAGGCCCGTCAGCCACACCGTGACGCCCTTCTGGCCGAGCAGCCGCTCGCGATCCTCGCGCGTCACGTTCTGCGAGTGCCAGGTGATGTTGGTCGCGCGCTGCTCGTCCACGACGCCGTCCGTCTCCATCTCCGATCCGAAACGAGGTTAGCGGCGGGCCGCGCTCGGGTCGATTCGCGGGCTGCGGCCTCCGGACCCCGCAGGCTGCACGGTGCGGCTCGCTCGCAGCGCCTTCACCTCGGCGATGATCCGGTCCGCCGCGGCGTCGACCTCCGAGAGCGTGTTGTTCCGCCCCAGCCCGATGCGAATCGATGCCTTGACCGCATCGTCGGATAGCCCGAGCGCCTTGAGCACATGGCTCGGCTCGGGCCGCGCCGAGCTGCAGGCCGAGCCCGCCGAGAGCGCCAGATCCGGAAGGCCGGCCATCAGCGCATCCGCCGAGATCCCCTCGAAGCCGACGTTCAGGTTGCCCGGGAGGCGCTGCTCGCGATCGCCGTTCACGAAGACGTCAGGCAGCGCCGCACGCAGCCGATCGAGCAGGTGATCGCGCAGGCCCGCGAGGCGCAGGGCCTCCTCCTCGCGCTCGGCGAGCGCGAGCTCGAGCGCGCGGGCGAAGCCCACGATCAGCGGCACCGGGAGCGTCCCCGAGCGCAGGCCGCCCTCGTGGCCGCCGCCGTGAAGGAGCGGCTCGAGGCGCACGCGCGGCCGGCCGGCGCGCACGTAGAGCGCGCCGACGCCCTTGGGTCCGTAGAGCTTGTGCGCCGTGAACGAGAGCAGATCGACGACGCTCGCGGCGGCATCCACCGGGATCTTCGCGACGGCCTGCGCGGCGTCACAGTGGAAGAGCACGCCGCGCTCGCGGCAGACGCGGGCGATCGCCTCGATCGGCTGGATCACGCCGATCTCGTTGTTGGCCCACATCACCGAGACGGCGAGCGTCCGCTCGCCGATCGCACGCGCGACGGCGTCGGGATCGACGCGTCCGGCGCCGTCGACCGGAAGCTCCGTCAGCTCGAAGCCGCGGCGCGCGAGCGCGCGGCACGGGTCGAGCACCGAGGAGTGCTCGGTGGCGACGGTGACGAGGTGGTTGCGCCCGCCGCGCTCCGCCTCGGCGGCACCGCGCAGCGCGAGGTTGTTGCTCTCGGTGGCGCCGCTCGTGAAGACGATCTCGCGCGGATCGCGCGCGCCGATGCCGCGCGCCAGGCTCTCGCGCGCGAGCTCGACCGCGGCCTCCGCGCGCCATCCGAAGGCGTGGGTGTGGCTCGCAGCGTTCCCGAATTCGCGCGAGAAGTAGGGCAGCATCGCCTCGACCACGCGCGGGTCGGTCGGCGTGGTGGCGTGGTGGTCGAGGTAGATGGGGGCTCGGGGGGCCATCGGCCCTCCGCGATCAGGCGCCGAAGGACTGGCCGCAGCCGCAGGTGGTCTTGGCGTTAGGGTTGCTGATCTTGAAGCCGGACTCCTGCAGCGTGTCGACGTAGTCGAGGACGGTGCCCGCGAGGTACGCGGCGCTCTTGTCGTCGACGACGAGGCGGACCTCGCCCGACCGGATCTCGTTGTCGCTCTCGCCCACGCGGTCGTCGAAGCCGAGCTGGTACTGGAGGCCCGAGCAGCCGCCCCCGACCACCTTGAGGCGGAGGGCGTGGGTGTCGAGCTTCCCGTCGCGGTCGAGGAGCGCGCGCACGCGCTCGGTGGCGGCCTGGGTGATCTCTACGATTGCCATCGGGTGGAACTCTCTCCTGCTCTCGGGGCGCGCTCGTCGCCGCATCCAGCGGCAGTCCGGACCTGCGGCTGTAACTCCAAGTGGCGCAAGGATAAAGCCATCCTCTCGCGAGTCAACTCGAAGGCCTGCGGAGCCAGAGGAAGACCTCGCGATTGCCCTTCGGACCCGCGAGCCGGCTCTCGGCCTCCCCACGGGCCCGCCAGCCGAGCGCCTCGGCCGCCTCGCGCACCGCCGCGACGGCTCCCGCGCGCGCTGCGTCGTCGCGCACCACCCCGCCCTTCCCCACTTGACCACGCCCGACCTCGAACTGCGGCTTCACCAGGATCAGCCAGTCCGCGCCCGCCGCCACCTCGGCCAGCCGCGGCAGGATCAGCCGCACCGAGATGAACGACACGTCGACGGTGACGAGGTCGATCGGTCCCGGCACGGCGTCGGCCGCGAGCCAGCGCGCGTTGGTGCGCTCTCGCACCAGGACGCGCGGGTCGCCGCGGAGCCGAGCGTCGAGCTGTCCGTAGCCGACGTCGACCGCGACGACCGAGCGCGCCCCGCGCTGCAGCAGGCAGTCCGTGAAGCCGCCCGTGGACGCGCCGACGTCGAGACACGCGAGGCCGCCCGGGTCGATGCCGAGGTCGTCGAGCGCACCGGCCAGCTTCTCTCCGCCGCGCGAGGCGAAGCGCCGCGCCGGACCGCGCAGCCGCAGGTGCGCCTCGGCCCGCACGCGCGTCCCCGGCTTGTCGACACAGATCTCGTCGACCAGGACCTCGCCGGCGAGGATCAGCGCCTGCGCCTGGGCCCGCGACGCCGCGAGCCCGTCGGCGACGACGCGCTCGTCGAGACGCACACCCTTCAAACGCGGCGGAGCAGCTCGCGGGCCGCGCGCGCCACGCCGGCGGCGTCGAGGCCGAGCTCGGCGCGGATCGCCGCCGGATCGGCGTGCTCCACCACGCGGTCCGGGATCGCGAGGCAGCGGGTCGGGATGGCGAGGCCCGCCTCCGCGAGCGCCTCGAGCACGGCGCCGCCGAAGCCGCCGCTGCCCGCCGCCTCCTCGACGGTGAGCACGGCGCCGCAGCGCGCCGCGAGCGCAGCGACCCGCCGCACGTCGAGCGGCTTCACGAAGCGCGCGTTCAGCACCGCGGCCGAGATGCCCTCCGAGGCGAGCTCGGCGGCCGCCTCGAGCGCCGGGTGCGCGAGCGTCCCGAGCGCCACGACGAGCAGGTCGTCGCCGTCGCGCAGGAGCTCGGACTCGCCGATCGGGATCGTCTTGATCTCGGGATCGAGCGGCACGCCGAAGCCGTTGCCGCGCGGGTAGCGGATCGCCGCGGGCCCCGGGTGCTCGATCGCGGTGCGTAGCATGTGGCGGAGCTCGTTCTCGTCCTTGGGCGCCATCAGCAGCATGTTCGGCAGCGCGCGCAGGTACGCGACGTCGTAGAAGCCCTGATGCGTCGCGCCGTCCGCACCGACCACCCCCGCGCGGTCGAGCGCGAAGGTGACGTCGAGGTTCTGGACGCAGACGTCGTGCACGACCTGGTCGAAGGCGCGCTGCAGGAAGGTCGAGTAGATCGCTGCCACCGGCTTCATCCCCTCGCAGGCGAGGCCGGCGGCGAAGGTGACGGCGTGCTGCTCGGCGATGCCGACGTCGTAGAAGCGGCCGGGGTGGGCTCCCTGGAAGCGGTCGAGCCCGGTGCCGTCCGGCATCGCCGCGGTGATGCCCACGATGCGATCGTCCTCGTCGGCGAGCCGGATCAGCGTGTCGGCGAAGACGCGGGTGTAGGAGGGCGGGCCGCCCGCGCTCTTGCGCATCTCGCCCGACGACACCTCGAAGGGCGTGACCCCGTGGTACTTGAACGGGTCCGCCTCGGCCGGCGCATAGCCGTAGCCCTTGGCGGTGAGCGCGTGGATCAGGATGGGGCCCTCGCCGCCCTCGAGCATGCGACGCGCGTTCGAGAAGGTCTCGAGCACGTCGTCGATCCGATTGCCCTGGATCGGGCCGAGGTAGCGGAAGCCGAACGCCTCGAAGAGCAGGCTCGGCGTGATGAAGGCCTTGAACGACTCCTCGGCCCGGTGCGCCCAGCGCAGCATGTCGCCGGGAAGCGTCGCCAGCACCTCCTTGGCGATGCTCTTGAGCCGGCGCACCAGCGGCGCCGACATCTTGCGCGAGAGGAACGACGAGAGCGCGCCGACGTTGGGCGCGATCGACATCTCGTTGTCGTTGAGCACCACCAGCAGGTTCTTCTGGCCCAGCTCGCCGGCGTGGTTCAGCGCCTCGAAGCTCATGCCCGCGGTCATGCCTCCGTCGCCGATCACGGCGATCGCGAGGCCGGGCTCCCCGCGGTGCTGCTTCGCCCGCGCGATGCCGAGCGCGGCGGAGATCGACGTCCCGGCGTGGCCGGCGCCGAAGTGGTCGAACGCCGACTCGCTGCGCCGCAGGAACTTGCCGATCCCGCCTTCCTTGCCGATGCCCTCGAAGGCGTCGCGGCGGCCGGTCAGCATCTTGTGCGCGTAGGCCTGGTGCCCGACGTCGAAGACGAGCCGATCCGTCGGCGTGTCGAACACGTAGTGCAGCGCCGTGATCAGCTCGACGGCGCCCAGGCTCGACGCGAGGTGGCCGCCCGTCCGCGCGACGCGCTCGACGATCTCGCGGCGCAGCTCCTCCGCGACCCGCGCCACCTCCTCGCGCGGCAGCGCGCGCAGGTCCGCCGGGCACGCGATGCGTTCGAGCCGCGACTCGCTCATCGGTGCAGCCATCGCCTCGGGAGCCCTCCCGTCATCCCCGCCTCCGGCTCATCTGGCTCGCCCGACCGCGAAGCGGGCCAGCTCGCGGAGTGGATCGGCCGACCCGCCGAAGGGCTCGAGCAGATCGAGCGCCTCCCGCAGCAGCGACGCGGCGCGCGCGCGCGCGGCGTCGGCCCCGACGAGCGCCACCAGCGAGCAGCCGCGGTCGAGCGCGCGGTCGAGCAGGTCGTCGGCGATCTGGAAGGCGACGCCGATCCGCGCGCCGAAGCGCGAGAGCCGCTCGAGCGCGGCGTCGTCGGCCCCCGCGAGGCACGCGCCTCCGACGAGCGCCGCCCCGATCAGCGCCGCCGTCTTGCGGCGGTGCACGCCGAGGATCGCCTCCGGCGTGGCGCGTGCCGCGTCGGAGCGGAGATCGTCGACCTGTCCGCCGACGAGCTGCCGCGGGCCTGCCGCCTCGGCGAGCACGCGCAGCGCGCAGAGCGACCGGGCCGGCTCACGCGTCTCGGCCGCGAGCACCTCGAACGCCAGCGCGAGCAGCGCATCGCCGGCCAGGACCGCAGTCGCCTCGCCGTAGGCGACGTGGACGGTCGGGCGGCCGCGCCGCTCGTCGTCATCGTCCATGCACGGCAGATCGTCGTGGATCAGCGAGTAGCAGTGCACCAGCTCGACGGCGGTGGCCATCGCCAGCGCGCGCTCGGGCGCTGCGCCCACCGCCTCGGCCGCCGCGAACGCGAGCGCGGGACGCAGGCGCTTGCCGCCCGGGAAGACCAGGTGCCGCATCGCGGCCAGGAGCACCTCGGGAATCGCGTCGGACGGCGCCAGCGCGCGCGCGAGCGACGCGTCGACCAGCCGGCCCCGCTCGGCCAGATACGCCTCCGCGTCCACTAGCTCCCGTCTCCGGAGTCCTCGAATGGCCGAGCCAGCAGCTCGCCGCCTTCGAGGACGAGGCGCTCGACCCTGCGCTCGGCGGCGCCGAGCCTCTCGGAGAGCGCGCGCGAGAGGCCGACGCCCTCCTCGAAGCTGGCGAGCGACTCCTCGAGCGCGAGCTCGCCGCGCTCGAGCCGATCGACGATCGCCTCGAGCCGATCGAGCGCGGCCTCGAAGGGAAGCTCGCCGGCAGGCGCGTCGCCCGCAGGCGCGGCCGCCGAGGAACCACCGGACGGCTGACGGGGCTCTGCCATGAGCGGGCGAGCGTAGCCGCGCGGAGTTGCAGCGTCAACGCGAACATGCGTCGAACCCCTCGAAACGAAAGAGATTTCACGTCTCGTTGCGGGTCGTTCCGGCCACCGTCGCGCGAATCTCGCCGCCCGCCACCCGCACGGCGAGCTCGTCGCCCCGGACGACTTCGCCGGGATCGCGAACGATGTGGCCGTCCTCCGCACGACACGCGATCGCGTAGCCACGGGCGAGCACGGCGAGCGGCGAGAGCGAGTCGAGCCGTCCCGCCGCCAGCGAGAGCCCGCTTCGCGCGCGCTCGAGGCGGCGGGACATCGCCGCGCGCAGGCGCCTCGACTCGCGGGCCAGTCTCTCGCGGCGCGCGGCGAGCCGGGCCATCGGCGAGCCGCGGTGCAGGGCGCGGCGCGCCGCGTCGGCTCGGGCCGCCGAGCGCGCCAGGCGGGCCGCCATCGCGGCGCGAAGTCGGCCGCGATCGCGCGCCAGGCGCGCGCGCAGCGCCGGCCCGTCGGGCGCGACCAGCGCCGCTGCGGCCGAGGGCGTGGGCGCGCGCGCGTCGGCGACCCAGTCGGCGATGGTGACGTCGGTCTCGTGTCCCACGCCGGCCACGACCGGCACCGGGCAGCGCGCGATGGCGCGCGCCAGCACCTCGCTGTTGAAGGACCAGAGGTCCTCGAGCGATCCGCCCCCCCGCACCAGCAGGATCACGTCGACGTGCGGCCGGCTGGCGAGCACCTGGAGCGCCTGGACGAGCTCGAGGTCGGCCGCTTCGCCCTGCACGCGGGCCGCGGCGATCAGGATCGGGATCGCCGGGAAGCGCGCGCCCGTCACCTCGATGACGTCGCGCACGGCCGCACCGTGCGGCGAGGTCACCACGCCGATCGCGCGCGGAAACCGCGGCAGCGAGCGCTTGCGCGCCGGATCGAACAGGCCCTCCCGCTCGAGCCGCACGCGGAGCTGCTCGAAGGCGAGCCGCAGCGCACCGCGACCGCGCGGCTCGAGCTGGCGCACCACGAGCTGGAGGTCACCGCGCGCCCCGTAGAGCGCGACCTCGCCGAAGGCGAGCACCTCGAGGCCGTCCTCGGGCTCGAACGGGAGGCGCGCCGCGTCGCCGCGGAACAGGACCGCGCGGATCTGGCTCTCGTCGTCCTTGAGCGTGAAATAGAAGTGGCCCGAGCCAGCGCGGCGCAGGTTCGAGACCTCGCCCACCACCCAGACGCGCCCCACCTGGTCCGCGAGGATCGCGCCGAGCTCGGCCACGAGCTCGCCCACGCGCAGGACGCGCGGTCCGGCGGGCCGGATCTCGGCTCCGCTCATCGGAGCGCGCCCGATCGGGGCGCGGGCGGGCCCACCGCGGCGCGGAGCCGGGCGGAGCGCATCCCCTACGGCGTCGGGCTCGGCTTGGGCACGCTCGCGACGGCCGGCTTCGCAGTGCCCGCATGGGCACCCGCCTTGGCATCGCGAAGCTTCTCGAAGTAGGTCCAGCTCTTCAGCACCTCGAGTCCGCGCGCGAGCTGCAGGTCGGTCTTCTCGCCGCTCGGCGCCTGGGCCTCGGGCTGCGCCTTGCCCTTCTCCTTGTCCTTCTCCTTGGCGGGCGGCGGAGGCGGCGTGCCGGGATCATCGGGATCGGCCTGGCGGTGCTCGAAGTGCTTCTCGAGATCGCGCTCGCGGAGCGGGTGGGTACTCTCGTCGTCGTCGGGCGCCGCCTGCGCCTGCGGCGTGTCGACCGGGGTCTCGACCTCGATGTCGGGCGCGATGCCGACCTCCTGGATCGAGCGACCCGAGGGCGTGTAGTAGAGCGCCGTGGTGAGCCGCAGCCCGGAGCCGTCCTCCAGCGGGAACACCGTCTGCACGGAGCCCTTGCCGAAGGTGTGCGCGCCGAGCACCAGCGCGCGCCCCTGGTCCTGCAGCGCGCCCGCGACGATCTCGGACGCGCTCGCGCTCCCGGCGTTGACCAGCACCACCATCGGGTAGCTGCCCTCGTCGCCGTCCGGATGCGCGCGGAACTCCTGCTGCTGGCTCTCGACGCGGCCCTTCGTGTAGACGATCAGGCCGTCCGACAGCCAGGTATCGGCCACGCGCACCGCCTGGTCGAGGAGCCCGCCCGGGTCGTCGCGCAGGTCGAGGATCAGGCCCTGCAGGTTGCCGCCCGCGTCCTTCTTGACCTTCTCGAGCATCTTGTGGAGGTCCGAATCGGTGCGCTCCTGGAAGGCGCGGATGCGGACGTAGCCGTAGCCGGGCTCGAGGGCGCGCCCGTCGACCGACGCCACCTTCACGACGTCGCGCGCGATGGTGAAGTTCTGCGGGCGCTCGAAGCCGTCGCGGAAGATGCGGATCGTGATCGTGCTGCCGCGCTTGCCGCGCATCAGCTTGACCGCGTCGAACAGGCTCATGTTCTTGGTCGAGTGGCACTCCTCGCCCTTCCAGTCCGTCGGCGGCTCGGTCGGGCAGATCGCCACGATCTGATCCTTGGCGCGGACGCCCGCGCGCGCGGCCGGCGTGCCGTCGATCGGCGCGACCACCTCGATGAAGCCGTCGCGCCGCTTGCTGATCTCGATCCCGAGGCCGTGGAACTCGCCCTTGGTGTCGATCTGCATCTCCTTGTGGGCCTCGGGGTCCATGTAGGCGGAGTGCGGGTCGAGCTCGGCGAGCATGCCGCGGATCGCGCCGCGGAGGAGCTGGCTCTCGTCCACCTCCTCGACGTAGTTGCGCCGCACCAGGTGCAGCACCGACGTGAACAGGCTCAGATCCTCGTAGCGCGCCGCGGACACCGGGCCGACGTGGCCCACGGCGACGAGCGTCAGCGCCGAGATGGCGCCGGCGACGAAGATCACCACGGATCGCAGATTGGGAGAGCGCATGGGACTCCAGGTTCTCACGGCGGGGTCTCGCCCCGGCGCGGGTGGCCGCCGCGCGGCAACCCATGGACGCGGCTTCGTCGGCTGTGATTCGGCCTCGCGAGCCGCCGGCTTGATCGCGGGGCGCCGCGGCCGAGTCTAACCCGCCGGCCGGGTGCGGTCCCGCGCGACGCCGCGCAGCCAGCTCACCGGGTCGACTGCGTCGCCCCCGGCCCGGATCTCGAAGTACAGGCCGGGACCGGACAGCGAGCCGGTATCCCCGACCGTGCCGATCACCTGGCCGGCCGCCACCTCGTCGTCGACCTGCACCAGGATGTCGCCGAGGTGGCCGCTCACCGTGTAGAAGCGGTCGCCGTGGTCCAGGATGACGAGGCGTCCATAGCCGCGGAACCAGCCCGCGAAGCGCACGCGGCCGGCGGCGACGGCGCGCACGTCGGCACCGAGCGGCGCCCCGAAGTCGACGCCCTTGTTCAGCACCTGGGTGTGGAACTCGGCGTCGACCTGACGGCCGAAGCCGCGCACCACGGGCGCGTCGACGGGCGCGGGGAGCTGGCCGCGCAGGCTCGCGAACGGGACCAGCGCCGGCGCCGCAGGGGTCGCGCCGGCCGGAGCGGCGCCGAGCTTCGCCAGGGTGTCCTCGAGCGCGTGCGCGGCGCCCTCCAGCTCCTCGAGCGCCGCGTGCTCGCGCGCGCGATCGCTGCGCACCGACTCGAGCAGCGCCTGCTTGCCGGCGCGCTCGCTCGCGAGCTCCGCGCGGCGCTCGCCGAGCTGCGCGGCCAGCTCCGCCTGGCGCGCCTGCGCCTCGCCCGATTCGCGGCGCGCGTCGGCGAGCGCCTGCTGGTCCGCCCGAAAGTGCTCCACCAGGATGCGATCGTGGGCGAGCAGCCGGCCGAGCGCGTCGATCCGCTCGAGGAGATCGCGCAGGCTCTCGGCGGCGAACAGCACCTGTGCCGGACCGAGCTCTCCGGTCTTGTAGAGCGCCACGACGCGCGCCGACATGGCGCGGCGCGCGCGAGCGAGCCGCTCCTCCAGGTCCGGCAGGCGCGCCTCGAGGTCGTGCACGCGCGCGCTGGCCGCCTCGGCGTCGCGCTGGCGCTGCACCGCGTCCGCTTCGAGCTCGGCGACGGCGCGGTCGATCGCTTCGAGCGCCTCGAGCAGCCCGCGCTGCTCGCGCTCGAACCGCGCGACGCGGTCGCGGCGCTCGTCGATGGCGTGGCGAAGCGCATCGAGCTGGCGCGCCTCGCGGCTCTTGTCCGACGCGGCCGGCGCGGTGCCCGGTGCCGCAGCCGGCGGCGAGGGAATCGGCGGCGCGTCCTCGGCGGCGCCCGGTGCGGCGGCCGCGGCCGCGGCGAGCGCGAGCCACGCGATGGCTCGCCGCAGCCTCACGAGATCCGCGTCCTCGCCACGGCGATCGCCGCGCCGACCAGTCCGAAGCCGGCGCCGCCGCCGACCAGGAGGGCCATGCTCCGCGCCGAGAGGAAGGCGGGCTGCGACCAGCCGAGGAACAGCTCGAGCGCATCGCCGAGCTGCGGCACCACCAGGCGGAATGCGGCGTAGAGCAGCACCAGCCCGATCGCGCCCCCGAGCGCACCCTGCGCCACGCCCTCGATCAGGAACGGCGTGCGCACGAACGTCCTGCTGGCACCGACCAGCGCGAGGATCTCGATCTCGTCCCGCCGCGCGTAGACGGCCAGGCGGATCGTGTTCGCGACCACCAGCAGGGCAGCGAATGCGAGCACGGCGCCGAGGCCGAGGCCCGCGCTCCGCACCAGCGCGAGCGCGCGCGCGTAGCCCTCGATCCAGGCCTCGCCGCCGGCCACCTCGTCGACGCCTGGGAGCTTGCCGACCGCATCGGTCACGGCGCGCACGCGCTCCGCGCTGCGCCCCTCGTCGCGCAGCGTGATCTCGAGCGACGCGGGCAGGGGATTCTGGTCGAGCGCCTCGAGCAGCGCGCTGCCGCCGAGGCGCCGGCGGAAGCGCTCGAGCGCCTCCTGGCGGGTGATCAGCTCGACGCGCGCCACGCCCCCGAGCAGGCTGGTGCGCTTCGCGAGCGCCTCGGCCTGCGCGTCCGCGAGCTGCGGATCGAGGAAGGCGGTCACGTGCCGCTCGCGCCCGTAGCTGTCGAGCAGCGCACGCATGTTGCCGGTGATCACCAGGAGCCCGCCGAGGGGGATCACGGCGATCGCGATCGTCGCGATCGAGACTCCGCTGGTCACGGGGCTGGAACGCAGACCGCGCAGCGCGGCGCGCACGAAGTAGACCAGCTGATGCAGCGCTGCGGTCACCGCGCGCCGGCCGCCACGTCCTCGACGAGGCGCCCGCCCTCGAGCCGCAGCGTGCGCCGCGCGTAGCGTCGCACCAGCGCCATGTCGTGCGTCGCCACCATGACCGTGGTGCCGCGGGAGGCAGCGGCTGCGACCAGGTCCATGATCTCGAGGGTGAGCGCCGCGTCGAGGTTGCCGGTCGGCTCGTCGGCGACGAGGATCGCGGGCTCGTTCACGAGCGCGCGCGCGAGCGCGACGCGCTGCTGCTCACCGCCCGAGAGCGACGGAGGATGTGCGTGGCGCCGGTGCTGCAGCCCCACCCGCTTCAGCATCGCGAACGCCTTGGCGCGCACCTCGCGGGGCGGGCGGCCGCGCACCTCGAGCGCCAGGGCGACGTTCTCCTCGATCGTGCGCGCCCCGAGCAGCTTGAAGTCCTGGAAGACGACGCCGACGCGGCGGCGCAGCGCCGGGATGCCGCCCTCGCGCAGCCGGCCGACGTTGCGGCCGAGCACGAGGATCTGGCCCTCGCTCGGCCGCTCCGCGGCGAAGAGGAGCTTCATCAGCGTGGTCTTGCCCGCACCGCTCGGCCCGGTCAGGAACACCAGCTCGCCCTTGCGCACCTCGAGCGACACGTCGCGGAGGGCGAAGCTCGCGCCGTAGGACTTCGATACGTGGAACAGGCGGATCAGCGGCTCGCCGGCGCGACGGCCGGCGGGGGACCGGGCCGTCGGGGCGGCCGGACCGCTCGCGGTCATCCGGCGCCGCGCCCGCTCATTCAGACTCCGCGCGGCGGTTCGGGCGCTGCTTGCGGGTCGCCTCGACCAGGTAGTCGAGGATCAGCTCGTCGAGCGGAGGCTCCGTCGGCCCCTGCGGCGCGGCGCGGCGCGGCGCCGGCGCGGCCGCGCGCGGCGGCACCGCGGGCTGGGTGTGCCCCGAGGTGCCAGTCGACTCCCTCGCGTCTCCGAACACCCCGGCGCCGAGGCGCTCGGCGATGATCCCGTCGAGCTCGCCCTTTCGCAGGCGCTCGACCATGGCGCCGTGCTGGGCCTCCATCAGCGCCTTCACGATGCTGGCGAGCTCCCGCTCGGCCACGCGATCCGCGTAGCCGCGCTTCTCCGACGCCAGGATCGTGCCGCCCTGATAGAGATGGGTGATCACGTGCGGGTGCGCGCGACCGCTGTCCTCGGTCTGCACGTGGAAGACGACGCCGCGATGGCGCACGTTGGTGTTGAATCCCGAGATCATCCGGGTGCCAGCCCCCCAAACACCCAGCCGCGGCGATTGTGCGCGACGCGCGGGCCCCTCGCAAGCGAACCCGATGCGTCCGCGCGGCGCTATATCGGCCCGTCAGGGCGGGCTCCTGAGTCGCAGGCATGGACCCGAGCGGGCTGCCCGACCCAGTGAAGCGGGACGGAGACCGCCGGCGGCGAAACGGCGCTCCGGTGTGGAGCCGCACCGGAGCGCCCGGCGACGCGCCTTTGGGGGGCGTTCGCCGTCGCCGATCGAGCGAGAGCGCCGGGTCACGGCGAGCCGCCGAGCTTCGCCAGGCTCCGCGGATTCCGGCCGCGGCGCGCGATCCCGAGCCCGAGCAGCCCGGCCATCGACAGCGCAGCGGCCGACGGCTCCGGAACCGGCGCCGCGTGCGGCGTCGGTACCGCGAGCTCGATGAAGTCGGCCGCGTTGTCGTTCGTGTCGACGTTCGCGAAGCGGCGCGCGAGGCTCGAGCCCGCCGCGACGGCCGCAGCCGGCGTCCCCTCGCCCGCGAAGACGTCGACGCCCGGCTCGAACTCGCCGTAGCCGACCGCATCGAGCACGTTGGTGCCGTCGGTCAGCACGACCGCGTCCGGCCCGTTCTGCAGGTCGAAGTTGAGGAGCTGATCGGCGCCCACCACCGACGTGAGGCCCGCCGAGGTCTTGTCCGCCACCACGAAGAGGCCGTCGGCGCCGATCGCGCCGGCGAGCTTCAGCGACGCGTAGACCTTGCCGTCCGCACCGTTCACGCCCTCGAGCACCAGTCCGTCGAGCGGCGTGCCGGGCACGCCGTAGAGCTCGACGAACGAGAGCCCGTCGTCCGATCCCACCGCGTCGTAGAAGACCTCCGAGATGAGCGGCACCGCGCGCGCCGCCCCCGCTCCCGCCACGAGCGCGCTCGCCATCGCGAGCGCCGCGGCGCATCGCGCCGGGCGCGGCAGCCTGTGATCGCGTCGATCCATCTGCGCTTCCTCCTCGACGGGGTGCGGGACGAATGCTCGGCGGAGCAACTGGCGTGCCAGGGAGCCGCGCGCGCTGCGCTCTCGGAGCGGTGCGCCCGAGAAGCGCGGGGCTCGCATCACCGGTCCACCGGCGGGCACGGTGCGCGCTCGGCCCGCGTCCCGAACCACGCACCGGTCCAGCCGTCGAGCCCCGCCGCGAGCTCCTCCGCCCGCAGGCGGGCGCTGGAGGACTCGGCGGAGCCCGTGGGTGCCGCGCGCGCGGCGTCGAGCGCACGCCGCCGCTCGAAGTAGAGCTGGTTGACCTCGTCGAGCACGTCGTCGCGCAGCGCGATCAGCCGGCGCTGCTCGCTCGAGACGTCGATCTCCTGGTCGCTGTAGAGGAGGTCGCCGAGGTCCCAGACCAGCTTGAGCGAGAGCTCGCGCCGCCGATCCGCGTCGTGGTCGCGATCGAACAGGTGCCGCGTGTCGCCCGAGACGAAGCTCTCGTCCCAGGTCCGCCCGCGGCCGTCGTCGTGCGTGAGGCCGGCGTCGAGGGTGACCACCGGCATGAGCGCGCGATGGCGCACCCCCCACCACATCCGCTCGATGTGATCGCCGCGCAGGTCGAGGTGCGCGAGCACGGCCCGCTGCACCTCGGCGATCGGCGGATCGCACGTCGGGCCGCGCGGGGCCGGCAGGGCATCCTCGATCCCGCGCGTGCTGGCCGTCGCCGACGCGCCGGCGACGAGGAGGCCGCGCGCGCTCGCCGCGAGAACGCGCGCGCCGTCCGTGGCGAGGTCGCTCGCCGGCGCCGTGCCGGCCGGTGCCCCGGCGCGGCGCCACGGACCCTCCGGCCGGCCCGCCTCGACGATCCCGCGGTCCGTCGCGATCCAGAGCCGGTCCGTGCCCGCCAGCAGCCGGGTGGGCGTCGCGCCGGGCGGGAGCTCCGGCCAGTGCACGCTCCAGCGCGGATCTGCGGCGCCCGGCCCGGTCTCGCCCTCGGCAAGCGCCTGCTGACCGAGCACGAGGACACCGTTCGGTGTCGACCGCACGTCGAGCGCGGGCTGTACGTCCACCGGAAGCGCGACGCGCTCGGCGCCCACGCGCGCTGCGGGCCCCTCGGCGGGAAGCCGGGCGCGCCAGAGGCCGCGCTCGGCGGCGATCCAGAGCGTCGCGGGCTCGCGCGACTGCGGATCGCGCGGGACGGCGAGCGCGAGGCCCGCGGGCGGCGACTCGCCGAATGCACCGTCGATGCGCTCGAAGCGCTGGCCCTCGCGGCTCCAGTGGACGCCGTCGTCGGACGCGACCACGAGCCAGCCTTGCGCAACGGCGAGCCGGAGCGCGCGCCCGGTCGCCTCGCCCGGCACCAGCGCCCTCGCCTCGACACGGCGTCCGTCGAAGCGCCAGAGGCCCGACTCGGCCGCGATCCAGAGGCCGCCCTCGGGCCCCCAGGCGACGTCCCGGACGGGGGTGCGGAGGCCGACGCGCCGCCAGTCGGCGCCTTCGCCGCCGAGCAGGACGCCGCGTGCGTCGCCGACGGCCCAGCGGCCGGCCGCGATCGCGACGGCCTGCGCCCCGTCGGCGTCGACCGGAGCGCGGTCGAGCTGCCAGCTCGGCGCGTCCGGATCGGCGGCGGCCTGCGCCGCCACCGCGGCGAGGGCAACGGCGATTCCAAGTGCTCGCGATCGCACGCCTCGGCCCCGAGCAACTCGCGTGCCGCCCGCTCCGGGCGTGCGGCGCGGCGCCGCGGGCGGTCGGCGCACCCCGGTTGGCAACGGCGCAGCGAATCCGGGGGCACAGCGGATCTGCTTGACTGGGCCCGGCGGCTCCAGAAGAATCCGCCCATGCCCGGCCCCGGGTCTGCGCGCCTCGTCGCCTGCGCCGCCCTCTGCGTCGTCGCGCTCGTCGGCGATGCACGCGCCGAGGACCCCGTCATCTACAAGTGGGTCGACTCGAACGGCGTCGCCCACTACACGACCGACAAGAAGCGCATCCCGAGTGCGATCCGAGATCGGATCGAGCGGAGCGAGCCCGCTGCGGCGCCCCCGCCGGCCGCCTCCCAGCCCGCCGTGGTCTCGTCGCCGGTCGCTCCCGCGCAATCGGCGGCACAGCCCGTTGCCCCCGCGTCTCCCGCCGCGGCGCCGCTGGCCACCGTGCCGGCCGCTGCTGCGCCCGCCGCCGTTGCGGAGCCTACACCCGCGCCGCAGCCCACGGCCGCGGCTCCCGCAGCAGCGCACGTGGAGCGAGCCGCACCCGCGCAACCCCCGCCCGCTGCGACGGCATCCGCACCGTCGCACACCCAACCTCCTGCAGCGGCGCCTGCGGCGGCCGCGGTCGTTCCAGCCGCCGCCGCGGCTCCGGCGGCTGCGGTGTCGAACCTCGCGCGCGATGCGATCCCCGCGACGGCTCCTCCCGCGGCGGCGGAGACCGCCGTGTCATCGCCGCCGCCGTTCCGAAGCGAGCCGGCCGAGGCGACGACGCCGGATCTCTCGAAGCCCGCGGACCCGAATGGGCCCGTGCCGCTGCGCCAGATCCCGAGCTCGCCCGCGACGATCGAGCCCGACGGCGTCGCGCCCGAGCCGACCGGCGAGAAGACGCGCACCGCGACCGCCGAGATCGGGCCGCGCAAGCCCGTCGATGCCGCCGAGCTCGCCGATCTCGACAAGCAGATCGCCGTGCTCCAGGACAAGATCGCGAAGGACGAGGACGCGCTCACCGCGCTGATCAGCGTGCCGGAGGCGCAGCGCAAGGGCCCGCTGGTCGACGATCCGAAGTTCCGCGAGATCGCCAAGCGCCTGCCCAAGCTCCAGGCGGACCTGCAGTCGCTGCGGGAGCGCCGCGGTCAGGTGCAGCTGGCGCCCACCCAGAGCCCGTGAGCGCCGCCGGCGCGGGGCGCGTCGTCGCGCTGGCGGGAGGCGTCGGCGCGGCTCGCTTCCTGCGCGGCCTCGCGCAGCGGGTCACGCCCGAGCGCATCACCGCCGTCGTCAACACCGGCGACGACCACGTCTTCTACGGCGTGCACGTCTCCCCCGACCTCGACATCGTGACCTACACGCTCGCGGGTCGCGTCGACGAGGAGAAGGGATACGGGCTGGCCGGCGACAGCTTCGGCGCCATGGAGGGGCTCGCCGCGCTCGGGCACCCGACCTGGTTCCGGCTCGGCGACCGCGATCTGGCGAGCTGCCTGCACCGGACGCTGCGGCTGCGCGAGGGCGCCGGGCTGGCGCGGGTCGCGGACGAGATCCGCCGGGCCTACCGCGTCCCGATCCGGATCCTCCCGATGTCGGAGGATCCGTGTCCGACCTTCGTCGAGCTGCGCGGCGGGCGGCGCGTGCATTTCGAGGAGTACCTGGCGCGGGACGGCGCGCCCGACGAGGTGGAGGGCGTCGACCTCGCCGCGGCGCAGCGTGCGCGGCCGGGCCCGGGCGTCCTCGAGGCGCTGCGCGGCGCCGCCTGCATCGCCGTCTGCCCGAGCAATCCGGTGGTGTCGATCGGGCCGATCCTCGCCGTGCCAGGGGTGCGCGAGGCCATCGCCGCCTCGCGCGCGCCGGTGGTGGCCGTCTCACCGATCGTCGGCGGCGCGCCGGTGAAGGGGCCGGCGGACCGCCTGCTGCGCGGCATCGGGGCCGAGGTGTCGGCGCGCGGGGTCGCGGCCCTCTACCGCGACTGGGTCGGCGGCTTCGTGCTCGACGTGCGCGACGCCGACCAGTGTCACGATGTCGAGGCGCTCGGGCTGCGCGCGCGCGCGGTCGACACGCTGATGCGAGATGCCGAGTCTGCCGCGCGCGTGGCGGGCGCCGCGCTCGACCTGGCCGCCGAGCTCCCGCGGGCGTGAGCGCGGCCGTGGTGCCGGTGAAGGCGCTGTCCGCCGGCAAGTCGCGCATGGCGGCCGCGCTCGGCCGCGAGCGGGCGGCCGCGCTGGTGCTGGCCATGCTGGAGGACGTGGTGTCGGCGCTGCGCGCCGTGCCCCGGCTCTCCGCCGTGGCGGTGGTGACGCCGGACGCCGCGGTCGCCGCGGCCGCCGAGCGCGCGGGCGCGCGCCCGCTCCTCGGCGACGACCCCGGCCTCAACCCGTCGATCGACCGCGCCGCGCGCGCGCTCGGGCCCGCCTGCGAGGGCGGCCTCGTGGTGGTGCTCGGCGACGTCGCGGGCGTGCGGGCCGAGGAGGTCGAGCAGGTGCTCGACGCGCTCGCCGAGCTCGGCTCCCCGGGTGCGGTGCTCGTGCCGGCGCGCGACGGCGGCAGCGCCGTGCTGGCGCGCAACCCGCACGACGCATTCCCCGCGCGCTTCGGTCCCGATAGCGCCGCCGCGCACCGCGAGGCCGCGCGCGGCGCCGGTGTCCCGCTCGTCGAGCTGCGGCTCCCCTCGTGCGAGCTCGACCTCGACGGCGAAGAGGACCTGCGCGCCTTCCTCGCGGGCCCCGGTGCCGGTCCGCGCACGCGCGCCGTGCTGCGCGCGCACGGCGCATGAACGCGTCCCTGGAGCTCGCTCCGATCCGCGGGATCCCCGCCGTGCGCGAGGGCGACGACCTCGCCGCGCTGGTGCTCGCCGCGGCGCGCGCCGGCGGCCTCGCGCTGGCCGGCGGCGTTCTCGTGGTGTGCCAGAAGGTGGTCTCCAAGGCCGAGGGGCGCGTGGTGCGCCTCGCGGACGTCGAGCCGTCCGCCGAGGCGCGCCGGCTCGCGGCCGAGGACGGCAAGGACCCGCGCCACATCGAGCTGGTGCTGCGCGAGACCGCGCGCGTGGTGCGGCGCGCGCGCGGCGTTCTGATTGCGGAGACGCGTCACGGCTTCGTGTGCGCCAACGCGGGCGTCGACCTCTCGAACGCGCCGAGCGAGGGGACGGCCGTCCTGCTCCCCGTCGATCCGGACGCCTCCGCGCGGCGCCTGCGCCAGGCGCTCCTCGCGGCGGGCGTGGGACCGCTCGCCGTGATCGTGTCGGACACCTTCGGGCGCCCGTGGCGCGAGGGCCTGGTCGACGTGGCGATCGGCTGCGCCGGCCTGGCGCCGATCAGCGACTGGCGCGGCCGCCGCGATCTCGGCGGCCGTCCGCTCGAGATGACGGCCATGGCGCAGATCGATCAGCTCGCCGCGGCCGCCGGCCTCCTCATGGGCAAGGACGCGGCGGTGCCCGCGGTGTGGATCGCCGGCGTGGACCCCGAGGGCGACGGCTGCGCCCGTGATCTGGTGCGCGCTCCGGAGCAGGACCTGTTCCGCTAGGAGGCCGACTCGAGAGTCGGCCCGCAAGCGAAGCGCGCAGCGAGGCGAAGCCGAGCGGAGTTCATCGAGCCGGCAGTGAGGCGGAGTCCGCGGAGCCGAGCGAAGGTCATCGGCTAGTCGGCCCCGAGCCAGACGCCGATCGCCCTCCACAGCGCGTCGATTCCGAGCTTCGCGTGCGCCGAGGTCGCGATCACGCGATCGGGCGGGAGCTCGAGTGCCGCGGCGAGTGCGCGGGCGCGCTCGCCGCGCCGTGAGGGCGCGAGCTTGTCCGCCTTCGTGAGCGCCACGAGCGCCGGAACCCCGCGCTCGGCAAGCCACGCGAGGAGGTCGCGCTCGTCATCCGATGCGTCGCGGCGGAGATCCTGGAGCAGGACGGCGCCGGCGAGCGACGCGCGTCCCTCGAGATACCCCTCCACGAGCTTCTGCCAGCGCGCCCGCTCCGCCTTGGAGACGCGCGCGAAGCCGTAGCCGGGAAGGTCGACCAGCAGCAGGCGGCGCGCGCCGCGGGACACCTCGTAGAAGTGCACCAGCCGGGTCTTGCCCGGGGTCTTCGACACGCGCGCCAGCTCGCGGCGCGCGACGAGCCGGTTCAGCAGGCTCGACTTACCCGCGTTCGAGCGCCCGAGCAGCGCGATCTCGGGCAGGCCGGAGCGCGGGAACCCCTCCGGGCCCGCGGCGCTGGCGACCCAGCGCGCGTTCATCGCAGGACGCGGGCGAGGCGCGCGAGCGCCTCCTCGATCGCGGCGTCGGGTGCCGAGAGCGAGAGCCGCAGCCAGCCCTCCCCCGCCTCGCCGAAGTCGACGCCCGGCGTCACTGCGACCTGGGCGCGCTCGAGCAGCTCGAAGGCGATGCGACGCGAGTCGCTGCCGAAGGCGCGCGCGTCGGCGAACACGTAGAAGGCTCCACGCGGCGGCGCCGGCACGGCGAGGCCGAGCTTGCGCAGGCCGTCGACCAGGATCGAACGCCTTCGGGTGTAGGCCTCCACCATGGCGAGGCGGGTGGGCTCGCCGGCGGCCAGCGCCGCGATGCCGGCGCGCTGGACGAAGTGTCCCGCCGAGATGAAGAGGTTCTGCTGCATCACCTGGAGCGCGCGCAGCGCCGCGCGCGGCGCGATGGCGAAGCCGAGCCGGAAGCCGGTCATCGCGTAGCGCTTCGAGAAGCCGTCCAGAACGAAGGCGCCGGCGTCGAGGGCGAGGGCCGACGCGGCACGGGCGCCGTCGAAGAGCAGGCCGTCGTAGATCTCGTCGGCGACGAGCGGGACGCCGAGCTCCGCCAGCGCGCTCAGCGTGCCCGGCTCCTGGACCGCGCCTGTCGGGTTGGCCGGCGATCCGATCACGATCGCGCGGGTGCGCGGCGTGATCGCGCGCCGCACGCCGTCGACGTCGACCTGCCATCCGTTGGCCGCGTCCGTCGGCACCAGCACCGGCACCCCGCCGCAGAAGCGCACGAAGTTCGGGTAGCAGGGGTAGTGGGGCGTCGGGATCACGACCTCGGAGCCGGGCTCGACGAGCAGGCCGAAGACGAGGAGCATCGCCGGCGACGTGCCGCTGGTGACCAGCACGCAGTCGGGGTCGACCGGCGCGCCGGCGCGCGCGGCCTTGTCGGCGGCGATCGCCTCGCGCAGCTCGCGCAATCCGCGGCTGTCGGTGTAGTGCGTCTCGCCCTCCGCGAGGGCGCGCTGGCAGGCGGCGAGCGCGGCGGGGGGCGGCGGGACGTCCGGCTCTCCGAGCTCCAGGTGGATCACGCGCGCGCCCGCGCGCTCGAGCTCGAGGGCGCGCTCCATCACCTCCATCGCGAGGAAGGGCTCGATCGAGGCGGCGCGCGCGGCGAAGCGGCGTTCCATGGGGGGGCGGTAGCCGGTTCGATCTCGAGCGTCAAGCGGACGCATCGTGCAACTCGCCGGTTTGTCAGCGCTTTGGGCGCCGAGGCGCCGTTGAAACGAGTCCTCCCGGTGCTAGCCTGCGCTAACCCTACCCGCAGGACGTCGATTTCCATGTCCAAGGGTCTCCAGATCGCCGTCGGCGCCGTCGCCGTCGCGCTGCTGCTCGGCTGGTACGCGGCCACCAACGTCGATCGCATCGGCACGTTCCGCTACTACCAGACGCTCGACGAGTTCCGCAGCTCGCAGGCAAGCGCCGCGCCGGCGCGCGTGCACGGCTACGTCGCCCCCGGCTCGATCGTGCGCGACGTCGCGAGCCGCTCGATCCGCTTCGCCGTCGTCAACGACCCGCCGCACAAGGATCCGTCCGCGCGCAACCCGCTTCCGGTCGTGTACGCCTCGCTCGAGACGCCGGACATGTTCAACGAGGGCGCCGAGGTGGTCGTCGAGGGCCACCTGGAGGGCGGCTCGCTGTTCGTGGCCGACAACGTGATGGCCAAGTGTCCGTCCAAGTTCGAGGCCAAGCGGACGGAGAGAGCCGGCTTCTAGCCGTGTCGGACCTCGGACTCTACGCCCTGCGCCTCGCGCTCCTTGCGGCATTGACGGGCGTGGGCGTCGGCGTGGCGGGCGGCCGCAGCGGTCGCCGCGACCTCGAGCAGGTCGCGCGCCGCGCCGTGTGGCTGACCTTCGCGTTCACCGCATTCGCGATCGGCGCGCTCGCCTTTTGCCTCGCGACCTTCGACTTCCAGCTCCAGTACGTCTCCGAGCACGTCGCGCGCGGCATGACGCTGCCCTACCGCCTCGCGGCGGTGTGGGGCGGCCAGGGCGGCTCGCTCCTGCTCTGGGTCTTCATCTCGCTGATCTACGCCTCGGCGGCGGCCTGGGTCCACCGGGGCGGCCAGCGCCTGCTGCCCTGGGTGCTCGCGGTGCTGCTCCTGAACGCAGCCTTCTTCCTCGCGCTGATCAACTTCGTGACCAACCCCTTCGAGAAGCTTCCGCCCGGCGAGGTGCTCTCGGACGGCGCGGGACTGAACCCGCTGCTCCAGCATCCGCTGATGCTGATCCACCCGGTGATGCTCTACAGCGGCTTCACCGGCTTCTCGGTGCCGTTCGCCTTCGCGACCGCCGCGCTGATCACGGGCCGCCTCGGCGACGCCTGGCTCCGCGCCACCCGCCGCTGGGTGCTGATCCCGTGGTTCTTCCTGTCGATCGGAATCCTGCTCGGCGGGCGCTGGGCGTACGAGGTGCTCGGCTGGGGCGGCTACTGGGCGTGGGATCCGGTGGAGAACGCGTCGTTCATGCCGTGGCTCCCGGCCACCGCCTATCTGCACTCGGTGATGATCCAGGAAAAGCGCGACATGCTGAAGATCTGGAACCTGGTGCTGGTGGGGCTCACCTACGCGCTCTGCCTCTTCGGCACCTTCCTGACTCGCAGCGGCGTCATCTCGTCGGTGCACTCCTTCACCAACTCCGGCTGGTTCGGCTACGTCTTCCTGGCCTACGTCGGCGTTGCCATCAGTGCCTACTTCGGCTTGCTCTTCGCGCGGCGCAAGGGGCTGCGCAGCCCCAACCGCCTCGAGTCGGTGGTGTCGCGCGAGGCGAGCTTCGTGCTCAACAACTGGGTCTTCATGGGGATCCTGGCGGTGGTGTTCTGGGGCACGCTGTTCCCGGTGGTCTCCGAGGCGGCGCGCGGGGTGAAGATCGCCGTGGGGCCGCGCTTCTTCAATACGATGGCGGCGCCGCTCGCGGCGCTCCTGCTGCTCCTCACGGGCATCGGCCCGCTGGTGGCGTGGCGGCGCGCCTCGCCGTCCAGCCTGCGCCGGCAGTTCGCGTTCCCCGCCTCGGCCGGAGCGGTCGCGGCCGCGGTCTCGACGGCCGCACTCGGGCGCTCGCTCTCGATCTATCCGCTGGTGTTCTGGTCGCTCGGGGCCTTCGTGGTGGGCACCATCGTGCAGGAGTACTGGCGCGCGGTGCGGGTGCGCATGCGCAGCGCCGGCGAGTCGCCGCTCGTGGCGCTCGCCACCCTCTTGCGCAAGAACCAGCGCCGCTACGGCGGCTACGTCGTCCACCTCGGCGTCGTGTTCATCCTGATCGGGATCTCGGGCGCCGCGTTCAACGACGAGCGCCTCGAGAACGTGAAGCCCGGGCAGACGATCACCTTCGACGACTACTCGCTCGAGTACCTGACAGCGAAGCCGATCCCGCAGCAGCACTACGGCGGCGCGGTGGCCCGCCTCGCGCTCTTCCGCGACGGCCAGCCCGTCGCGGTGATGGCGCCCGAGCGGCGCATGTACTGGATGGAGCAGCAGCCCGCCTCGATCCCGTCGATCCGCTCGACGCTGCGCGAGGACCTGTACGTGATCCTGACCGCCCTCGAGGCGGACGGGTCCGCCACGCTGAAGATCCACCGCAATCCGCTGGTGAACTGGATCTGGATCGGCGGCTACACGTTCATCCTGGGCGCCCTGCTCGTGTTGTGGCCGCATCCGGAGCGGCGGCGGTCGGAGCCGGCGGCTTGAGCTCGTGTCGCGCGCGGGGCGCCGCCGTCCTCGCGGCGGCGCTCCTGCTCGCCCTGCCCGCTGCCGCCCAGCACGACGCGCCGGTGGCGCGCGACGTCCCGGACGTGCCGGCCGGCCCGGCCTCCATCCACGGAGAGGTGACGCACGCCGAGGACCCGGCGCGCGCGGCCGGCGTCGAGGTGCTCCTCTACGCGCTCCCCTCCGCCGGCTCGCCGGGGGTGCGGCGCGCCACCACCGACGCGCAGGGCCGCTTCGCCTTCGAGCACATCTCGAGCGATCCGCAGGTCGCCTACCTGGTCGGCGCCCGCTACGCGGGGATCCCGTTCCCCGGCACGCGGGTCTCGTTCGCGGGGGGAGCGACCGACCAGCGCGTGGCGATCCGCATCGGGGAGGCCACCGAGGACCCGAGCGCGGTGTCGGTCACCGAGGCGCGGCTGCAGATCACCTGGCAGGGCGCCCGCATCGGCATCGACGAGGCCCATCACCTCGAGAACCGCGGCGCGCGCACGGTGTACGTGCCGGCGGCGCGCCGGAAGGAGGCCGCGGCACGGCCGCTCTTCGAGACCCTCCTTCCCGCCGGCGCGGCCGACTTCGGGATCCCGCTGGGCGTCGCCCCCGAAGGCCTGGTCCAGGAAGGCGAGCGCGTGCGCTTCTTCGGGCCGCTCTACCCCTCGAGCTGGGACGGCGCGCTCGGGCCGGATCAGGGCCTCTCCTTCCGCTACACGCTGCCGGTCCCGGCCGGCGCGGGGCAGGCGGGCCAGGCCTCGCACGTCGAGATCCGCCGCGCGTTCCCGGCCGGCGCGCGACGCGTCGTGGTGTCGGCTCCCGTGGGTGGGCCCACCGTGCGCATCGCGGGCGCCCGCGAGGAGAAGCCCGCTCCGGACGCCGCGGGCGACGACGGCGCGCAGCGCCGCTGGATCGTCGACGGCGTCGCGCCAGGCGCGACGCTCGCGCTGGCGCTCGAGCTTCCGCCGACGCGCGTCGCGCCCGAGGCGCTGGTGCTGGACGAGACGCGCATCTTCCTCGAGCTCGACGACGCGGCGCTGCAGGTGCGCGAAGAGCACCACTTCAAGGTCGGCGGCGACATGCCGATCGTTGCGCCTCCGGGACAGGCGCTGCTCCGGCTCCCGCTGCCGCCCGGTGCCGCCGATCTCCGCTTCGATCGCGACGCGTTCGCATGGGGTCTCTCGGCCGACGGCGAGGGCGGCGTCCAGCTCGATGGCCCGCTGCCCGCAGGCGAGAACGATCTCGAGCTCGCCTATCAGCTCCCGCTGCCGCAGCCGGGCGAGGGCATCTCCTTCGAGCGCCGCTTCGAGCGCCCGCTCCCGCTGCTCAGCGTGTACGTCGCCGACACCGGGCTGCGCACGGAGTCGCAGCGGCTGCACCGCCGCCGGCCGGTGGCGACGACGGACCGCACCTACCTGCATCTGGAGGCGTTCCAGATCGAGCCCGGCGAGACGGTGCGGGTCGACCTCGACCCGCTGCGCGCGGCCTCGGGCCCGCCGCGCGGCGCCGCGCTCACGCTGGTGGCGCTGGCCGCCGCGCTCGGGGTGGCGTTCCTGGTGGCGCCGCTTCGCGACGCCGCGAAGCCCGCCGTCGACGAGGCCGGCCTCGACGACGCGGCCTGGCGCGAGCGCGATGCGGTGTATGCCGCGCTGCGCGACCTCGATCACGACCACGAGACCGCGAAGGTCTCGGACGAGGATTACGGCGCGATGCGCCAGGAGCTGCGGGCGCGCGCGGCCCAGCTGATCCGCGAGGAGCAGCGCGGGGCGGCGCGCGCCGCGGCTCGCGCCGTTCCGCCGGTCGCCGCGCCGGCGCCGAGCTTCTGCACCGCCTGCGGGACCGCCGCCCGGGCCGGCGATCGCTACTGCGCCCAGTGCGGCGCGCCCCTCCGGTCCGCGGAGCGCGAGGCGACCGGGTGAGCGGGTGCCTGGTCGAGGCGCGCGGCCTGGTGAAGCGCTTCGGCCCCCTGCTGGCGCTGGGCGGCGTCGATCTCGAGGTGCCGGCCGCATCGGTGCTCGCCGTCGTCGGTCCGAACGGCGCCGGGAAGACGACGCTGCTGCGCATCCTGGCCGGCCTCGCGCGTCCCACGCAAGGCAGCGTGCGGATCGGGCCGGCGCCGTACGAGCGCCGCCGCGCGCGCGGTCGGGTCGGCTACATTGGCCACGCCACGTTCCTCTACCCCGCCCTCAGCGCGCGCGAGAACCTGCTCTTCGCCGCGCGCCTGTACGGCGTCGCCGATGCTGAAGGCCGCGCGCGCGCGCTCCTCACCGAGCAGGAGCTCGACCCGGTGGCGGAGCGGCCCGCCGGCTCCTTCTCGCGCGGCCTCGCCCAGCGCCTCGCGATCGCGCGCGGGCTGGTGCACGACCCACCCGTCGTGCTGCTCGACGAGCCCTTCACCGGCCTCGATCCCGGCTCGGCGGAGCAGCTCGCGGCGCGCATCGCCCGTCTGCGCGACGAGGGCCGCGCCGTGCTGCTCGTGACGCACGACCTCGCCCAGGCGGCGGCGCTCGCGGATCGGGCGATCGTGCTGATTCGCGGCCGCGTCGCCCACCGGGCCGAGCGGCCGGGCGCGGCGGAGCTCGAGTCCGCCTGGCGCGCCGCCTCGAACGGCGCGTCCCCGGTCCGCGGTCGCGGCGCGGCATGAGCGCCGCCCTCGCCATTCTTTGGAAGGATCTCGTCACGGAGTGGCGGAGCCGCGACCGGGCGGTGGCGATGGGCGTCTTCGCCTTCCTCGTCGTGATCGTCCTCCACTTCGCCGTGCCCACCGGCCCGCCGGACGCCGTCCGCCGCATGGCGCCCGGCCTCCTCTGGGTCGCCTATGTCTTCGCCGCCGTCCTCGGCCTGAACCGCGCCTTCGCCCTCGAGCTCGAGAACGAGGCGCTCTCGGGGCTCGCCCTGGCGCCTGCCGACCGCGGCTTCGTCTTCCTCGGCAAGGCGGCCGCCAACCTCGTGATCCTGGGCGCCGTCCAGGCCGCCACCGCGCTCTTCTTCGCCCTGGCCTTCGGCGTCGACCTGCGCGCCGTCGCGGCGCCCCTCGCGCTGGTGGTCGCGCTCGGCTCGCTCGGGCTCTGCTCGATCGGAACGCTCTTCTCCGCGGTCTCGGTGCGGACGCGATACCGCGAGGTGATGCTGCCGCTTCTGCTCCTGCCGCTGCTGGTGCCGGTGCTGCTCGGCGCCGTCGAGGCGAGCGCGGCCCTGCTCGAGACGGGCGAGCTGCCGCGCGGCCCGCTGCAGCTCCTCGGAGTGACCGACGCCGTGTTTCTGATAGTCTCGTTCGTCGGCTTCGAGTTCGTCCTCGACGAGTAGGCAGCCGATGCGCCCGTCCCCGTCGACCCTCGAGCGCGTGACGACCCGCTGGCGCAGGCCGAGCGGGATCTCGCTGCTCGCCGTCGCAGGCCTGTGGCTGCTGTCGGTGGCGCAGGCACCGGTGGACTCGATGCAAGGCGTGATCCAGAAGATCCTCTACGTGCATCCGCCGCTGGCCTTCGCCGCCTACCTCGGATTCGCGCTGACCGCCCTCGGCGGCGGGCTCTACCTCTGGCGCGGCGACGAGGCCTTCGACCGGCTGGCGCGCTCGGCCGCCGAGGTGGGCGTGCTCTTCTGCACGCTGGTGGTCGTGACCGGCCCGATCTGGGCGCGCGGGACGTGGGGCCGTTGGTGGTCCTGGGACCCGCGCCTCACCGTGACGCTGCTGCTCTGGTTCGTGTACCTGGCCTACCTGCTGCTGCGCTCCTTCACCGAGGGCGGCGAGCGCGCGGCGCGCTTCGCGGCGGTCTACGGCATCGCAGGGCTCGCGGTCATCCCACTCAACTACTTCGCGATCAACCTCGCCGGCGGGCGCTCGATGCATCCCCAGAATCTGGAGTCCGGGAGCCTGGGGGCCGGGATGGGCTGGCCGTTCGCGCTCGGGGTGGCGGCAGCGCTCCTCGCGTTCGCCCATCTGCTGCTGCGGCGGATCGAGGTCGAGGAGCTCCGGGCCCGCGTGGCGGATCGCCTCGCGCGCGCCGCGGACCCGGCCGGGGAGAGCGGGCCTTGGGCTACGTGATCGCGGCGTACGCCGTCTCGATCGGGGCGGTGGCGATCTACCTGGCGCACCTCGTCCACGAGCGGCAGACGCTCGCCCGCGAGCTTCGCGGGGACTCCGCCCCGGGCTCCGCGCCGACGTGACGGCGACCTGTCCAAGCCCCCGTCCCGGAGTGAAATTCCGGTTGACTGCCGCGGCCTGCGAGAGTATAAGTGGCGAGCACGCAAGTCTCGGCCATCGTTGCTATTTCCTGAGACGAGGAACCTGGTTGCACCCCCTCCCCCCGCCGGACAGGTGCGCGCGTTCCGCGACGGCTGCTGGAAGCTATGAGCGAAACTGCGGCCGCCGTTCGGGACCGGGCAGCCTCCTTCCCATTCGGGGATCTGCGACGCCCAACCCGTCGAGGGGCTCCGCCCGTCCGGCCCGGCAGGCGGCCGGCAGCTCCGAGCGCACCGCTGCGCGCACGTGGATGATCCAGCAACGAAGGCCGCGCTTGGCACGCCTGCTGCTTTCGATGGAGGTCGCACGGGATGGGTCCCGGCGGCCGACGCCAACGCAGAGAGCCCCCCAACCCCCCCCGGCGCGTTGGAGGCGATCCGAGGTCAGATGGCCAGCATGAAGCGCGGAGTCGGCTACTGCGAGAACACGGACTGCGAGGACTACGCCAAGGGCGTCTTCCTCTTGAACCACGGCGACACGTTCTACTGTCCGCGTTGTCGCCAGCTCGGGAAGGTCGAGAAGGAGCGCGGCTTCTACACGGGCAACTCGGACGTCTTCAAGGAGGTCCGTGTCGAGTACAACTACGATCCGATCAACGGCGTCTACCGCGAGATCGGGATCGTGCGCGACGAGAGCCTCTGGGGTCGCAACAACGTGTACACCCTCCAGTCGCCTCTGATCAAGACCGAGAAGCGCGCGCTCAAGGTCGCCGAGGCGATCCTCGCCAACCTGAACCGATACCGCGGTCTCCTGAACGGCGACGAGATCCCGCGCACCACCGAGATCATCCTCTCCTTCGACGAACCCTTCGAAGAGTTCTCGCGCAAGCTCTCGCAGCTCTCGAAGGAGTGGGAGGCGAGCGGGCTGCGCGAGAGCCGCCGCTGAGGCGTCCTTCGGCTCGATTCCCGATTCCAAGGCTCGAGCTGTCGGCGAGCCCGGTCGCAAGACCGGGCTCGTTGCTCATTGGGCCTGGTCGTCGAGCCAGCGCATCCGGAGGTCGATGCGCATGCCGGCCAGGATCGCGGCGATTCCCTGGTGCTCGTGGCGCAGGGCCGGCTCGGCGCCCCCGCGGAGCGCGTCCTCGAGCGGCGTGCGGAACCACGGAAAGATCGTGCGCGGGAGCGCCGAGGGCGGGAACCACGCGAGCCGCGGCGCCTCGCGGCTCGCGCGCAGGCTGCCGCCCGCGACCCGGCAGGTGAAGACGCGCGCGCGGTGTGCGCGAAACCCGCTGCGCCGGTATTCGCCGACGAGCCGCTCGGCCTCGACCTCGAGGCCGGTCTCCTCGCGCACCTCGCGCCGGAGTGCGAACGCCTCGGACTCGCCCGGCTCCACCTCGCCGCCGGGGAGCTCCCAGCCGCGCAGCTCCCGGCGCACGCACAAGAGCACGCCGCGCTCGGAGCACACGACGCCCTGCACGACCGAGACGGTGCCCGCGCCGCCGAGCGCGCGCGGCGCCAGCCCCTCGAAGGCGGTCTGCGCGTAGGCCGGCAGCGCGCCCGCGAGCCGGAGCAGCCGCCCGGCCACGCTACTCCACGATCTTGTTGAGCGGGTACTCGACGATGCCGGTGGCCCCGGCCTCGCAGAGCTGGGGCATGATCTCGCGCACGGTGCGCTCGGGCACGACGGTGTTGAGCGCGACCCAGCGCTCGTCGGCCAGCGCCGAGATGGTGGGCGCGGCGAGCGCGGGCAGGATCGCCAGCACCTTGTCGAGGCGCGTGCGGGGGACGTTCATCATCAGGCCGACGCGGTCGAGTGCCGCGATCGCTCCGCGCAGCAGCAGCACCAGCTGCTCCATCTTGCGCCGCTTCCAGACGTCGGCGTGGGCGCGCTTGTTGGCGATGAAGCGCGGCGTGCTCTCGAGCACGGTGTCGAGGACGCGGAGCCCGTTGGCGCGGATGCTGCTGCCCGTCTCCGACACGTCGACGATCGCGTCGGCCAGGAGCGGCGGCTTCACTTCGGTGGCGCCGTAGGAGAACTCGACCTCGGCGCGCACGCCGTGGCGGCGCAGGTAGCGCTGGGTGAGCTCCGTCACCTCGGTGGCGATGCGCTTGCCCTGGAGGTCCTTCACGCCCTTGAAGGGGGAGCCGTCCTTCACCGCGAGCAGCCAGCGCACCGTGCGGTAGTTCGGCCAGGGGGCCTTGAGGTCGGCGAGCTCCTTCACCTTCGCTCCGTTCTCGAGCACCCAGTCGACGCCCGTGATCCCGCAGTCGAGCGCGCCGTGCTCGACGTAACGCGCCATCTCCTGCGCGCGGATCAGGATGCAGTCGAGCTCCGGATCGTCCGTCTCGGGGTAGTAGGAGCGCTCCGCCACGCGGATCCGCCAGCCGGCCAGGCCGAACAGCTTGACCGTCGTGTCCTGCAGGCTTCCCTTGGGAAGGCCGAGGCGCAGCGCGCGCTCGCGACGCGCCGCCGTCACCGTCGATACACCTTGGCGGGATCGAAGACCTGGACGCCCTCGTCGACCCAGCGGGTCCCGTCCCAGCGCCGGAAGAAGCAGTGTCGCTTTCCGGTGTGACAGGCGGCGCCGCCCACCTGCTCGACGCGAAGCAGGACGGTATCGCCATCGCAGTCGAGGTGCAGCGCCTTCACGATCTGGACGTTTCCGCTCTCCTCGCCCTTGTGCCAGAGACCGCGGCTGCGGCTCCAGTACACCGCGCGGCCGGTCTCGAGCGTCTTGCGCAGCGACTCGGCGTTCATGTGGGCGACCATCAGGACCTCGCCCGTGGCGAAGTCCTGGGCGATGGCGGTCACCAGGCCGCCGCCCTTCGCGAAGTCGACGCCGTCGAGAGGATCCATGGCGGCCGACGAAGCTACCGGCCCCGCAGCGCCCCCGCCAGCCGCTCGACGAGTCCGGCGAGCTCGTCGAACGCGGGGCCGCGCGCGTACGCCGCATCGCGCGCGCCCGGTGCGCTGTGTCGTTCGAGGATGCCGCGGCGCGAGAGCGATTCGAGCGCGCTCGCGAAGGTGTCGCGGTTGCCGGCCTCCGGATTCGTCACCTCGCCGAGCAGCTCGCTGTGCGCGAACGACTCGCCGGCGCGCCGCGCGAGCTGGCGGACGGGGCCGAGCGCGGGATCGCGGAGCACCGAGCCGTAGGCCGCCGCATAGGCCTCGAGCATGCCGCGCGTCAGCATCGCGAGGCGCCCGAGATACGCGCGACCCTTCTCGGTGGCGCGCAGCTCGTCGTCCTGGCGCTCGATCACCTCGAGCCGCTCGAAGTAGTCGAGGAAGGCGTCGAAGTGCGCCGCGAGCACCAGGCCGCGCTGCATGAAGAGCTCGTGGTGGAAGAGGTCGAGCCAGAAGCGCAGATCGTCGCGCAGCTCGTCGCGGGTGGCGCCGCGAAGCAGGCGGCGCGCCAGGAAGCTCGGCGCCGCCAGGAAGTGGAGGATCGAGTTGCGGTAGAGGTCGAGGACGCGGCGCTTGCCCTCGTCGTAGTAGAGGATCTCGCCGCGCGGGTCGGGCTGCACGCGCACGAGATCGCTGCGCAGCAGGAACGCGATCGACTCCTCGAACTCGCCCTGGTCGCGCGCCAGCGCGGGGGTGATGCGCGCGTCCTGCAGCCGCAGCAGGTCGACGGTCTCCTGCATGCGGGTGGTGAGCTCGTGGCGGTAGAGGCCGCGGCGCCGCTCGCCGAGGAAGGCGCACGCCGCGACCGCCGTGGCGTTGGCCACGGTCGCCGCGTTGATGCGCTCGACCAGGCGGTTGGCGAGCTCCTCCACGAAGCGGCGCTTCTCGCTCCCGGCCTCGCCCTCTTCCTCCTCGGCCAGCTCGCGGCGGCGGTCGCCGATCGCCTCGGCCAGCGAGATCGGCTCGCCGAAGCTCACGTGCGCGCTGCCCCACTTGCGGCTCAGCACCTTCCGCGCGCGCACCAGCCCGAGCATGCTCTCGTCCTCTTTCTTGGCGCCGGCGAGCTCGCTCACCATGGCGCCTTCCTCGAGCAGCCGCTCGTACGTGATCGCGATCGGAACGAAGAAGAGGTCGCGGCGCGCCGAGGCCAGGAAGCCCTCGACGTCCCAGGCGAGCATGCCGAGCTTGGGCGCCAGCGTGCGGCCGGTGCGCGAGCGACCGCCCTCGATGAAGAACTCCTGCGTGAAGCCCTCCCGCACCAGGTAGCTGACGTAGGCGCGGAAGACCTCCTTGTAGAGCGGATCGGCGAAGGAGCGGCGCATGAAGAACGCGCCAGCGCGGCGGAACAGGAAGCCGAAGGGCCCGAAGCCCATGTTCTCGCGTGCGGCGATGTGCGGCGGTACCAGGTGGTTCGCGTAGAAGAGCCACGAGAGCAGCAGGAAGTCGAAGTACGACCGGTGGCTCGGGACCAGCACGATCGGATGGCGCTTGGCGTACTCCGCCACCTTCTCGAGCCCGCTGGTCTCGATCGAGGTGAAGACGCGCCGGAACAAGGCCGTCGTCGCCCAGCTCAGCAGCGCGAGGAGCGTCGAGTTCATGTGGGCCGCGATCTCTCGGAACATCTTTTCGGCTGCGGCGCGCTCCGCCTCGGGCGAGTGGCCGAGCTCGCGCGCGCGCTCGTCGAGGAAGGCGCCGAGCCGCGGGCTGCCGAGCACGCTCTCCTGCACCCGATGGAGCGGCCGCAAGGTCGGGCCCTCGACCACCTTCTCCTCGCGATACAGGAAGACGAGGAGCGAGCGGCGCACCTTGCGCACCACCGCCGGCTGTCCCTCGGCCCGGCGCTCCGCGACGAACGCGCCGAGGTCGATCGGCTCGCCGACCTTGACCGCGAGGTTGTGGTAGTTGGTGAGGAAGGAGGTCACCTTCGCGACGTCGGTCGGCCGCGTCGGTGCGCCGTACGCGAGGTTCAGGAAGCGGCGCTCGTTGCGCGGCCCCTTCCGCCAGAAGAGCGCCAGCGGGACGATGGCGACGGGGCGCGCCTCGCTCCACGCGGCGTCGACCGCTTCCGCGAGCAGATCGAGGTCCGAGCGCTCCGAGGTGACCACGTGCCGGCGGCCGCGGAGCCACGAGCGCAGCCGCTCGGTGCGCAAGAAGACGAAGAGCGATGCGTCGCTCCGCAGCAGCAGGCGCACCCGCTCAGCCGCCGCGCTGCGGTCCCGCGGAGCGCGGCTCCGCCAGCCCCGCCAGCGCGCGCGCAGCGCCTGCCAGAACGGCTGGTAGTAGTGGAAGTGGATCCCGTTCGCGAACGACGAGAGCCGCAGGTGGTGGCGCAGGAACAGCGCGTTCATCAGGAAGTAGTCGAGCCGGCTCGCGTACCGCATCACGTAGATGACGGGGCCGGTCGCCTCGAGCGCCCTCAGCTGCTCGGCGGTGTCGACATCGAAGCTGATCTCGCCGAAGAAGCGGCGGGCGAACCAGCGGAAGAACAGGTTGAAGCGCGGCGCCATCGCCGACAGCGGATCGCGCACGTCGACGTCGCTGGGCATTGTCCGAGCGTAGCAGAGGGCGGCGCGGCGAGAGGCTCGCGCCGCGCTACGCCAGGATCTGGTCCAGCTGCTTCGCGATCTCGTCGGGCGTCCAGACGCCGTCCTTCTTGGTGACGCCCGCGGTCCGGGTCAGCCGCATCTCGGAGATCTGCCCGCCGCCCACGAAGAAGATCTTCTTGGTGACGTCCTTCGAGAGGTCGCTCGCCAGGAAGACGATCAGCGGCGCGACGTGCTTCGGAGACATGCGCTCCTTGAAGGCCTCGTTCTTCGCCATCGGCAGGTCCTCGGTCATGCGGGTCAGCGCCACCGGCGCGATGGCGTTCACGCGGA
>DATJPY010000106.1:0-1185 GCA_035506135.1 Myxococcota bacterium | reverse complement strand
TATAGGGTTGGACGCGCAGGGCGAGCCTGGCAAAGAGGCCGGTAAGCCAGGGGAAGCCGACGCGGTCTACGAGTTGCCCCAAGAAGTCTACGCCTTCGGCGGCGTGCGAGCTCTTGAGCCGCTCTGTCTCGGTGCACACCGTTTGGAAGCGCGCCAACGGATTCGGCTCCGAAACGGGGAGCGAAAGGAAGAACGCGGAGACGCGGTTCGCGACGCCCGGATCTCCCGACGGCGAGCGCATGTTGACTGGTACCACCACCCGGTAGTCGATCTTCTCGAGTGGTTCGCCTCGGCGCTCGAGGAAGCGCCGCATCGCGCCGCTGACGATCGCGAGCACGACGTCGTTCACCTTCCCGCCGAGCTGGTGGGAAAGCGCCTTGACCTCCGAGAGATCGAGCACCCCGCGCTCGATCCGCCGGTGTGGCCCGATGGGACGCTCGAGCACGGTGACCGACGGCTGATGGAAGCCGGTGCGCAGCGCCTCCGAGACCGAGGCGGCGCGCTCGCGCGCCCGGCGCAGCGTCTGCCCCGGAGTCCGCAGCGCCCCTGCAGCGGCGCGCGCGAGTGCGAGCGGCGTGCTCGCCCAGTCGATCGCCTCGTCGAGCACGAGCCGCAGCGGCGAGGGCGCCTCGCGCGGGAACCACGCAGCGGCCTCCGGGATCGAGACGTCGGGCGCGCTGCGGAACAGCGTCGTCAAGAGGCTCACGCCCGAGACACCGTCCACCATGCAGTGATGCATCTTCAACAGCAGCGCGAAGCGGTCGCGCTCGAGCCCTTCGACGAGCCACATCTCCCAAAGCGGCCGATCGCGGTCGAGCGGCTGCGACAGCACCCGTCCCGCCATGCGATTCAGGTCGTCTTCGCTCCCGGGCGCAGGCAGTGCGGTGTGGCGCAGGTGGTAGTCGAGGTCGAAGTGCGAGTCGTCGATCCAGACCGGCCGCCCGGAGAGGGGCGCGAACGCCAGCTTCTGGCGGTAGCGCGGGAGTTCCGCCAGTTGCGACTGGCCGTACCGGAGCAGCCGCGCCGCATCGACCCCGCCGGTCGTCGAGCGCAGCGGGCCGATCTCGAAGACCGCGAGCACCGCCACGTGCATGTGGGTGGCCCGGTGCTCGAAGAGTACGAACGACGCGTCCTGCGCCGGGAGCGGCTCGTACAAGGGGTGCCTGGGCTTTTTCACGAGAGCCC